>JALTWR010000032.1 GCA_027046965.1 Candidatus Altimarinota bacterium | reverse complement strand
AGAGGATACAAAAGAGAACAGAATATGATGTGAAGATGATAAAAGAGACGTGATATGTTAATGGAATTGAAAATTATTCTCGTTATTTTGACAGACGTCAAGTTTGAGAACCTCCATCCACACTTATCGATTACTTCCCTGACGATATGTTAATAATCATAGATGAGTCTCATATGAGTATACCTCAACTTAGAGCTATGCCACAAGGAGATAAATCTAGGAAAATTTCTCTTGTTGAGTACGGATTTAGATTGCCCTCGGCTTTGGATCATAGACCACTTTCGTTTGAAGAGTTGGCTTATATACTTGGTTGGCAATCAAACGTTGAGGAACTTCATTCCTCCATAATGCAAAAAAAGAAGCAGGGAGCAAAAAGCCTATTTGTATCAGCCACTCCTGGAGAATATGAAATCAAGCTTTCTGATAAAATTGTAGAACAAATAATCCGTCCGACAGGTCTTTTGGACCCATTGACATATGTATACCCTAAATCTTGAGATTACGAATTGCTTATCAAAAGTTTGGAGAAGCTTTTGAATAGCAAACCTCAACTTAGAGATTTTCTCAAGGGATACGATCAGGAAGTAGATCTTAAGAAGCTTTTTTTGGAGTAACAAATTCTATTTCGCTTAACTTTTGCTTGAGTTGCTCGTAAAGTAAGTTTATATTTTTTTGAACATTAGAGGGTAGTTGTGGAGGTAATATAGACAATTGAGGTCATTTTGAAGGTGATATGAGGTTGTCTATATTATTGTTAATTCTCCAGATTTCTGAAATAACATCTTGTATAGATGGTTTATTTGTTAAAGAGAGCCTGTAAAAATCTGATCGTTTCAAGATAGTAAGCATTTTGTGTAGTTCAAAGGTGAGATAGCTTCAAATATCTAAAAGTTGTTTGTATTGTGAATGATTGATTTTGGTGGTAGTTTTAATCTCCAGCTCATTTTCATTGAAGGAACTAATCCATCACAAGAAATGGTGAAGCAACAAAAAAGTGAGGGAGAGCTCTATTGCCTCGAGGGTAGAGTTTGAGGATTGGTTGTTCTCTCACTGCTGAGGCAATGGTCGTGAATTGAGGCTTAACGTGGCTCGTTCTTTGTATTTCTCTTGAAGTCTTTTAATCCTTTTAAGAGTCTGAAGGTCAGGTGTTTTGATAGGCAGATTTAGAGTTTTTAACACTTCCTCTTTAAGTGCTTGTATTAAAGTAGTAGGAGCGAGGACTTGAAATGTTTGCTTTTCCATAGAATTTAAATGATTGGTGGAGTTTCACTCTGTGTGGTTTGTTGGTTTTTCGGGAGTGGACATTAAAATGAAAAGTTAAGATTATTGAAACCTAATATCTTTAATTTTAATTCTGATCCCTCTTTTGGCCAAATCCGAGTTTAGTTGGTCTAAAATTTTTTGTTTTTGAAGATAAATATTGGTTTTTAATGTGGGGGTCGGTACAGATAAAAAAAGTGTGTTGTTTTTTAATTTTCCATTGAAACCAACTTGGGTTTTGAGGTGTTTTTTTAATAGATTTAGCGCTACTTGTCCAGCCACAACTCTGTTTATCTTTTTTTTGGCAAAATTTCTAGTTAAAAGGGTTGATAATTTTTTCATCTAGTAGAGCTTGTTTAATAAAAAGACCTAAGTTTTCTGGGGGTAGATCTCATTGTTTGATCATTTGAAGGAGTTCGTTTAGTTTTTTAAATCGGTGTTTAATTTCTACAATATCATCTTCAGATAGGTTGTAATTGTTTATTTTTGATATCACAAAAGGGGGAGCCTTTAAAAGAGAGATTATTTGTTTGGTAGAAATGCCTCTTTGTTTGGCTTCATAAAAGATAATAATATTTTTAAAAGACCATAACAAAGCTCAAGCTACATTCATAGGGTCTTTTTGGATTTCAAGTTGTTTTATTAGTGTTTGTCTTTTGGGAACATTGTTGATAAATCTATCTAACCAAGTGAATATATTAAATACATCGCTTTCGCTTATAATTTGTTTTAGAGAATCGGCATCTAATTCACTCATATCAATACTTAAGTTTTTTAATTTGTGCAATTCGTTTTTTAATTTTTGTTCATCATGGCCTATTAAGCTTGCCAAGATGTCTACATTTTTTGGGGATAGTTTGGGAATTTGTTGAGATATAATTTGTTTGATTTGAGCAGGTTTTAGCCTTTCAAAAGCTTTGATTTGAGCACGTTGGGATAGACTTTTAAAAAACTTCCCTCTCTTGTCGGGCTTGAAGGATACAAAAATTAATATTGTCTCTTTGGGAATTTTATCTAAATTGGCCTCCAAGAAATTCTCTATTTCTTTGGCTTTTGAGGGATTTAATTTATTTCATTGATCTGTGTCTGATGGTATTCAATATATGATCACTAGTTTTTTGCTGCTAAATAATCACCCACTAAAAATAATCTCTTGTAAATTTGGAGTATCTAAATTATTTTCTTGGTTTAATAAAAAAAGTGTGGAGTCTCCATATTTTTGCCTGAATTTGTTTTTTCGTAAATTAAGCTCTTTGTTCAATAGGTATTTCCCTTCTCCTGTAAATAAGAAGACATTTTCTAATTTTTCCATTTTTAGCTATATCTTTAAATATGTGCATTTAAAAGTTTATTTGTCTAAACTCCTTTTTCAATATAAAAATACTCCCGCACCAGCTAGCCGCCCTCTTGCAGAGCTGTTGTGCGGGAGTAAATATCGTCCACCAGGACGCTATCAATATAATACATACTTTATTTGATATTGTCAATAAAAGATGTGATAATTTTAATGTGCTTGGTGTCGATCACGGTTGAATATTTTTAAAAAACTTTGAATTATAATTTTGTCTGTTACAACGATGCCAACTTCTCTATTGTAATCTAATGAATTTGTCGACCAGTTTATGGAGCCAAGTAACAGATAACGTTGATCTATTAACATAGCCTTGGCATGAATATATGGAGAATCTAGATATTTAGTATAGGGCTGTAAGGAATAATATTCTGGGAGTTTATCCTTGTTTTTTGCTGGGAGTAGGATTTTAAATTGATCTAAATGTTTGCTTTTTTGGCTCAATAAGTTTATTAATTGAGGGTCATCAATATATTGTCAAACTATTATAATCTCTTTTTGAGCTAAATTTATTAAGTTGTTAAGCTTTGTCCTACAATCTAGAGGACAAACTAGTAGTTGTGGAGGTATCTTATCTTCTTCTAAAGGGCGTCCTAGTCGATCTTGGTTGAAAATATAATTTAATCCTTCTCGAATTTGTTTGTCTTCTCCTAGAAGAAAATATTCTCTATTTTTGAAAAAAGCTGAATAAGTAAGATTCGCAGTTTGGATTACAAATTTAGGCTTGTCCAAAACTAAAAATTTGCTATGGAGATAATTTATATCTAGTCCTGTATCAAATTTGGCAAGACCAGCATCAAAAAGAGGTTTTAAATGATAAAGTTCCTTGCCAGGTGCTTGTTGATATTTTTGATATTCTATTAAAAGTTTTACATCTGCACCAGAAATATAGGCTTTTACTAGTTTATCTATAGCTTTTTTATACGAAATTGAATAAAATTCCCCCCATATTTTATGAGATTTAAAAACAAAATCCTGATATTTGTCCCAGGCTACAGGAGAATATAGAAAATCACCGCTTATGTATATGTTTTGTGTAAAGCTTTTGGATAAGTAAGAAAGGTTACTATTTCAACTTGGTAATGAATACTGAAAGATAGATATTTGGTGAGAAAAAATACCTATTAACCACCAAATTAGGATTAGTAATGAGGTTGATATAAACAAATATGGTATCGTAAATACTTTAAGCTTTTTCATAGATAAAATATAATTATTTTTAACACAAAGAAAAGCTCCTCCGCGGATACACGGGGGAGCTGTCTCATCTTCTTTTCTTTAATTTTTTTTGTGGTGTGTCATTTTTTTGTTTTTGTTTTTTAGAGAAGATGAGACATTTATATTTTATAGGTGAGATTCAAATTTGTCAAAAATTTATTCGGTTTCTTCTTCAGCTTCTTTTTCTTCTTTTCTAGCTTTAATTGCAAAGAGGATAATTAATGCAACAAATATTACTACTAATACGCCAATTATAATAAGGATTAGCCTAATAATTTTTCCTACAATCGAAGTTGTCTTTGAGACTATTTGGTCAGTTGGTTGCTGGCAAGTCGGAGATGAGATACTATAGTAATCTAGTAGACTACAAATTTCTCTAGAAATACTAAAGAACTCTCATTCTTCTAATATTCCTTCTTCTACTAGCTTTTTTGCCTCCTTTAATATTTCTTCCAATTTATTCTTTTTTTGTTCGTCACTCATATCAGGGTTGCTTTCTATCTCCTCAAAAATTGCTCTGATTTTGGGTTGAGTGTCTTGAGGGAAATAGTTTATTATAGTTTGTTTGTAATATTCGTATCCTACCAGTTGTGTAGGAGGTTGAGCCGGTACAGAAAGATCTTCTAAAATCTGCTTGATTTGTTGAGCTAGATCAGATGATAGCTGATCAGAGTTTGTCTGGAGCCATATAAGCGCTTGTTGAATATCGGCATCTGAAGGCACTCAAGCTATAAGAGAGTTTCTAATAGAGACTAAGAGGTTTTTAAGGTAAGCAATTTCTGGATTTGTGTATTTTTCTAGCTTTAATATAATCTGGTCTAATTGAGTGTAAGCTCACTTGAGGTCTCCTGGAATATTGATATCAAAATCTAAGAATTCTACCTTTAGTTCTTTGCCTCCACCAGGATAATAAATATGAGCGTATGTTGTTTTCCCTCTTGGCAAATAAGAAAACAACACAGTCTCATTACAGTCAAAGTCCCTATCATTAGTAGGATCTCCGTCGCTATTTGTATCTATTGATACATCTGAGTCCACAAAGCAGTCTCCACTACCTTGCCATATCACATGATAAAGAACAGCGTTGTTTAAATTGATTCCTACTCTTATAGTATCATTTTTGATCTCTGGTATAGATAAGATTTCTAATTGATCAAGTTTTTGTGGTTTTGCTTTTATGTTTTTAAGGGCTGATTTTTTGTTTCAATATTTATCTTCTATTTTTAATAAAACTTTGTAGTTTTTGTAAGAATCATAAGTATAGCCAAAATATGTTTGGTCCTCGATCCATTTTAGAGCCCCCAAGTTACATTTTGGATATGCTGGACACCATTGTCTTTTAGTAATATCTCCTACACTTACATCTCTAAATATAAATGTTTTGTCTTTACCAGTGTATATAAAATTTGCTTTGAGTCCGATCCTTATCAAAACTTTGTCTCCATAGTCAAATCATTTGTTGCCTTTGTAGTCTACCTCTACTTTTGGTGTGTAAGTACCAGGTTTGCTGTAGGTATAAGTAACTTCTTCTTTTTTGGTAATCAAGTCATAGATACCATCGCCATCAAAATCATATTTTATTACCCTAGCATCTTTGAAATCTGGCTTGCCACTTACTAGCTCAGATTTCACTTTGAATTTTACTTGTTCACCAACCTCCGCTGTTGTTGGGGTTACATCCAAACTCACTATTGGAATATCTGTGTTGGTATAAGAAGAGGGAATAAAAATTACTGGTCATTTTCCAATAATTTTTTCACTTCTAATACTGTCGTTGTCGTTATCTACCATTTTAAGACCAAAAACATATTTTTTACCTGGTTGGAAACTATCCAATGTGAATACTACTGTTGAGATATTACCAGGAGTGGTCTTAGCTGCCAAGAGATTGTTGGGATCTCCGTCTTCATAGTAATACCATACTATATAAGATATTTTACCGTCTGGATCCTTAAGTCCATTTGCCATAACTTCTACCAGTAATGGAGATGGCAACATTTGCGGTGTTGATGCCATATTCCCCATATTGAGATACATTGTTTGAGTGTTTTTGAATTGCGGTAGATTAATTATGAGAGAAGAAAGAGTTGGTTTCGCATTTTCCACGTTGAACCATAAAGTTGTCTTAGTCTGAGCACCATTTCTTTTATCAGTTACAAATACTTCAACCTTGTGGCAACCAAGTTCTTGGAATTGATGATTTAGGATAGGGGTTGTGGCTGCTCTGCTATCATCCGGTTTTATTATGATCTCTAAATCTTTTGATATTCCCTGGGTATTAAGAGACTTGCTAAAATCTATTGTTACGTTTTCACGTCTTTGGACAGGATAAGCTTGTTTAAACTCATCTCCACACTTTAAGTATTTTGGTAATATTAAACGGTTGTTGATCTTAATTTCCCATACAGGGATTGGCTTATCTTTTTCTCCTACGAATATCATTTCAGTAACTTCATTTTGCTCTTCTCATGCTAGAGAATTCACGCTCAATGTTACATTGTAGGCTCAAGCCTGAGAATATGTATAGGATACTTTGGGTCTTTCAGTTTTTTTAACTGTACCATCCCCAAAGTCCCATTGCCAAAAAGCAACTTTTTGATTGGCTCTTCCTTCAAATATTATGGGATTTCCCAATCTTACCACTCTTGGTTTGGGGATTATTTCTGGTCTAAGAGCTGTTTGAATCTTGATTTTTTCTTCTTTTGTAGAAGCGTTGCCTTGTAGATCTCTTACTGTGAGAGAGATGACATATTCTCATTTTTTTTCAAATGCCACGGTAAGGGAAGGAGAATTTAGATCCCCTTCTAAAATTTTTATATTTTGTAGGTTCGAGAATCCCCATTGATAAAACAGCTTATCTTCCCCTTTTACTACATCAGGGTCCCAGCTGTAGGTTCCATCTAATATAAAAACTGACGGATATTTCCATTTTTTGAGGGGTTGTACTACAAAATTAGCTACAGGAGGGGTAGAAGCCACATTAAGATGAATCACGTCAACACTTTGATTGCCAAGATCATCCTTTACTTGAAGCAATACTGTATATACTCCAGCTTTGGGAAATTGAAACTGGAATGATTTTTGCAAAGAGTTATGAATTATTTTGCCGTCTTCATCTTTTATTTGCCATTTATAGCTTATTATTTTGGCTTGAGTAGCATATGAAGCTCAAGCATCAAAACTGAATAGTGTGGAAGTATTCCCTTGGGCTGGAGAAAATGTAATTAGAGCAACAGGATCTTCTACTATCACTGGCCAGCTTTCTTTTTCCTTTTTTTGGGTGTTATCTGTGATCTCTAAATTGAATCTATATTCTCATTTTTCTGGCAATTTTATTTTGAATATCTTTGGAGTTCACTCTCACGATTTTTCATAAACGGTTCTAGAAGTAGGATTCAGTTGTTCTACCCAAAAATGGTAATTAATTATCTCTCTTCCTCCTAGTGGATGTGTAGCACTAGCATCAACTATGAAACCTCTTTGGGCTTCAGTAGTGGCAATTTTAAAAGGCACATCAGGATTAAGTACTCTTCCAAAAGCCTGTAAAATTAATTTGGCAGATTTGGGTAATACATTAATTGTTACTGAAGCTTGTCAGTCAAATATTCATTGGCTTTTGTTGGAACTTCTTACAGTTAGGTGTACTATATATTTTCCAGGATGGCGGAAAGTGTATTTAACAATGGGGCCTCTACCAATTGGTACGTATTCTCCATTTATGTCTTTGAAGTATCGAAAAAAGTTATCATTTGGAATAGTGTCGTTTGAGGGGTCTATAGAAGATTGTGTCCCATCAAATGTAACTGTAAGAGGAGCGTTCCCTTTCGTAGGGGAAGCTTTTATTTTTGCCACTACAGTTTTTGAGGTGTCTATTTTTTGCATAATTTTTCTAAGAGGCACTATACACCTGTCTCTAAAACTAGAATATTGGATAAAAGAAAATCTTGTAGATAAGTCTTTACTTAAGCTTTCACAAGCTAGATATGTTTTTTCATTATCCACACCTTGGGGTAAATATTTTTTAAGATTTAGGAAATTACTATAGAATTTTCCAAAATCTATACTTTGTTCTTGTCAGATTTCGCTTTTCGCGTCGAATTCAATTATAAATTCTTTGAGCTTTTCCAAATACGGTCTGATATCATAGTTTGGAAAATATTGTGCTGGAACCTTTGCAAAACCTATGCTATTTACTAACAAAACAAGAGTCAAACCCCATAAATATTTTTTCAAAATTCTCATTTTCTCGTGTAAAAAGCTAAACTTATTTAAATTGTAGTCAATCTCCTCAATTTTTGCAAGTTTTAGATTGAGTAAAATTGTTTAAAATTGTTTTCTATTTGTATACTAAACTCTGTTTCATTTAAATTTTTGATGGTAGCTGCCTTTGAGTAGGTATATTTAACAAAAGATGGTTTGTTAACTTTGCCTCTTTGAGGCTGAGGAGATAAATAAGGAGCATCTGTTTCCATCAGAATCTTTTGAAGAGGTGTGATTTTAAGAGAATCTCTGACATCTTCAGCTTTAGGATATGTGAGAATTCAATTGAATCATATCCAAGTATTGTAATCTAGAACTTTGGATAGTTGATCAGGAGTATAAGTCCATGAGTGGAAATATATTTTTAGATCTTTGTAATTCCTAAGTATCTCCCAGGTCTGTTCAAAGCTATCTCTAGAATGAATTACTACGCCTAATTTAAGTTGTTGTGCTAACTGCAATTGTGCATGGAATAGCTCTTGTTGTTTTTTTAAGGATGCCCCCTGTTTGTCTCGATAAAGATCTATCCCTATCTCGCCAATAGCCCAAATATAGGTAGTATTTTTTGCTATATAATCAGTTAATTGTTGCAGGTTTTGAGATATATCAAAATCAGGGTCTTTTATGATAACATCCGGGTGAAAACCTATGGCTGCTCATATCTTGAGATTAAATGTGTTGTTTTTTGCTATTTCAACAGCACGCTTGTTCCGAGACATATCTACACCTATATTTACTAATCCTCTTCCACCATTTTTAATGAAATCTTCTATCAAAGAATTTGCTTGACCATAGATTTTTGGGTCATTTAGATGGGTATGGGCATCATATAGTATCATTATCCTAATGCGTTAATAGCAGTTAAAGTGTCTATATCCCCTCATTTTCGCACGTTATCAAATGTTTCTAATTTTTTGGATTCCTTAAAGGGCAAGATAAAACCTAGTTGTTGCTTGCTGGAGATATTATTAATTGTTTCATTAAACCTTCGATTATCAGTTAGGGAGGATATAAAATAGATTTTTGAAGCTGGAGATAGTTCAAAGTTTGTTTTGAACCAGTTGAAAATTGTGTTAGTTGTGAAATTTAGAATTTGTTCTACAATATTGTTTTGAAAACCGCTGAAATCATCTTGTAGGAACTGAATATAAGCTAAACGATTTTCTCTTAGGAATTGCTTAAAATTTGATATGCCGAAGTTTAAATATTCGATCTTGTAAATAGCACCATCCTTGATTTGAATTGCTTTTGTGTATTCATTTAAAAAGTAAATTAAGAAAAAATTATGATTTTTAAAAGAATTTTTGATAAATTGGTAAGTAAAAAAACTGCGTGGATAAAATTTCACTAGAGGGTGGAAGAAATTCTTTCAGAAGATGTTTTTATAGGTATTGTATTTGGATGGCTGCCAAAAAAGGATATTTAATCTAAACAATATTTCTCCTTGTTCCCCGAGCACGAACTCTTGAGGAGCTCCATTTACAAAGATTTCATCCAAAAAATAAAAAACTCTGGGTCATTGTTTTCCAAACTTAAGTTCTATTTGATTGTGATAAGCATTAATTATCTCTTCTAAGTCTCATATTGAAAACGGGGAATTACTTGAGGTTTTAAAGGTTTTTGTAAAAAAGGAAAAAAAATGATCAGGTAGTAAAAAAATGTTTTTCTTTTTTAAATTTAATCAGTCCTCTTCTATTAGCTGTTGAAGAGATTTTAAAAATATACTTCTTTTGATTGTAGTCTTTTTCTTTTTTATTTTGGTGGTGGAATCGCTTTCTTCCAAAAAAAAGAACATTAGATGTAGGTGGAAATTTTTGTAAATTCAATTTTTTGACAAATATGTGCTTTAAAAATATACTTATTTTAAGTTTGAATTAAACATTTAAATTATTTTTGGGTGCTAAAATGACACAGATGGATGAAACTCAAATCGATCAAGCACAGGAGCAGTACTCTGATGAAATCAAAATGCTTTTGAAAAAACCTGATAAATATAGAGATTTTTTGCTCAAGTTGATGATAGATAATAATGCATCTGATATGTATCTAACTTATTGAGAGCCTCCAGCTTTGAGAGTTTATGGTAAAGTATATAGAATTAATCAATTTCCTCCTCTTGATGATGATGTGTTAAGTGGGATTGCATATATGTTTATGGATGATTTTGAAGGAGAACATTTTAGACAAAATTTGGATATAGACCTGTGATGGTCTGCATTTTGAAGGCGTTACAGGTTAAATATTTCTAAGCAGCAAAAGCATATAATGATAGTCGCCAGACTTTTGGCTGAGAAAATCCCAACTATTGATGAATTGTGACTTCCACTAGTGTTTAAGGAATTAATAAGGAAAACTTCATGAATTATCTTAGTAGCTGGTCCTACTTGATCTGGTAAATCTACCACCTTGGCAGCAATGATCGAAGAAATAAATGTGCATTATGCCAAGCATATCATTACAATTGAGGATCCTATTGAATATGTATTTGAGCCAAAAGAAGCTTTGATTGAACAAAAGCAATTGGGTAGTGATGTATTAAGCTTTGCAAGAGCACTTAAGGCTGCCTTGAGGCAAAAGCCAGATGTGATCTTATTTGGTGAGATGAGGGATTTGGAAAGTATAAAAAATGCTATAACCTTAGCTGAGACCTGACATTTGGTTTTGTCTACTATCCATAGTAAATCGTCTGCTCAAACCATTAATAAGATTATTGATTCTTTCCCTGCGGATCAACAAAATCAGATTAGGATACAGCTTGCAGAAACATTAGCTTCAGTTATTTCCCAGAGACTTTTGAGGAAGAAAAATTGAAAAGGCATGGTTCCAGCATTTGAGATTATGATAAACAATACGGCAGTTTCTAACTTGATTAGAGAGAACCAGATTAAGCAAATTAATAATGTGATCCAAACTAATAGGTCTGCAGGCATGATTCTTTTGGAAGATTCTCTAATTGAGCTAATAGAAAGATGAGAGGTTGACATTCAAGCAGCATTGGCATTGGCAAATGATAGTTCATATTTGCTAAATGAGCTAAAAAATAGGTGAATATGGTCTTGATAATTGAAATTTCTTTTTAAATCTATAAAGTGAAGAAGGTTTAATAATTATTTTAGATATAATGATTAAAAAATTTTTAAAGAGAAATTTATTGTTTATTTTTTTCGTTCTGTCGCTGGGTCTAACGTTCGGTCAAGGAGGAGAGGTTCAGTTTGATCCCGGTGTCCCTACAGCTAGTTTTTCATCTGAGCCTAACGACAGCTTTACTTTAATCCCAGCAGATGCAGGAAATGAATGAGAAACAGCAGTTCAAGAATTGATAAAACCGTCTTCAGGTGGCTCATTTGTTGGGAAGTACAAAAACAAGGCGGGAGAACTTAATGTTGCTGCTCAACTTAATTCTTGAATTGTAAATTTTTCAGGAATTACAGGGTTGCTGGTGCATATTGTAAAATTGCTTCTGGATGCTGCGATGGTTATCGGTTTTTTAATGATAATTTATTCCGGGTATATTTATGCCACAGGGGTGTTTACTGGTAATGTGACGAAGTGAAATAATGCTATTAAAAATGCTGTAATCGGGCTGTTGATTGTTATATTCTCTTATACTATTATAAAAATCTTAACAGCAATGTTTTTATAAACTAAGCAGATTATGAAATGATCAAAATAGATACATCTGAAGTAAAAAAGGGAACAATTTTGGATATCAATGGGCAACTTGTGAGAGTTGTTGATACATCACATACTCATACTTGACGTGGCAGTGCAACATATACATTTAAAGTCAAAAATATTTTAAATTGAGCTACCAACACGCTCACTTATAAATCTTGAACAACATTGGAAGCTGCTGAAGTTGCTTACAAAAATGGAGTTTATCTTTATAGCATGGGGGATACCTATGTGTTTATGGAAAATGATACATCTGAAATGTATGAAATTCCAGCAGAACAAATTGAAGATATTACTTCTTATCTAAAAGAAAATTTGGATGTTTTCTTGATTAAGCATCAGTGAAATGTTATTGGTATAGTATTACCTACTACTATTTCTTATAAAGTAGTCGAAACTGTGCCTGGAGTAAAAGGTGATAGAGCGACATCAGGTAGAAAATGGGCAAAACTAGAAACGTGATTGGAAGTGCAAGTCCCATTGCATATTAAAGAATGAGATGAGGTTGTGGTTAATACTGAGACTTGAGAAGTTAGATAAAACGCATTTTTTAAATGAAAAAAGGATATATTCTCCGTAATTTGCAAATTCAAAAAATTTGATTTGGAGGTGTGGGTATTTCTTCTTTGTTTAGTTGAAAAAAAGTGATAATAAAATGAGGAGCTTTACCTGGAGCCGTGGTTGATGCGAAGGTTGTGAAAAACAAAAAAGATTATATCGAAGCTAGAGTTTTTAAAATTAAGAGCATTGATTCTCAGTGGGTAGATATGGATTCTTTGAAGTGTTCTCATTATTTTTTCCAACCAAACTTGGAATGAAACCTTTCAGAGGAGGGTTGTAAAATCGGCTGTGGCGGTTGTAAATGGCAGATTTTAGGCTATCAAAATCAGATAAAACTCAAGCAGCAACTTTTTGAGGATAGTTTCCGCCATATTTGGCAAAATATTGCTTCTAAAGTTGAACCATTAGTTCCCGCTCCTTGAGTTCGGCACTATAGGAATAAAATAGAATTTAGCTTTTGATATTGTAACGCAAATAAAGAAGATAAACCGGTTTGAGGGTTTCATAAGCAATGAGAATGGGCCTCACTTGTAGATGTAGAGCATTGTTGGATAGCTGCAAAAAAAGCAAATGAGATTTATGAAGTGCTAAAAGATAAAATTTTAAAAAATTCCTTATCTGTTTACAATCCTGTTAATCATCAATGAGTCTGGAGACATTTGATGCTTAGATATGGTTTTGGCACAGATCAGCTTATGGTGGTGTTAAGTTATGCCACCAAAAACTTGTCAGCTTCACAAAAAAAAGAATTAAGCAAATTTTTTAATGAGTTGGGAAAAGATGAAAAGCTAAACTCTCAAATAAATAGCTTTTGGCTTTTTGAAAACAATGGTTTAGCTGATGTTGTGCGAAATCAAGATGTCAAATGAAAGCTTTTGTTTGGAGAATCGCATATTTTTGAAAAGCTAAAAATAAAGGATGTTGAAATAAGTTTTAGAATATCTCCCCGTAGTTTTTTTCAAACTAACACACTTGGAGCACAAACTCTTTTTAGCACAGCGATAGATATGATGCCTCAAATAAAGTGAGAAATCGTGGACATGTATAGTGGAGTAGGAACTATTGGCCTGAGTTTTTTGAAGGCTTGAGTTGGTAGTAGCTTGTTGGGAGTAGAAGTAGTAAAAGATGCAGTTGAGGATGCGTGGTTCAACGCTAAGATAAATGGGTTACAAAACGCAAAATTTTTAGTATGAAAGGCTGAAGATGTGATTTATTCTTTGGTGATGGATGGAAAGCTTGATAATATGGACCTTTTAATAGTGGATCCGCCAAGGGAAGGCTTGCACAAAAAGGTAATAAAAAAATTAATTGAAATCAAAAAAAGGGTTGATTTTAAATTGCTCTATATAAGCTGCAATCCAGTTACTCTGGCAAGAGATGTGTCTTTACTATTAGAATGAAATTTTAAACTAAAAAAAATTAGGCCAGTAGATATGTTCCCTCATACCTACCATTTGGAAACTATTGCTGTTTTTAGCTAACCAGGATGATAATTTGGGGCTAACCTGTTTTTAGTCGCTTAGTTTATAAGGAATCAAAGGGTCTGTAGAGCCGTTATAAACATAATCCCCGGTGTTTGTAATAGTAGCAGGGTAAGAATCTTGATAGGCAGCAACTAAGCTTTTTCTGCCATCAAATAGACCTTCGATATAGTTGCCTTCAACATAAGAGTTAGGAAGGTATTTGTTGTTTTTATGTTCAAGGGTAGCGGCAACATTAAAAGCATTGTAGGTGTTTTTGGTATATGCCATTCAGAATCTATAATAGTTTTTACTAAGTGGGTCTTTAGGTGCTTTGAGTAGATCCAGTCCATCAAAAACTTCCATGAACTTTGGATCAACATCTACAGTTAATACGTGGTGAACTCCTAAAGAGTCTTTAACAACGTTTGATAGAGAAAATTTGTGAATGTATATCTTTTTTGCCATGTTTTGGTTTCATGGGTTAGATAAGTATCTTTCGATACTACCCTTAATATCAGCTATAGCATACATTCTTTTAGAATCTCTTGAATTATCTATTTTGCTATTAAAATTTAATCCTAAAAACCCAGATAACATACCTCATACAAACACGAAAACGATGATATCAGCCAAGCTTACCCCCTTTTTATGCAGCATATTTTGTTTTTTTATAAGATAAAATAGTTTATTGTGGATGAGTATAAGTTTTTTAGAGAGAAACGCAAATTGTTCTTTTAATTTAAAAACCACTCTGCCTTAAAGCAGAGTGGTTTTTGAGCCAAATGAGATATGTTTTAATCTTCTAGACTGTATGGCAATAGTGGGTCTGTAGATTTTTCATAAACATAATCGCCTGTTGTAGGTGTTGCTGTTCCATATCTAGCTACTAAACTTGTTCTGTTATCAAAAGCTCCAGAGATGTAAGTTCCTTGTAGATAAGTGTTGTATTGTGG
Source organism: Candidatus Altimarinota bacterium (assembly GCA_027046965.1). Taxonomy (GTDB): domain Bacteria; phylum Patescibacteriota; class Gracilibacteria; order Absconditabacterales; family Absconditicoccaceae; genus JALTWR01. The sequence goes on along the minus strand of JALTWR010000032.1, from coordinate 16,288 downwards.
ATTGTCACCATCATACTCTAGTGTAGCAGCAACGTCGAACGCATTGTTAGGATTGTTAGTATATGCGACTCCAAACCTGTAGTAATCTTTACCAAGAGGATCCATAGGTGCTTTTTGGAGGTCTAATCCCTTAAGAGCTGCTAACAAATTCTGGTCTACATCTACTGTCAATACAGAATGATTTCCATTTGTGTCATTAGCTACATTGGACAATGTTCAACTATTTGTGTAAACTTCACTTCCTAAATTAGCATGTTCTGGCTGGGATATATACCTTTCAATAGATCCCTTAATATCAGCTACAGCAGTCATCCTCTTTGAATCTCTTGCTTTGTTGAACCATTTAGTCAACACTGTAAAAGATGTTACAGCCAAAATTGCCAAAATAGCAATAACCACAATTAATTCTACCAATGTAAATGCTTTCCTTTTTAGTTTCATTTGCCTTCTTTGTTTAAAGAATTAAATAAATTTTTGTTTATTTTTAGTCCTTGTTTAATTTAAGGACACTAAATAGTGTAATAAGTTGATAAGTTTTTGCAAGTTTTTGGTTTATTTTTGTTTGCCAAATATCTTAAGTTCCAATGGTAACAGTTGACGTTTGTAATGCCATAAGTCTAATTTTTGTCTGGCTCGATTTTTAGTAATTAAGTTTAGTTGCTGCAAATAGTCTCTTTTACTTTCATCATTTATTTTTTCAACAGGAGCTTCTGCTATTAGTTTGTATAACAAATCATAATATGTTCTAGCTAATGTTTGTCCTTCAAAAAAGGACATATCCAGTTTTTGAGGTAATGAAACCTTCTTTTCAACAGTTTTGGTTATAATAACCTTTTCAAGGCCTAATAAAGAAGCTACATATTCTTTGTTGTTAAAACCTCGCCATCCTGCAAATCCAATCGCTCCGATAATAGCTATAGTGAAAAATTTTACCAACATTTTTTTCATCCTAGCTATGCGTTGCTTTTTTTTGACCTCTTTGAGTATTAGCAATTGGTCAACTTCCTCTTCTAAGGGAACTTTTATATCTAATCATTCCTTAAGCTTTTCTAAAATAACCTCTTCCCCCACTTTCTTGTCTTTTTCAGGTGATTTTTGGTTTTCATTTTCAGTTTTTGAAGGCTGTTTTTCTTCTTTTTGTTCTTGAGAAGAATCTTCGTCTATAGAAATTTGAATAGATAGCCCTTTTAAATTTTGTTCGGAAGATGCTTTAGGAGCTTTGTTTTGCTTTTCATCTTTTTGTCAGTCTTTTGGAGTTTTTGCTCAATCTCCACCTAGATTTACTTGAAATGGGTTGTTTGCAACCATGATAATGTTTTTAGAATATAATTTTTGTTTAATCAATTATGTTTAAATTTTACACAAAAAAACAATATTGTCAAATAATCAAAAGTTTTTTTTGAAAAAATGCTTCCTCAAAAATTATGATAATTAATATATAAAGTAGATCTATTTTGACACTGTTTGGTATTGCAACTATAATTATAATGTGAAAAAGTATTTACTAAGGATATAGATTATGGCTATTCAGAAACAAGAAACTGAGCAAAAGTATTCTATAGCAAAGGAAATCAAGGTAATAGATGATTTTAGATACTTTGTAGATGATCTTTTTTCTGATGCAATTAAAAAAGGTGCATCAGACATACATATTGAGCCTCACAAGGATAAACTCATAATAAGGTATCGTATAGATGGGGATCTTTATCATATTTATACAATTGATAAATCTAACCAAGAAAATCTAATTGCTAGAATCAAGATCCTAGCTAGGTTAAAGATAGATGAAAAAAGACTTCCTCAAGATGGGCAAATAGTTTTTCAATATAGAGAAGGGATGAACATTGAAGATGTGGATATGAGGGTTTCTACTTTTCCGACTCTTTATGGAGAAAAAATAGTTTTGAGGATTTTGAGGAAGGATATGTCCTTGTTGAATTTGGATAAATTAGGATTTTTGAGCGTGAATCTTAATTTGATTAAAAAAGCTATGAAATTTAAAGAAGGGTTGGTGTTGGTATCTTGACCTACAGGATCAGGTAAGACAACTACTCTATATGCTATGCTTAATTACTTTAATCCTATGGAGTACAATATTTCTACTCTAGAGGATCCTGTTGAGTATAAGCTAGAAGGGGTTGCTCAATCCCAAGTTAACCATGAAATCGGTTATACCTTTGCTAACTGATTAAAGACTCTTTTGAGACAAGATCCTGACATTATTCTCGTATGAGAAATCCGTGATTATGAAACGGCGAAACTTGCTGTTGAAGCTTCATTAACTTGACATTTAGTTTTTGGTACTATACATGCCAATCAATGAGTGGGGGTAGTTGAAAGACTAATAAATATGTGAGTGGATAAATATCTTGTTGCTTCTTCTTTGAAAATGATCTTAGCTCAAAGATTAGTTAAAAAACTATGTAGTTGTGCTGTGCCTGCAGAAATGGATGCAGAAACCCAACAGATATTTAAGGAAGGCCTAGGAGATATATATGAAGAGCTTAAGCCTAATGCTTCATTTAAAGTTCCTAAGTGATGTGATAAATGCTTGGGTTCTTGATTTAAATGAAGGGTTGGGCTGCATGAGGTAGTATTGATAGATCAAGATTTTTCAAAACTTATCTCAACCCAGGTTACTGCAGATAAGTGGGAAGAGGTCAGGAAATCAAAAGGGTATTTGTCTCTCTATCAAGATGGTTTAATAAAGGTGCTGCTTTGAATTACGAACTTGCAACAAGTGTTGCCATACAAAAGTTTATAAAAATTAAACAAAATATAGATGGATTTGAGAAAGATTATAGACTTTATCATAGCTAATATTAAATACTTTGATGTAAAGGAAATTCAATTTTTCCTTAATTGAGATTTTACTAAGCTTATAAAATCTTTTAATCAAAAATACAAAGAATCAAACGATCCGCATTATAAGGCTAAATTGGTAGACCTTCTTTTTCAAATACAAAAATTTGCGAAGGCTTATGAAAAAGAGGCTTATAAGTTTAACTATAATAAGGCCACGGAAAAAAATCACTTTTTATATTGGTTTAACTTTTATTTAGATCTGGGGTTATTGGATGATGCTAAAAAGGTTTTGGATGATATTAGGGCCAAGATAGATGATGTTAACTTTTATAGAAAACTGGTAAAAAAATATGAGCAAAGGAAACAAACTTTTGAAAAGGAGAAAGAGTCTACTCTTAAAAAGATTGAGTATGAAAATAGGATGCAGTATATTGATTACTTGATCTGAAGGTGAGATTTTGATGCTGCTCTAAGCGAGGTGATGACTTTGCTTAGTGAGTATCCAAATGATAAAAAATTGCATCAGTATCTTTCAAAAATAGATCAATACAAATCTTCCAAAGAGATTTCCGATGTTAAATTTTCTGAGGAAATAGCAGAGAAGATAATGTATCTTCAAAATGTTAAGCAGCAAGGAAAGTTGGACAAAAAGGAGATCGACAATATGATTAGAATGGTGGAGAAATTCATAAGATCAAAAGATTACGAATGATGATTAAGTTTTTTGCAGCACATTGAAGAAAAGCTAAAAATTGAAGACAAAAGGCTTTTGAAACTGCGTGCTAAACTTGTGGAGCTTAGAAGAAAAGAATTAGAAAAAAGACAAAGAGAAGCTTTTAAGTTAGAGATGAATACGTTGAATTTTTATATTAAGAGTTGACATTATGATGAGGCATTAAGAAAAGCATATAATATTCTAAAGAGATATCCACTAGCTCCCAAAAAACAGCTTTTAAAAATAATTGATAGTATTCAAAAGAAAAAAATTCTTCAAGCCAAGCAGGGACAAAAAGGTGATTGGTTCGAGGAATTTATGATGAAGTTTGCGAAATTCAATAAAAATGGCCTATATCAATTTTATGAAAAAATGGCTTGGTTTTTAAAGGGTAAGATGCATTTGAAGTTTGCTTTAGATGTTGTTTATGCACAGGCTAAAGATCTAGGGCTTAAAAAGTTCGTTAGAGATCTTAAAAATGGTATAGAAAACGGAGCCAAACTGTCTGAAATAATGGCATTGTATATGCCTCCTATAACCAAATTGGATACGGCTATGGTTAGGATCGCGGAAAGCACATGAAAGCTAGGGGAAATTTTTAATAACATATATTTAGCATATAAAGAAGAGGATGATAGAAAAAAGAAGATTAGAGGGGTTATGATGTATCCTATAGTAGTTGTAACAATAACTATTGGAATTTTTATAGGACTTTTAATATTTATTGTTCCTAAATTTGTTGGATTTTACAAGCAAGTTTGAGTAGATTTGCCTTTTATTACTCAGATGCTTATCAATTTGTCTAATTTCATTATGGAAAAATGGTATATAATGATAATAGAAGTTATTGTTTTCGTTATGCTTATTAAAATGTTCGGAAGGACAGATATTGGTAAGCGTGCTTTTGGTCGGTTGTCTTTGAACTTCCCTGTGGTGAAAGAGATCAGTAGGAGAAAGTATATTGTGATGTTTACAGGTAACCTTTCTTTGCTTTTGAAGGCGTGATTAAATATCTTAGATGCTATGAATTTGATAATTGATGGTACTGATAATCCGCAATTTGCAGATGAGTTTAAAAGGATTAGGTTCGAGCTTGAAACATGAGCCAACTTCGCTCAAATATTGGGGCTTTCAAAGCAAGGAGATATAAAAAATTATAAAAATGAATATATCCCTATAGATGTGGCTTATGCTATAGACATTTGAGAAAAGACTTGACAATTAGCTAAACTTCTGGGGGATGTTGCAGAGCGTTACAATGAAGACTTGAAGTTAATAATTAAAAATTTACAATCCTTAATGGAACCTTTGATCATAGTAATGATATGATGAGTAGTGTTTATGTTTGTGATGGCTATATTTTTGCCGATGATCCATATTTATAATGTTATTGGTAAGATGTGAGGAGTTTAGGCTCTAAAACTAAATAAAATAAATGAAAATTTTTGAGGTGATCCTGGGGATTTTCTTTCTGATGGTAATAATGACTAGTGGATTGAATATATTTAGTATATGAGCAGCTAAAATTTCTTATTTTGAACAACTTTTGGATAAGCAGGCTGACAATATAAGTTTGTACAATTGGAGCAATTATTTTATCGAGTCTCAAACATGATTAACGACGGGGTTCATAACTTATAATGGATATGAATTTTGACTATCAGATACTACTGGTAAATTTGCCTACAATTGTTATATTGATACTTATAATGTATTCCCTCAGCTTTGAGTGACTTTTACAGGGCTGTTTTGCAGGATTTATTCGGATGATATTGTTATTTACAATTACAAATTCTAGTTTTAAATGAAGTTCTCTAAGGGGATCACCTTGATAGAGTTAATATTGTATGTATTCTTTTTTGCTCTTATCGGGATATATATTGCCTTCTTAGCTGTATTTATGTTTAATAGCATAGATTTTGCAAGAAGAATGCAATTTTTTGCTATGGAGTATGATCGTTTTATCAAAACCACTATAGATTTTTCTCAAAGATGACGGGTATTTAGTGGGGCATATGATAATAAAATTTTGTTTCAAAACATTTTGGAAGAACCTACTCTATTTAGAGAATATAGATGTTTTTGAACAGGGATAACAGTAAGCTATGAGAATACATCCAGTGATTTAAAATTTGTAGGAGATGAATACACCTACCCTCATATTGAATGTGAATATATGAGCGGATGGGTGGCATCATGATGATATTGGATAGCTTGGAGAGTTTATTTGGGAGATAAGCCTAAATATTTAAAGTATTACTTCTTTACTAGACCGTAAATGATTTTGATCTATGTCTTGTTAATGATCGCGTTAATACTTATGATGTGAGCGTATGTTATAAGTTTTAATTTCCTAAATTTTCCTTTTTACACTCTTTATAAAGACTATCAACAGTCACTAATTTTGAATATTAGAAATTATTCTTTGGCAAATTATTATTACAAGATTTATAATATAGATTGACTGTGATACAATGACAAGGCAGGAGATGGCGACAATATTGATGATAATTTGAATGATGATAATATGTACTGTCAAAAAAATTTTGGGTGATGGACGTGAAAAGATAATGATTGTAAGTTTTTATGAGAACAAGGGTTTTTGCCCCCATCCCAGTGGCTACATTTAGGTTATTTCCCCAATATACACGCCTCGGGATTGGAGTTTAAATTTACTGGAGAATTCTTTAATGGAGTTATATGAGAAGTGAGAGTTATAGGCAGATCCCCAGCCACCTTTAGATTCCCCCTTTCTTATGCTCGCTCATTTTGGAAGCATTCATTCAATTGAGAAAATATTTCTATAAGTCTCTATTCTCTTTCAGAAACCTGATGGATATCTTTTGAAGTTTGACTAAGCTGAGAGGATGGTCTTAGATACCTAAGCTATGAGTGATCTTGAAAAAATAAGATAGCCAAACGTTTTAATGTCTTTGTTGGATATAGACCTCTAATGTTTTCTGATTTGGCTATGGAAAGCGAAATCTATGAACAAATAACAAATCCTACAAACTTCGAAATATTATCAGGAGATTTTGACAATACAGATATAGGGGATGAATGTAGTGCCTCTGGGTTTAATGATGTGAAGTTTGTTTGGACCCGATTTCCTCAATGAACTTGGTCTGGTGAGGTGTATGATCCTCATGTTGATTATATAAATGAAATAATATTTTCTTTAAATGCTTATAATTCTACGGCTTGATTGTTGTTTTCCCAGACTTGATATTTAAGTGCATATTGTCAACCGGCTAATTTGTCACAGACATACTTTAACTGTTCTGGCTTAATGCTTGATCTTAAATCCGGCGGATATCTGTTTCATGTAAGTGCTTATAGGAAGACTCTATCTGGTCAAAAGCAGGTTAACTCTCTTGTAGGTTCAAATGTTTTAACATGAATAATTAATTATTGTCCTTAAAAAGTATGAATAAAGCTAAAAAAGCATTAACTTTTGTAGAATTAATTGTAGTACTAGGCATATTGGCGATTTTGCTCTCAATTTTTTGGATTTATTTTAATACAATTTTTGTGGATGCTCGTAATGCAGACAGAAAAATTAATGTGACTTTACTAGCTAACGCCTTGAAGGAATTCGGAGCAGCAAAGCTTTTTTATCCTTTGCCAGATGATATTCAAAAGACAGTTGTGTTTTTTGAAAACTGATGAGTAGCTTGGAGAGAGGGGGTTGTAGGAGAGCGCGTATGGCAAACAGTTCAGTGAATTCAAAATCTACCCAAAGATGATCAGTTTTGATATTATAAATATAGTGTGGATGTACTATCTAGACAATTTGAAGTTTGAATTCCTCTGGAGGAGTTGCCCAAGGACCCTCCATTTTATATTAGAGGTGTGTTTTCCAATTATGTAATGGCGGTTAATAGTGGTAATTACATAATGGTAAAAGTTCCTTCTCTTTTTATATATGGTAGTATGGTGCTGAATTCGACGGGTAATCAGTTTGTTACCACTTCTGGAATAATAGATAATGTTGATGTTTTGTCTTTTGATGTTAGTTGTATCATGGATAACTCCTGTGTAGATGAGCTACAGGCTGTTTATTCTTCTGGAGCAAATATTTTTTGAATCACAACCTGAGAATTTGTTAGCATTTTGAAAAAAATTGCTGGGATAGAGTTTTTTTTGGATGACTGAAACGTATTCCCTTATTAGATATTTGTTAAAAGTCAAGCTGTTTTTAAAGATTTTGAGGGGGGAAATTTGAAAAAATTATGTTTGGTGTTTAAACTTAGAGGGACAACCCTCCTTTTTATTTAATGTCCAATATATATTAACAAAAATGAGAAACAAAATACAAAAAAAGGCTTTTACTTTGCTGGAAATCTTGATAGTTGTTGCTATTTTAGGAATTATGATGGCTGGTGCTATTATTACTTTTAATAAATGGTTCGTAAAATCTAGAGATGCTGTAAGGAAGGCAGATATTAATGCAATTTCTAATGCAATTGAAACCTATAAATTGGAATACAACCGTTATCCAGCCCCTGACAGCTATCTACAGGTTACAGATTGGAGTGGTAATAATTTATGGCAGCAATGAGAATTTTGAACAGGGGTTTATTCTCTAGTTCCTTCTCTTACCAAGTTGCCTAGAGATATAGTAACCAATGAGTTTTATGGTTATTCTGTAACAAATGATGGAAGATTTTTCCAGCTTTTGGCTTGGATGGAGGGGGAAGTAGATACAGGGAATGTGGCTTACTTGTTTTCTAACGGATATGCTTATGACAAAGGCATCCCATATATTCAATGAAATTTCTTGTGATATTTGATGTATCAAGATGGCTACAATAGATATTGGATTATCGAAGCTCCTTCATTGTTTTTGTATACAGGCAACATTGTGCAAACTTGAAGCCTGTTTATTGAAAGTGGCCTAGAAGATCCTGTCCCTTTGACTGAAATCAAAAGAGTTGATATTACTCTATTAGTAAAGCTTGGTGGAGAATTTTTTAGGTTTGAAGATGTTGTGAGCGCTGTTACCGATGTAGGACATAAATTGTGATTTGAGATCACAGGGCCTTGAGCTTGAACTCTCTCTTGAGAAGTGGATTATAGGCAGACTTTAGAAATTTTGACAAATATAGGACTTAACATACCGTGAACAGAAAGACTCATAATAGCATGAGAGGCAGGATATCTTACAGATGAACAAATATTGAATACCTATGACAATATCAAATGAATTCTAAATGAATGTGATGTGGCTTGTGCCGATATAGATGGATGTGTGTGTGCCGATTGGTGTAGTGATAGTTATGCAGATTTGTGACAAACATGTAACGGATTTGCTACCCCTGCTTGTAGTTTTGCAGTATTTGATCAAGTTTTGGGTTTGTTTACCGGCGTAGTATGAGTTGGTAATCCTGTGAGTTTGATCTTCAATAATCCAGTATGGGTAGGATTTACTGGTGTAGTAGATTTATGAGATGGTACTATAGTTACTCCATCTGATCCCATAGAACACACTTATAACAGTGCCTGAACAAAGGAAGTTAAATGGGCTTTGGTAAATGAGCATGATCCCAATCCTATAACAAAACAATGTACTGGGTATGTAAATGTAAAAGAACTACTGTTGACGTGAATTGAGGAAGTAAGTCTGGATTTGGTGGCTTGTAAATTATATTTGGCTTCTCCTTCTGCAACAAGTGGTAGATTTGTAAATGTTCCTATTCCAGTTGGTAAAGATGAAGTTTTTTGGGTGTCTGGACTTAAAGCTTCTTGACGGAGCTGGTCAGGCTTGGATATGGGAGATGGAACAGTGTTTAGTCCGTGGACTTGATTCACTGAGTATACCTATTCTGGTATAAGTTCTTATGTGCTCGAAGCTACTGTATATAAAGGCACACCAGGGAGCTGAGATTACAAAGAAGAGCAGTGTTATAATGTAGTGTTGGCAAAAGACTACTGTGGTAACTGAGTAGTTGAAGATTGGGAAGAGTGTGATCCTGCAGTCAATCCATGATGTACCGAATATTGTTTTTGGCGATGATGGTGAGAAGGTATAGGTAGTTGAGATGTTTGTGCTCAGATTAATTTAGATTTTACACCAGTTGACCGCAGTGCTCCAAATGATGTAACTTTTGATGCCCGTGACATGCTTCAAATCAACTCCTGGATTGCTTTTACGGGGTTGGATTATGGAGATTGAATATTTAATCCTGATTATACATGATATTCTATTCACACTTACTACACAGGGCTTAAGTCGTATCTTGCAACATTTTATATGTACAATAAATGGGCTGCTCTTTCTGGAGACATAGTTACTGGAAGCTGTCAAAAATTGGTGCCTCTTTATGGTATAAGTGACTTTAGACATCTTGAAACATGTGAAATAGGTCAATGAGGAAGCTGATATATAGTTCCAGCTATGGATACTACAGGAGTAAACCTGGGAGAATGTGTGCCTCAAGATTGGTTTATCCCAATTGATAGCTCATATTGTGGAAAGACGTTGCCTTGAGGAATAGACGGGGTATTTAAATATTATATTTTGAGCTGAGTTATAGATTGTGGGGAAGATTTTATCGGATTGGAAGGATATACCTATTTTATAGGTAAGGACTGAGCCACCATTAAAAGTTCTAACAATACACGTGTATTAAAGGTTTCTGGACCTAGAAACTTGGTTTATAATATGAATTTACAACAATATGATAGCTATGCTGGAGGAACATGGTATGATAAAGCTGTACTAGATATAGACAATGCCTATGATGGTAAGTTTTATACAATCAGGTCTAAAGGATTGGGTACTACAGATACCACAACGAATCTTAATTACTTTAGAACTCATTATTGAATAATATTGAGGAACTTGTCTCATGATAACATCTTTTTCAATAATTTTGTTTCCTCAACTGATATGGATGATATAGCTTGGTGAGTTATGGTAAAAGATGCTTCTCATCATAATAAATTTGTTCAATTACAAGTTAATGGAGCTAGAAGAGGGTTAGAACTGCAAAAATGAGCAGATTACAATATTTTTGAAGACTTTTATTTTGACAATGTGGGATATCAAGGAGAATATGCTATTAAAATAGATAGAGCTGCCTTTAATCAGTTTTTAAATGGTAGGATAAACGGTAAAGGCATATCAGCTAAAGGAGTGTACATATACAACTGGGATCCTTATGGGTGAGCCTGAGATTTATATGGTAGACGCAGAGTTGGGTATAATATTTTTGTGAAGAATAATTTTTATAATGTTAACCCAGCTGTTAGTTTAGTTGCTAGTATTGGTAATAAATTCGTCGGAAATATTTTTGAAGATTGAGAAATAAGATATGATAGATATTGATCTCGGCGGCTACGGGATGATGATTCCTTGAATGGATTAGACAAGAATATTTTTGAAAGCAATATCTTGGCTTCAGTGGCTGGAACATGGCGGGATGGAAGAACTTCTGACACAACTCCAAGTGATACTTATAGGGTAGCTTTTGTTAAGAACAACAAATACATCTTTACTTGAATTGATTGTACTACAACAGCAGTATATGAGACAGATTTATGAGTGTATGCAACTAAGTTTAGTTGAGAGATCGTTACCGGCATCTCTTCTACTATAGAGGACTTTAGTTATGAAGATTGATGGTTTTTGGATTCAGATCCAGCTTGCGATTTGAGTAACAATGGATATGTTGGCTGGAAATATGTTAACTTTACTGGAGAAGTTGTTTATAATACAGATCGACAGAATATTTCTACCTGTAGTGGCGGTTATTTGATTCCAAATATGAATGTTGGTGCTATTTGAGAGGCTGTGCAAGGATCTTGTATTAGTAGTGGATTGTTCGAGCCTTTAACCGCATCGCAGTGTGGGACAATTATCAATGATTGATACGAATGGAAATATTACTTTGTAGATGGGACAGTGGATTGCGCAAGTTCTTATCTTTATACAAAATGAAAGACAGTTTTAATTTGACAATGAGGAGATGATGATGTATTGATTATTAGCTGAGTCTATGGTCAACCAGGTTTTTATGCTAGAGGTTCAGACAATTTAATATATGCAATTAGAATAGAGGATCATTCTAAAAATGATGTAAATTACAATAGAGAGGTTAGGTGATTACATCTAGAAGGGCATAATCAAAAGATAATCAGTTCTCAACTATATGGTATTAATATGGGTCGCTTTAATCAAATTTTTGGGGAAGGATATTACAATCGTGTTGTTAATTTATTTTTAGGAAACACATATCAGTGAGTAGTTTATAACAACGAATTTGTAAATAGCGGCAACAATTTGGACTTTGCATTGGAGATAGATAGTACAGATAAAAAGACAAAAGTAGCGTTCAATACGTTTAAAGTAGGCAGTTTCGCTTTGATTGATAAATGACAACAATGAGAAGTTTTTGGTAATGATTTTGTTGCGTGAGAGAGCAAGTTTTATAGATCAGACATCAGGGTAAACTACAATAGGTTTAATTCTCTGATAACAAGGAAGTTATTTGGTCTCTCAGGTAATGATTATAGATTTGCAGGGAATTTAGGCTCGTTGGATAATCAACAGTCGGTGAGTTTATGGTGAAGAACCATAACATTTAGGCCATACCAGATTAGTTGATACAATATTTCTCGAGGACTTTATGCCCATGATGATACTTCCCCTATTTCTATCTCTGATGGAGTATGAACAAACATAACCAAATATACGCAAAGAAGTGTGATAGATATAAATGGAGCGACATTTAGTGCCAATTTAACTTGAGGATTGCAAGAATGTAATTGATGAAACTGATGGCTAGTGCCTGACCCGGTATCGGATATTCCTACTCAATGAAGGTGTATCGATAAAAATCTATTTACCCCTCTTTCTACAGGTGATTGTGGAAGTATTATAGGAAATTGAGTCGACTGGACATACAAATACGTTAACTGAACTTTGGATTGTGGCACTTCTAGTTTAATATTGTGAGGAAGAGTGGTGTTGGTTGGGTTAAATAATGCAAGCATAATAAGTGACAATAGAGATATAGTTTTGGGTGTAAGGTGACATGAGAATGTGGTTTATGACCTAGCTTTTAGCAGTGAGGCTAATTATGCTAGGGATTGCTCTTGGCGGTATTGTAAATACTCTCCTGGTATTAATTCTCTACTTGAATGAAATACGGCTATTAGAAGTAAGTTTTATAATCTTAGTTTTAAAGGTAAAGGATGAGAATCTAGAGATTATGATGGAAGCTCTCCTTCTGATCCTCATGAATTTTGACGGACTAATACTTATACATCTTTGGCATTAGTTAACCAGTCTGATAATAACATAGTTAGGCATATCAGAGTCTCTTCTGCAGATAGTAAAGACACAGGAATTTGAATCAGGCTACAAGATGCCCAAAAGAATGATCTTAAAAATATAATGATCAATAGCGTGATCCTTGGAGCATACTTGGGGAAGGGGGCTAACTATAATAACTTATCCCACATATATGCAGATTGAGGGGAGCGAAAATATGCCTTGTATCTTGAAAATGCTTCTTTTAACAAATTTTATAATACTAGATTTAATTCTGAAGGTTACTGGTCAAATGGTGTGATGATAAATAATGAATCTCAGTACAAGGGGTCTGATGTGATAAGCAAAGATTTTGGTTCCCCAATTGATGAATATTACAACAAATATAGAGTAGGTTGAAATTCTTTTTATCATAATAGCTTTTATTCCAGGGATAAATGAATATATTTTTATGCTTCCAGAGCCAATGTTGTAATTGGCAATCGTATTCGAGGATGATTAGATCATAGCCAGTGAGGTTATTCTTGGTGGGCAAGGCCTCCAATTAATGGTGTTCCAGAGAATTTAGTATTGGCCAATGAAATTAAATGAAGTGTGGAATGAGGTTGGATGGAGATTTCTTATTCCTATCCTAATGTTAAATTTGATCAGGTGGGTAATTATTATCTAGATACTCCTGCAAATTGTACAAGTCCTGTGGATGTTACCTTGAATGTATGAGATTATATTAGCTGATATGACGATATTATATCTGTAAGGGTGGCATCTGGAGAGAGTGTGATATATGATACAAATTGAGTAAGTGATAACTTTCCTTTGTGTGACAATCCAAATATTCGTTATCAGGATATTTTGCCTATTGCTGGAAATATAGTAACTTGAGTTAATTTCTCAAATATATTACAAGAGTGTGATTGATGAAACTGATGGCTAGTGCCAGATCCAGATGATAATTGAATTATGCAAGAGACGCAGTGAAGGTGTATTGACAAGGCATTATTTGAAAACTTTAGTAGTTCTAACTGTGGAGAGCTTTCAGATGGCTTTGAGTGGAAGTATTATTTGGTAACAGGAAGGGTTGATTGTCTTGATCCTATATATTCAAGAGGTAGGCTTATATTTGTAGGACAAGGGTGAGGAGTTATTAACTGACCTACTAATGGATATGTTGCTTTCTTCAAGTGATGAGATGAAGCAGTGTTGTGAGTGAGCTTTTCGGGTAACGATGTTAACTCTTGGGCATTGGAAGTAGGAGGAATAAACAATAAATTTATAGGCAATGATGTGGTCGGTAAAGGTACTAGTATGTTGGTAACAGATAGCATATCATATTCTATTATTAAAGATATTGTAGTTGATTCTAGTAGTTTTGATGTGGGACTGGATATTTATAATGCTTTTAAAAACTTATATAAAAATATAAGGATTTTAGGGCACAGTCTTGTGGGGACAAAAGGTGTCAGACTCATATGAGCAGCAGAAAATATATTAAGAAACTTGGAAGTTGTAATGCAATGAGAAAATACAGATGGAATATACATGTATTATACCCAAAGTGTAACAGAGTATAGATGAGAAAACACATATAACACACTTGATACAATTAGCACTTTGGCTAATCCAAGAGATAATGAAATATACAATACAGACGTTTTTGCCTCTAATTTTGCCTATTGGTCTAATGCATTGAAAAATATATTAAAGGGTAATAGATTTTATGAGGGAGATATGTATCATTATTACTCTCTTGCAGGCAATGAAGATACTATCGCCTTTAACTTGTTTTGAGGTATTTTCCCTGGGTGAATGGATTTTGCCCCAGAGAGCATAGGTAACTTTTATAGAAATTATGCTGTCAACTGTAGTGCTTCTTCTAGTGTTTCTACCGCGACTATTTCCCCTTCCTATGGAGATCCAATAAATGTGGAATATACATCATCACCATATAGTAGGTATATTTATTGGAATGATAAATTGAAATTGGCAGCTGTCAGCCTTTCACAAGTGTCTTATTCTTATGATGCACCTGATAGTTATAAATTTATTGAAGTTAATCCTCTATGTTATCTTTCGGGGGCTGGATTTAAGGATTTTTGAAGAGGCCAATATGAGTATAACATGCTAACGGGAGTGGAACTGACACAATCATTAAAAAACGCTCCGATAGAATGTAGTACTTGAGGGGTAAACGGTTATGTCGTTCCTTTATTTACTGAGGCAAATCTTGACAGTTCTTATTGTGTTCCTCAAAGCTTATTTAAAGAATTAACAGGTGCTGCTTGTGGTAAAAGTCTGTGAAATTGGATAAACTGGTCGTATTATAAAATTTCTTCTGCAATTAATTGTGGTTCTCAGTGAATAGATTTAAATTGAAATGTCGTATTAATAGGAGCTTCTCCTCTTGCTACACTTGAATGAGATGGGGCATATTTGTTGAGATTAAGGGGACATTCAAATATATTGTATAACTTCACATTGAAATGATCTAATATCTGAAATTTGATAGATGTTGATAACTCTAATTCAAATCGTATTATAAGGCTTAGATTTTTGGGAGGTGGAGAGAATGCAATTTATCTCAATAGTTCCCATGCAAATAGCATTTATTACAACAGCTATGAGAATCCATCTTCTTATTCAACTTTCTTCCATTTGGTGGATTCTACTCATAATATATTAGCATGGAATATAATAGGTGGTATCAGTTGGATGAGAGGTATATGGCTAGAGAGGAATTCTCAGTACAACAAAATTTTATACAACTGGGCTGAGTTAGCTAATTGATGAGAGGCCCTTTATATTGTGGGTAACTCTACAGTCCATCCTAGTTATAATTCTATATATAATAATTTTTTCAAGTGAGATGTTGGTATAAGAAACAACGAAGACAATCGGTTCTTAGCCAATGATATATCTGGTGACTATCTTGGAGTTAATTCAGCAGCAAAAGCTGTACTTAATAATTTTTACAAAAATGTAGAAGCCAATGCCTTTAAAGTAGTGGAAGATCCGGTTTATGAGTATGGTAATTATTATTCTGGTTATAATGTGGATTGTTCTTCCAATGTGGGTAATGCTATACAGAGAGTTGAAGATATATTTGCTTCTGATTTGGTGGATATAAGTGTACAATTTACTAATAATTCAATTACAAGTCCTGTTGATGATATCAGGCCTCTTTGTATACCATCATATCGTAGTTGTTCTGTAACTGATGTACCCAATGCTGCCACAGTGGATGGAACAAAAACACCTAGTGAATACATAAGAGACTGTGTGGCTACATCATGTGTAGATGGATATGGATTGTGGAATGGAGAATGTGTGCAGCTAGTTATAAATTCTGGGCAATCTATAAAGATGTCTGTAGCATATGTATTTACTCCAGAGCGGGAGGCAGATACTACAATTTCTTTGTACAATCCAACTAATGTTACCAAGGACTTACCTCCTATTGATGATTCTTTGTTCTTGGAGCCTACTAACTTTCA
>JALTWR010000031.1 GCA_027046965.1 Candidatus Altimarinota bacterium | reverse complement strand
ACTAAGGATCTAGTCAAGTGGAGGTTCGAGTCCTCCCGGCTCCACCATAGGGGTGGAAGAGGTGTAGGGATCGGGGGGACGCCGCTGAGCACCTGTTTTGAGCGAACTCAGATTTTCATTATGTTTATTCCTGTCTCTGGGTCTCTACCTCTTCCACCCCTATGGTGGAGCCGGGAGGACTCGAACCTCCACTTGACTAGATCCTTAGTCTAGTCGTGCTACCAATTACACAACGGCTCCATGGATAGTCTTTTATATAATAATTTTACATCCATTGTCAAGAGGAAATAGATAGATTTTATTTTTACACCTATCCTCCTATAATTTTTATCAACGCTTGGATATCATCGTCTTCAGCTAGTTTGTTCCAATGCTCTTTACCACATTTTTCACAACGAAACAAAACTTTGACCCTATCACCTTTGACCTTGTAGGCTACTGGCTTCATTATACCTTGGCAATGGGAAGCTCTATCACCTGGGATCTTATCATCAACATGTAAAGAAAAAAAGCACCGTGGACAATGATTACGACTGGTCTTAGGAGCCGGAGGAACATATTTACCACAATTGATACAAAAAAATCCTTCATTAATTTTTTTCATTTTCCTGCAAAATCCTTGCAAAATCTTCCAATGAATCAAAAGCCTTGTACACAGATGCAAACCTCACATAAGCCACTGGATCAATATCTTTTAACTTTTCCAAAATATCCTCACCAATTCTAGTAGAAGAGATTTCTTTACCTTCTCATACCCATTTGCTCTCCAATTCTGAAATTATCTTTTCAATATCAGCAAGGCTTATAGGTCTTTTTGCGAAAGCCAGCAACAAACCTTTTCTAATTTTTTGCCTATCATATGGCTGGGTCGAACCATCCTTTTTGATAACCACCAATTCAGATATGGCAGGCCTTTCGAAAGTAGTAAATCTATATCAACATTTTTCGCATTCCCTCCTACGCCTAATAGCCATACCCTCATCTATAATTCTAGAATCCAGGACTCTTGTTGCTTGATATCAGCATTTGGGACATTTCATCGAGATTTTATTTTGGAATTAAATAACGCTTGTTATAATAGTTTATGCTCCTAAAAAAATTCCTGTACCAAGCTATTTCTTCTTTTGAAGCTTGTGAGGATAACCTCATATATACAGGATTATTTTTGGCTTCAAATTCTTTTTTTTGAAATTTCCACCATAAATTCAAGATTTTTTTGTTTTCATCTATTCTTTCCCATTCTTTTAAGAGCTCTTTGTTTTTTTCAAATATCTGCCTGAGTCAGTCCCTAACCTTAGGATAATAATCTGGTGTTATTCACAAAATATCTACCAAATATAGTTTTTCTAACCATCTTAAAAACTTATCTATTTTTGCCTCATTAATATCTTTAGCTAGCTTCTTATCTACCTCCTCCATACCCATTATATGAATAGAGATAGGAGATGTTACTATCAAGTCTTTTACTACTCTAGAATAAAAAGAAAACAATATCAAAAAGCCTAGCAAAGTTTCTCTAGCCCATCACAAAACCCCAGCCCTTTGAATGGGTGAGATATATTGATCTTCACCAACTACTTCCAAAAACATTTCCTTAAAATCCTCAAATAACCAAAAATCATATGTATAAAGATTATCTTTTAATAGCTTGAGTTTATTATCATCAATATAGTGCTCCAAAGTTGCCAATGTTTCTTCTCACAATATTTTTTCCAGATATCAATATATCTTTTTAAACAAATTTTTGGATGAAAGCACCTTTTTTAATTTTTTACCATAAAGAGATTGGAAATCCTCCAAGATCCCCACTTCCTCTACAAAGACCTTCACATCCTTTTGATTAATATCCTCAAAAAGATAAGTAATAAATGCAGGCATCAACAAAGAAAGAATTTCATCCCTATTGTATCCAGAAATATTTGAAAGATTCACAGGTATACGCACTTCTTCCTCTCCTGCTTTTACATGCCCAAATATATATCTGTAATAAAACTCATTGGTATAATAATTATCCAACATACCAAACAAGAAATCCATATCTTGAGCACTTATACCTTTGGAAACAAGATGGTAAGACGCCTTTTGAAGCACTTCTTTTCCAAACAACCTCAACTCAAAGTTATCTCCCCTACCAATTTGCAAGCCCCCTATGAAACTTACATAAAAATTTAACAACCTTTCCATAACCATGGATTCTTGCCTTAATCTTTCTGGAACTTTAAAATTAGGGATACTTTCCCCTCTTGACATTTTTTCTACCATTTCTTCTATTTCCTTGATTTCATCTTCAGAGATAAGATCCTCTTGGGTGTGTGCAAATAAAGCTACCAAGAATTTTTTAATTCCTAAAAAATATGATTTTTTGTAAAGCCTAAAATCCAAGATGTAATTTACAAAACTAGAAGTAGGGTTTTCTCATTTCAAAGCCATTTTTGTAAATTTGTTTATGGAGTCTTCTTTGAAAATTCAAGTCAACAAAGATGATATCAGCGCTTGCCAATCATTGGGAGTAAAAAGATACTTAAAAAGTAAGTTGTCAGCAGGCAAAATAAGTTCTACGATCCTTATAAAATTTTTATCTATCTCCTGCTGGTAAACTATTTCTCCCCAATTTTCCAAAAACCACTCTACAAGCTCTTTGTACTCTCCTCTAAGTTCCAATCATTGCTCTTTTAAAAGCCATTCATAATATTTTTTCGTAGGGGTTTCAAAACTCACTACCTGGTTTATATCTGCCAGTAAAAAATAAAATAGCTTAAAAAAGTCTATATGTGAAAATACATCTTTGAAAAATTGCTCATTTTGTGCCAAGGGACTTTTAGCGGTTTTAAGCCTCCATTTCATATAATTTTGTAAATTAGCTATCAACCAATTAAATCTTGCCTTTTCATCCCAGCTACTATCAAAAACCTTTAACTTCGCAGCAAATATATAAACAAAGTCAAATACACTCCTAATAACTACCACAAGTGCCTCCCATCCATATTTTTTGAACAACTCATTAAATATCACTGCAGACATAAGTCCAACCCCCAAAGCAATATTTCCTGGGGAATAAAACCTATATCAGTTAAAATAGCTTCCTATCTGATAAGCATAATACTCATCCATACCTCACAAATCCAAGGATTGGAACTGAGGGGACCCTCACACTAGCTTTACTTCAAATTTTTCAAGATTTATATCAAAAAGATTCAATTTGTAATTTTCTACCACTTTACGATTCACCACTATAAAAAAACGCCTAGGTTGGATAACAGAAATAAAAAAATTAACCGGAGAAAGTGCTCTATTGATCAGATCTGTTGGGAAAAACATAGAAAAAACCCTTTTAAAAAACATACATTTTATTTGTATAGATAAATCACCACCCTACAAAATTTATAATATTTAAAATATCTAGTCTTTCAAGATATTAACTTTGGTTTTTCCTTTAAAAAACGAAGAAATTTTATATTTAGACCACTCCTTAACAAAAGTCCAACCATAAATTCCTGCTTCCAATAACGACATTGGATGAGTTACTATTTTTACTTTGTGCTCCCTCATATTTTGAAAAATATTATCAATGATTTTACCATAATTAGACTCTTCCATATCTTCATCCACAAAATAGTCTGTTTTGATCAATGAATAGGTATCTTCCAAGTATCTCAAAAAATGAACATCTCCAGTACCTACCACAGGAAGATTGTGTTTGTCTGCAAATTTAACCGCTTTTTGATTTGGTCCCTGCAAAAAGCGATAAGAATAAAACAAAGAAAACTCAATAGCATCCCACAGCTCTGGGTACTTGTGAAGGTAGGCTCCTAATCATCAAGATCCAGGATAAAATGGATGAGGAGCTATCACAAAAACATTGCGTGAAGCCTTGTAGGCCCTCAGGTCTTCAAAAGTTTTAACTTTGTGAATATCAGCATCTGCATTTAAAATCACAATATGCCTATGGTAAATCTCATATTCAACCCCTGGAATTAGCAGTATCCCTTTACTAGCAGCATATTTTTGCCAATCTACACTAAACACTAATTGTTTATGATGTGTAAAAGAAAGAAGTTTAAAACCTTTTTGAGAAGCTATATCTATAGCCTGATAAGGACTATATTTGATATAACCATCTTTGGGGTCTACTCCAGTATGAAAATGAAATTGTGCCTTTAGCCACATTAATATTTAATCAAGTATAAATTATTGACATATCTTAATTATAACCCAAAACTTACCTTTTGTCAAAGGCGATGCTGAGTATAGGAATTTTGAAAAGTAATTCAAATAAAATTATTGTTTACAGTTTACATTCTGAAATCTTCGATGTAAGTTATGCAGCTTATAATTGTCTAGTTCATTATCATCTGGTAAAGACAGTCTTTGCTGTAATTCTTCTAAAAAAGTTTTAGTTTCATCCGTTATCTCATTATCACCTAACCACTGATTTATTATAACTTTCCAGCTTGCTATGATTTTAACAGGGAATACCTTAAATATATCTCAAATGCATTGCTTTAAATCATTAGACAAATTATTAAACCTGTATTTCAATTCTTCAGGTCAGCATTCATTATAAACATAAGGACTATCTATAATACCAACCATACACAGTAAAAATTTCTTTAGACCTAAGTCAATATTAGATTCTAGTATTTTACCCCTAGCTTCTTGAAGCATCTCAAATAAATCTCCTAAAGTTTCCAATAACTCATTAGATGGTCCATAATTATCACTAGTGTGCTCACCACTTGTTGGATCTCTTTCTAAATTCGGATTCATTTGGTTATTAGGATAATTAAAATAAAAACTAATATTAGCTATATATTTACCTATCAAACATCTTATCAATATCACTTTTGCCCATTTGAATGAAAAACGGACGTCAATGCTGACAAACAAAGCCTCCGGGAATATACTCAAAAGCATCTTCAATCAATTGCTTCATTTGTGCAAAACTTAATTTATCTCCAGCTTTAATGGCTGCCTTACAAGCTTTAGTTGCCCAAATAACATCTAAAACCTTATCCAAGTCCACCTTATCTTGGGTAAAAAGCTTTTTAAGTAATCATTCAAGGTCCATCTTGTAATTAGAAAAAACACTTGGAATAGCATAAACAACCGCTTTTTGCTCACCCAACAATGAGACATCAAATCACAAAGAATTAAGCTGTTCTAGCTTCTCTTCCAAATCTGGAGTCTTAACCACATCTAATGCTAATGGAGCCAGCAACGGAATTGGCTGTAATCATTTTTTCTCAACGTCTTTTTTTAACTTTTCAAATATAATTCTTTCTGCAAGGGCATGTTGATCCACCAAATACAAATTATCCTCATCTTGCAAAACGATATACATATTTCGCAATTGTCATATCAGCTGATATTGATTATTAACAAATTGTGTACTACCTTCAGGATTACTAAATACTGATACTCCAAAGTTCTCTTTTTTATTTCACAAAGAATCGGTAAATAAACTTCCTCTTGATACCAAATTAGATTTACCCGATAAAAAATTATCATCATAAGTAGATGTGGATATCTTGTTTTCTCCCAAACTCTCCTCTACGGCTCATTTTACAAAATTAAACATACTACCAGGATCTTGAAACTTTACTTCCAGCTTTCTTGGATGAATATTGACATCTACAAGAGCAGGATTTACATCCAAAAATAGCACTACAAATGGGTATTCTCAATGAGTCATTTGCCTATAAAAAGCATCCATCACAGCCTTTTGCAAAAGTTTATCTTTTACGGGTCTTTTATTTACAAATATTTTAACAAAATCAGGTGAAGAAAACCTCAAGGTGGAATCTCATCTTATAAGTTGAACACTATAATCTTTACCTGATTTTTCAAAATAATATAAGTGCTTCTCAAAAGACCTTCCCAATATATCAATTATTCTTTGCATAGTATCCTGGGGAGAAAGATTCCAAATTGGTTTTCAATCTCTCTCGAAAATCAAACTTATATCTGAGTTAACAATGGCAAAATCTGTAAGCCGATTTTGGATATATTTTTGTTCAGTGGGGGTACTTTTTAAGTATTTTTTTCTTACTGGGATATTGTAAAAAAGGTCTTCAACCAAAACAGTAGTTCAGTGCGGTTTGTCAAATGGGATTTGTGTTTTTGAGATATACTCACCAATCTTGACTATCTCACCTCCAACATCTTGCTCAACAATTTTACTTTGAAGCCTAAATTTACTAACTTCACTAATTGCAGCTAATGCTTCTCCTCTAAAACCCATTGTCTTAATTTGCAGCAAATCTTCCTCAGAAGCAATCTTAGAGGTTGCATAACGATCGATAGCTAATTCTAACTGATCAAAAGGAATTCAACTGCCATCGTCTTCAACCTTAATCAGTTTTTTACCTCCTTCCCAAATGCTTACTTTTATTTTACTAGCTCCAGCATCAATACTATTTTCAACCAATTCCTTAACAACACTAAAAGGACGCTCAACAATCTCTCAAGCCTTAAGTTTATTGACAAGATGAGGAGGAAGCTTTTTAATACTCATTAGCTAGCAAAAAAAACGAATTTTAAAAGTGCTAATTAACTATAAAGATTTGACCCTTTTTCGCAACAAAGAAAAGAGGGAAGGAGTAAACTCCTTCCCTTCCCCTGATACTTAATTTTATTTCTAACCCCTTCTAATCGGGGCCGGTGAGAAAGAAATAGACAAATACGACGCTCACCGTTTACCTCCTTCCTGTTATTAAGAAGAGGGCCTCATAGCCTTAACCTTTCCCGTACCTCCGGCGGGACTCTTCTGCGCACCCTGACCCGGAGATGGTTTTTATATACTCATTTAAAACCCAAAAAGTTTAAGCAAAGCCGTATGATATGCTTTTAATTGCTGTTGAAGCTCTTGGGAAATAGGGATACGCAGAGTAACATACTGCTTTATTTTTTACTTATTATCTAAGGATATATAAAGTAGACTATTTGACAAATATTGATTTAAAATTTATACTATAAATAATGATTAATTTTTGTCATCTGGTAAGGTTAAAAATGACTTTGGATGAAGAATCTCTACCAAAAAAACAGTGATGACCTAATACCCCTAGCAATACAAAGAAAGTAACCACTGAAGCATCAGAAAGTCTCCACGAAACTTTATTAATATGAAATTTTAGAGAAATACTAAATCAATATTGATTACTCTTACCAGATTATTTGTTAAACCTACTTGTTGGCCTATATAAAACACCAGAAAAATTTAAAGATTCACTAAAAAATTTACCTGTAAATCTAGCATTAAGATATAGTAAACCTGAAGATTTAAAATTATTAATACAGGCAGTCAAATCTCCTGAGCAATTTGAACAATTGGTTAGTAATGAAAAGGTGTACAAAATATTAAGACGTGGTAAACCTCAAATATTAGAATTGTTAATGAAGTTGTATAATATAGAATCTCCTGAGCAATTCGAAAAACTAGTTAGTAATGATGTTGTGTACGAAATATTATTAGACGGTAAACCTCAAATATTAAAATTATTAATGGAATTATATAGTATAGAATCTCCTGAGCAATTTGAACAATTGGTTAGTAATGAAAAGGTGTACAAAATATTATTAGATGACTATCATAGAAATTTTCAATTATTAATGAAAATTATCAAATCTCCTGAGCAATTTGAACAACTGATTAATAATTATAGTGATAATATGATAGATATATTAATAGATATATTAATAAAAATAGATATATTAAAATTCGGTGACCCTAAAATGTTAGAATTATTAATGAAAATTATCAAATCTCCTGAACAACTTGAACAATTGGTCGGTAATGATAGGGTGGTAGACATATTAGTATTCTACAGCAACCTTCAAATATTTCAATTATTAATGAAGGTTATCAAATCTCCTGAACAATTTGTAGAGATGGTTAGTAATGTTGTGATGCAAATACTTAGGTACGGTGGAATTTCACAAGCTATTACAAATATATTTGAAAACCTAAAAGAAGAACACAAAGAAGAATTTAGAGATTTTTTGATGAAAAGGGTCTTAAAATCCAAAGACAATGCAAGAATATTTTTTCAAAATAAGATTAAATATTGAAGAGTTTTTGAAAGGTTTTTCTTTTACTATTTAAGACATAAGAGGAAGTCGCTAATTCCTGCTTTGCAAAAACTTGATCTAATTGAAGAACTAGAATTAAATATAGATATAGAAAAGTTCAAACTATTAGAAG
>JALTWR010000030.1 GCA_027046965.1 Candidatus Altimarinota bacterium | reverse complement strand
TCTCATATTTCAATCTCACTCTTTTTTACTAAAGTTTGCGAAGTTGAAGGAGCTTGTTTTGGTTTAGATGGAGTAGGTCTAGAAGACTCTTTTTTAGGCTTAGGAGTAAGTTTTTGCTGATCTTTTTTGTCTTCTTTTTTTGGAAATTTCTTTTTCTTTTTTACAGTAGGCTTAGTAGATCATGAAGTATCTGAA
This sequence comes from Candidatus Altimarinota bacterium, assembly GCA_027046965.1. GTDB lineage: Bacteria > Patescibacteriota > Gracilibacteria > Absconditabacterales > Absconditicoccaceae > JALTWR01. The sequence goes on along the minus strand of JALTWR010000030.1, from coordinate 8,046 downwards.
GTATAAAACCCTCATTTGCCAAAACTAACATATCCTTTTCTTTCTTTTGATGAAGCAGAAGTAATCGGCTTATCAACTGTTTTAGGTGCATCAAAAGTCTGGGTATTAAGGGATTTAGAAGATTCTTCTTTGGGCTCTGGGCTAGGCTCTTTTTTAACTTTTTCTTCAAATCCCAGAGCAGACAAAAAATCATCCCCTCAAATCTGAGCTTCGTCTTTTACCACGATTACTTTACCCTCAGAGGAAGCTATTATCTTTGCCACCTCCTCTAATTCTTTTTGAGAAATACGAGAAGGCAACCTTTTTACTTCCTTGCCTCTTACTTGCCCCAAAGCTTTTAAAAATTCATCTTTGTCCCGTCACTTTTGAACCAATAAATCCTTTACACTCATATAAGTTTGAAATAATACAAAAATAAACCACGCAAATCATACATATTTGTAGCTGGAAAACAACTTGAATTTAAGGTCTAGTATTTTGTTGCCAAATTTCCTTCCAAAAAATTATCCAACTTTGAGAAGGAGACGAAAACCTCTCTCTGTTTCAGTTTATATCTGGTGTATACTGGGGTTCTTCAAATATAAATTGTATAATTTTTTCATTCTCATCCAAAATCTTTGTTTCATGCTTGAGGAAAAAAATATAATAAGGAGAATCTAGATATCTAAGGTAATAATTTTGCTTAAAATTTATCTCTTCTAGCTTTTGTAGCTTTTGCTGGCGTGTTAGATAGATAGATTTGTTGATTGTTGAAGAAGTAAAATAAATCTTCAAAAAAGCAATAAAAAATAAAGCAGCTATCACTAGCAAGATATATCTTAATGTTTTAAGTTTTTTTAGATCACGATAAGAAAGATTAATCATTGCCAGAGATTAAAAATCTAACTATCTCTCTTTTTACTCTTTGAGAGTCTCTTCAATATATATCAATCCTTTGAAATTTTGCAAAGGTAATTATGGGGACTAAGGCTTCAAACATACTTTTTGTGTCCTTTCCCAAATCATAATAGGGCATACTTATAACTCATGTTAGCTCTCTTTTGGGATGCACATTCAAGACAAACTGCTCCAAATTTTTAAAAAAGCTTATATATACTTCTTTGACTTTTTCAAAGATATCTTTTATCAAAGCAGAGTATATCCTCTTTCATCTAAGGGACGGTCCTAGCCAACCTTCTGTAACAATGATATCTACATTTTTTAAAAAGGGTTTAGTAAATGGATTTGTCACATCATGCTTAAATAAAGTAATTTTAGAGTTTTGATAATAAGGAGTAGTTTGCCACCATTTGAAATTTGCTTTTGCCATAGATATATTGATATCTGAACCTATAAAATTTCAACTTAACCGATTAGTTATCATCCCTGTAGTACCAAAACCAACAAAGGGATCATATACTGTCCAGCTTTCAATGTTTTTTCAAACCCTAGCTATATTCACCATTATATGAGCAAGCTTTGACGGCATCATCCCCACCTCCATACCTCTCAATGGCTTTTCAAAATCAATAGTTTGATAGAGCTCAATAGGCTGCCAATAAAAGATTTTGACCATTCAAAATGGCGTGGATAAAAACTCTTCCCCTTTTTTAGCTACTTCTTGATTTATATGTTCAGGAGATATTAATTTGTATCTTTGAATTTTTTTGGATTTTTTAAGCACTTTGAGCAAATCATTATCATTACTACCTAGCAATGATTTTGTAGGGATAACCTTTTCAACCACCTTACCTATTTTTACAAAACCGCCTAGTTGATACAAAAGCTCCTCGTTTTGAGTATTAAAAAATACCCACCTGTGTTTGACTTTGACATCGGTGGGATTTACCAACATCAATTCTTCCAGAGACAACTTTGGATTTTTACCTACTACTCCCACGTACATTAATAGTTTTCTCTAATATTAAAGGTTGTCTGCAAATCTAGCTGATATTTATCAAGCAGGGATGGATTTATTTTTCTGTGCCATCATTCACCATATAAGTTAGCCTGAAAGCGGATCTTAACATAAGGATTTATTTGGATATCTGTCTCTGCCCAAGCATAACTAGGATTTTTCAAAGGATATATTTCCATTCTAAAACCAGTAATAGTTATATCTCTACCAAAAAACTCAACCCGTCAATCAAAGACATCAGCAGGCAACTTATAACTGGTATATCCTCCTCCTACCCCTGCTCAGTTGCACACAAATCCTTCACCACCATCACATGCCCAAGTATCTATCTTACCATCATAAGTTCCACCTCCAACTGTATCCAAATTATGATCTGTCCCGGCATCGAACCCTTTCAATCTTAAAATTTCCAAAGTATATAACTTTTCACTTACACTATCACCGACGATGCCATTATTGTTCCAATCACCACTAGCTATAAGCCTATTTCTCAAAAAGAGTCTCCTTTTACCATCCTGAGATATCAAATAAAGTTCGGCCACATCTTGTGGATCTCAAATTGCTGTTAGACTTGTACCTAAATCTACATCATCATCATCAAAAACTATACCAGAAAGCCCATCTGCATCTCATCTATAGTCCAAAAATTGCTGCTTGTACTCTCAATAAGGTTGAGGATAATTTACAGGAGAGGAAACTCCGGAAGGGAAATTTACTAAATTAGTCCCCAACACACATCACTGCCAAGGAGAAGACGATACTCCATAAATAACCGGATTAGATTCCCCTCCAGGGATACTGTTTTCAGAACTACAATAATAAAGGCTCCACTGAGGTTGCGACAAAAACCTATTACCATAATAAGTAAACCTATCACAGTATCCATTACTACCTACATCTCGCCTAAATCAGGCACTAGAAGGCGAATCACATCATACCATTTTCCTATTAAAATACTCCTCGTAGTCTATAGTATAATTTTTTATTTGCTGATTAAGCCTTTCCAAAAAATAATAGGAATTTTTAATCAAGGATTGTCTAGCTGCCACATTAATTTTTGTTTGAAGCATAGTTTGATAGAGCTGAATAGCTACCGTGAGGATTATTGAAGCTATCACAGTAACTATCAACACTTCTGTTAGAGTAAATCACCTCTTCATTTTAGTTTAATTTAAGAAATTATTTTATCCACTATCCCATATTTCAAAGCCTCCTCAGCACTCATAAAATAATCCCTTTCTACATCTTTTTCGATTTTTTTGAGAGACTGACCTGTATGCTTAGACAATATATTGTTTAGCTTCTTTTTAAGCTTTGCTATATGTTCTGCATGAATCAAAATATCCGTAGCTTGCCCCTCTACTCATCACAAAGGTTGATGAATCATAACCTCAGAATTTGGTAAAGCATACCTCTTGCCCTTGGCTCCAGCAGCTAAAAGGACTGCAGCCATAGATGCAGCCATACCAACAACCACAGTGCTAACATCTGGTTTTACAAGCTGCATGGTATCATATATCGCCAATCCAGAACTTATTACTCCTCCAGGAGAATTTATATAAATAGTTATATCCTTTTTAGGATCTTGCTTTTCTAAAAAAAGTAATTGAGCTATCACTAAATTAGCAATGTTATGGTCTATAGGCTGTCCAACGAATATAATTCTATCTTCCAAGAGCCTAGAATATATATCATAAGCTCTTTCTCACTCGTGGGTTTTCTCAATAACTGTTGGTATTAAAATAGCCATTAGGATAATGTTAAAGATTTAAATTATTCTTCAGAATCTTCTGGTTGGGGAACAACAGATTTTCATCTAAAGCTTGCAATACTATCTTTGAGCTGGGCTTCTAATTTTTGCAACAATTCAGGATTGGATTTGAGATGTTCCATTAATTTTTCTTTCCCTTGAAATTTTTGATCCTCCAAGGTATAAAAAGCTCCTGCTCTAGTTATCAAACCTAATTCCATAGCAGCATCTACAATATCTGCAAACTTATCTATACCTTCATTAAATCTTATTATGATCTCTGCATTTCTAAAAGGAGGAGCAACCTTATTTTTTACAACTTTAATTTTAGCTTTGTATCCATATTGTTCTTTGGCTTTTTCTAGCTTTTCTCACCTTCTAATCTCTATTCTCTGAGAGGCGAAAAATTTTAGAGCATTTCATCCAGTTGTTGTCTCCGGATTACCAAACATCACCCCAATTTTCATCCTAATCTGATTCAAAAATATTATGGTTGTACCTGTTTTTGCCAAAATTGAGGTTAATTTCCTAAGCCCCTGTGACATCATCCTAGCTTGCAATCACATATGAGAATCTCACATATCACCTTCCACCTCAGCTCTAGGGACCAAAGCAGCCACTGAATCTATTACAATAAGCTTAACTGCTCAGGTCTTGGCTAGCTCTTCTGCTATCTGCAATGCCTGTTCTCCATAATCAGGTTGAGATAGGATGAGCTCGTTAGTATTGACTCCAAGATTAGCTGCATAACCAGGATCTAAAGCATGTTCAGCATCAATAAAGGCAGCCGCCTCACCCATTTTTTGGACCTCAGCTATAGCATGAAGTGCCAGAGTTGTCTTACCACTACTCTCAGGTCAATAAATTTCAACAATTCTTCCCTCTGGATATCACCCGCCCAAAATATAATCTAACATATAAGCTCAACTATGGAAGGTGTTTACTACTGCCAAAGGAGAGTCCTCTCACAAAATCATCACTGATCCTTTGCCAAATTCTTTTTCAATGTTAGAAAGAGCCTGTTTTAAAACATCTTTTTTGTCCATTATATTTGATTAATTAGTTTTTAAATTACCTTTAATTTTTATCTTTTTACCTCACCCTTTCAAGGAAATTATTCCTTCAAAATTTGTGAATTACCAAGATTTTGAATATACTTTATAAAAGGAATTTTTATTACCAATCAAGTCAGCATGGAAGCATCTCAGTTTTTACAAATTGCTATATGAATCATATTCTTATGAGGGTTTATTGGCATGTTCTTGGAAGAAAAACTTCACCGAGACAAGGCTAAACCTATTTTGTTTGCAGGTACATTAGGATGGCTTGTGTTGTACTTTTGAAGTTCTGATTATCATCATACCACTTTACTCTTTGAAAAGCACTTTTTTGAGATAGCTCAACTGTTCTTTTTCCTAATGGCTGCTATGTCTATGGTTTTAATGATGGAAGAAAAAGCTATTTTTGAAAAATTAATGATTAAATTTTTACCCAAAAGAGTAAACGAAAAATATTTGGTGCTTTATCTAACCCTATTCACCTTTGCCGCCTCAGGTTTTACAGATAATTTAACAGCGACACTAATAGTTATCACGATGGCAGCAATGCTCCTAAAAGACAAGGTAAGAGCAGCTATATCACGAGTCTTTGCAGCTAATGCTTGAGGTGTTGCTATGATAACCTGAGATCCAACAACTCTTATGATATTTCATGCCCAAAAAGCTACGCTTACAGACCTGCTTCGGCTCTATCCAGGAGCCTTAGTAGCTACTTTATTTTTATGGCGAATTTTGTACAGAAACTGGGATAATCACCAAGTCACCATTCCTCATCCTAAGGAACATCTACTCAAACCTCACGACAGGGGTTATATAATCATATTTTTGGGAACTATCGCTGGTATATTCTTGTGACATTTGTTTTTTCACATTCCTCCGGTGATAATATTTTTGTTTTGAATGAGTATAATGCAACTTTATGTACGAGGAATTGGTAAAAGGAAAAAAGACAAAAAGAATCTCAGACATATCCTTGAAAAACTAGAATGGAATGCACTGTTGTTTTTTGTGGGAGTATTACTTTTAGTGGGTGCTGTTAAGGAAGTAGGGCTACTAGATTATCTAGCTCAAAGTGTACAATATCTAAATGAATGGCAAAAGCATTTATTTGTTATTCTTGCATGAGCCTTTTCGGCAGTAATAGATAATATACCTTTAACTGCAACATTTATATCAGCAGATTTGCCTATCAAAGAAATAGACTGGCTTCTTTTAACTTATGCTGTAGGAGTCGGAGGCTCACTGCTTTTTGTAGGTTCAGCAGCAGGAGTAATTGCTCTCTCAAAAGTCCCAGGACTAAAAATTTCGGATAGCTTTAAATATATCCATGCCATTTTTTGGGCGTATGTGGTGGGATACTTGATTTCTTTAGGAATATTATCTGTTGTTTTGCATTAGTAGATCTTAAGCAGTTTTAGTTTGTGATTTGTGCGAAGTTGGATTGTAAAATTCAAAAAACAATCCCAAAAGTTGCTTAGTATTTAGCCTTTGGGAAGTCATACCTAATTCTCTCAATCCTCCTTGGACTAGGTTTACTCTCATATCAAGCTGCGACTTATTTTTGAAAAACTCCCTGCGTCTCATCAAAATCTTCTCAGGCGTCTCTTTGGGCTCTAAAATTGATAACAACTTTTGCCAAAATGGTTTGCGGATATTTTCTACATCTTTTTCACCACTATAAAAAGGTACTATCACATAAAACTCTTTAACATAAATCATTCCCTTTTGCTCGTTAAGCCTTTCAATAAAATAAGTATACTGCTCCGCTTGAAACTTAAGTACATCATTTTCAATTTTAGCGATATTGTCCTTGAGGTACTTGATATAATCTGTCAAATCCAAATAATTACTACGCACCCATATTTGAATAGGAAAAGATAATCAATTCAAAAACTTCTTGTATTGCTCTACAACTATTTGCTGTTCTTCATAATTTCTAAGATCTAAATTTAGGCCATCAACCTTGAGAATAGCTCTCAGCCCTCAATCCTTGAGGATAATTGTATCTTGCAGGATCTCAGAAATAGGCAGCATCTCCTCAGTGTTAAATACCGGATCACGTTTTACTTTTTTAGGCTTTCTCACTTTTTTTGATTCGTTTGAAATCATTTTTGTTTTTATAAATTCAAAATCGCCCTTAAGTATAGGAAGATTATTTTTAAAGTCAAATTATCATAAAACTGGAAAATTTTGTACATATTCCTTAATTTCATCTCTAATTTGTCTGAAAAACTGCAATTGCTCTTCTTTATTTCCCTTAAATCATGCAGGGTCTTCAAAACTATGATGTAATCTATGATTAACCTTTCATAAAAAAACCGGACAATTTTCCTTTGCATTATCACAAACAGTTAAAACAACGTCAAAAGACTGACCAATAAATTTATCAACTGACTTAGGAAATTGTTTGCTTATATCTATTCAATCTTCCGCCATTACTTTAACAGCCAAAGGATGAACTTTATCAGCAGGCTGAGTTCAAGCACTATATACTTCCCAATCAGGATAAAAATGTTTAAACCGTCCTTCCGCCATTTGCGAACGTGCACTATTGCCTGTGCAAAGAATTAGGATTTTCATAATATTACACTCCTTATACTTATACTATAATATAAGGTCACTTAATAAATTTTTATAACTTTCCCACTTAGATAAATATTTACCCATATACTCTTTAAATCTATCATTATGTCTTTTCTCAAAAAAATGGATCATTTCATGGACTATTATATACTCTAAACACTCCCTTGGTTTTTTTATAAGTTCTAAATTTATCCAGATTCTTTTTGCATTGGGGTTACAACTTCCCCATTTAGTTTTCATTTTTTTTATTTTTACTTCATTAACTTTTACACCTATTATTTTCTCCCATTTTGGAATTAAAATATCAAATTCCTTTCTAAGTTCTTTTCTTAACCAGGTTTCATAATAACTTTTTCTTTGTTCTAAAGTATAATGCTTGGGAACATAAAAATAGATATACTTTTTATTTTTTATTTCAATTTTTGGCCTTTTAGATTCTTCAACTCTTAAAATGTATCTTTGACCTTTAAAATAATGGCTTTCTCCTGAAATGTATTTTCTTTCACTTTGCCTTAATTGTGATTGAAAACTTTTAATATGTTTTTTAATCCAAGTTAATTTTTTAATGACAAACAATTTAACTGTTTCATCAGAAACACCAAAGGGAACTGACACTCTAACACTTCCATCAGGAGGCAAAACATTTAAATGAAAATTTTTAATATCCTTTTTATAAACTAAAACGTCTATATTTTTAACTTTTATTATTTTTTTCTATACTATTTTAGTATTCTTCTTGTTTTAAAACTAGTTGAAAA
>JALTWR010000029.1 GCA_027046965.1 Candidatus Altimarinota bacterium | reverse complement strand
TAATTTCCCACCCTCAGGCTCTAATGCAGACAGAGGATTTTGTTTCGCAGTATTGATGGGAGACCGAAGAAGTAGCTGATACAGCCTTAGCTGCAAAGATAGTTGCTCAAAAAAAAGATCCTAGTATCGGGGCCATAGCGTCGCCATATGCCTGAAAAATTTATGGCTTAAATGTACTAAAAAGGGGTATCCAAGATCAAGATGGTAACACTACTAGATTTTTTGTGATTGTGCCTGAATGAGTTCATCAAAATATCCAGAGTAAGATTTCAGATGATTTTAGTGCTAAACCTTATGAGAAGGTGAGTGTCCTTTTTAGACTCAAAGATATTCCAGCAGCATTATATAAAGCTTTGGGGGCTTTTGCAACTAGAGGTATTAATTTAACCAAGATAGAGTCTGTTCCTGCGAAGCAAAAAGCTTTTGAATATATATTTTGGTTGGATTTTCAAAAAAATGTACCTGAAAAGCTTGTTAAGGAGGCATTGGAAGAACTTGGATTTTTTTCAAAAGAAATTAAGGTTTTAGGTGTTTATTAGTTTTTATCTAGATGGAAATTCAAAAAAGTTGTGGATTGCTTTTATTTGATGAAAATTGTAGGATTTTGTTAGTTCAAGGTCGGCATAATCATTGGTGATTTCCCAAAGGCCATATAGAAAAATGAGAAAGTTGCTTGCAAGCGGCTTTAAGAGAACTGAAAGAAGAAACAGGGTTGGCAAAAAGCGATATAAATATTTCCCCTAGATTAGTATATCAAGATGAATATATTTTTACTCTTAAGGGTAAAAGAGTGCTAAAGTTTGTGGATTATTTTGTCGGGCAATTACTGGTGGAGCCTGAAAAAGAGATAAAAATAGACAAAAAAGAGATTCAAGCTTGGAAATTAGTTCCAATTCATGATGCTTTGAAATTACTTGATTTTGCTGGTCAAAGAAATATCCTTCAAAAAGCATATGCTAATTTTTGCCAAGTTTAATTTTATAAAAATTTAAAAAATAATGAGTCTGAGAGAAGAAGCTATAAAACTTGCTGATAAATATTTAAATGATACTCGTAAACATGCAGAACAGGTAGCTAAGCTTATGGAGTATTTTGCAAAGAAACTGGGTGAGGATGAAGATATATGGTATGTTTTGTGACTTTTACATGATATTGATCGGGATTTTGTTGGTAAAGATCCAAATAGACATTTAAAAGAAGACTTTGATAAAATTGTTGATGAAATCTGACTTTCTGAGGAGATGAAAAAGCAAATTAGGGCTCATGCATCATCTTTAACAGGCATCGAACCTTTTGATTTGCCTTCAAAATATTTGGCTTCAGTGGATGAGTTGAGTGGGTTCTTAAATGCTTATGCTTTGATGAGACCAGAAGGTTTTGAAGGAATGAAATTAAAATCTATTAAAAAGAAAATCAAAGATAAATCCTTCGCTGCTTGAGTTGATAGGGAAGAACTTAAAAATTGTGAAAAATATTTGGATATTTCGTTTGATGAGTTTGTGATAGAAGTAGCACAGGCTATGTCTCAAATTTAATTTTTTAGCTTGGTAGATGAGCTTGGAATCTATGCCAAAATCGAAAAATACTATTGAAATACCTCAAGAAGCTGTAATAGTTTTGGATTTTGATGATACTTTATTTGATAGTAATGAGTTAAAAGGACTATTTTTTGATAGATTAGCTTCGGACCTTTGAAAAAGTACAGAGTATATATACGGTTTGTATCAGCAGTCTAAAGAAGTAGATAGCAGGTGGTTTGAGAAGTTTTCTAGACTACTAAATTTAATCCAGGAGAAGGTTTTAAGTATATTAGAAGAAATTATTACTTCACAACCAAGTGGGCTAATTTTTGAAGATGCAAAAAATTTTATGGAAAAAGCTAAGAGTCTGAGCCATCAGGTAGTTATCTTAACAGCTGGTCCTAGAGATTTTCAAATTACTAAGATAAAAGCTGCTTTTAAAAAGGCAGGTATAAACTTCGAAGGGGATATTATTGTAGTAACTAGTAAAGAGGATAAAATTCCTGAGCTTAAAGAAAGAGCATCTGCATCATGAAAAGCCATAATGTTTTTTGATGACCGTTTACCACAATGAGTTAGTAGTATAAATGGATTAGTTCCTGTGCTTGTTGCAAGAGAAGGTGTAGAAACTCAGGGTGATGAGCTAGCTGGTGCTAGGATAAGCTCTTTTGAGCAGGTAAAATTTAGGCAGGGTTGACCTGAATGATCAACTGCTTCTAGTTTAGTTAGAGTTTTATCTTAAATTTGACAGTAATGACAAATGTAGTAACGATAGGTTGATGAACCTGAACATATAACTTACTTAGAGCATTGAAACCTTTGGATGTGGATATACATGCTATTGTTTCTATGTCTGATGATTGATGAAGTACAGGGGTATTGAGAGATGAATATTGAGTTTTGCCTCCATGAGATCTCAGGCGTGCATTGGTAGCTTTGGCAAAGGATGAAGATACTGTTTTTTTGAGAAAACTATTTAATTTTAGATTTAAGTGAGGGAGTTTTGATGGTCACAATTTAGGTAATCTGATAATGCTTGCAGCAAGTGAAATAGAATGAGATTTTGGTAAGGCGATCAATAAGCTTGAGGAGCTTTTTGACGTCAAAGGTAAAATTTATCCTGCTACTTTTGAAAAAACTAGAATAATAGCTAAGTTGGAGAATAATGAAATTATAATTTGAGAGACTAATATTGATGTTCCAAAGCATGATGGAAATTTAAGAATTAAGGATTTTTTGGTAGTAAAAGAAGAATATGCTAGAATTTTGAAGTCTCTCAAGCAGCACTTAGAAATCCCAACTGTGGGTGCTGCTATGGAAGATGTATTAAAACAAGCTCGTCAAGATAGACCAAACGCTAATCCCAAAATAAAAGAAGTCTTGTTTCAAGCAGACTATATTATTATAGGGCCTGGAGACTTGTTTACTTCTGTGCTACCAAATATATTGGTCAACAATATAGCTTCTTATCTCAAGCAATCTAAAGCTAAAAAAATATTGATGGCTAATATTTTTACCAAATATTGAGAAACAGCTGGATTTAAATTGTCAGACTTTTTAGAGGAATTTAAAAAGTATTTGTGAGAAGATATTTTTGATATAGTAATTGCTCAAGACCCAGATTCGTTGAATATTCCCAAAGATCTCCTTGAAGCCTACAAAATGGAGGGTAAAGAATTGGTTATCTCTGATGTTAAGGAATCAAGAGTGATTCTGGCAGATTTAATTTCTCAAAAAGATTTTATTAGGCATGACGCTTTAAAGACTAGAAAAGTTTTAGAAAGACTGCTAAACTCTTAATTTGTCAATATCTTGTAAAATTATTTTAAACATTTAACAAAGCTAATCTATTAAAATAGAGGTTGTGCCATTGATTTAATTTACCTAAATTACTAATATTAAGCTGGGTCTATTTTTATATTTTAACTTTGTAAGATCCATGTGAAAAAGAAACTTGTTTACTAAGCAATGGTCTTTTTTCTGGGCTTGAGTAGTCTTTGGGCTTGCACAGATCATTTACATGGGTGGCCACATTTTGGCTAGTGTATTAAAATGAAAGACAGATTTACTTAATTTAAGCGTAAAGCCTATTACGGTTACTACAGACTTAGGTAAGATGTTTAGGGCTTTGGAGGTGGCTTTTTACAAGCTATTTAATTTGCCAGATTATCAGCTTTATGGTAAAGCTGAACAATTGGCAGATGGATCTTGGATAAGTGTTAAATGAGGAGCATTTGTTCCTGGTGTGGGTTGGCAAATTATAGGTATGGCAATAGGTGGTTTGATTGTAGTACTTTTGGAAAGAGAGCCAAGAATTTGGGCAAAATATAGTACAAAACTGCTTCTAACTTCATTTGTTGGTGGTATGCTCTTCAGTTACGGTACAAGACTTGCTGGTGGATGTACATTAAATCACCTATTGGGTGGTGTGCCTATGATGAATATCCACTCTACAGTTACTTTGATATTCATGTCTTTATGAGGTCTTTTGGCTTTCTTGTTAATGTCTAGAATGGGATTGGCACAATATTTTAAGCATCAGGAGACTAAATGTTATGTAAAACATGAATATGAAAAGGGTAATATGAGAGATGGTGCTACATATGATCCAAATTACAATCCTTGGAAGAGACCAGCTACATGGATTGGTATCGCATTTACATTGGCTTTATTTGGAGTTGCTTGGTATGCAGGTTCTAAAAATCCGGAGTGGTTGAGATATATGAGCTGAGACGACCTTCACGCAGTTTATAAATCTGTCGCTCACAAAGGGTTTATTTATGTATTTTTCACTCTACTTGCGGGTATTATAGCAGGTTTTGGTATGGCTAAGTCAGGTTTTGGTACTGAATGTGCATTGGTTTCTGTTGAAGCTGCAAGTATGCTTAGGAAAGAGGAAGAAAAATGGAAAAAATATGGATTGCCAAATATTACTTTCACATTGTTCAAAGGATTATTGCCTTTGCAAGGTGTAGCTGCTTCATGGGTTATTGTAAGTTTGTTTGTATTGATAACCTGGTGATTTTTTGGTATGGGACATGGTTTCAGTAGCTATGATCCAGAGGGTTATAATTACAAATACTTTTTGACAATTGGTAGTGTCCTATGATGATTCTTTTTAGGTGCTGGTGCTGTACTTTTGATCGGTTGTGAGATTAGGTCTTATATGAGGCTTGGTATGCTTTATCTTAACACTTTAATTGGTTTCATTGGTTTCGCTATAGGATATCTTCCATTTACTCTTTATTATGATGCTCATAGAAAGTGGCTTTATAGTACTATCCCTTCTTATCTTGAAAAAAACCAAATTTTCACTTGGCCAGATTTAGTAGCATATTGGGTGACTGGTAAGAGTGATTTTGTAGCTCATAAGATGCTTGCTGGAGGGGAAATTGATAGTGCTACTTATTGGGCGACTCATAGCGTTGCGCTATTAGTCGCTGTATTATGGTTCTTGGCTATAGTATGGATTCTTGTTTGGACCTTTAGAGTTGGTAAGAAATATCTTTCTGATGGAAAGGTTGCTATTAATGAGGCAGATATTGTGATGAACAATACTGAAGAACTTCATCTTAAACTTCAGGGTGAAGACTCTCAAAAGGTATGCGGATAAAGGGATTGTGGATGTGTTATTTCAAAGCACCCTGCGAAGCAGGGTGCTTTTTGATAGTAATTAAAATTGAAAATTCATATTAAATGAGTATAAATAAAAGGTAGTAGATGTTTATCACTTTAATATTATTATGGGGTCAAAAAAAAGCTTAAATAAGATTTTGATTTGAATTGTATTAGGTAGTGCAGTGTTGGGAGTATGATGAGTTTTAGCCAATAAGGAAAAGGCTAATAAGGTTGCTGGGTATATTAAAAAATGAAAGCAAAGAGCAATAAGTTTCTTAAAAAATTTATTTAAAAAGGCTAAAAAAAATGAATAGAAATAAATACAAAAAAATGGAAATTATTTTACAGCAAGGATGATGAAATTCTGAAATAGGAGATCCTGAGGATTTGGAAACCGGGATAGAGGAAGACAATGTAGCTACAGATAATAAATTAACGGTAGAATATTTTGGTTATGACCTTACCAAAGAGGCTCAACAGGGGAAACTGGATCCTGTTATTTGAAGGGAAAAGCTTATTGATCAGGTTATCTATACTTTGCTCAGGAAAACAAAGAATAATCCTTTACTTATCGGGGAGGCAGGTGTTGGTAAAACTGCTATAGTTGAATGATTAGCTCAAAGGATAGTTGAAGGCAAAGTGCCCTTAAGGCTTAGAAATAAGAGGATTATTGGATTAGATATGGGATCATTAGTAGCTGGTACTAAATATAGGTGAGAATTTGAGGAAAGGCTCAAAGCTATATTAAAAGAGGCTGCCGACCCTCAAAATAATATTATACTTTTTATAGATGAGATTCATACGATTATTGGAGCATGAAATGCTGAATGAAGTGCTGATGCGGCAAATATTCTTAAACCGTTTTTGGCAAGGGGTAAAATCCAGCTGATAGGAGCAACTACATTTGATGAGTATCAAAAGTATATTGAAAAGGATGCAGCTCTTAAAAGAAGGTTTCAAGAAATTTATGTGGATGAACCATCAGAAGAAGATACTATTGAAATTTTAAAATGACTGAGACCAAAATATGAGGAATATCATGGGGTAAATATATCTGATGAAGCGATTGAGTCTGCTGTGAGGTTGTCAAAAAGGTATTTGTTAAATAAATACTTACCAGACAAAGCAATAGATTTGATAGATGAGGCTAGTGCAAGGCGTTCTACATTGTCTGATATTCTTGGAAAAAATGAAGAATACAAAAAATTAGAAGAACAGCAAAAAAAGATTCAAGAAAAGATAGAAAAAGCCATAGAGGAGCAAGATTATTTTGGAGCCGCAGAGCTAAAGGAAAAAGAAGATGAAATCAAGGAAAAGATGAGGCAACTTAGGACTCAAAATGTGTTACCTCCTCACCTTAGAGAGACATTAAAGCGTGAAGATATTGGTAAAGTGTTGGCGGAGAAGTCTGGTATTCCTGAAGATAAGATTACGTCTTCTGAAATTCAAAAGTTAAGAGATCTTGATAAAATATTAAAATCTAAAATTTTCGGTCAAGATGAGGCGGTGGATGCAGTGGTAAGAGCTATTAGGAGAAACAGGCTTTCTGTAGTTAAGAGGGACAAACCTATTGCGTCTTTCTTATTTTTGGGGCCTTCAGGAGTAGGTAAGACTTATTTGGCAAAGCTTCTGGCAAAGGAGTTTTTTGGAGACGAGAGGTCTTTGATTAGAGTTGATATGTCAGAGTTTATGGAGAAGTATTCCACTTCTAAACTTATAGGTTCTGCTCCAGGATATGTGGGATATGAAGAAGGAGGAATATTGACTGAAGCTGTAAGACGTAGGCCTTATAGCGTGGTGCTTTTTGATGAAATTGAGAAGGCATCCAAAGATGTCCTGAACATCTTATTACAAATATTGGATGAAGGCTATCTTAAAGATAGTAAAGGAAGAATGGTAGATTTTAAAAATACTATTGTTATACTTACATCTAATATTGGGTCAGAAGAATTTGCCAAGGAAGTGCCTAAAATATGATTTACTGCAGGGGACAAAAAGGATGGTGATTTTGAAGAGATTAAAGGTAGGGTGCTTGAAAGATTAAAAAAGTATTTACCTCCTGAGTTTTTGAATAGATTAGATGGAGTTATAGTTTTTAAGCCGCTTTCCAAAGAAGTTCTTGAGCAAATTATGGAAACTAAACTTTCAGAATTTTTAAAACAATGGAAAAAAGAGGGTATAAAATTACCTAGATTTACCAAAAAGCAAATATCTCAAATTATTGATAAGATTTCTGAACCTCAATATGGAGCTAGGCCTTTGGAAAGGTATATTTATGAAGAAATAGAGCCTAAGCTTATTGATCAAGTATTGGAATGAGCTCAAAAAAAATCTTCTTCAAAATCTTAGGCAAAAAGATTTAAAAAATTTTTAGGAGCCAGATGATAAAAAAAGATAAAACTTATTGCGAGATCTCATTGGAAGAGCATCGCAAACATAAGTGAAAAGTTGAGATAAAATCAAAAGTACCACTGATATCAAAGTTTGACTTATCTGTATATTATACTCCATGAGTTTCTGAACCTTGTAAAGCTATAGCACATGACCCAAACAAGGCATATGAATTTACATGGAAATCTAATTCTGTAGCTGTAGTAAGTGATGGTAGTGCAGTACTTGGGTTAGGTAACATATGAGGATTGGCGTGATTGCCTGTGATGGAATGAAAAGCTATTTTGCTTAAGGAGTTTTGATGAGTCGATGGAGTGCCAATAGTGCTTGATACTCAAGATCCAGAAGAAATCATCAATACAGTTAAAAATATTGCCCCAGGATTTTGAGGTATTAATCTTGAAGATATTAAAGCTCCAGAATGTTTTTATATTGAAGAGCAACTAAAAGAGCAATTGGATATCCCTGTATTTCATGATGATCAACACGGTACTGCTATTGTTGTTTTGGCTGGACTAATTAATTCATTGAGACTAACTAATAAAAAAGCTGAGGACATCAAAGTTGTTGTATCAGGAGCTGGTGCCGCAGGGATAGCTATAGCTAATTTGCTTGTGCATTTTGGAGTAAAAAATGTTATTGTTGTAGATTCTAAGGGGGTAATTTATCCTGGTAGGGAGAACTTAAATCCTTATAAAGCTAAAGTTGCTAAGTTTAACATTAACAATGAAAAATGAACTCTTCAGGAGGTGTTAAGAGGTGCAGATGTGTTTGTAGGAGTTAGCCAACCCAATTTGCTGTGATCAGAGGATATTAGGCAGATGGCTGATAAGCCTATTGTATTTGCTTTGGCCAATCCTATACCTGAGATATTACCAGATGAAGCTAAAAAATGAGGCGCTTTTATCATCGCTACTTGAAGGAGTGATTTTCCAAATCAAATTAATAATTTACTTGCTTTCCCAGGGGTGTTTAGAGGAGCATTGGATGCAAGGCTTAAATCCATAGAAACTAAACATAAAATAGCTGCTGCTAAGGCTATAGCTGATTATGTAGATGATCTTTCACCTGAAAAAATTGTTCCTGATCCACTAGATAAAAATGTCGCTAAAGTGGTAGCTGAGGCTATTAAAAAAGCTTAAATTACTAAACTTATCAGATGATATCAGAGCAAGATTTGAAAGAAATTTATTTACAAGGTGTTGATATCCGTAAAGATGTAAAACTATCTGATTTTACCACTTTTGGATTTGGAGGAGAAGTTCCTTATATGTTTTTCCCTAAAACTTTGAATGCTTTTGAATATTTAGCAAAATTTCTTCATTGAAATGAAATTGATTTTAGAGTTATTGGTTTTGGGTCCAACCTTATTGTAGCTCAAAAAAAATTCAAATTTGTGGTTATTAATACAAGTTTATTAAGTTGGCGAGAAATTAAAAAAGGATGAATTGTTTGGATTTGGCCAGGGACTAGCTTGTCTTGATTGATTTATAATCTAGCCTATGAGGGATTATGATGAGCGTCGGAGCTTGCTGGTATCCCTGGTACAGTCTGAGGAGCTGTTTATATGAACGCAGGGGCTTATGGCAAAGAAATTAAAGATATTTTTGTTAAAGCCTTGATTTTGGATTTATCAAGGGGGACTATAGAGTATTATTTTGGAGAGCAAATGGAGTTTGACTATAGAAAATCTGTTTTGCAAAAAAATAAAGACCTTTTACTGCTTTGAGTTTATTTGCAATTTGATCAAGTTGAGACAAATGAAGCTTTAAATCAAATTAAAGACTTCAACATTAAAAGGTGGGACAAGCAGCCTCTCTTAGCGAATACAGCCGGGAGTATATTTAAAAGACCTAAGCCAGATTTTTATGTGGGGACAACCTTGGAAAAGCTTGGATTTAAGTGATATGGTCAGTGAGTTAAAATAAGTTCTAAACATGCTGGTTTTTTGGAGAATCATTGAGGGAGTTGGGAGGATTTTTCAAAATTGATTGATAAAATAAAAAAGAAGGTTAAAGAGCAATTTGGAGAGGATTTGGAAATTGAACCAGAAATTTGGGAATAAAAAAATCTTGTATTTGCAATTGAAAACAAGAATAAAATCATTAAAAATCATAGTTGCATCTTTAGCTAGTGCCCCCGTAGTTCAATGGATAGAACAACCCCCTCCTAAGGGGTAGATGCAGGTTCGATTCCTGCCGGGGGTAAGGCTCAATAGGGAGGCTTAAAGCTTCTTGGAGGGCATATTATTTATATCTTTAATTCGTTTTAATCCAATGAAACCGGAAGTATTAGAATTTGTTAAGCCTTTTCAAAGGCATGAAAATGACAATGGTTCTCCAGAAGTTCAGATTGCTATTTTGACTTGGGAGATTTCTGAGCTTCAAAAGCATCTTGAAAAGCATATTCATGATGTAGATGCCAAAAGAGCTTTATTAAAAAAAGTAGCTAGACGCAGGAAATATTTGAGATATCTTAAATCTCATGATTTGGAAAGATACAATCTGGTTGCTAAAAAGTTGAAATTAAAAGCATAATTAGATATGTATCTAGCCGGAGCTTTTTAAGCATTTTTTTATATCTTTAAATTTACATCTTAACGATGGATTTAAATCAATTTAAGGAAAAACTCTCATCAGGGGAGATAAAAGTACCTAATTTAAAGGCTGGAGCTAAAGTCAAAGGTAAAGTATTAAAACATACATCTTCTGGTGTTATAGTAGATGTTGAGGATGGTGCTTTTGTAGGTTTTATTTATTCTAAAGAAGCAAAAGAGCTTGCTAGAGTAGGTACAGAATTGGCTCCAGGAACTGAAATAGAAGCGGAGCTTTTGGATACTTCTATTAGATCTGAGGAAGGATATTTTTTGATATCTAT
Source organism: Candidatus Altimarinota bacterium (assembly GCA_027046965.1). Lineage (GTDB taxonomy): Bacteria > Patescibacteriota > Gracilibacteria > Absconditabacterales > Absconditicoccaceae > JALTWR01. The sequence goes on along the minus strand of JALTWR010000029.1, from coordinate 21,742 downwards.
TACCAAACTTTTGCAGTATGATATTTGGTCTTCTCTTTTGGAAAAAGCCAAAAAAGATGAAATCATTACTGTGATACCAACAGAAGCAAATCTTGGTGGTCTTTTAGTAGATATGTATGGTATCAAAGGATTTATACCTCTTTCTCAATTAGCACCGGTTCATTATCCTAGAGTTGAAGATGGTGACCAAGAAAAAATATTCCAACATCTTTTAGATTTGATAGGTAAAGAATTTAAAGTAAGGATAATAAATATAGATGAGCAAGGCAAAAGACTAATCTTAAGTGAAAAAGAAGCGTTGAGAGAGGAAAGGGAAAAAATCTTGCAAGATTTGGAAGTTGGAAAAGAGTATGAGGGGGTGATTTCTGGTATTTCTTCTTATGGACAGTTTGTTACAATTGGGGGAGGTATAGAAGGATTAGTCCATATTTCAGAAATTACTTATGGTCACGTAGATGATATCAAAAGATATGGTAAAGTGGGAGATAAAGTTAAAGTTAAAGTTATAGGATATGACGATGGCAAGATTTCTTTTTCTAGGAAAAGATTAAAAGAAGATCCATGGAAGCTTATACCTAAGAAATTCAAGGTTGGTGATGTGATTGAAGGTGAAGTGGTAAGATTTGTTCCTTACGGGGTTTTCGTTAGAGTTTATGATGATATTAATGGTTTGATTCATATATCTGAATTAGCTGATAAGGGTATTGTAAATCCAGCTGAAGTAGTAAAGTTGGGACAAAAAGTAAAAGCAAAAATTATATTGTTAGATCCCAAAGGTAGGAAATTATGATTGACATTAAAGGTTAATGAAGAAGAAGACAAAAAATCATCTAGAGCTAAAAAATCTCAGGATAAGCAATCATCATCTGCGAAAAAACCTGTAGTTAAGAAAAAATCTTCTACAACAACTTCTCCTAAAAAAACAGTTGCTAAAAAATCTAAAGAAGTAGAAGGGGAAAAGAAAGAATAAACTTGGAAAATCATAAAATTTGATTAATTAGCAAAAAGGCACCTATAAGAAGGTGCCTTTTTGTTAACTCTTATAATTTCACTTCAATATTTTGGGTTTTGTTGTTGTAGCTTATAGTAAATATTATTTTTTGTCCTGGTAGGAATTGATAAAGATAATAGATTAGGGGATAGCTGGGATCTATTTTCTGCCCATTTATATGTGTAATTATTCCACCTGTAGATAAACCATAGATTTGGGCTATGGATCAAGGTTTCACTGAGGTAATTTCATAGCCTTTTGGTGTACTTGTGTAGGAAATTCATAAAAATGGATGGACAATTTCCCCTGTTTCTTTAATGCTTTTGAGCATAGTTTTAATCATTTCTTGATTTATAGGTATTGCAAAACCTATTCATTGTCCGTAATTGGAAATGGCGGTATTGATTCCTATGATATATCCACTGTTTACTTCTACCAGTGGACCTCAGCTATTGCCAGGATTGATAGCTGTGTCTGTTTGATACAGTCAAATATAAATACTATCATTGGCTTGCTGTTTTAAAGCTCTACCTTTGTTGGATATGATACCAAAAGTTACTGTATTTTGATATTCTCCCAAAGCGTTTCCGATGGCAATTACAAAAGTTCAGATAGGTATTTTGTATGTGGATGGAATTATCTTGTTAATATTTGATTTTTTATGGATATTTTGAACATGCACAATAGCTAGGTCCAAAATAGGATCAAACCGAATTCAATCAACTTTAAATTTATTGCCTTGAGAATCAATTAAAGTGTAATCTGCCTTTAAGTCTTTTACAACATGTTTATTGGTTAAGAAGTATCCATCTTGAAGATATAGGGCACTTCATTCTCAAATTTGTGTGGAGTGTTCGGTTATTATAGGAGGGTATATCCAAAAAGGGTCTTCTACCAAGTATCTTAAATTTTTGGTAATAATCACACTGTATACATCTGCAATTGTTTGTTTGGCTGTATTTATAACTTTGGATTGAATATCCTCATAAGGTGTCCTGGCTTTGAATATAGGATTATTTTCGTTTGTCCCAGTAGGCGTAGAAGTTTTCTGACCTATCCACCAACCGCTAAGGAGTGCAATTAGTAAAAAAAAGACTATTTGTAGGTTTTTTTTCATACCCACATATTTTTAAGATAAATGTGAACTTTGTATTTGAAGATTACAAAAAGTGTTATGGCTAGTAGTAAGACAATACTACCTATTTTTTGGTATTTTTCTACTAGATGAGGATTTTGTGAGAAATATTTGTAGGAGATGTATCCCAGTATTGCTAAAAATGTGAGCCAAATTCATGCTCCTAGACCTGTGTAAAGGGTAAATTGCCATATATTCATTTTCCAAAGGCCAGCAGGGAATGAAATATATTGTCTAACTACAGGAATTAATCTTCCTATAAAAGTTGCTGTGTTTCAATTTTTTTTGAAAAAGTTTTCTCCTTTTTCCCAGTGTTCTTTTTTAATTAACTTTTTATCTATCATTTTTTGTAATAGAGGTCTACCTCCCCAGTGCGCTATATAATAGTTGATTATAGCTCCAAATATGCTTCATAATGTTCAAGCTAAGATGGCTAACGGCAAGCTTAAAACTCACTTGGCTGAGTATACTCAAGCCGGGATCATAACAATTTCAGAAGGGAAAGGGATAAACATACTTTCAATGGTCATAAAAAAGAATATAGCTAAGTATCACCAAGATTGAACAATGCTTTCTATAGTTGCAGCATCTGGTATCCAATGCATCATTTTAAAAATATAATGTTTTAAAGGTTAAAAATCCAAGGTATGCTATATACAAAGCTATCATAAAAATTCCTTCTCCTCTTGTGATTTTGTATTTTTCAAACCAAAAAGCAAAGGCTAACAAAAGCAAAGAGGCTAATCCGGCTATTGTTAAATCTATTGATATCAATGGATATCATGGTAAGGGGTTTATTAGTCAGGTTAGTCCTAAAATCCATAGTATGTTAAATATATTGCTTCCTATGGCATTCCCCACAGCAATATCAGAGTGTTTTTTCAGTGCTGCTAAGATTGAAACTGCGAGTTCTGGTAAGGAAGTACCAATAGCCAAAACCGTAGCACCTATAACTTCTGAGGGGATTTTTAGAAGGTATGCTAAACTTGTTGCTCCTTGTACTATCATTTCTCCCCCAAGAGCCAGTCAGATAGCTCATCATAAGATCATTACAAGACTAATAAGGGGAGAGTAACTAGCGATTTGGGTTTGCTGGAGATGGTTCGAATTTTTTTGTTTTATAAATTGGTATAGTAAGTACATAAAATAAATTCAAAAGATACTCAATAAGACTCAAGCATCTAACCAAGTTACAATATTTTGATCGTAACCAGCTAACTTATCAAGTATCAAAAAAGCTAAAATAAGAGTTATTATGAAGTTAAATGGTATTTCTTTCCTAACTAGATCAGATTGGATCTTAATAGGATATATTATGGCTGCTACTCACAATATTAACAGTATGTTGGCTATATTGCTTCCCAGCACATTGGATAAGGCTAGTTCAGTATGTCCCTTAAAAGCTGCTATAATGTTTATGGCCAATTCTGGAGCTGAAGTTCCAAAAGCAACAATGGTTAATCATATCATTAGAGCAGATATACCTAATTTTTTGGCCAAAGAACTAGCTCATTTTACTAGTATATCTGCACTAAATATTAATAGAGGTATTCAAATAGCTAGTTTTACTATAGCCCAAATTAAATTATTCTCCATTTACAATTTTTGCAAAAAATTTAAATCAATCTTTTTGATACCATATTTTGGGTTGAAGAATTTTACAATTCATATATTACCCCAGACTTCCATGATTTCTCATTCTCCAAAAATTTTATGTCTGATTTTAGTCCCTACTCAAAGGTCTTGTTGTTTTTGGAGACGCGAGGACGAAATATCGTAAATTTTGACAAGATGAGATGGAATTTCTTCTATAAATCTTGATTGTTTGTTGTAGCGAGTTTGTCACCATTGTGTACGAGATTTCGCTAGTGACAAAAATAATATATCTTTGGCCCTGGTAATAGCTACATACATTAGCCTTCTTTCTTCTTCCATTTCTTTGGGCTCGAATTTTGCTCTAGTTAATGGAAATATATTTTCTTCCAATCAAACTACAAATACTACAGGGAATTCTAGTCATTTGGCAGCATGGATTGTCATCAATTTGACGCTTTCTCAATCTTCTTGTTGATCAGATTCACTCATTAGGGATATTTCATCCAAAAACATTTTTAGTTCTTCTTTACCAGTATTGGTAAATTTTGAAGCCATGGTAATAAGTTGTCAAATATTTTCCATTTTTTCTTCAGCCTTTTCCTCTCCTTCTTGCTTTATAAGCCATTCCTTGTATTTTGTAAATGAAATAATTTCTTTTACTAGCTGTGATGGGGATTTGTTGTGTATATCATTTTGCAAAAGTTTTAGTGTTAGACTAAACTGTTTGATAGCATTTTTGGTAGAAGTTCCTAGACTTAAAGGTAGAGTTTCTATTTGGAAAATGATATCAGATAAAGATAAGTTGTTTTGAATAGCATAATCTTCAAGTTTTTGAACAGTTACATTCCCTATTTTCCTGTTAGGGGTGTTGATGATCCTTTTTAAAGAGATATTATCAGCAGGATTGTATAGTACCTTAAGATAGCTTACAATATCTTTTATTTCTTTCCTTTCAAAGAATTTGAAGCCTCACCAAACTTTGTAAGGAATACCTTCGGTAATCAATGCTTCTTCAAAAGGCTGGGATTGAGCGTTAGTTCTATAAAGGATTGCAAAATCATTAAAAGTAAATCCTTTTTCCTTTTGGAGCTTTTTGATAAGTTCTATGACATTTGCAGCTTCATCAATTTCATCTGCACTTATCAATATTTTGATATTATCCTTTCCTTCTCTAGTTGCCTTTATAGTCTTTGGATATTGTTGGATGTTGTTTTTGATAATATTATTACCAGCTTCCACGATATGGGGGCGAGAACGATAATTTAGTTCTAATCTAAAAATCTTAATATCTTTTCGTCGCTTTTGAACATTTAGAAAATTTTCCATCATAGCTCAGCGCCAGCCATAAATTGATTGAAAATCATCTCCTATAAAAGTGATATTATTAGTTTGTCAATTTGAAAATATAGAAAGCTGTTTTAAAAGTTCAAACTGAATCCAGTTGGTATCTTGTGCTTCGTCTACTAGGATGTATTTGAATTTTTGTTGCCATTTATTTAATACTTGAGGGACTTTTTGAAAAAGATGATAAGGCAAAAGCAATAAATCATCAAAGTCCAAAGAGTTGGCCTGGATTAATTGTTGTTGATATTTTTGATATAAAATTGCTATAGGAATATCTATTTCTTCTACTTGATTCAATACTTTTTGGGGCAGCAGCCCTATATTTTTCCATCCTGAAATCTTTGATTTTGCTATCTGAATATCAATATCTGATAGCTGGGTGTCTTGTTTAATGATAGATTTTATCAAACTCAAAGAGTCACTACTGTCATATATGCCAAAGAATCTGTTGTATCACATTTCTAAGTGATGTATATCTTCCTTGAGTATTTTTACAAATATAGAGTGAAAGGTTCAAACTCGTAAATCAGATAATTTTATATTTGAAGGTGACTTGCTGGAATTAGCAACTAGCTGCTCAAAATCTACATTATCGTCGTGATCTTCATTTGTAATATTTTGGTAAATTTGATTGAGTCTCTCTTTCATTTCATTGGCAGCCTTGTTAGTAAAAGTGACTGCCAAAATATTGGTAGGATGCACCCTATGATGCCATAGCAAATAAGCTATTTTATATGTTAGAGTTCTTGTCTTTCAACTTCAAGCTCAAGCCAGAATCAAGGATGAAGTGTCTATATAGGTTGCCGCTTGATATTGTTGAGGATTAAGATTATCTTTAAGATAGTTTAAAAAGTCCATTGGCTTTTGATAGAGCTAAACATAAAAGGTTATAATCATTTCGACTTTAAATTGAATATATTTTTTGAATCTATACTAAATTAAGAGGTTTGATATCTATTTGAAATCATTCCTTTTGAAAATTGATATGTTTGTTAGCCTCAAACAAAAATGATTCAACATTTTCTCCCTTGAGTATGATATTGTATCTGTATTTACCAAACATTTTGTATACCAGAGGAGGAGTGGGAAAAATTTCAATTTCAAAGTTTAGCTTTTCCTTTAGATACTCTAAATCTTGATATATTTTGTTGACTTTGTTAAATAATTTTTCTTCTATCTCATTTTTGTAAAGCAAAACTGCCAACTGGCCAAAAGGTGGATATGCGAACTGTTGCCTATATTCGAGCTCTTGCTTTTTAAATCAGTTAATATCTAAATTTGTGGCGTATTTAATACTGTAAGCTTCTGGATTAAATGTCTGAATTAAAAAAGCTTTTGGGGAGTAATTTTTAATGGTTTCATATATAAATAAAAAATTATTATAATTTGCATTAAAATCTGGTACGTTGAGGCCTATATCTGCATTAAATATGATTACTAAATCAGGTTTTCGGTTATGAGGGGGGAAAGTTAACAGAGAGGTGGCTATTAGTATTTGGTGAGAATGTATTTGCTCTTGAATCTTTTGGATTTTTTTGGGAGAATTGGCTTGCTGGCTTTCTATAATAAGGGCAGATGTATTAAAGTTAATTGACAGATATTCCTGAATTTGCTGAGTTCAAGTGCCAAAAAATTTTAAATTTGCTCCTCAACAACTGGGACAAGTTAAAGGATATTCGTAATGGGATTTGCAAATATGACATAGACCAAAAAAATTTCATGCTTTGTCTTTGTGGTAAGAAATGGACACATCACATTTTTGGCAACGAGGAATATAACCGCAATCTTGACATATAATGCCCGAAGAATATCCTTTTTTATTAGCTAGTATTAATATTTTTTTATTTTGTTTTAGATATTTTTGAATACCTTTAACAGATAACTGAGAAAAAAATTTGTCTTTTTCTTGTTTCATATCAATAACAAAGATATTTTTTCCATCTTTTTGGATGTGAATGTAGTTCATAGATTAATTTTTGATATATATATCAGGTAAATTTCTATCATATCAACCGATGTTATCTAAGCCATATCCAAACACAAAATAGGGAGGTATTTCAAATCATACATAATCTGCTTCAAATTTTACCTCTCTTTTTGACTTCTTATCTAGTAATACAGCAGTACGAATACTTAATGGTTTTTTATTTGATAAATAATCTACGAAATATTTAAGAGTTCTTCCTGTATCTATAATATCATCTACAGCGATTACATTTTTGCCTTCTATATTTAAATCTAGTTCTTTTACAAATATTATTTTTCAGGATGATGTATTAGTTTCATTGTAACTGCTAAGTTGCACAAAGCTTACTTTTGTTTTTAAATTGATATGCTTGAGCAAATCAGCAAAAAACATAAAAGCTCCGTTTAAAATACCAATAAATACAACTTCCTCACTTCTTAGATCTTGATTTATATCATTTGCCATTTGTTGTACTCTCTGTTGTATTTGTTGGTGAGTTAAAAGCACTTTCATTGTTATAAATCGATAATGTCTAAAATTTGTTTTTTTACCTGATCCAGTGGCAAGGAAGCATCTATTGTTTTTAATTTGCTTTGTGTTTCGAGTTCTTTGATCAATGGTAGGGTTTGTTGCCTAAACGTTTCTATCCTTTTTTGTAAAGATTGAGGATTATCATCTCCTCTTTTTTGGAGTTTAACCCCAGTTTTGGGATCATGAGTGAAGTGAGCTGGAAAACGCTCATTTGTAATAGGATTGTACATTGCTGTTGCTACTCTTTGAAATGCTATCTTGGGTGTTATTTTTAAGTATATTCCAAGATAATCTTGAGTATATCTTTCTAACATTTCTTTTTGTTCCAAGCTTCTGGGATATCAATCTAATACAATTTTGGAAGTTTTATGCTTTTTTAAAAAATCCCCCAGAGCTTTTTGAGCTACATGGGGAGGGACCAACTTTCAATCATTCAGTATTTGAGCTAACTTAGGATCTTTAGATGCTAGCTTTCTAAACTCTGCCCCTGGAGTAAATACCTTAAAATTATATTGAGAGGCTAGTCGTTTAGATATCATTCATTTGCCACTTCCAGGAAGTCAGATTAGGGCTAATATCATAAACTTTTTATTGTTTTTAAATCCGAATAATTCGGGCTGGTGGGACTCGAACCCACGACCACCAGACCCCCAGCCTGGTGCCCTAGCCATCTGGGCCACAGCCCGTCTTTGTGATAATAGTAATTTTTCACAAGATATCAAATAAAATAATTATATTGACACATCCAGATAAGTGGTCTATAATATAAATAGCTTTATAAAAATTTTATTGTAAAAGATGAGGCATTCTGAGCAAGAAAAAGGTCAGTACTTGCAAGATTTTTTTGAGAGACCTCTGTTGGCTAATGAAATTCGTATTAGAAATGAAGTTATGCAAAATAATCCAGATAAGGCTTTTTTGCCCTTAGTTTATTATATGGACTGAGAGCATATTAGGGCTTTAACTATTCTTAATGCAGTATTGTCATATGAAGATCAATGGACTGCTGGGAATATAGTAAGCATCCCTGATAATTTTTTTGTCTTAGATTTACAAAAATATTCTAGAGAGTGAAAGTTGTACGATTTAAAAACTGGTAGGTCTGTTTTGCCTCAAGAAATAAAGTTAGCTAATGGTGAAAATCTATCAGAGCTAATAAAAATTAGCGGTACAAATTTGGATGATCTGTTTGTGAGGGAATGAACTGCGAAGATAAGCGTAGGCTTATGATATTTTTCTGTAGGAGTGGATGAAATTATAATTAGTAATGGGCAAGTAAAGACAATATTAACTACTAGAGATAATGCTACTTGATCTGATGATAATAAAATGACATGAGTTGCAGGTAGGTTGCGTTTTGGAGATATAAAAATAGAAATGGTAGAAGAGTGGTTAGAGGAGAGAATAAGATGGAAGGTATCCTCAGAAGGAGAAATAATATTTTTAGTCCCAGAACTTAAAGATGTATTCCCTGGCTTGGATATTAATGAAGCTCAAATTAAAGAAATCATAATTGCTGCATTGAAAAAATTTATTGAAGATAAGCTGAATCAGGTTAACAATGATGATTTTGAGAGTTTATTTAAGATATCAAAAGAAGAATTTAAACAAATTTTTGGGGGTATATCTCCTGATAAGGTAAAGCTAGAGTTTTTTAATGTTGAGCCAATCGATAATATTGTTAAGGACAAGGGTAGAGGAATAGGAGATTATGCTGTTAGAGAAATTGTAGTTGATGGGGAATCGATAGGGAGAATGCCAGTATATTATGATTTTAGAACTGCGGGCTGGGAAATAAGAAAACAAGTTATATTGCCCGAGAAAATATTAAATTATCCTCCATTGTTTTCAGAATCATCCGTTCAAAAGGTGAAAGTAGTTGCTATACAAAATCTGTCAGAAGAGAATGTGGTTCCTTATGTTTGAATATTATCAAGATATCTAGCTATTATAGTTAGTGTAGCTTTAGGATTGGTGGTGTCTTTTAGGGCGGCTTAATTTTTAAGTTGATATCAAAAGATAGATGGAGTATAATTAATATATAAATTATCTTATTTGTTGATTTTAGATGGAGAAGCAAAATCCCCAATTAGATCTAGTTCCTGATCAGAATATTCCTGACCCTACAGTTCAAAGTCAAGACTTTGAGAATAAATTTAAAAAATTTTTGAAAAGATTGGCTTTGATGGACTTGGAGCCTGAACTAAAAAAAGAGATTGCGTTGAGAATCAAAGATGATGGTATTCCTGATAGGCTTTATTGGCTTGAAGTAATTTTAGCAGCTTTTATAGCTACTTTAGGTCTTTTGCAAAATTCTGTTGCGGTTATTATAGGAGCTATGCTTATTGCTCCTTTTTTGAGACCGCTCAATGCTCTTGCTTGGGGTATAGCAAGATGAGAAAAAAAGATAATATTGATAGCAGCTAAGACTATCGTATTGAGCTTTATTTTGACTGTCCTAATTGCTTGGAGTGCTAGCTGGGTGGTATCGTTAAAGATAGAGACTTCTGAAATATTAGCTCGTACCAGGCCAAATATTTTAGATCTTTTTATTGCTGTGTTTTGAGCACTAGTGGCTATTTTGTCTTTGCGTTTTTCTCGTCTCAGTGAATCAGTTGCTGGAGTGGCTATTGCGGCTGCTTTATTACCTCCCCTTTCTGTAATCTGAATTGAGCTTTATTTAGGCAATTATGTACTGGCTTTTTGAAGTTTTATGTTGTTTTTGACCAACATTTTGGCAATTGTATTTGTTGGGGTGGTGGTGTTTTTACTTTTTGGGTATACTCCTCATGTAGAAAAACAGCAAAAGTTAATGATTAGAAATTTTGCATTTTTAGGTATTTTGATTGTAGCTATAGCATTACCGTTGTATACATCGTTAGTTAATTTTAAGGAGGAAATTAAACTTACAAATGAAGTAAGGGCAATTTTAAATGATATGCTTTCTGGTACATCTATCCTTGTAGATAAAATTAATGTCCAGTTAATTGATAAAAATAAAGTTGCTATTCAATCTACTTTTAAAATCCCTGAAGGCATTACTTTTTACCGTGATTTTCAACAAAATTTGGTAGAAAAACTTTCAAAAGATTTGCATAGAAACGTTCAATTGGATTTGGAGCTTATTAGAATAGCTTCCATCCAGAGTGATAGACAAGATACTTCAACTCAACAATTGATAAGGGGAAAACTTAGAAAATTGCTATCTCAAGAGATGCCAGAAGTGGATGTTGTTGACTTAATATTAGAGGAAATAGGTAATGGTAGTTATCTTTTAAAAATAATTTTGGGAGTGCCTCCTGATAAAACCCTTTCTCAACAAAAACTAAAATCCATAGAAGAAAAGATAGAACAAACTTTCCCACAGCTTACATTTAAACTTATATGGGCTCCTTTTGTGGAATATAGATTAACCTCCGAATCTCCTCAACTTTCAAAACAAGATCAGCAAAAGGCAGAAATATTGGGTTTTTTGAGAGATTTGAAGATTGATTGAGTTTTGGTCCACAATTATAATATTGATTTTTCTGGAAACTTGTTGATGGTTGAGATAGAAGTTAAGGCAAATTATAAGTATCCTGATGGTGTAAAAAGATGGCAGGAACAAGTTAAAAAGTTTTTGGATGAACATTTTTCAGGGTATATATTAGATGTGAGAGTTTTCCCTTATTTAAAGCTTCGTTAAATCCAGTCTATAGAGTTTGACTCTAGAGTAGATTTTTATATAACTTTAGAAGAGTTTTATTTTTCTATGTAAGAAATTTGATGATAGATAGCTTATATGAAAAATTATACCAGCATTTTTGAGAAATACATCTACAAAAACCTGATTTAGATAGCAATTTGTATCAGTCTTCATCTAATCCATTGAATAATCCTTTGGATGTTGTTAAAAACAAAGTTAAACAGGCTTTGGAGGTAGATGAAGAGGTTGTAGATTTCCCATCTGTAAAAGGGCCTGATTTGATTGTAGATATTAAAAGAGTATGGGAGTCTAAAAAAAATAAGTTTAGCTCTATCAAGCAAGTATCTGACCGGGTTTTTGAGAAACTGCAAACTGATGATGATTTATTGCAGTTAGTTGAAATCAAACAAGCAGGAATTTTTATTAATTTTAATCTTAAAGATTTTTATATCGAACAGTTTTTAAATAATTGACTTCAGGATAAACCATCTAAAAAACTTATTGTAGATTATGCTTCTCCAAATGTGGCAAAGCAGATGAGTGTGTGACATTTACGCTCTTCAGTTATTGGTCAGTCTCTAGCTAATATTCATCAGCTCTTGGGATGGGATGTTTTGAGGTGGAATTATATTTGAGATTGGGGTACGCCTTTTGGTAAGCTGATTTTTGCGTTTGAAAAATTTTATCAATGATTTGAAACTCAAGATTCAACTTTAGAATTCTTTTTAAAAAAATGGGGGAGTGGGGATATGTTAATTAAAAATTTTGTGTCAAGTCCTATTGATGTGATGGCAGATTTGTATGCAGTATTTAGACTGCTTCCATTTGAAGATAAAGATATCAAGGCTAGAGAATATTTTGCTCTTTTGGACAAGTGAGACGAGCGAATAGTCTATATTTGGAAAGTGTTTCGTCATCTATCTATTGAGAAGTATAAGCAAGTCTTCCAAAAGCTAGGAATTGAGTTTGACTTGTGGTGGTGAGAGGCTTTTGCTCAAGAATATGTGGATGAGATACTGAAAATTTTGGATGATTTAGGGTATATTGTTCATTCTCAGGGAGCATTGGTGGTTTATTTCAAAAAGGAGGGGAATAGTCGAATTCCTCAAAAATGATGAGTATCCAGGGCTGATAAGGATGTTGAGGTAATGCTTTTGAGAAAACAGGATGGTACTACATTGTATGCAACTAGGGATCTAGCTACATTATGGTTAAGGTTGACAAAGCTAAAAGCTGATAAGATCTTGTATGTTGTATGAGCTGAACAATCTTTGCATTTTCAACTGCTTTTTGCATTAGCTAAAAAAGTGTGATGGATTGATAAAGTATATGTTGAACATGTTGAATTCGGTTTGATGTTGATGGGGTGAGAAAAAATGTCTTCTAGGAAGGGTAATGTAGTTTATTTGGAGGATCTTATTAACACTCTTGAACGGAATATTTTAGAGGAATTCAAAAATAAAATTGATGAGGAAACAGCTTCAAAACTGGCTGTAGCTTCATTGGTTTTTAATGATCTTAAATCTGATAGGATTAAAAACATAGATTTTGATCCTCAAAAAATAGTAAAATTAAATGGAGATACAGGTACTTATGTTCTTTATTGATATGTGAGACTTAAAAACTTATTGATGAAGTTAAATCCTTCTCAAGATATAGATCTATCTCATCTAAGTGAGGTCGAAAAAGGATTGATAAAAAAAGTATCTTTTGTAGAGGAAATCTTAGCCAGAGCTTCAAGGCTTAATAAACCTCATTTAGTAGCACAGTTCTTGCTAGAATTGATAAAGGAATTTAACAGTTGGTATAGTAATTCTCCAAAAATTGTTGAGATGGAATTGGAAGTTCAAAAAAGCAAATATGTGTTTTTGCAAACCCTTCATCAAGGTTTCTTAAGGCTGATGCAGGCTTTAAATTTACCTATAGTAACTAAAATGTAATATGAAGATAAAGTTATTAAAAGACAAGTTGGTTGCAAAGTCATGGCTTTGGGAATTCAGACAAAAAATTGTTAAGTGAGTTGATTATCCTTGGGCTTATGCTCATAAGGAATATGGAGGAGTTGCAGTGTTGGTTGTTGATAGTAAAAATAGAATAGCATTGATCAAAATATTCCGTTTACCATTGGAAAAGGCAGTTTGGGAGATTGTAAGGGGCTCAGGTGAACCTGATATTAGCTTTGAAGAAGTAGCGAAAAAAGAGGTAGAAGAGGAACTAGGTATACCAGTTGAAAAAGTGAAGAAATTATGAGCAATTTATCCAGATAGTGGCTTTATTGATTGAGAGGTTGGAATTTATCTGGCACAAGTAGATGATTTCCAAAACTATAATGTTTGGGGTAGATATGACGGGAGTTATGAATTTATTGTTGAAAAAAAATATTTTGATATTGAACAGGTAAAGATAATGATTAAAAATTGAGAAATAAAAGATTCTTATACCATGGCAGCACTATGTTTGTGGAATCTTAATAAATAGCTTTAAAAATTACGCTTAAAAATATGAAGAATTTTGATATTGTTAAAGCTGAAACAGAGGCAGTACAAATAAACCCGGAAGGATGAGTTGTGAAAGGCTCTTTTAATCCTAATGAGGCTTTTGGGATTACTACTGAAAAAAAAGAACCTACTAATTTTTTAACAGATTTAGTGAGCTGAGCTACCTTTTTTATTTGAGCTATAGTTAGTATAGCGTTGATCTATTCAGCTCTACTTTTGATATTTGGATGAGGAGATGAAAAACAAATAGCTAGAGGTAAAGATGGTATCAAGTACTCTCTGATAGGATTAGTGTTGGTGATTTTTTCTTATACTATAGTTAAGATAATTCAATACGTAGGGACACATTAATGATAAAATCTGTAGGATTTAAGACAATACGGCAAAGGACAGTATTTGTAATAATGGGCGTGGTATTGGTAATACTAATAAATTTTTTAATTTTTTGAGGGATATTGATTGCGGGGCATAGTCGAGTTTTTTGGGGATTGTTTTTGATTTTATTAGTATTGTGATGGGAGTGGTATAGATGGTTAAGGGTATGGAGGAATACTTTTTATGCCTATGATAAAAAATGATTAACGATTATTAACTTTAGGAAAAAACAAATTTTTGTGCCTAGAGATAAGATTGAGGCAGTAGAAGAATTAAAGCTTTCTCACTTGTGGACTCCCAATTGGTGATTTAGGCAAAAGGAAGAAGGTTTGTATGTTTTGACATCGACTGATAAAGTGATTAGGATTTCACTTAAATGAGGTGAAAACATTTATATTTCTCCAAGGAAAAATCTATTTGGTAATAAGTGGAATGATTTTTTTGATTAAGTATCCACTAGAAAGTTTTGCTTGAGGCCATATTCATTCTGATTGAATAGTACTTGGGAGTTGTGGAGTGATGATTTCTCTAACTTTTTTAAATATTTTGGTGAGGTAAGATTCTAACAATGGTGTCAAATTTTGGTCTATAATAAAAATAGTAGGAAAGTTTAGATACGATGAGAAGTTTTCCAAGTTTTTAAAATCTCGATTATTTATTAAAAAGCCATTAATTGAAATTTTGTGGCTCTCAATCAAAAACTCATTAATTTGTAGGAGAGTAGCAAAAAAATATCCTTCGGTTATAATATTTATTTTGCCTCACTCGATTAGCGTTTGGTCAGGACCTATTATAGAGTTAGCCTTGAAACTCTTTATTTGGAAATTGTTAGATATATTGGTGGGTAAATCTAGATTCGGGATTCTAATAATTTTAGTTTGCTTGTATGATAATATTTTAAAAAATTGTAACAAGTCTATAGTGTCATACAAAGGTATTTGGAAGGTCTTGGCTATACTTATGTCTTCTAATTCTGGGTATTCTTTGTTGATAACAGAGCTGGCTCATGCCCCTAAGTTTAAAATAGTAATGTTTGTAGTTTTAGGTAATTTTTTAAACAAGGGAATTAAATAAAACAAGTTAAGGCTATCTAAGATTACTAATATGTTTTTGTGGCTTTGAGCAAAGCTTGCTATTAATCAGCTGATGCCAAATTCTAGATTCTGGCTCTCTAGACTTATAAAGTTTAATGGTGCATTAGTAATTGTTTTTTCAGCGATTATGATATCAAAACTTTTTTGAGTTGTTTGATTTTTGAAAAATAATCCTTGGGATATGTAGTGGTAGAGATTAACAACGTTCATTTTTTAACATAAGTCTCTAAAGCAGCTATATGATAGAGTTTTTGAAATTAAAATAAAGAGATTATAAGCCTTGAGAATAGGAGATAGTTCATACACGTGTTCTTTCAGGTGTTTTTTTATCAGGTGAAGATTGTGAAAAAATAGAAAAGAGAGCGGTTTTTGTAGCTTCTTGTATGGTATTTGATGCATATGCATTTTGTAACGCATTAATAGTATCTAGTAAATTTGTATACATCTGATTTATATCTTTCATATTTTTGCCTCGTAAAAGGACACTCATATGGGCATGTTCATCATCTTGAGCAATTGTCATAGGCAAAGCTCCGTATTCATGATCAACTGAGTAAAACCTGAATAGTTCTAAAATTGGAGATGGTAAGAAGCCTTTGTTAATTGATAATTGAACATTTACCATTATGGAAGGTTGCTTTTTGAATAATTGTTTTACTGTTCTAAGCGGCATAGATCCAGTATCTCTTCATAAATTTGGGTCAGAAATAACAAATTGACCATCTTTGGTTACTAATATGTCTATAGCTCCTGATCATTGTAATCATAGAGTGTTTATCAATTTTTGTATGCTATTTTCTAACTTTTCTAGTTCTTCTTGTAAGGTCGAAGTTTCTATTGAAAATAATTCGCTGGCAGTTGTTATATCTACTAATGCTCAGCCAATATAATGTCCATTTTGAGTTAATTGTAAAAGTATTTGATTGTCTTTAAATTTTTCAACTTTACCATTTGAATAAGGGATAACAAATGATGAGGCAATCTCCTGGCCATTTAATTTTAAGTTTCAGTTATTTAAGTCCAAAAATTCTTCAACAATTATATCTCCCATTTGAAATATCTCTTTAGCATTCTCCAGAGGAGTTTCAAAATTAGGGTCTTGATAAAAGTTAATTTCAATTTTTCAATTTTTCTCAATAATTTGGGCGAATGTAATTCATTCCCCTGATGAGGCTAAAATCGGTTTTATTATGAATTTATATGGTTTTTTAGCATTGCAATTTAATTTTAATATTGCATGCTCAATTCATTTTAGGCCGTCACTAGTAGGTACAAAATATCCCAAAGGTAGATATTCTTTCCCTATTTGTTGTACAATGTCTGGATAAGGATATTTTTCATCTTTTCGATAAGGATGCATCCATTTTTTACCTTTTAATTGAGCAATTTTTGACATATCTTCTTTTCCGTAAATTTGAGGGTTAGCGGTATTAATTGTTTCAGTAGGTATAAGAAATTTGGGATGAGGAGAATATGTTCTGATTTCTAGAGGTGGAGCTTTTCATAAAGCATTTGATAGACTTTCTTGAGTTGATGTTACAATTTGTGCAACTTAACTATCCGGTGGTACTTCTCTAAAAAAATTTTCCGGAGATTGTTGAGGATTTTGTCTTATTCAAGGTATATCGGGAAGTAAACCTGATATGCTATTGGATAGCAGATAAAATCTAGGGTCTACTGGAATTAAAGATATTCGCTTGGTTAAAGGGGGAAATTTTTGCATTATAAAATTTCGTAATGCCAATGTGTCGTGAGTCTCGGGTAAAAATAATATTACAGGTTTTTCCTTAGATGCATAGTTAAGTGCTAACCAAATGTATCTTTGGGCAATATAAATATAATCTAGGGAATCTGGATCTTTTAAATAGTTTGGGTCTACATCGGGAATAATAAGGACAGGGTCTTTAATCTTTTCTAAATTAATCTCTGGATAAGGTTGAGATAGAGGTAATGTAGAAGCCTCTGGTGATAAAACACTCATTTAGGTACAACAAATAATAAAAATACTTATATATCTTAAAATAATTATTCTTAAACACAAGTCAATATTACATAATTACATATCGTCAAAACTATATTCATTCTTCTTTTGCTATGAAAAACACCTCTCTACCGTCTTTGACTCTGGTTTCACTAATAGGCATTACCATAGTGAAATCGTATGGTGCCTTGTAGATATTTTTTCAATCTCTTAATATAGGGGTTGATTTAGAGATAGGTTTCAAGTGAGAGGGATTTATGAGGTATTTGAAGTCTGGATAGGAATTTTTGGATACATAAGCATCTACGAGATGTAAAACTTTAGACTCTTCTCCTAGGGGCTTAAAAAAAGTTTCTTCAATTTGTCAGGTGGCTACCAAAAAGTTCAATAGCCCTTGAAAAAGATTTTTAAATGTTTGTGGATCGTTATGTGAGCCACCTTCTAAGGTTATTGCTAGTCATCAATTGGAATTTACATAATTTTCAGTATCTCATCAAGTCACATCTGGATAGAGTTGTCACCATCACCGCAACAAGTGTGGTATCCCTAATTTTTTAGCAAAAGATAATACTTTTTTTTCTGCAAAGGCAAATGGTTCTCAACTTGCTTCCATAGAGTGTAAATCTAGCATAAAGTCTGCCTTTGCCAAAATGGGTTTAAGTTTTTGAACCAATTGATATTCATGAGTATCTTTTATCTCGTTTAGGTTTGGATAGTCATCTTTGAAAAGTCTGTTTAAATCATAGTCTATAAATCTTTTTTGTTGTTCAAATGCCTTCTCGTTAACATGAGAGATTAATATAACTTTTCATTTTTTGATTTTTGCTTTGTTATGTTTTAGAAGTTTTACAAATTCGATGATAGCTTGAGAGCCTCATTTTTCGTTTCAGTGAACGGAGCCAAGTATTAAGGAAGTAGGACCTGGATAGGACGTTTCAAAGGTATAAATATACATTCGATAATGTATAAATTGTAAATTGAGAATATGATATCTAAAAAAACTTTTAAGTCCACTAAAAAAGATATGAAATGGTTGAAATCTTATTTGCTAAGTGTATAGTTTAAGTGTCGCTGAAGCTAGCCACCTAGCTAAATTTTATATCTTAATTTTAGCTTAAGATGGAAAACTTGACATCATTTTTTGCGGGTATTGATGTAAACCAGCTGATGAGCAGTATGGTTAATTTTTTGATAGCTTTTGTATTTTTAGGTATATGATGGTTCGTAGTTAAATGGATTTCCAGACTAACAGCTAGATTTGTTTGAGAATGTAAATTTTTGAAAAAAGTATTTAAAAAAATTGGTCTACCTGTAAATTTAGAGCATGTAGGTAATTTTATAGGGATTTTGGTTTATGTAGTTGGCTTGCTTTTGATTTTAAATCAGTTTTTTGCTCTTTTGAAATTAACTTCCCTGACAGCTCCATTGGAAAAGGTGGTAAACGATTTAATTAACTTTTTGCCAGCATTTTTCACTGCTCTAGGATTGTTTGTATTAGTCTGGGCAGGTGCTCATATAACTAGAAATACCCTTAAAACTTGGTTTGATGAAATTGGACTAGACGCTAAAGCTGGTGATTATGTTAAAGGTACTTCTTTGAGTGACACGTTAGCCAGTGCTGCTTATTGGTTTATATTTTTGATGTTTTTACCAACTATTATTTGACCTTTGGGTATTGAGTGGCTATATGATCCAGTAAATCAGTTAGTTCAAGGTATATGGGATTTTATACCTAATTTAGTGGTAGCTTGAGTAATATTGGGAGTATGAATAATTTTGGCAAAAATAGTTAAAGAGATTGTTTCTAAGCTACTTTATGGGGTTGGAATTGATGGATTTGCTACCAAGTTTGGTATGAGTAAGGATTCTAATTTGTCTTTATCTGATCTGGGAGGGGTTTTGGCTGCTACTTTTGTGATTTTAATAGCATCTTTGGAAGCTAGCAATAGATTGGGTTTAAGTGTGATATCTGATGTGTTAAATGAAATTATAAATTTTGGTATAAATGTCTTAGTAGGAGTTGTAGTAATTGCTTTTGGTTTTTACCTTTCAGGTTTAGTAGCTGATATTTTGAAATCTACTTCTAAATCTAAACTAGCTCCGGAAATCGTAAGATGGGCTATAGTATTTATTTCTTTGGCTATGGGGCTAGGGCAAATTTGAATAGGACAGGATATCATAAATTTGACTTTTGGTCTTGTAGTTGGTGCGTTGGCTGTAGCTTTTGCATTAGCTGTAGGACTTGGTGGTAAAGATGTAGCTGCAAAGTGGTTGTCAAAGTATATTAAATAATTGTAGATGGCGGATGAAGAGGTTCTCTGATCTAGGTGAATTCATAAATTTTTGGAAGTCTCAGATAGAAATAGAGAGGAGTGCTGAAATTCACCAACATTTGTGAGAAATTATTCAGTTGAAAAAAAATAGAGAAAAAAGGTTAAAAGCTATTGGCCAGGTAAAAGGGAAATTATTGAAAGAGATAGATGAAGTGGGTTTGATAAGATTTGGTAGGAACAAAATTATGCAGACTGAGATTAAGGCAGGAGATGTTGTATTAATTGTGGATGATAATTTTTATGAGGCACTAAGTAAGTTAAATAATTTTGAGCAGGTAACAAAATTAACAAATAATTATCCCCTTGGTAACGTAGCTAGTGTTTGAAAGTACTTTGTAGAGGTATGGGTTAATAAGCCCATACCTTATTTTATTTTTAAAAAAGAAGTAGATTTGCATCTTTATGTAAATGATATAACTTTTCGTAGGCAATTGGAAGGATTAGAAATTTTTAAAAAAAGAAAATGAAAGCTGCTGTATAAATTAAAACAATTGTTCTTAGGTCAGAAAATTGATATTGATATCAAAAAGTGAGAAATAACTACTAAGCTTAATTTAAATGACTATCAGACAAGCTTTGTATCTAAGGCAATTTATAGCGGTGATTTTTTAATCTTACATGGTCCTTTTGGAACCGGCAAAACGACTACTTTGGTTGAGCTGATTTTCCAATTGGTAAAAGATAGCAAAAAAGTGCTTGTAACTTGAGATTCAAATACAGCTGTGGATAATTTTTTATATAAATTTTTGGAGTATGATATTTTTAATCCATGAGATGTAGTTAGAGTTTGACCCATAAGTTCTATATGAAATAATCAGAGAGTATGGGAGTATAGTATTTTTTCATTAATAGAAAATCATCATAAATATCCACAGTTTAAAGCTGTAGAAATAGAAATAGAAAAAATAAAAAAACAACAACAAATATTTTTAAAGCCAACACCAGCTTTGAGGAGGGGCCTTAGTGATATGCAAATACATCGCCTAGCAGCCGCTAAAAAAAATTATAGATGATTAAAAATTAAACAATTGCAGTCTATGAGTAACTGGTTGCTTTTATCAAAACAGATAGAAAGGCTACTGAAGCAAAAAGAGATGCTTAGGGAGGAGATAATTGATGATGTTGTAGAAAACGCTAAGGTAGTGTTAGCCACCAATTCGATGGTGTTGTCTGATTTTTTAAAAACTAAATGGTTTGATGTGGCTATAATTGATGAGTGATCTCAGGCCAGCTTGCCCTCTGCACTTTTACCTATTATAGCTGCTGATAGATTTGTAATAGCAGGGGATCATCGTCAACTGCCTCCAACTGTTTTATCTCCTAAAGCAGATGGACTTAAACAATCTTTGTTTGAATATCTAATTGAGTTGATGGATAACTGAGCTTTTACTAAAGAGGCTTATGAAATGCTAAGGATCCAGTATCGTATGAATGAAATTCTTATGGGATTCCCTAGTAGCAAGTTTTATGGTGGTCTTTTAGAAGCAGCTCCTGAGGTCAAAAATATAAAATTAACAGACTTAGTGTGAAAGAAAAAGGGCAATATTATTCATAGCGATGATGTTATTTTACGATTGGATGTTAAAGGTAATCAAGTTTTAGAGAAACAGACAAAGAGCTTAATGAATTTTGAAGAAATCGAAGTTATTAAAAATTTAATTGATGAGTTACTAGAAATGGGGATAAAAGCTAGGGATATAGGGATTATTACTCCTTATTCTGCTCAGAAAAATAAATTAAAGGTTGCTTTTGAGAATATCGGTGAGTTGGATATCAATACCATAGATGGATTTCAGGGGAGAGAAAAAGAAGTAATAATTATAAGTTGGGTTAGAACTCAATGAGAATGATTTTTGATAGATCCTAGGCGTTTTAATGTGGCCATTACTAGAGCCAAAAGATTGTTAGCTAACATAGGCAATGTCAATAATCTTTTGTCTATAGAGATGTTTAAGGAATATATAAATTATATCAAAAGGCATTGAAAACTTGCTTTTTTATAATCATAGGATTACTATTATTATAGCTTTTTTTAAATTTTACAATAGGCAACAATATTAATGAAAGAAACTATTAAATTCGTACTTGTAGGTTTTTTGGGGGTATTTGTAGGGTGAGCCATAGTAGCAGCCCTTACAGTGGATGAGACTATACCATCTTTGAGGGCTTATCTTAAAGCTTTGTTTTTGACCAATGATGGTACTCCTAGCGGC
>JALTWR010000028.1 GCA_027046965.1 Candidatus Altimarinota bacterium | reverse complement strand
CAGTAAAATATTAAGGATACTTTGAACAAAAGAAGGGTTAATAAAGAAAAAATTAAGTAGCTTTGATAGATATATAGAAAATAATAATATAAGCTGATTAGAAAATGAGCTAGTAGATGCATTAATAAAATACTTTGATAGATTGTATGATAAAAAATTAATAACCAAAGTGGTCTCAGAAATAAATAAAAAAATGAGGGAATTGGGTATTAGCGTGAATCCAAAACAATTAAGAAGCCAAAAGATAGATCCATTGTTCATAGAAGCGTTTAAAATGTCAAGAAACCCAGGGTACAATGAAAGGCAAATAAATAAATTGCTAATCAAGTATCTTAAGTGAGAATTCGATAACCCATTATCACCAGAAAATTTGAATCAATATAATACTCCTGCTAATAAAAAATGGTTAGAAACACATTTGACACCAGAACAACAACAAATATGGCTATCAAAAAACCAAAAAGAAATAACATTAAATGAAGAAGAAGGAGAAAAAGAAGATAATATAGAATCTCGTATAAATCATCACATACAAGTGGCCATGAACAAGATACAGGAGATAAACAATTTATGATATAATTTCCAAACAGAATGGAGTAAATGATGAGAACTTGTATCATACTTTGATAAAGTGATAAAAAAGAAAGAACAAGAAATTAGAGGGAAAAATGAAAATCTATATGAGGATCTTAAATTACAAATAGACTCTATAAGAGAATTATTAAAACAAAGAAAATCCAAAAAGGCAAAAAAAATCATAATTTACAAAGAAACAGATCCATTAAAGATTTTAATGATGTGAAACTGGGTTAATTGAAGTTGTTTAAGTTATTATTCTCCCGTATGAAACTATTGGTCAGCAATAACAAACGCCATTGATGTTAACAAATGAGTATTTTATATTACAGATGAAAAATGAAATATATTATGAAGAGTTTTAGTTACAATTGGAAATGATAAAAAAATATCTAGATACCCTATGTATTACAAAGGAAATGTAGGAGCACCTATTGATAAAATCTTTGATGAATATATAAAAGAATTGGCACAAAAAATGGACTTAGAGTTAAATTGAGATCCAGATAAGGTTGAGTTGATAGAAGGTGAAGAGCGATATAATGATTGAATCAAATATGTAAAATAAAATACCTATTACATATGCTAAATTAGGATTAGTCCCCTATTCAAAATTATCTGAACTATCTTTTAATGCTTTTTCTATTTTTCAAAAAGTTTCATGACCCATTTCCATCTTTACAATACAACTAAAACTAGTGAATTTCTGGATAAGTGTAAGTTTAACAAATTTTATACAAAATGTCAATATTCAAAGAAAAATGGGAGGGTAAACCCTCCCATTATAAATATAAACTGCTTAAGGTCCCTCGTGATTCCGTGGCGGCCTAAGCCGCCACAATCCGATAACAGTAACCGCCACAAGGATCCCCCAAATCCGGGGGACCCACACACCAAAAGAGTTTAAAAAATCTTCTTGCCACTCAGGCACAGAAAGCACCACCAATCCCAAAACACCAAAAACGACCATCATCCACCAAAGCTTCTCCCTACTCATGACAATCACCTCCGACCACAATATAATTACATAACACAAAAAGTCAATAAGAAAATTTTATCTAGATCTAATTTCCAAAACATATTTACCTATGCCCCTTTGAATTTCGCAAGGCATAGCTTTACATGGTTTTGCTCATTTCCAAATCTTGGTAACAACTCACTCCTGATTTATCCAAATAATATCAAGGGGAATCAAAGTACCGCTCATCCAAAATCACCATTCTTTTTGAACCGGAAAAACAAAAAGCATTCAACTACTAGGAGATAAAAAATCTACTCATTGTAATCATTTTTTCCATTCTCAAGGGTTAGTAGCTAATTTTACTTTCCAGCATCTATTTTTGCTACAAACAACTTTACCACTTAAATTAATATTTAACACCTCACCAACTTTTAAATTTTCATCAGCTCAAGTTTGAAAATAAAAAGGACTGGTTAATTTATCAAGCTCTTTGTATCAGCTGCTAGACCAAAGCCACCATCACAAAATAGCCCATACTGGCAAAAGGGACAATCCTAACACCAAAAATCAAATTTGAAATTTGTTCATATTAGCCGTCTTAAAATAAAGTATTTTTATTACCAGAGCTTTTTAGCAGCTGCTCTAACTCTTTGAAATCTCTAATTACCTTAACCCCATACTTTTGAGCTTTGGCTAACTTACTCCCTGGTTTTTCTCCCACAAGGATAAAATCTGTCTCTTTTGTTGGCTGCTCATCCCAGACCAATCATCTTTGCTCAAGCATTTCAACAATTTTAGAACGAGGCATATCAAATTTACCTGTAATACTAAACCTATATCTTTTGCTTCATTCTTCACCAATTACACGAGTCCAGCTATCTTCAAAATTATTAAATTTTACTCAAACTTCTTCTAGCTCCTTAATTACTTTGATATTCGCTTCCTCATCCAAATATTTTTGTAAAGATTCAACTGTTTTTTGACCGATACCATAAATAGAGTGTAAAAAATTTTCATCCTTTAGATAATCTACTAAATCATCCCATCAAAATTCTTGAACAGCCTCTTTTAGCTCAGATCCATACTTTTGCTTTAAAGATTGAAGAATCGCTTCCTCAAGTATTTTGGCAGTTTTTTTGCCAACATACCTAATACCCAGAGCATGAATCAGCCTCCACAAGGGTCTATTTTTAGATTCTTCAATAGCCCTTAATAAATCCTCTACTCTCTTGGATCACATCAAAGGCAATGACAACAATTTTACTCTTTTTTGAGGTTCTCACAAACGATAAATATCTGCAAAAGTATGAATTAACCCATTTTGAACCAGTAGCTCTACAAATTTATCTCAAAACCCCTCAATATCCATTGCATCTTTGCTCACAAAATGCAACAGTTTTTCTTTAATTTGTGCAGGGCAACTAAGATTGCTACAATAATAATAGACCTCCTCTGGTAATCTTATCACATGTGCACCACAAATAGGACAGCGGTTAGGAGGCAATATTTTAACAAGACACTCTCAGCTATCTACATAAGATTGTAAAACTTCATAAAGCTTTGTTAATGAATCAATTCATTGCGGTACTTGAAGCTTGTTTTTTTTGCAAAGAATAAATTCCTCTGGCTGGAGAGCTAAAATATATTTTTCCAGCTCTGGAGACAAATTTAATTTTTTAATATCTATGGATCTTAAATCTTTAGGACGCTCCTCGATCACAGGACCAAGGATATAGGGTATAACCTCACCAGAACGGATCACCCAAACTTTATCTCCTATCCTAATATCTTTTTCTTTTACATAATCAAAATTATGCAGACTAGCACGACTTACTGTAACTCCACCTAATTGAATAGATTTAAGATGAGCAACTGGAGTAACAATACCAGTACGTCCTACTTGAAATTCTACTTTTACAAGCTTAGTACTTACTTGTTTAGCTGGGAATTTAAAAGCAACTGCCCGCCTAGGGTGGTGAGCTGTAGCCCCCAATAGTTCTCTTAGCCAAATTTCATTAATCTTTATCACTAATCCATCAAATTCCACCACTTCATTTTCCAATTCCTGGCGAATTTTAGGATCTTCAACAATTTGAATAAGCTCTTCTAAACTCATAGCTACCCGCAACTTTTTCCAAACCGGGAATCAATTTTGTTTTAGCCATTCCCAAATCTTAAAATGAGTTAATTTGGTATAATCAACACCAAAATATTTTGCTAAGTCTTTTAAACCCTCTTCTCCGCTGTCACCTTGCTTTAATTTTGTCCACAAAACATCATATCCAAAAAAAACCAAGCCACGCTCTGCTGTAATGTTTGGATCTAGCTGACGCAAGCTACCAGCAGCAGCATTCCTAGGATTAGCAAAAAGCGACAATCCCTCCTCTGCCCTTTTTTTATTTAGTTTTTCAAACTGATGCTTAGGCATCAAAACTTCTCATCTAATGCGTATTTCCTCAAAGTCTTCAAAAGGCTTGAATCAAAGTGGTAAATTTTTAACAGTCTTGAGATTTTCAGTTATGTCTTCTCATACAAACCCATCTCATCTGGTAATTCACTGAACAAATTTCCCGTCTTTGTATACGATTTCTACACTACTACCATCAAACTTAGGTTCGACTGCCCGGGATCGCTTATCAACTCCTTCGGGGTGCAATTGGCGAGTTAAAAATTCATGCCATTGTTTTAAATCTTCTACATTATAAGTGTTTTCCAAAGAAAGCATTGGAACCTTATGAGACGCTTGTTTAAACTCTTCCTGGATTTGAAAAGTTAATTTCTGAGTCGGTGAATCATCCCTCACCAATTGCGGATAACGTTGCTCTATTTTTTTGAGCCAATCAAAAAGTTGATCATATTCCCAATCAGAAATCACAGGAGAAGCTTCTACATAATACTTGTAGTTATGAAAATTAACAGTATCTACTAACTCATCATAAAGCTTTTTAAGTTCTTGGGGAGATAATTGATCAGTGTTAATTTGTTGCAGATCTTGCAGAGTTATCATTTTTTTGCTGTTTAAGATAAAATGGGCAAATATCTTTAAAAGGGCAAGACGCACATTTGGGATTTTGAGCTTTACAATGATATCTACCAAAAAAAATTAACAACTTATGAGCATCTTGCTTATAATCTTTGGGAATGATCTTTTCAAGTGCAACAGATGTTTTTTTAGGGTCTTTAGTACTGACCCACCCAAGCCTGTTGGCAACTCTATGAATATGAGTATCAACCGGTACCACATCCTCTCAATACAGTACATTTAATATAACTTTTGCTGTTTTCATACCAACACCCGGCAACTTGGTTAACTCGCCTAATTTATCAGGAATAATATACCCATACTCTTTGTAAATTTCCTTACATTTAGATGTGTGACAATATCTTTCCAATGATTTCTCCCCCACTCTAGAAATCTTGCTTAAAATTTCAGACAATTTAACAATATTTTTAGCCTTAGATTTATAAAGACCTATAGATTTAATTTGCTCCTCCAGCCATTTACATTCATATCATTGAGAAACATCACAATAGTGAAGAACATCTTCAGGGCTTTTTATATACTTGAAAAAAATCTTGTTAACTTTGTTAACTTGTTTATCTGTAGCCTGAGCTGAAAGCAAAACCGCCAACAAAAGCTGAAAAGGGGTATCCCGTTTCAACTCAACTTTAGCATTTGGAAATAAATTCTTTAATGTTTCAAAAAAGTTTTTAATATCTTGTGAAGCCCATTTTTTCCTTTTCATGACATTTTAATATTAGCTTACCAAAGATCTGATACCCATTTGCTCAATGCCATAATTACTTGCAATGCAAATGCCTCTGTCCTATCCAAATAACCCTTGGTAAGTAAACCCACCGTTCAGCTTCCATGCTTAATACCTTTAGTGCCTAAAAGTTTATCCATCAAAGGCCCCAACTCCTCACCTCCACGAAGACCTTCAGCTATTTCATCTGGTAATTCCACATAATTTCAAGCACCTATACCAACTTTGCCGTCTCTATCTATAGCAACTGTCCACCCTTGCAAAAACATTCTTTGACCAACTGGAGTTACAATGTCCTCTACTCCCCCTTCAAGACCTAAAGCTATATCTATGTCAGGATTATGCTCCAATACTCGCTTAGCTCTATTAAATGCTCCTTTAATTGTTTCATCTTTTCATCTAGGCTGATCTGATACTCACGAGGGAGCACTGAAGCCTACCACTTCAACATTTAGACCTAACCAATCAAATATTTTTTTAACAGCTGTAACTTTCACAGGATTTTGACTCCCTACTCCAACTTTTTTAATATCTTTTAATTTCATTTTTTATTAGTTAAAATTAAATTTTTTATATGAATCAATCCCTTAAAATTAATCAGCCCCAATACTATAACTCAACTCAAGCCTACAAGTACAATATACTCAAAACTCATCAATCTTCAAAAACTTTCACAGCTAATTCAATCACATATTTTTTGGACCAATATAGCTCGCAAAAACAACCCCAAAAAATTAACACCAAAAAAAGACCAATCAGGCCTAAAAGTTCGCTTTAATTCCTTGGATACAAGAGTATAAGTCCATATTAAAAATATAAACCACCCTACCAAAGTAGAATAAACAACTCCCCTCAATCACCAAAGATAAACAAAGATTAAATCTGATACCACATTCCACAAGGCCACTCGCCAGATTATTATAGCTCTTTCTCTAACTTTCCCAAGTCAGCTCAATATACTAAAATTGATTGAAATAATAATATTAACAAGGACAAACAAAGAGGCTATTTTTAGCAGATGGGCTGCAGGCAAATATTTTTCACCAAAAAGAGAAAAAATGATAGTCTTACCCATCAAAAA
Source organism: Candidatus Altimarinota bacterium (assembly GCA_027046965.1). Lineage (GTDB taxonomy): Bacteria > Patescibacteriota > Gracilibacteria > Absconditabacterales > Absconditicoccaceae > JALTWR01. The sequence goes on along the minus strand of JALTWR010000028.1, from coordinate 27,206 downwards.
ATAAAATAATCCCACAAAAATACCAAAAATCGTAAAATATTTGTAAAGTAAGCTCAAAAGCAACTTTAGCCTATCCGTTTGTTTTTTGGATATAAGCTCCGAAGTTAATGGAAACAAAAAAGAAAATAGAGGACCTGTAACAATTGTAAACAAAAACAGTATACTCAAAAAAGTCGTATAATACCCAGCTGCCTTGGAACCCAAAAAGTAAACAACGACCTGCTGATCTATGCTTCCCAAAAAAACAGAACCTTGTACCGCAGCCAAGGAATAAAGACCATATTTAAATACTTTTTTAAACAAATCTGTGGTTTGAACTAAAGATGGATAAGTAACTCCTTCAAAATATTTCCGATACTTTAACTTAAAAACCAAAACAGCTCACAAAAGTGCAATTACCCCGCCTATTACCCGCCAAAAAGAATAATCAAAAAGAGAACCAAATCATCTTTGCCATACATAGATAACACCTACTACACTCACCCACATCCTAACGAACTCAAAAAACTTTGACCAAAAAACCTCTTGAATTGTTTCAAAAAAATAAGTCAACACATTCAAAGATCTTACAACAATCAAAAAGATAGCAAATAGCTTGATAGTATCCTGAGCCTGAGGGAAACGGAAATAATGCTGTGCCAGCCAACTACTACCCCACCACATCAAAGCAGCGAATACAATTGCCATTAATATTTGAGACAAAAAAAATAGCACAAGTAAGACTTTACCCTTTTGTCTCTGATCTTGTATCCAGAATCTTGGAAAGAAATATTTGAATGATTCATTTAATCCCAATCAACTATAAGCTAGCAATATAGATATCAAACCCAATATGGAATAAAAAATCCCAACTTCTTCTACACTCAAATCATTGGAGATTATTGCCCTAATGATATAACCAGCTGGAGCGATCAAAAAAGAAAGGATTACCAAAGTAGCTCCTTTAAAAATCAATTTATGCTGCAAAGTTTCCTCTTTAAATAGTGTCATAATACAAATATGGTATTAAATACTCCTGTAATATTAGAGATATCAAAGCTTTTTACAACAAAAGGAAATGAAATTGAAAACAAGTACTAAATAATTACTCTAAAAGGCAGTTTATACTTGTAAAGCTTAAAATGAAATTATCAGTAGCGTTTTCAGGAGCAGCAGGAACAGGTATTAACACAGCAGGAATATTTTTGTGAGAGTATCTGGTCCAAAGATGACTAAACGTATTATGAGACAAAGAATACGCATCTATTATCAAATGAGATAATAATCTTTTTGTTAATTATATTTCAGACACCCAAATTCCCACAATTAGCAAAGAAATAGATGTGTTTTTTGCACTAGATAAATATGGCATCAAAAAAAATCAAAAGATATACAAGCTCAACCAAACAATAGAAGTGCCAAAACAAAAAGATCTATTTCAAAATACTATTGCTCTTGGAATGGCGTTTAAATACTTAGGGTTACCTCTGGAGGATCTTATTCAAATATTTGAAAAACGCTTTGACTGAGAAATCTTACAAAAAAATATTGCTAGTGCTAAATTTGGATACGATGCTTTAGAAAAAAATGAAATTAATCTAAAAAAACTCTTGAAAGAACCTAATCCTAACATCAAGTTTTTGACTGGTAATTATATGATTGCTCAATGAGCTATGGATAGTGGACTAGAATTTTACAGTGCATACCCAATGACTCCAGCCTCTAGTTTGATAAATTATATTACCCAAAACCCCAAGGTTACTTTTTTTCAATGAGAAGATGAAATAGCAGTCAGTATGGCTATGCTAGGAGCTAAATTTGCAGGAAAAAGAGCAATGTGTGGTACCTCATGATGAGGGTTTGCATTGATGAGTGAGTCTATAAGTTATTCAAACCAGGCAGAAATATGATGAGTATGGGTATTGGCTCAACGTGCTTGACCTAGTACTTGAACTCCAACTTTTACTGAACAATGAGATATACTCTTTGCCTTAAATGCTAGTTTTGGTGATACTAAACCTATAGTACTCGCACCAAGTGATTATGAAGAAGGATACACATTTATAGGTAAAGCACTGAATTGGTCTGATATTTACCAACATCCTGTAGTGTTTTTGGAAGACAAGCAATTTGCTGAAAGTTATTTGCCAATTAATACTGAAAAACTGAAGCCAGAACCGGCAAATAGAGGGAAACTTGAGATAAACCCTTCAGAAGATTTTTTGAGATACAAGTTAACAGATGATGGCATTAGCCCTTATACAATACCTGGGACACTAAACTGAGAATTTATTGCTCCTTCTTACGAACATGAAGAATCAGGAGCAACAAGTGAAGATCCTGAAATCAAAAAACAACAAACGGATAAAAGATGGCAAAAGATACAAACTCTTATTAATCAAGAATTTAATGAAGATTTTTGGGGATTTGAGATTATAAACAAGAAGGCAGATAAGTTTTTTGTAAGTTTTGGTTTCAATAGGAAGGTAATAGAAGCGTTTTTACAAGATAATTCAGAGCGGTGAGCTATAATAGTTAAAGTCTTGCAGCCATTAGATCCCAGATTAAAACAATGGCTAGATGACAACGAAAAGCATATTAAAAAACTAGTATTTGTGGAAATGAATTATTCAGGACAATTTGAATATCATCTATCTTCTCATCTAAATCTTAACTGTGAGCCTTGGAAACAAAAAATCTCCTCTATAAGGAGATATCAAAGTTATCCAATATTTATTGAAGATATTTTAGCAGATTTAAATATTTCTCATGAGAACTAATTTAAAGAAAATACAACGATGTCCAGGATGTGGAGATTTTTTTATTCTGCTTGCATTACAAAAAGCCTTAAAAAACCTAGGGATACCTAAACATAAGTACGTGATAGTAAGTTGAATATGATGTAGTGGTAAAATGCCTCACTATATTGACTGATATGCTGCTGAGACACTTCACTGAAGAATTTTGCCTTTTGCAACTGGTATCAAATTATCAAATCCTGAATTAACAGTAATATGAGTTTGATGAGATTGAGATGGTTATGGTATAGGCCTTTCACATTTTATTCATACTGCAAGGAGGAATATTGATCTTTTGTATATTGTGGCCAATAATCAAAACTATGGTCTAACTACATGACAAGCATCACCAACTACACCTAAATGTGCAAAAACTTCCTCTACCCCACAAGGAAATCCCCTCCCGCCAATGGATCCTATAGCATTGGCAAAAGCAGCAGGAGCTGAATTTACTTATAGAGTAGACCATCAAGATATAAACAAACTGGCTGAGCGAATAGCCAAAGGCATCCAGCATCCAGGATTTGCTCACCTAGACGTTGATCAAGCCTGCCCAAGCTGGAGAAAGTGGTAAATAATAAATTAATATCTGAACACATTTTTTAAAGTTATGACAAACCCCACGGATAACCGTGGGGTTATAGTTGTTTATGATAGCTGCGATAGGGGCCACTTTTTCTCTTCCCCTGAATCATGCTCATAAGTCAATGTTCCTTTTGCAGAATCAATAATCCACCGCCCCCCACTCTCCCCAAAAGGAGCACCGAATAGCAGGCGTCCCCCCTTAGCTTCCGCCCGACCTATTAAACGATCTTTGGGGCAAAATTCTAATAGCTCCTCCAAACCTTTTCGAGTTGTCCCCCCATGATTGTTATAAATTTCTCTGACCTCTTCAGCTGCTTGCTCACCAACAAGAGTAACTAACTTGTCCCACATCTCCTGGTTCATCACCACTCTCTCCTTTCTCCTCGGTGATTCCGAGGTGCTTGAGATTATAGATTTTTGATTGCTGATGTCAATAGAAAATTGTGTTTTTTATATTATAATCTTTACAAAAGCAATCCTGATAAATTTTTACCTAAAGAAAAACTTTTTGTAAATTAATTCCAATAATATCCTAAAAGCATTGACATTTTTTTGTCACTTTTTAAGAGAATAAGGAGTATACTCTATTTTAACCGGTACCTCTATAATCTTGAATCCTAATCTATGAGCCTCTTCCAAAAGCTGTGAGGCATATGCCATACCATCACTAGTTATATGGGCTTTTTGTACAAATTCTACAGGCAAAACCCTATATCCATTGTGAGGGTCTGTCACACTAACTCAATTCAAAACTCTGGTAACAACCCTACTACCCGCCAAAATTGCTTTCCTTTCCCAGGGAATCCCTTTCCCCTCACCTCAAGGAATAAATCTAGAACCTAAATAAATCTCTTTGCTCTGTTTTGACAGCACTTTTGCAAAATTTGCGAAATCTGCCACATCCATTTGACCATCTGCATCGAAAGTCACAACCCAACTAATACCTAATTTATCTGCATATCTTTTTATAAACTCAAAGGCAGTTTTATTGGCTGCACCTCCTCATCTGTTAACTAAATGAGATAACAAAAGTAATACTTTCCCTAGTGCCTTAGCTTTTTTTTGCTTTTGAGCTACAATCTTTGGAGTTTGATCTTCACTTCAATCATCCACTACCAAAATTTTATCAAATCAATACTCAAAAAGCTTATCAAGTACTGCTCCTATACTTTCTTGTTCATTATATGCCCTGACAACAACTAAAAAGTCTGCCAAATTTCATCAAGTAGTCTTAATATTTTTAAAAAATTCTTCATCTCTACCTTTACGGAATTCTACCAAGTTATCTATAGCATCTAGAGTCACAAATTTGGAAAAAGTAATATCTTCTTTAACTATTTTATTTACCAGCTCCAAGTAAAACCATCATAACAAAATTATAGAAATATATACCACCAAATCAGCACCCCTTGCTACTCCAAAAAATTGTCCAAATCTATCTAGCCAATCCACATTTATCGAAAAAATCAAAAGTAATGCACTTCAAACAAAAAATACCAAAAAATGAATCAAGTTGAGCTTTTTTCTTTTGTATGCATCAATTGCCAACAATACAAACACTAGTGCAGCTAATATAAGCAAAAATTGCAAAAGCGACATTATATACAAAATAACAATATAGTTAAAAGTGTTATAAATATTTGTAGACTAACTTCAATATTTAAGTTCACCTCTTGATTTTAAAGATAAAACTATAATTATTAATGAGCTTTTACATAAATCTAAACTTCAAAATGGAATTGAGCAAAAAAGTGCAAATATTAAACACTATAGTAGTGATACTATTAACTACCAATTTAGTAACCCTGGGATATGTTTTAAACCTTAAAACCTCCCAACAAACTCAACAACCTATAGCCAAACCTCAGGAAAAAGCTATTGCAAAAAATCAGACTTCACAGCCTCAAGAAACCAAACAACCGATCCCTGATGAGCTTTTGAAAACAGATCCGCTAAATTTGTTTTGGTCTGATCTGGATCAATTTGAAAAACTTCAAAAGCAAATAGAAAGACAATTTCAATCTATGCTTACACCAGATTTAAAAGAAAACTTTAAGATCAATCTAATACCTAAGCAAGGAGCTTATTTCCACATAGTAAATGAATTAAACATAAATGGTAAAAAGCTTTATTATGAAATAAATGTTGAAAATCAAAAAATATCTGGCAAAACAATCTTTCCTGATATTCAAAAACTGCAAAATCTCCAGCAAAAAATAAATCAATTGGGTTTTCAAACTAAACTCAAAGACAATATATTGTATTTTCAAGGACAAAATTACGACAAACAAACCCTCAGCAAGCTTTTGGAAATATTTAATTTAGAGGTTAAGTTCAACAAGACTCCTACTCCTTCAAATCAGGAGATATTTTTTTAACACTTAGCTCTTTTTCTTTTTCACGTATATAGGTTTTAAAAAAATCAGGCTTGCGATACCGCACCAAAACTCAAATAATCAAAAACAACCCCAAAAAACCTCGACTAAGATACCTAAAAAATACCTCATAATACTGAGTTAAAAATACCCCAAGTACTAGCATTACTGTAGCCCGTAGTACAGATGCAACTATATTCCAAAGTATAAAATTATTTAATGGAAACTCACCCATACCCACAGCAAATGGTATGAAAGACCTAAGGTTGCCATGAAATTTACCCAAAACTATAATATAAGGACCATATTTGTCTGTCCCTCTTTTGAGATATTTTAATTCTGTCTCTCATATCCCTATCAGATGCCCATATTTATCTATCAGTTTCTTGCCATATTTTTTCCCAAGCAAAAACCCTACTATATTACCTGCCAAAGTAAAAGCTATAACCACCATCAAAACTAAAAGAAAATTTATACCTCCCAACACTCCCCCAACTATTAAAATAATTGTCTGTCCAGGCAAGAGACTTCCCAGTACCGGAATTGATTCACCAAAAGTTGAAAAAGACAATATAACCCGATTACGCCAGCCAAGGCTTAAGACGGCTTGTTTTAAATACTCAATTAGTCAAGATATAATATCAGGACGAAAAAAAGCTACAAAAATTAGCCCCAAAATAAAAACGTAAGACAAAAACATCAAGAGTTTAACAAATATGCTTTTCAAAATTTTTAATAATTTTGCCATAGTGTCTGGAATTCTTGACGAGAATATAAATCAAAGGCTTTAAGTTGCTGTTTGATCTGCAAAAGTTGCTCCAAATACTGCCCCTCAAAAAGTGAAAAATTGGAAGAAAGCAAGTCTGTATTTGTTTCCAGAAATTTTAATTTTTGAGACAAAAAGTTTCTATAGTTTAACAACTTATAATTGATATACTTGTAAGCATTAGCCTTAATTCTGTTTTTAATATAACAATCTGCATTATCCAACGATTTACTAAGTCCCATTAGAGCTATTCCTTCATTTGGTAGAGACACCCCATCAAAAAATTCTTTGTCTCCCTGAAGTTTAAGCATTCTACAATTTTGAGATTTGGACTGATATTGAGAATAATAAGACGACAACATCACCAACATAGCATCAGTTTCACTTAACAATTTCCTCAGTCTAGAGATATAATGATTTAATACCACTTTGGGATCATCTGCACTTTTCAAAAGAGTCAAAATATTGGTATATACATATGCTTTGTTTTGAACCAACAACCCCAAAGCTTTTTTTAGCACAATATCTCATTCAAACCTTCCATCCAAAATATTTATATTAACAAAAACAACCCCTAGGGCTATATCCTTATCTACACCTTTCAAGGCTTCTACATCATCCAATTCCTGGGTTTTGACATTAGAGACCTTCAAAGAATTTTTTACAAAGTCAATCATTTTGCCAAAAACCCCAAGATACCACAATACAACAAAAATTATAATCAACAAAATTACTTTTTTAAGTATTCTTTCCATTATATCCTTTTACCAACACGTAAAAAAACAAAAAAGGGAACTGCAACACACGCTTTAAAGATGGTTTGGACCATAAATAAGCTGGATAATCTCTAATTAAAAATCTAAAAACTTCCTTTACCCTCCTCATAGCCTTTCCTCTTATTTAAACAATAATTTTTTAATTAAATCCCAAGAAATATCAATGGGATTACTAATTACCTGAACTATAGAATTGTTTTTATCAACTAAGACTGCCCTAATTTTGCTTCCTGGTCAAATAGGTGATACAGACTCACATTTTCCATAGCAATTGAATCCCTCTTCTACTTGGGTAGCTCAATTCCAGCTGCTCTCAGGTTGCTCAACATCACATTTATCTCCTATTCCATTTCCATTAAGATCAAGTTGGTCCTGATTAACTTCAAAAGGACAATTATCTATTTGTTGACCTTTTTGAGCATACAAGATTTCTTCGCTCAAAACATCTTGATTTATCATCTCTTGTGTAATCCTACAATCAGTGGCTTCTCCAGCCAATATATTTGGCAAATTAGGTACTCCGTCTCAGTCAATATCATCATCACACATATCAGGAATTCAATCTTTATCCATATCACATCTGAGGGAATCTTTAGCCTCTATACAAACACTAGAACCCTCTACCCATACTGTTAGAGATGGATAGAGCTTGCTTCAATCTTTAAGAAGCACTTCAGCTCTTACTGGATAGGATCATCCATAATTGTATATATGCTTAGCGTCAAGAACTGTGGTCAAAAGCTGACTACCATCCCCAAAATTCCATTTTACTTGCTTGATAAGTTCTGGTTTAAAAAATGGGACCAGCTTAAATTCAAATATGGTTCCAATCTTACCGCCAAGAGGCTCCACATCCATAAAAATTCATTTAGAATTATCAAGTTTTTGATTGACTCACACCCATACATTACTTTTTATCTCACCACCGTCTTTTAAGAGTATGGTTTGTATCACCTGGTATCTACCTGGTTTTTCATAAAATTTATTTAGAGAAAGTGACGAATTAGCAACCTTAAAATCTCCAAAATCTCGCAAGATATAAGTTATATCATCTTTTTTAATACCATCCAAGATAGTAAAAAATTTAAATACTTCACCCACATACCCCTGTAAAGGTTTTACCCTTAAGATTCAACTTCCAATATCACCATCAAATTGGGATAATACCTGAACTTGCAGACTAGATCTAATAGCAGGATTAAGGTTGTTATAGGCTTGAGGCACAAAATTTCATACTTTATACATATGAGAAAACTTCAAAGAGTCAAAGTTATACTCAATATTTCAATCATCAAAATCCATCACGACCCTTCACGTTCAAATTTTTTGCAGATCAAATTTTACATTTAAACTATTATATCCTGCCAGCGGAGTTCATAGCAATTTTAAAGCCTTCAGAGAAGACACACACAAATCCTTATCCTGTGAAGACAACCAATATTTAGGGATTACTCTACCAAAATCATCAACCATCTTTTGGGAATTAGGAATACCATCCCCATCTAGATCTTCATCACATCTATCTCCTATTCCATCCCCGTCACAGTCAAATTGATTAGCATTGGGAATATACAAGCAGTTATCATCTGGATTTAACACTCAATCTTTATCATAATCTATATCTATTTCACATCTTACAAGATGATCTGCTTTTCTAAACCGTCTGATGAGTTTCCTACCAGAAACACTATTGGAAGGATTAAAGTTTTCAAAATCCTGTTTATCTACTCCTCCAATTTTTTCCAACAACAGAAAATTTCACAATGCCCAATGTCCCCTTGGCAACATAGATAAAGCTTTATTTCAACACTTATCTGGATTCCAACTACAGTAGATACTATAAGCCCTAGCCTCATCCATACTTTGAAGAGGACAGGCTCTATTATTACATTTTTGAAAAGAGTTAGTTATTTGATTCAACAAGTATTTTGGAACTAAATTAGGATTTTCATTTGCCCAGGAAAATACATCTTGCCAATTGACCAAAAATTTATCCAGGTTATAGGGCATTACTATATTAAAGATTATCTGCAACAATTCTCACTCATTCAAAATATTACCACCACAAAACTCTCATCCACAAGCCCAGTTTGAAGGAGCATATCAATTTACTATATCATCCTCAGCTGCCTTTGCAACACACCAAAAATAGTTGGTTCCTCTAAAATAAGCTTGGGGATAGGTTATATCATTAAAATAATTTCCAGGTTTAGATTTGAATTTTTTCCACCAACCAGAAGTATGGGTATCAATATAAGTTTGAGGAGGATTGAAACATTCAAAACAATTCAGGAAATTAGCAAGCCACGTAGCCTCATAACGACTAATTCCTTTTTTAGCCTCAATTTTTTTTATGTCCACTCCAAACTTTTTTAGGTTATTTTCAAAATTAATCGCTCCTACTCGGTTAGCTCCAATTATTACAATCAAAATCACTCCTCTTATTAGGAACTTCATCAAGGTTTACAAAAATTAAAATTCATATTCAAATTATACTCAACTATAGCTGCCTTATCAAATTTTAAAACTCTCTTTGATTGAAAATCCAAATAGCTCATATCAGCAATACTAGGATAAAAAACATAGCCTCCAAACTACTCATTCAAACACGTATCCAATTGTAGTTATTTAAATACGGAGATAAAAAATATTCTTTTAAAGAAAGTGCCTGAAAGTTGGGAAAAATATAATAAAGAGCTGATGTTATGCCACGCTCTAGGGCTCATCACTTGTTAAATTCATAAACAAAAAATTTAATAAAAGAAGTAGAATGCGACACAAAATAAATTCAAATAGCCCCGAAAAGAGCAATAAAAGGAGAAACAAATGTAGAAAAAAATAAAACAAAAGCCAAAATAACTTCCATTTTCAAAAAGATAAAATACACTCCAACTAGATAATAAATGTTCAGTGGAATATTATACAATAAGGCAACCACCAAAAAAGCAAGAAACATAACTATCAACTCTGTTAACAACAATGCAGAAAAACCAAAAAATTTCCCAATAATGAAATCTTTTCTAGAAGGATTCTTGCTCAAAATCAGCAATATAGTGTTTTTGTTCAATTCATTCCAAATAAGATAGGATCACAAAAAGAGTGTGGTTATCAAGGCGAAAAATTCCATAGCTGAAAAACTAAAATCAACTATAATTTTTTCTCATTCTGAAAGAGCCAGAGAACTAATCACCACACTACCAAAAATTATGGCCACTGCCATAAAAATTATACCCAACAATATCTTGTTCCTAACAAACTCTTTAATTGATACCCAAGTAATTGCTCGCATTTGTCAAAAACTAGAATCTAAAATCAGATTAATCCTTTTTCTTTTTAACCTTTAGCTTTTCGATAACTCAATTATCACCAAGCTCCTCCACTATAATTTCCAAAGGAGGGAAATATATTTTTTCTCATTTCTTGGGAAAAGATTTGAGATAAGCTAGGACAAGATAAGAAAGGGTTGTGTCTTCAAAATCATCCAATTCCATATCTTGAGGCAGCTTAATCTCCTCCAACTTCAATTCCCTTAAGACCTCTCTAAGTAAAACATCCCCTTTAACTTCCAATTCCGTAGAAGACTTTCTTTTGATATCATGACCATCATGATCTGTTTCATCTTTGATATCTCATACCATATCTTCAAGGATATCCTCCAAGGTAATAATTCCCTCTGTTCCTCAATGCTCATCCACAACCAAAGCTATATGGTCTCATGATCTCTTCATCTTTAAAAATACATCAAAAATATTGGCCGTTACAGGAATTTTTAGTATCTCTCTAATTTTAAATTTACGAATCGGCTTAGATAGATTATCTTTGTCTTCATTAGCCCGTTCTAGCAAATCCCTTAATGTAACAAATCATATTATATTTTCCTTGTCTCCTTCATAAATAGGAATTCTTGAGAATGGTTCATTCAAAGCCTTTTTAATAGCATCCTTAAGACTAATGTCTGATGGCAAGCTAAATATATCTAGTCTATGAGTCAATATGCTTTCCACATCTCTTTCGTGAAATTCCAAAAAGTTTTTAATGATCATCGCTTCCATCTCGCTGAAAACTCCATTTTTTTCTCATTCTTCTACAAATATCTCAACTTCTTCCCTCGTAGAATGTTTTTCAGATTGTTGAGATGTTAATATTTTTTCAAAAAATTTGACCAAAGCTTCCAGCATCCATATGATGGGATAAAACAAGGCTATCAAAAAATTTATAATCGGTGCAGAAAAAAGTCAAAAAACAACCGAAAACCTAGTTGCAAACAATTTGGGAAAAATCTCTCCAAAAAGCAGGATCAATATTGTAATTCACATCGAGATTATAAAAAACCCTATAGCTCACCCCAAGGCTATGCCTTTTAACAATTCATCTCAAATTTTAGAAGCATAGATGGAAAGCATAACATTTACCAAATTGTTTCCCAAAAGTATTGCTATCAACGTTTTTTCAGGATTGGTCCTCAGCTTATAAAATATATCTACCGATTTAGTTTTTAATTGTTTTTTAAGTAACTTTAATTTGTACAAAGGCGTGGACATAATGGCAATTTCTGAGCCCGAAAAAAAAGCAGAAAGAGCTAAAAGCAAAATCACTACCAGCCACGGGTTCATAAAATATCAATAAAAGATTTAAAAATTAGTATCGAAATGAGGCAAAATCCTCAAATAGACTTTACCTAATATTTCATCCTTTGTAACTTCCCAACTACTTCCCGAATAGCATCCTAACCCAAAACAACATCTTGAATCTGCACTATGCGATCTGTTATCTCCCATAACAAAATATCAAGTCTCCAACGGATAATATTTGTTTTTTTCTCTAGTTCATATACATTGTATTTTCGTCTCAACTCAGCTCCCCAAATAAGGTTCTGGTAACTCTTCACAAGAAGAGAACTCTTGAGATTGGCAAATATATACCTTACCTCATGAAATCAAAACATTCTCCCCTGGAAGGCCTATAACTCTTTTGATAAAAGGATATTGCTCTCATTTGGGAACAAAGACAATTACATCTCCTCTGTTAATATTTTCTTTAATCTTTGGAGTAACCTTATCTATAACTATAAAATCATTTTGATGAAAAGTAGGCTCCATACTTTGTCCCACTACAATAAAAGGATTTACCACAAAGAATCTAATAAACAAAACTAATCCTCCTACAAAAAGAGTAAAAACAAAAAGATCAAAAACATCCCATAAAAAGTTTTTTAATCTAGAAGGCTTTGTATTGTCTGCCTCTAACTTAGGTATATTCACCATATTTATACTGATCTATTTTAAAATGGTAATTCTTCATCTTCTGTCTCAGGTTGAGTAGCAGTAGATGATGTAGAATCATTTCAAGGAATAGACTCCCCTCCATTTTTAGAATCCAAAAATATAATATTGTCCAATATAATTTCCGTAGAATATCTAGTTGTTCATGCCGTATCTTCCCACTTCCTGGTTCTAAGCCTACCTTCCGCATAAACCCTTCTTCACTTTTGTAAGTATTGACCAATTAAGTCAGCTAGATTCCCATAAGCCACAACTCTATGGAACTCTGCCTCTTCCACAGCTTGCCCATCTCTATTTTTGTATCTACGGTTTGTTACTATAGAAAGATTTACCACCGAATTACCACTCTGCTCCATCTTCCTCACTTCAATATCTGAAGCCACTCTACCGATAAGCATTACCCTATTTAGGTCCATTAGCATTGCTAGTAAATATATAAATACTTTTCCAAGAGTATCCAAACCTAGCAAAAAATCAATTGATTTTAATGCAAATTTTGTTATAAGATATAACGTTTCATTTTTGAGCAAGCCCAGGTGGCGGAACTGGTAGACGCGCCAGACTCAAAATCTGGTGGTGGCAACACCGTGAGGGTTCGAGTCCCTCCCTGGGCAAATTTAAAAAATCCCCTCACTGATACAGTGAGTTTTTTTATTTTCGAAAATTAATGCTTAGATATTATCTCATATCAATCTCAGCTATCCATTATCTCATAACCTTGACTCCTAATCTGCTCTCTAAGCTCGTCAGCTTTTTGCCAATCTTTTTGCTGTTTAGCCTGCCATCTCTGCTCCGCCAAATTTTTTATGTGCTCTGGAATATCTTGAGCTTTTTGCAAAAACTCATAAGCACCTTTAATCAAGTCCAACCTCAAAACGCCTCTATCAAAAAAATCTATTACTCTAACTACTTCTTCAAATTCTACCAAACCTAGATCATTGTCCAAAACTTTATGAATATTTGCCAAGACGATAGGAGTGTTGAGATCATCAAGCAGTCCGCTTTCAATATTTTGGTAAAGATTTCTTGCAACATCAGTTTTTAACTCACCAAATTCCAACAAAATCCCCCTTTGACCATCAATAAAAACTTCCCTAAGTTTATCCTCACCGAGTTTAGATATCTTTTTCAATAAATTTTTCCTAGCTTTAGAAGCTTTTTCTAAAATCTCCCAAGTAAAATCCAAAAAGCTTCTATAATGTGCAGTTAAAAACAAATATCTCAAATCAAGTGGCTCAAATCCTTTTTGTTCAATTTCAGGCAAGGTAACTACATTGCCTTTGGATTTAGAAGCTTTTTCACCTTTAAAGGTAAGAAATTGTACATGCATCCAATACTTAACCCATGGATTTACTCAATATCCACACTCTGATTGGGCTATTTCATTAGTATGATGAACAGGGATATGATCAACCCCTCAAGTATGGATATCAAACTGCTTTCATAGATAATAAGAAGACATTGCACTACATTCTATATGCCAGCCGGGAAAACCTTTACCCCATGGGCTATCTCGCTCCATTTGTCTTTTTTGATCCTTAGGAGAAAACTTCCACAGAGCAAAATCCGTAGGATTACGCTTTTGTCACAAATCCACTCTTGCTCATGCCTTAAGACCTTCAATATCAAGTTTAGCTAACTTACCATAGTCAGGTACTTTGGAAGTATCCATATAAACCCCATCTTCAGTTTGGTAAGTATAGCCTCATTCTTCTAAACTTTTGGTCAGCTCTATTTGCTGAGTAATATGTTCTGTTGCTCTTGGCATCACATCAAAGGGTGCAATATTTAATTTCTCTAAGTAATTTTTAAAATTTTGCTCATATTTGCGAGCAATATCCCAAGCGGTTAATTTTTCCTTTTTAGCCGCTTTTTCAATCTTATCTTCTCCTTGGTCTGCATCATCTGTAAGATGACCAACATCAGTAATATTTACAACATGGCGAACTGGATAACCCAAAATATTTTTAATTACATTCCTTAAAATATCAGCAAAAACATAAGCCCTAAGATTACCTATATGGGGATCAGAGTAAACTGTAGGTCCACAGCTATAAATACCAACAAAGTCCTTTTCTTCAACTTGAGCTAAAGCTTGGTCTTCAGATTGATTTCTCTTGCCTTCTGCCATTAATGGGACAAATTCTTCCTTTTGACGAGACATAGTATTAAACAAAAAAAATTTTTTAGGATGGGGCATCTTTTTAACTGTTACATTGTCTAAAATAAGCTTCTAACATCTGGATTTTGGATGAGAGATCCACACGATGCTCAATATACCAATCAAGATTGTTATCCTGAATATCTTGGAGCAAATCTTTAAGCTGCTTAACTTTATCCTGACACGGATAATCTTTGTACATAAGGACTAATTTTTGCAAATAGGTGATGGTATCTAGCCTTTCTTGCAAAAAATATCCTCTCTCCTTGTTTACAACTTTAGTCCCCATAACCTCAACCTTTTGCACCAAAACTTTAAATCCTGCTAAAAAGGCTGTCCTTTCGGAAGGAGAGTTATAAAGGTACCATATAACAAAACTCCACAGAATGATTCCTAAACCAAGTTGAAATAGCTGATATTTTAATTTTTTTTGCATTTTCTAAAAATTCACTTAACTAAAGAACCACTTCATCTCAAGGATTCAAAATCTTAGGTTTTGCCACACCTTCTAACATCACTTTACGTGCAAACTCTCATTCATCAGCACTTATGATAGGCCAAGTATTGTAATGAATAGGGACAACTATCTTGGGCTTCACTAATTCAACAGCCTTAACTGCATCATCTAATCCCATTGTAAAATTATCCCCTATAGGCAAAAACGCTAGATCTATATTGTAATCCTGGAGAAGCTTCATATCATAAGTTAAAGCGGTATCGCCTGCATGATAAATATATTTGCCATTTACTTCCAGCAAAACTCATCAAGCCACAGTGGTATATCAACTATTCAAATCTCAAATTCATCATCCATGAACAGCTGGAGTGTATTTTAGCCAAAAATCTCCAAAATCAGCAGCTCCCCCAATATGCATAGCATGTACATTTTTAAGTCCCTCAACATTCATTAGATATTGGGCTAGCTCAAAAGTAGCTATAGTCAAAAGATCGGGATTTGCTTTTGCAATATCCACCGTATCCCCTAAGTGATCTGAATGGCCATGTGTTAAGACAATATATTTAAGCAGAGAATGGTTGGTAGCATCTTCCAAACTAATATCAACCTTGGGATTACCACTTATAAAAGGATCTATGAAGATACTAAAATCCTCTCCCTGAATCTCAACAAATGCATGTCAATGAAATATAGCTCTAATCATAATGTTAAAATGTTTTAGAGTTTAAACTATCTCCTACCCACAATCATATCATAAGCTTGTTTGATCAAAAGTCTCAAATTTTGATAATTTACCAAACCCAATGACTCCTTGAGGTTAGCCCACTTGAATGTCCCTACATACCCTTCTCCAGAAATAATATTTAAATTCCAAGGATCTCAATTATATTCGAGTAAATAATAGTCTATATCCTTTTCATATTTTCATCCTCCTTCATTTTGAAGCTTTATTTCCAATTGCCCCAAGTATCCTTTAACCTCCAAATCTTTTTCTCTAACCCCAATTTCCTCACTAACCTCTCTCCTGGCAGCCTCTTCAGGAGTTTCTCATGATTTTATTTTTCCTTTGGGTAAAATCCATTCTATTTTGTGGGATAATGCTTGTCTTTTTAATAGTAAAAATTTCGGCTCTCCCTCTTCTGAATCAATATAATAAACTACTCCTCCTGCGCTTTTAACAGGTTCTTTACCCATCTCTCTTTTGTTTTTTTAAAATATAAATTTACCTCAAAAACTTGGGTACGGCTTTGTAAACCAACTCCTCTACGGCTGAAGCCGCTTGTTCTCTTCATTTGTCTGCCTCAGCCTTTAACTCAACCGTTTTAGTTTCCGGATTTTGTCTTTCTATCTTACCGCTTCTAGCCGCTCTTTTTTTCAAAGATTCTAATTCTTTTTTTATGCGCTTTATTTCTTCTGCTCTTTCTTTAGCAGAAGCTCCCTCCAGTTGAGATAAACGTTTTTCCAATGCACTACAATCAGGACATTGAGAAATTTCTTTTTTTAGATACTTAAGTTCTTCCAAAAGAGGATTAAGTTCATCCTCTTCTCTAGATACTCCTTCTCGTTCCCAATTTCTTTTTTCTTTCATCACTAAGCTAAATTATATACTTCTAATAATTTTTTAAGAATCCCCAGATTGTGCCTATAATTGGTCCTTACAGGAGAAATCACTGCCACAATCCCCTCCCTTCAGCCAAACGGGATTTTTATAGTAAATATCGACACAAGCTTTCCTTCCTTGATACTAACAAAAGAATAATTAACTTGTTGTCTTTTTATATCTTTTTTCTTGAGCATATCAATAATTTTTTTGGATTCTATTCGCCCTACAATCTGTTGAACAGTTTCAAGTTCATCCAAAAAAGTAGGATGAGACAAAAGATTTTGAATTCACAAATAATGATAATCGTCTCCATCAATAAATCATACCACAACTCACTTTACTAAACTTCCTAACATCTCTACAAGGTCTTTGATCTGACTTCTAGCTCTTAAAATATCATTCTGAGGTGTTTCAACATCTTCTAAAATTCTTTGAACATAAAATTCCCATCATTTTAGAGTTGGAATTCTTCCGGCACTATGATATGGTTGATACACAAATTCCTCATCCTCTAATACCTTTAAATATTTTCTAAGAGTTGAAGGTGCCCAACTCTGGTAATTTAAGGTATTAAGAAATTTTGATCAAATGGGCTCTCATTTTTCAATATAGCTCTCTACTACCAACTCTAACAACCCTAAAATTTTGTGATCAAGCATCGTTGAAATAGATTGAAATTTAAATATCACCATAGCTTACTATATGCTATAATAACCTTTTAAGTTGACTTTTCAAGAAAAAAACGTACCCTAAAATTATTAAATCACTACTATTAAAGTCTATGGAAGTAAAAAAGATAAAAACACAAAAACTAATTAAAACTGGAAACAACTTTAGACCCACAAGATTTGATGAATTTATAGGACAAGATGATATAAAAAAGGCTCTTAAAAGCGCCATAATATCTTCTCAAAAAACAGGACTACCTATTGGTCACATACTATTTTCAGGCCCATCTGGCTTTGGCAAAACAACAATTGCCCAAATAATAGCTAAAGAACTGGGGGTACAAATTAAAATAATCACCTGATATGCAATATCCAAACCAGCAGAGCTAATCAGCATCCTTACCTCATTGGAAGAAAAAGATATCCTTTTTATTGATGAAATACACAGACTTAAACCCACTATTGAAGAGATCCTTTATATTGCCATGGAAGACTTTGCTATTGATATGGTAATGCCAGAAGGAGGCAATATTAGAGTTGATATATCTCCCTTTACCTTAATTGGTGCAACAACTAAACTAGAATCTTTATCATCCCCCTTGAAAAACAGATTTGTCTACAAATTTCACTTCCAACCCTATACAGATACCCAAAAACAGAAAATACTAAAAAGATATCTAGCAATGAATGGGATAAATACAACTCCATCAATACTCAAAAATATGGTAGAGATGATACTAGATACCCCCAGAGAAATAAGTAATTTTACTATCCAGCTTAAAGATTTTTTGATATCATACCATAAGGATTCTAATTTAGATAATACCAAACGAGAAGAGTTTAAAAATTGGGCTAAACTAGAAAAATGATGATTATCTCCGATACACAAATTATACCTGCAAATTCTTCAAGAAGCTAACGGTAAACCAGTAGGACTTAAAACGATTGCCTTAAAACTTGGAGTAAATGAAAAATCAGTAGAAGAAGATATTGAGCCCTTGTTACTAAAGCTATGATTAATTCAAAAAACCCCACAAGGAAGGATGCTTAGTGAGTAAACCTTAGGCAACATCAGCTTCCTCTTCTATTCTTTGCAAATCGGCCTCCAAATATGTGGGTTGTTGTTCTGGGAGTCTAATAAACCAAATTTCTTCTAACTTGTCAAAGGGGAAAATCAATGTAACTTCATAGTTAGGAGTTTCTTGAGATAATCCCTCATCTAGGCCTTGAACTATAAAAACTTTGATCGCAAGCTCATAGGTATTTCACTCTTCCGATCTTGTGATATCCTCCACTTTTACTCTTAAAAAATAATTTTTTCATAGTTCAACTGCAAAATCCATAAAATTTTCTCCCAATTCCGAAATTTCTAAAGAACTTCCCAAAATAGACCTGACCCTATCAGATTGATATTTATCAGACCAAAAAAGCATCAAAAGATAAAATAACCTTGGAAAATCTAGTTTTTGTTTTTGCAAGAATTCTATCACTTCATTTACTCTTAAAGATGTCTTAGAAGCCTCATTCAAATAATATGAAATTTGCTCGCTGGTATGTTTTTGGATTTTTTTTATATTTTCATTCTCTGCTCTATAATTTTGCTTTATCCTTTTAAGTTCTTCTAAAAGCTGCCTAAGCAAATTATTATATTCTAAATTCAAAGGATCACTTACTACCTTTATGATCTCATCGATAAATTTATACTTATCAGCTTTCAAAGGATGATTATTCCAAGATGTTACCCTCTTTTGTTGTAATTTGCTTAAAATAGTCGTCCTTAATCAACCCTCTAAAAAACTGAAAGAATTCAATATTTCTTCAAAAATCTCTCATTCAGTTTTAACACAAAATTGACGTGCCTCTTGATTTAATGTACTAACCAAAAACTCCAAAATTGTGGCAAAAATATGCAATGGATCTCTTCCTTTCCATGTTGAAAGATCAAGACCTTCATGACCTCAAAATGGAGACTTACTGTTTAATGCCTCAGCTCATCCAGGACCAAGCACAAATATGCCTTTTAGGCATTCCCAACAAGGCTCTTCAGGTCTTGATTCCAAATCAAAAATGTCCAAAAGCATCACAAAATATAATTTTTAAATAATTCCAAAAGCATCCTACTGGGAAGGATCTAATGAACTTGAAGATAAGGGATATGAAAATTTATAAACACCTACTAATTCACTTCCGGGAAATTCTTTATTCATTATTAAAATAATAAAGAGATAAACCATCTTTATCATACATACTTATACAACAAAAGTCAATAGCATTTAATTAGAATATTTCAAAAACTCTTCCAACTTTCCCATTAAAAGCTTTTTTTGAGAAAAAATTTTCTGCTTTTCTTCATCAGAAAACCTACTCAACACCCGATTTATGATATCAATTTCTGGATTGCTAGGCCTTCAGATTCATATCTTTAGTCTCCAAAATTTATTATCTCAAATTTTTTGAATAACATCCTTAACTCCTCTATGACCATTGTGACCTCCATTTCGCTTAAGTTTTATCTCTCCCAAAGGTAAATCAAGCTCATCATGAGAGACAAGCATCTGGTCAGGCGTAATCTTATAAAAATTCAAGGCTTTACTTACTGCGTCCCCTGAAAGATTCATGTACGTTTGAGGTTTTAAAAATATCAATTTCCATTTTTTAAAATTTCACACTGCCACCAAAGCATTAAATTTTTTTTCAAACAAAAATTGTGTGGCTCATATTTCATCAGCCCATAAATCAACAATCTCAAAACCTATATTGTGTCTTGTGTTTTCATATTTGTGACCTGGATTGCCCAAGCCTACTACTAATTTCATATCCATTTCAACTAAGTCACTTGTAAAAACCGATATCACCTTTTAAAATCTTCAAAATCCATACTGGACCTCCCAGCAGGTTTTACTCTCAATAAGCTAATAGCTGGATTTAGTTTTCCCTGGATTTTATCTACAATCAAAGGGAGATCTTTGTATTTCTCAAATTCATTCTGGTCAACTTCCAGCTTTTCTACTTTAACCAACAAATCTTTATGAACAAAATCCCCATCCAACAAAAACCATATTCAAGGCCAGATTTTATAAGCTCTATACTTGGCATAAATTTTATTCAAAGGCAAAGTCCATGGATCAATTTGACCATCTTCCTTACTAATCTTACTAGTATAGGTGGCTTCAGTGTTATTTTGTACCACAGATTTGATTTCTCATTTTGCATAATTTCGCAAAGTATCTGCCAAAAACTTAGGTCAATATTGTTTTATCCAATTTATCAAGTCTTCTACTGTCCAATCAAAGGGGATTGCAACTTCAAATTTATCCAAAATTTCTCATTCATCCATCTTTTCATTCATTTTCATAACTGTAATCCCAGTCTTGGTTTCCTGATCTAAAAACACCTGCTGCAAAGGAGATGCTCAACGATATTTAGGGAGCAAACTTCAATGTACATTAATTGGAGCTATTTTAGCCGCATCCAAAATATGCTTGGGTATAATTTTCCCATAAGCCACAACTACCAAAAAATCTGGATCTAACTTTTTAAGCCAAGAATAAAATTGCACACCTTCAGAGGCTTTTAATCACAGCTTAGAAGGGGTCTGAATATTTGAAATTCATAATTTTTTAGCATATTGAGCAACTGTATTGGGACGAACTTTTTGCCCTCTTCAAACTGGCTTTGGAGGCATACTTACTACTCACATAATTTCAAACCTGGGATCATCAAACAATTGCTTTAAAAAAGGTTCTCCCAAAGGAGATCAGCTAAAAAACACCACTCTATAAAAAGGAGGATCATATGCTTTTTGACCATCAAAAGTTGGGTATTTGCGAACTGACATAGGATTACAACTAATTACTCTATCTAAAGCATAAGCTACCCCTGGGACAAAACCATATCTTTTTAAAACATCAATCGAATATTGACTACAATGAGGATGGTGTAAACACACCTTTCATTTTAGCCACAAAGAAGGCAATCCTTTATCTGGAGAAAGGGTCCATTGATACAAACGTATTAACCCCAGCAAGGGTAATGCTAAGTACTCATTGAGCTTTTTCAACACTTTTAAAGACCAATATTATAAATTGACTTTAAGTTTAAATTTTTACCTTCTATTTTCAACTATACACCTTTGAAAACTTTGACAATCAACAGCTTTACCAATAAAATTAAATATATGATATTTTACAACAATCATGAAAAAAACAAAACTCTGAGAACTGGCTGCAACGGCCATAAGTTGAAATGATATTAGCTCATCAGTTCTTTATGTGGCTGCATTAGCCATTATTTTTGCTTGACCTTATGCATGGATTACACTTTTGATTGTAGTTATTGTTTTATATGCTTTCAGAAAAATTTATGGAGAAGTTGTTGGAGCTTTGCCTCTTAATGGTTGAGTATACAATGCATTGCTCAATACCACTTCCAAGTCATTAGCGTCTTTGGCAGCTACGTTAACTGTTCTTTCATATATGGCAACTGCTGTAATAAGCTGAAATGAGGCTATGCACTATCTACAGACATTAGTTCCTTCTCTACCTGTCATACTAGCTACAATAGTGCTTTTAAGCTTATTTGCTATATTAACCTTATTTGGCATCAAAGAATCGGCAAAGGTTGCAATTGTCATATTCTTGTTTCACCTTAGTATTATGTTTGTATTGGCAACTTTGAGTATAACTTACATAATCACCCACTGATGGGATATTTTTTTGCAAAATTGGCAATTTAAGCCTTCACAAGGCAGTTTATGGTTAGCCATTTTTTTTGGATTTGCAGCCTCAATGCTCGGAATATCATGATTTGAAAGTAGTGCTAACTTCGTAGAAGAACAAAAAAAGGGAGTATTTCCAAAAACTTTAAGAAATATGTGGCTTGTGGTAAGTATATTGAATCCACTAATGGCTTTTTTGGCACTAGCTCTAATACCCATCCCTGAAGTAGAACATCATAGATCAACTTTGCTATCTTATATGGGACAAATTTCAGCAGGAAACTGGCTGGCAACCCTTGTAAGTATAGATGCAGTATTGGTACTTTCTGGAGCAGTATTAACATCATACATTGGGGTGTCTTGATTGCTTGAAAGATTGACGCTTGATCGTGTTTTACCACAATTTTTGCTCAAAAAAAACAAATACTGAGCCAACACTTGGATAATAATGGGTTTTTTACTATTGAATATATCCATATTACTCATATCAAAATGAGAAGTTAAGACCTTGGCTTGAGTATACACTATATCATTTTTGGCAGTAATGGGACTTTTTGCTATATCCAATATACTTTTGAAGGTCAAGCGTGCTTCCCTACCCAGACCCGAAAGGGCTTGACCAATATCTCTAGCAATAGCATTGATATGAGTTACCTTAGCTTTAATAGGTCAAATATTGATCAAACCATCTGACCCTGGTCAGCCGCCAAATATTGTAATATTTTTGTATTATTTCATTCCTGCCTTAACGCTAGTGATGATAATGTTAAACAGAGTTGCCTTACTTAGGTTTTTACTAACCACTGCTCAAGCTACCTTTTGATACATAAAAAACATATTTTTTAAAATCAACGACTATATTACCTCTGCTATAGAAAACATAAAAAAACAAGAATTTGTATATTTCACCAAAGGAGACGATATAGCCACTTTGAACAAAGTAATTTTATACATCTTAAACAATGAACACACAAAAAAGGTAAAAATCGTAAGTGTAGTAAAGCCAGGAGAAAAAGTTCCAGAATCATTCAAGAGGGATCTTAGAGTGCTAGATAAAATGTATCCTGAACTGGAAATAGAATTTGTAGAAATCCCGTGAGAATTTGGACCAAAGCTTATTAAACAACTATCAAAACAATGGAAAATACCTATTAATTTTATGTTTATTGGTTCACCTGGCAACAAGTTCCCTTACAAAATCGAAGAATTAGGCTGAGTAAGACTTATTATCTAAATTATTAATTACCACCAATGCTCAAATTATTCAAAAAAATCCATCCTCCCAAATCTTACAACCCTTTTAGTTATATGGTGCCTCTGTCCAAACAAGAAACTCACATTATAGATACTATAATCGTGACAGGAGTTGTTGTTTCTATAGTTTTGATGATGTTGGAAAGTATACCTGAAATAAAAGCAAACTATCAGCACTTCATATTTTCCATAGATTTTGTAATAGCTTCTTTGTTTGGAGCAGAATATATTTATAGATTTACCAAAGCACAAGATAAAAAACAATTTGTATTTAGCTTTCTAAATATATTAGATCTTTTATCATTCGCCCCTTTATTTGTTATACGGGGATTAATAGGCACAACTTATCATCCTTACTTTCCGCTATTGAGAAGTTTTAGGGTTTTCAGGATGTTTTCGATCTTTGATCATACTCCGTTATTAACCAAGCTCTGGCATGGAATTTTAAAGCATCGCTCAGAATATGCTGCTATATTTTTGTTGATGTTAACTACACTTTTAATAATTTCCACTATGACCTATATTGTAGAAAGCCCCTTTAACTCCCAATTTGCCTCCCTACCAGACGCAATATGGTGGGGCTTGGTTACGATGACGGGACTTGGATATGGAGATATTGTCCCTATTACCAGCTGGTGAAGATTGTTCGCTGGTATTATAATGCTTTTAGGCCCTGTAATGATTGCTATACTTTCCTCCCTCACTGTGGTTATATTTTTAGAGAGTACAGATAGAATCAAAAGACAACTTTGGCTAGACAAGCACGGCAAAAAATGCCCACAATGCCACAAATCCAATCCTCCAGAAGCTAGTTATTGCAATTGGTGCGGAGCAAGATTATAAAAAAGCCCGCCGCTATGGGCAGGCTCAAAACTTAAGGAAACAAAATATCTTATTGTTCTCATCCACTAAGGAAGCTATCAACAACGATTTCAAATGCTTGAGCTGGATAAGCTCCTGGTATCAAAATCCATTTACCAGTACGAGTATCAATTATAACATTTCCAGGAGTCCCTCTAACTCCAAATACATCCGCTCATTCAGCTTGATTTGCCCTAATTTTTTCATCATATTCACCGCTTTGAACACAAAGTTTTATATCCTCTATTTGTTGATCAGTAGCTCCATATTGCTTTAACAAATTGTACATGTTTTCAGCCGAAGGATCCTTGCTAGCAAAAGTTCCTTCTTCCAATTTGTAAAACATATCCTTACCCAATTTATCCCTTGTACACTCCATTATTTGTGCCGCTGGGAATGCTTTTTCATGAAAACCTAATGGGAAATGCTTAAGTCCATAAGCTATTTGGTCACCATATTTGTCCAAAACTTGCTTTACAGTTCATTGATTATGAAGCCTAGCACAAAATGGACATTCCAAATCAGAATACTCTAACCATACAACAGGTGCATTACTATTTCCTTTTAGCTCAATATCTGCAAACACTTCGGAAAGCTGCTCTGGAGATAGAACTCCTCCATTAAATTCTCCCTGAGGGAAAAGCCCCTGTAGCTTTTGCTTTACTTTTTCCACTTCAACTTGAGCTGCTTCTGGTTGAGCTTGAGCAGAATCAGCTTGCCCTGATGCACCAGTATCTCATGGAACCTCTACTCCAATACTTTTAAGAGCTTGTTTTATCCCTTCTTGTGCTTGCTTTTTAAATTGCTCACTCTCAAAAAAAGTTTTAGCCAATTTATAATCCCCTCCATACTGCCACAATGATATAGCTTTTATTTGTTTTACCTCCTCTTTGATTATCTTAACCTTGTAAAGTATAATTCCACTTAATATTAACAAGGCTACATTCAAAAATATTCCCATATACAGTAGTTGTGCAAATCCTCACTTTTTATTTTCCATCTCGATTTGTTATTTATCTATATAAAAATTTGGGTAGGCTTATTTTATTCAAAGACATTCGCAAATCAAATCTAAACATAAATATATACCTCCATTTTGTCCCCTGGTTGGATTTTTTTATTGACTTTTACTCTCACTCAACACTCATATCACTGAGACACTTCGTTTACATTCTCTTGTTCTCTTTTTAGTGAAGTTATTTTTCCTCCTCCTATTTCCTCTCAATCTCTATATAGCCTAAAATAAGCTCCATTTATCAATTTACCTTCTACTACCTTACCTCATACAATCATATCTGATCATTTACGATAAAATACTGCCAACACCTCCAAAGCACCTATAACCTCCTCTTTTTCTTCTTTTTGGACCAATCCTGAAGCCACCCTCTCGATGTATTCTACAAGTTCGTAAATAATATTAAAATTCCTGATAGGGACTGATAATTTATCAGCTTTCTTTTTCAAAGAAGGAGCAAAAGGAGAGTTAAATCCTATCACAAAAGCTCATGAAGCCTCAGCCAATACTATGTCAGAGTCGGATATACCACTAACATCAGAATGAATTATTTTAATTTCCACATTTTCTGGCAATTTAATCTTAGAGAGTGCATATTTAACAGCCTCCAAAGATCACCAGCTGTCCGCCTTCAAAATAAGCTTTAACAAGGCCGTGTCACTCTCCTTAAGCTGAGTCAAAAAGTTAGATAAAGCGTCCTTTTGCTTTTTTTGATTTTCTTTTTCTTGGATAAGGGCTATCTTTTTTTGAGCCTCTTTCTCAGTGTTTACTTCTTCTACAATTCTACCAGGTTCTGGCACATCCGAAAGACCTAGTATCATTACAGGATCTCATCATTTAGCAATTTTTACATCTTCTCATTTCCAGTTTATCATCCTTCTAATCTTACCATAAGTATTGTATGCAACTATCACATCTCCTACCTCAAGTTTACCTGTCATTACTATCAATGACGCCAAAACACCTCTTTTTATATCCTTTTGAGATTCTAATATCACTCCAACCCCCGCTCTATCAGGATTGTATTTAAGTTCCATAATCTCTGCTTGCAAAAGAATAGTCTCTAACAAATCTTGCACTCCCTCTCCTGTAATAGCAGAAACACCTACCACTGGAACATCTCCTCCCCACTCTTCTGGTATAAGCTCTATCTCAGATAATTGTGATTTAACCATTTCTACATTTGCTTCTGGCTTATCAATTTTGGTAATAGCTACTATAATGGGAACACCAGCCTCTTTGGCATGAGCCACTGCTTCTTTGGTTTGTTCCTTTACTCATTCATCAGCTGCTACTACAATAATAGCAATGTCGGTTATCTTAGCTCATCTTGCTCTAAGAGAAGTAAAAAGCTCATGTCCAGGTGTATCCACAAAAGTTATTTTTTTGCCATCTAATTCAACTTGTGAAGCTCATATAGATTGTGTAATACCTCCTGCTTCCTTATCTACCAAATTTGTACTTCTAATGTAATCCAATAGCTTAGTTTTACCATGGTCTACATGCCCCATTACAGTGACGATAGGAGGTCTGATTTCAAGCCTCTCAGCTTCTTTATCTTGTGCCAATATTTTTTCCAGGTCTCCTTCTAAAACCGCATCAACATCTAGTCCAGAGGCTTTTTTCTTAACAACTACTCCTAACTCTTCTCAAATCAGTGAAGCTGTTTCCCAGTCCATATCAGCATTAGCAGCTAATATTATCTTGTTTTTTAAAAGAGTTTTCATTACCTCATTAAGAGGAATACCACTCTTTTCAGAAAATTCCTTGACAGTAATCGAGTCTCATATTTCAATCTCACTCTTTTTTACTAAAGTTTGCGAAGTTGAAGGAGCTTGTTTTGGTTTAGATGGAGTAGGTCTAGAAGACTCTTTTTTAGGCTTAGGAGTAAGTTTTTGCTGATCTTTTT
>JALTWR010000027.1 GCA_027046965.1 Candidatus Altimarinota bacterium | reverse complement strand
CCGCTCAATAATGTAGTAGTTGCCATTTTTTTCAATAAGATCAAACTTTTTAGAAATTTTATGTCCAAGGTCATTAAGAAGTGAAACATTGTCATATCTAATATTTTCTCCAATATTAGTGATAGCTCCTAAATCTACACTTAAAAGAGTTTGACTGAAATAGTTTTCAAAAAAGTTGTATCTAGCACAAAGTTCTACCCTTTTATTGTTGAGAGTTCCGTTTCCATACTCTATATCTTTGTTTTCCAGTTTTGAGTATAGTGTGATATTTTTAGTTGCGCCATAAACTAGTCCGACTCTATAGCCAGTCATATTACCAATGGAAGCATATTTTGAGAGCGATTGTCCTAGCTCTTGTTTTTTGATATTGAAAATATCTAAAGTGTCGTTGAGTTTTTGGAATTCTGTATTTATCAAAAACTTACCTTTAACCATAGGGTATGCATGATCAGTATGCAAAGCATATCGTAGGTCAAAGGCATAAAGAGATAAAGAGAAGAGAAAAAGTGTAATTATTTTTTGCATTATCTGATTTCCATCTCAAATTCTATCGATTTATTATTTGACAGTTTAACCCATACCCCATAAGAATCGTCTGGATCTTCAATTCCTAATGTTCCGAAATCTTGATCATTTTTAAAACCTGCTACATCAAATCCTTCAATAAAGATTTTCATTTTAAATTTCTCTTTTGTATTTGGTATGGTGCGATTAAAACTTTGAGCAATTTTTTGGGCATCTACAAAAAGATATCCATCTTTATAATCTAAGAAGTGTTCATTTGTATTGTCTATAGGCTTACAGCTATCTGTTGTGTTACCTTTTTGTACACATACTCGAATATTTTCTGTCTTGATGCCGTTTTGATCGATTTGAAAAGGACCAAAAGCCAATTTGTAGTGGATGTTATTAGAGTATCTATATAGATCGAAAGCAAATTTTAGATCGCTGTTGAATTTATCAGTTTTTATGGAGAAAGTATAATTGTGATTTGTAGTGATTATTTTAGAGCAAGTTCCATTCTCACAAAAGATAGGTTGATTATTCATTTTGATATCGATAGATTTTAAATAGACCCAAGCTCCTTCTCCAATAGTCAAGTTATTAAAAGCTGTATATCCAAAATAACCTATTGTAGAATAGAGCTTCCACTCCTTATTTTCATATTTCCAAGCTACTAGTGCATGATTTTTAAATTTCTCGCTCATATTCCAATCTTCAAAAATAGGAGAGACGAGATTCCATCCTTCACTCCACTGGTAATTATCATTTTGATTTGGAGTTTGGATGTTGCTACTTTTATACATCCAGTAGCCCATACCACCCGTTAACCTTCTCAACTGAGTATAACGAGAGGTATTATATGAGGTTTTCCACTCTCCATTTTCGTAGGCCCAAATAATATTATCACTTAAATTTAATTCACTTAAATTTACATCTCCTTGTATACCTTTCAATTCCCAACCCAATAGTGCTAAACACGAAAGAAACAAAATTGATAAAGTTTTCATTGTTATTCCTTGAGTATAAAATATCCAGTTTGAGGCTTTGCCAATAATAATCTAGAATAGTTTACATCTGCACTTCTACTATAAAATCTCCATATTTTATCATAATTCCAAATCGTAAGATTTTGTTCTAAATATTTTAATTTAAAAGCGTTATTTGACAAAGAGACAAAATTCCATCCCTTTTTGAGAGGCAATTTATTGTTGACCAATCCCATGTTGCCAATTGTGACATTCAAATTCTTTGGACAATAGATCCATGCTGCTTCTTTGGGTTTGAGGTAGGTTTCTTTGGTTTCGTAATGATATTTTTTTATGAGTGTATCGATTTTTTCATCATATGAATAGGCATAGTAGCTTTTATTCC
>JALTWR010000026.1 GCA_027046965.1 Candidatus Altimarinota bacterium | reverse complement strand
TGTAGGTTTTTTGGGGGTATTTGTAGGGTGAGCCATAGTAGCAGCCCTTACAGTGGATGAGACTATACCATCTTTGAGGGCTTATCTTAAAGCTTTGTTTTTGACCAATGATGGTACTCCTAGCGGCGCCACTACTATTGTGGTTGATTGACAAGATGGAAGTATTACTATGCAAGGCGATTTAAATATCCAGCCAGGAGCTATTAAAGATAGTACTATTGTAAGTGCAGATATTGCAAACGGAACTATAAGGGCTGAAGATATATGAGCTGGACAAGTTGTAAATACAAATTTGGCTGCTAATTCGGTTACAAGTGATAAGATAGTGGATGGGACGATAACTGCTGCAGATTTATGAGCAGGGAGTGTAGGAAATAGTGAGCTTCAGGATAATTCAGTAACAAGTGCTAAAATAAGGGATGGAGAGGTCACAAGTGCAGATATAAGGGATTGAACAATAACTGCGGCAGATCTTGGTGCAAATATAGATGTAAGTTCTTCTACTGATGGGAAAAATGTGAGGGTAGATTATGCTACTACAGCCTGATACGCCGCTAGTGCGTGAAGTGCAACTACAGTTACATCTACTGTTGATAAGGCAAAGCAAGTTGTTTCTCCTAATGGTACAGCAGTAGGGATTTGAATAGATTCTCCTTATTTGAGAACTCCTTATTGAATAGGATTTTGACGATCTAATAGAGGAGCACATTTAAATGAGGATTGAGCTTTGTACAGGTATTGAGGACAAGTATTTCTTACAGTAGATGATTATTTCGTTGTTAGAGACACTGATGGTAGTTATATAACTAGGTCGAGTAGAGGATATTATGATGGTTTAAGGATTTATTACTCTAGTAATAGATCTTGGAATATAAGATGAACATATACTGATGTGCGGACTTATGCAGGGGCTATAGTGGATTTTTATGGTAATTATATTGATGAATGAGCTTGACGGTTATCTGCATCTACTACAGCATATAGGCTTGGTGTAGCCAGGATTGGGGAATATATGGCTAAGTATAACTGTGTTAAAGTGCAATGGTTAGACTCCGCAAGATACACTGTTGATCGGGCAGGTAATTTTACGAATCCGGATTGATATTACTGGAGATTCAAATTTAGATGTTATTACTAAAATAAATAAAAATGGCTAATTCTGATAAAAGTTATTTGTTCAAAATTTTTTTTCTAGGGTTAATAGGATGAATTGTGGGAGCATTTGTATTTGTTTCTTTAAAGTGAAGCACGAGTAAACAATCTAATGTGGAAGTAAATAATAATCAAATTTCGCAGAGTAGGATTTGAAATATAAAAAATGAAAGTGTTGTTAAAACTGTTGGCACAGGGGATGTGGATTCAAAAAATAACGTCGAAATACGTCCCTCACAAGCACAGGAAGAGGCCAATGATTATGAAAATACTTTTTTTGCAAAATATTGTGATGATCCAAATGATTTTGATTGTAGATTGGATATAATGGATAAGCTTGCTTTATCAGGTAATTTAGACAAGGAAAGTTGTGATAATTTTGTAGATATTG
Organism: Candidatus Altimarinota bacterium; assembly: GCA_027046965.1. Taxonomy (GTDB): domain Bacteria; phylum Patescibacteriota; class Gracilibacteria; order Absconditabacterales; family Absconditicoccaceae; genus JALTWR01. Next base: position 34,392 of record JALTWR010000026.1, on the reverse strand, counting down.
CGACGAAAAATAATTGTTATTATATGCTAGCAAGACAGCTTTGAGAACCTCAAATATGTGAGAAAATAGATAGTGATGAGGTTCTTTATAATATATGTTTAGATCAAGTTCAAGTTTTCTTAGCTGATAATCCAGCTAGTTTAGAGGCCTGCATGAATATCTCAGATGAACAACTGGGAAATTGTCTATTTTCTTTTTATAATTCTAAGCAATTTCAGTTGGCTTTTGATGATTGTAGAAAACTAGAAAGTTTAATTAAAAAATACAATAAAGATCCAAATTTAGCTTTGTCTTGTTGGGATAATGCGATCAGGTATAATGCTTATTTAAAGAATCTTAACTTATGTGATATTATTGATTCTAAATTTTTCCCTAATGATAAGTTGAGTAAAAAATGTAAATTGGAATATTGACTTCAAAACTGATGTGATAAGTTAGGCGGAGAGCTTAAAACTCAATGTCAACTTTTAGAAGCCCAAAGACTTTTAGATAATCAATTTTAAAATCTCTTGAAAAATTTCTATAGCACTTTATAATAGCAGGTGATACAGACGCCTGCTATTTAGGATTTTAAATTAAATTTTATGCGCAGGGAAGCAATTTTACAAAAACCAAGCAAAAAGCCTTGATGGGTGCAATGTACGGCTTGTAATCATTATTGCCAAATACCAGACGGGCAAAGTGGCTTGTGTGGAGTAAGATTAAATGAGGGGGGTAAATTGTTTTTGATTACTTGGTGAAAAGCATTAGGAGTAAATGTAGATCCTATAGAGAAAAAACCATTGTTTCATGTATTGCCTTGAAGATGAGCTTTTAGTTTTTGAACTGCTGGATGTAATTTTTGATGTCTTTTTTGTCAAAACTGGCAGATGTCTCAGGTAAAAGTTGATAAGTCTCCTACTGCTAAAGCTAACAAAGAAGATGGGAGGATATATTTACCCGAGGAAAGAATTAATCAAATTTGAGTTACTTTGCTTCCAGAAGATATAATTAAATTATGTAAGGAGTACAAGATCCCGATTATAGCATACACTTATAATGAACCTACAGTATTTTTTGAGTATGCATATGATACGATGGTATTAACTAGGTCTAAAGAAATTGCACAAAAAATAAAGACAGCAGATGTTTATAACTGGTCTATCTCTGGTGCTAATTTTTTTAATGTTTTTGTGTCAAATGGATATGAAACAAATGAGTTATGGGATGTAGCAGAAGGATATCTTGATGCTATAAATATAGATCTTAAATGATTTTCTGAAAAGTTTTATCGTAAAGTAGTTTGAGGTAGGCTTAAACCTGTACTTCAAAATATTGAAGAAGTATATCATAGAAGAAGGATCTTTTTAGAGGTTACCACATTAATAATTCCATGAGAAAACGATAGTGAAGAAGAATTGCGTCAGATAGCTAAATTTATCAAAAGTGTATCTCCTGATATCCCTTGGCATATTAGTAGATTCCATCCAGACTGGAAAATGTTGGATAGACCTTCTACGTCACCTGAAACTTTGTTAAAGGCTTACGAAATTTGAAAGCAGGAATGATTGAGATATATATATTTATGAAATTTAAATATGCCAAAATATGAAACAACTTACTGTCCTACTTGTAATACACCGTTGGTTGAAAGATCAGGATTTGTTTGAGAAAATGTAAAGGTTAATTGGGATGTAGAAGGGATATGTCCAAGGTGTGGGACACAGATACCTGGAATTTGGTATAGAGATTGAAAAGTGGTAGCTGTGAAACATACTATTGTAAACAATGAAAATAATAGATAATTCTACAATTTTATTTTAATAAAAAATTAAGAATGAAGATTCGCCCAATGACAGTAGCAGATAGTTTTTACTCATGAAATCCTCTTGTGTTAAAAAATATGTTAGAGGAATTTTTTGCAATTGCAAAATTAGATATAGGATCTAGACCCAAATCCGCAGTTGCACCACATGCAGGATACATCTATTCAGGTATAGTCGCTACTTATACTTATAAGGCTATTTTTCAGTATTTGGAAAGTTTGCCTTCTACTATTATAATTTTGGCTCCATCTCATTATGCTATTTTTGAGGGAGTAAGTGTGGGAATTTTTGACTATTTAGAGACACCTTTTGGCAAGCTTTATGGAGCAGTAGAATTAGGAGAGAGATTGGTTAAAGAATATCCTGAATTATTTACTTCTTACTTAGAACCTCAACTTCCAGAACATGCGGTAGAAACTCAGCTACCTTTTTTAAAGTATATTTTTGATAAAAGGGGAGTTGAAAAGCAGATATTGCCTTTGGTATTTGGCCAAGTAGATGTAGTAAAGGTAGGTGAGATTTTGTCAAAATTGGATGATGTATTTTTTATAGTCAGCTCAGATTTGTCTCATTATTTGCCTTATGATGAAGCAATTAAAAGAGATAAATTTACTCTTGAAGCTTTTTTATCTCAAGATATTACTAAAATAGTAGAGGTTGCTGATGCCTGTGGTAAGTGGCCTTGGGTTAGTTTAACAGTGATAAGCTTATTAAAAAAGTGGAAACCTATGCTATTAAAGTATCTTAATTCTGGAGATACAGCAGGAGACAAAAGTAGGGTAGTTGGATATTCATCAGTGATATATGTATAAACTTATTTATAATGTTAGTATTTTAAAATGGAATTATGGAAGCAAGAGTGATTGTCGTTGGCTAAGTCAGCTATTTTAGAGGGACTCTGACAATCTACTCTTGGTAATTATAAACCTATTTCTAAACAACTTCAGATGCCTTGAGCAGCTTTTGTAACTCTAAAAAAATGATCTGATAAAAGGGGAGAGCTAAGATGATGTATTTGATCATTGATTCCTACCAGGTTTTTATGCCAAGATATTATTCAAAATGCCAAAAATGCTGCATTTAGAGACCCAAGATTTTCTCCTCTTTCTTTATCTGAATTAAGCCAACCTCATTTTTTAGAAATAAGTGTTTTGTCAAGTCCTTATGAGGTTAAATTTGAAAATATAAATCAATTGTTGGATTCCTTAAGGAAGCAAAAACCGGGTGTTATAATTGAACTTTGATGAAAACAAGCCACTTTTTTGCCAAGTGTATGGGAAGAATTACCTGATGAAGAACAATTTTTAATTCATTTGCTTTTAAAAGCTGGTATAAATCCTCAGGAGTTTGTTAGAAATTTTGATATAGCAAATATACATTTTTATGATTCTGAGGAATTTGGAGAATCTTGGGATAAGATTTTAGATATCAATAAATTTTTAAAAAATGTTTGAAGATAGATATCATGCTTGAGAAATCTTGTCTGAAGTTTTAAAAGGCTATTTATCTCAAATGAATATTAGCTTAGATAACGTAGTAGTAGCTATCTTACCTAGAGGATGATTGCCAGTTGCCTATAGATTTTTAAAAGATACCTGAATAGATTTTGTGATATTGCCCGTGAAAAAAATTCCTTCTCCTTATAGTGAGGAAGTTTCTATTGGAGCAATTGCTCCTGATGGATCTTATCTGGTAGATCATTATTTGGTGAATTACTTGAGCATAAGTGATGAAATGTTAAGGATTTTAAAAAATAAAGCTTGGAAGCAGATAGAAGAAAGGTTAAAAAAATATTGAATTAGTCCTAAAGAATTTGAAAAGGTTAGTGAAAAATTAGTGATAATAGTTGATGATGGTATTGCTAGATGATACACTGCAGCTGTAGCAGGTAGGTTTTTAAAAAATTTGTGAGCCCAAAAGGTTGTTTTGGCCGTTCCTATTTGTCCATATGAAGCCCCTAATGTTTTAAAAGCTAATATTGATGAAATTATTTGTCTTTCACCAATTAAAAGCTTCCAGGCAGTTGGGCAAGGTTATGCTAAATTTAACCAGGTGGAAGATAAGGAATTTTTGGGGCTATTAAAAGATTTAAAATAAAAATATTTTCTCTTGAAAAATTTATCTTATGGAGTATAATAGCACCAGCAGCGAAAAGGTGATATATTTTATATCGTTAATTTAAAACGATGAAAAAAGAAACGTTGTGGTTAATACTTTTGCCTTTTTTAACCTTGGGATTGGGAATTATATGAGGAGAGTATTTTGGCCTTTTTAGAGCGGGGCAGGCTGTTGTAAGTTGTGAAGTTCAAAAGCAACTCATACCTGTTTCACCTATGGTGATGGATTCTTATTATGATGAGGAAAAATGAGTATTAACATTAAAAGTAGTAAATCCAGGTAGTATGCCTGTAGAGTTAGTCAGTAAATCTGTGATGTTAAAGCCAGCTCAATCTAATATTCCTGAAATAGCTATGGTGGAAATACCACTAGGTATAGTTCTGAATGGATGAGATGAAGTAGTTATAAATATGCAGATTAGTGCAGAAGCTAAGGGAAAATTTAAGGTTGGTGATGTTTTGTTGAGTACTATAACTTATAGATTGCCTGTATCAAGAGACCTTTATAGTGTTGTTCATATGTTTACTAAGAGTACCGATACAAATGAGTCTGGAATGGTAAAATCACAAAATCAGTCTAATGAGACTATTAAACAAGCTTATGAGGAGAAAGTAAAGAACACAAAATAATTTTTTTAGATTTTAAAAACTATAATGATGAATTACTCTACATCCAATGGCTTTTGGACAAGAGCAGTTAGTTGGATATTGCTTATTTTGTTTGTGGCATTGCTCTTTTTATTGCCTCAGATGATAGCATCTCTTAGTTTACCAGAAAAGGCTTTTGTGATTAGTTTTTTGGCTTTTTTGATAGTTTATTCGAGGGTATTTGGAGGTACTTTTTTTGCATTGAATGTTTTGAGTATGGTTGAGAGAGGAGAGGATATTGTAGGAAAAGTTAAAAGAGAAGTAACAAAAAATGATTTGATAAAATTTTTGGAAGAAGCAAACTTATTGTTTTTTGTTGAAGGGTTGGTTGCCGAAGTTAATAAGGTTTTTAGTATTTATTATGATATTTCGTTAGTATTTGTTGTATGACTAGTGTTGGTTTATATTGGTGTTCCCTTGCCAACCGCTGCGGCAGTTTCTGTGGGGGCAGCAATAGCAGTATTGTCTTTGATGCTTATAGGGTTGTTTATGAATATATATTTAAATACTAGGTTTGTTAAAGTTTTTGCCAAAGAAATTGAAGAATTTGAAGAACTAACTAAAAATTTACAATTATCTGATTTTGAGAGTGGAGAAGAGCAAAAAGAGAAAACTTCTAATGAGAGTGAGGCTGAAAATAACTAATGTTTAATAGTTGTTTTAATCAAAGGGGAGCCGGTAGAGGCTCCTTTTTTGTTATTGAAGAGAAGCTTGAAATATATATAAGATGAAATAATTAAAACTTAATATTTATTTGAAATGAAGATAGTAATTCAGTCTGTAAAAAGAGGTTGGATAAAATCCCGAGATCACCAATGAAAGCTCTTGGGTGTTGGAGCAATAAAAAAATGAGCAGTTGTATATGTTTGATTTTGCGAATGAGATGATGAGGTTAAAATAGAAAAATTTGTTGGTAAAATATTTAACTTACCTATTTTTGATGATCAAAGTTGAAAAATTTCTTTATCATTGGAAAATATAAAAGGTGAATTGATAGTTGTTCCTAATTTCACTTTATGTGGTAGGAACAAAAAATGAACTTCTTTGGATTATTCTAAGGCATTATCATTTAAAAGAGGACAACAGCTATATGATTATTTAAAGACTCTTCTCAAAGACAAGCCTGTTCATTTTGGGGAATTTTGATCATATATGGAAATAGAATCTGTGGTTGCCTGACCGGTAAATTTAATATTGGACCTTTAAAATATGAAAGTAGAGCAGCTCCTACAGGATCCGTATTTCAAGTACAAAAAGGTGCTAAGAAAAATAATAGCTCATGTGGAGGGAATTGATTTAAATCAGACTTATTTGGATTACTCATTAACTAATTTTTCATTGATAAAAAAATTGTATGATGAGTATGTAACAAAAAAGAAACCGCTTGAATATATTTTGGGGTATGTGGATGTACTTGGAGAGAAGATAAAGGTAACACCAGATGTATTAATTCCTCGTCCAGAAACAGAGTATCTTTTAAATGATGCTATAAACTATTTTAAGCAGCAGAGAGTAGATAAATATAGTTCTAAAAAAGCTTTAGTTGATGTAGGAACAGGATGTGGAGTGCTTTGAGGAGTTTTTTTGAAAAAAGTATTAGAGTTTGATTTTTGTAAGCAAAAATGTTTTGAACAAATAGTTTTTACTGATATTTCAGCTCCAGCTCTTAGGGTTGCTGAGGAAAATGTTAATAATCTTTTAGGAGAGACCAAGCCTTATATAGAGTTTGTCAAAACTTCTTTGTTGGAAAGAATCAAATGGAAATCTGATATAGATGAACTTTGGGTATTGGCAAATTTGCCTTATATACCTGATCGTACATTCTTTGAAAATGCTGAAGAGAATGTTAAAAAGTGGGAGCCTCATATTGCTTTCTTAGGAGGAGAAGACGGATTAACTCTTTATAGGCAGTTATTAAAACAATTAGAAATTTTGCCTTTTAAGATTGTTTGATTTTTTGAGATGATGAGTTGGCAAAGCAATATTTTAAAGAAGGAGTTTGAGAGTTTTAAACTCGAAACAGCTTCGACTTTTCACTTTAATATATCTATACTAAAGGTTTTAAAAAGTTAATACAATATTATGCTACCACAATGGTATATAAACTACAAAAACAAAGTAGGACTATTTTTGAAGGAATGGTTTGCAAATACTTACTTTAAAGACAAGATTTCTTCGGGGATCTTGAAAAGATTTTTGGAGGCTACTGAATATGGATTTGATGGTGGTAAAAGGTTTAGAGGAGTGCTTGCAATGGTTGGGTATTGAATATGAAAGTCTAATTTTGAGGAAGTAATGCCGTGGGCGGGGGCTTTAGAGTTGATTCATGCTTTTTCTTTGGTTCATGACGATATGCCGGAATTGGATAATGATACTTTAAGAAGGTGAAAACCAACTGTTTGGGCGGCTTATAGTGATTGGGAAGCTTTATTAGTAGGGGATAATTTAATGATGTTGGGTTTTGAAATGCTTTCAGATTTACAAGATCCTAAAAAAATCAAAAAATTATTAAAACTATTAAGTGAGGCTATCGGGGTTAAAGGAATGAATGGGGGACAATATATGGATGTGTGGTATGAATTACATCCCCAAGATATCACTTACGAAATCTTGAAACAAATTCACGCTCAGAAGACATGAGCGCTTATAAAATTAGCATTGGTTTGATGAGCTATAATAGCCTGAGAGGAGGAAATATTGTGCAAACTAGAAAAATATTGAGAATTGTTGGGTATGGCTTTTCAAATCTCTGATGATATACTAGATGTGACTTGAACAGTTGAAGAAACTGGTAAAAGTGTGTGATGAGAACAAAAATGATATGTATATTTCTTGGGACTAGAAAAGACCCAAGAGCTGTTAAAACAAATAGTTAAAGAATGAACTGATATAGCGAATCAAATCGGAGAAGATAAACTGGTGTGGTTAATTGAGTTTATGGGAAAAAGAAAGGGGTAAAGCTTGAATGGTTTTAAAATGTTGTTTTTTTGAGTTCTATATTGTGCAAAGTAGGGTGTAGATAGATTTGTGGGATCTTGAGCTTGAAATGTATTTTCTATTGAGGTTCTAGCTAAAAATAAAAGATAAAAAATGATAATAAAATATGATCTTAAAATTAATTGACAGATTTTAAAACATGAGGATTTTTGTTAGTAAGTTAAAAACTCGATTATTATATATTGTTTACTTTGCACAAGGCATCTTGTGCAAAGTAAGTGGTTGTTTGCTTATAAAGGCTTAAAATTATTAGTTGTTAATTTCGATGGTTTGTTTTTTTTGAGTATTTAATAAAAACTTTTAAATCTTGTCAATTAGCTGCAAAGTAATTATAATATAAGTATCTTTATGATTGAGAAATTGATTATGAGTGTTAAACTTTGGTTTTTAGCTCTAATATTAGTATATGCTATATGGCTTTTGCCTTATTTTAAACATTGTCATAAGTTAAGAAAAATTTTTATTTTTTCTTTTGTGTCATTTTTGGGATGAATAGCAGCTGGGAGTTTGATTATTTACTTTTACGAGCTTTTTGGCTGGCACGTACACTCCTCTTTTGAGTCCAAGGTTTTATCAGTTTTTTTTGAAGAAGGGTTAAAGTTTTTGATGTTTTTAACAATTTTTTGATCATTGAGGAAAAAAATTAAAAATCTTGAAGAAATAATTTTGCTAGGTATTTTTGTATGATTGGGCTTTTGATTTTATGAAAATTTATGGTATATGGTATCTACTAATAAAGATGTGTTAGTCAATCTGTATAGGCAGCTTTTAGTAAATGGCTTTGTGGTCCATTGACTCAATTGAGCTTTGATGGGATTAATTTTTGGTAAATTTTATTGAAGTTATGATAAAAAATATCTGTTTTTGCTGATAATGCCAGTGATCTTACATTTATTTTACAACTTGAGTTTAACATTTTTGTATGAGTCTAATATTTACATACTAGGGCTTCTTGGGGGGCTTTGGCTCTTTATTCTTACTTTTTTGCCTTGAATTATTAGGATCTCATCATTGAATTTGTTTTTATGGGGGACCTTAATTGTATTGGTTGGTATAATGTGATATTATCATGCTATTGGGCAAATAGGTTTGTTTTTTATTATAGTAAGTTTTTTTGTTTTTGTGGCTTATGTAGTATGGACTAGTCTTTCTAAAGGAACGTGTAAGATATTTTAAAGTTTAATTTTCCGTTGACCAGATTGGGTGTATACTTGGTTATTCATTTCCAGATGGGTAATTTCTGGTAAGATTTTAAAGACAGGGAGGTTTAATTTAGTTGCTAGTTGGTTTGTAGAGAGCGGCCCCAGGGTTTTAAGAGTGTCTAATATTTTTGTTTGGATCTCAGAAAGTTTGCTTGTGGTATGATTTTGTAGAGTCAAATGATTTGGTATGGGTTTTAATTCCCAAAGGTTAGGTATTTCTTCAAATTTGGTAAGTATAGTAGCCTTATTATTTTTAATTAGTTCATTAGTACCTTCAAAATTTTTATCAAAAATACTTCCGGGAGTACAGTATATATCTTTTTTAAATTTGTGAGCGAATTCGGCAGTTATCAAAGATCCACTTTTAAGACTAGCTTGAGGTAAAAACAATATATCGCTTAACCCTGCTATTATCCTATTTCTTTGTGGAAATGTGTATTTAGCAGGCTGAGCAAATAATTTAAATTCAGAAATTATCAATCAATTGTTTTGTAATATTTGATTTATTAGTTCACGGTTTTTACTTTTCAAAAAAAATCATATTCCTCATCCTAAGACGGCGATGGTAGGAATTTGGTATTTGATAGAGAAAGTATGGGTTAAATTATCTATACCTGGTGCCAATCCTGATATAGTAGTAATCTTATAATCTTTCAAAATCTCAAATATTTTTTGAATTATCTGTTTTCATTCTGAGGAAGGTTTTCTTGGACCAACAATTCATATTATTTTTGAGTGTAAAATTTCCAAATTTCCTACAAAGTATAGTAATTTAGGAGCAGGTCTGATATTTATAAAACGTGTTGGTAAGGGAGTTTCTAATGCTTTAATTGGATATTTTTCCAAAAGATGTTTAATTTCGATGGGAATCTCAAAATCTGGGACAGCTTTTTGGAGTTGCCGTTGAGATGGAGTTAGGTTAGTAGCTACACTAAACCGTATTTGTCTTTTATTTAGATAAGGTTTGTTCATCTTCTAACCCAAATTCTTTTGGTAGATCTGGATCAGGTCTTAACAATGGAAACATTACCACATCACGTATATTGTCTTGAGTTGTTAGTAAGGCTACTAATCTGTCTATGCCACTACCCCATCCAGCCATTGGAGGCATCCCATATTCCATAGCTTTTACATAGTCTAGGTCTATTTCGTGTGCCTCTTCATCTCCTGCCTTTTTTAATTTAGCTTGTTCTAGGAATCTTTGAAGCTGATCTTTGGGATCAACAAGTTCTGAATAAGCATTTACTATCTCCCATCAGTTTACTACTAATTGGAATCTATCAACCACTTTGGGGTTTTGGTCTGATTGTCTAGCCAAAGGCGATAATTCTATTGGATGACGAATAACAAAAACAGGGTCTATTAGTTGTTTTCTTGCAGTTTTTTTGTATACGAAATCAATAAAATTTCCCCATCATAGTTTTTCAATTTCTTTGAGTTCGTCTTTATCAAGTTGTTCACCAAAATTTTGTTTAAATATCTTTTTGGCTTCTTGAAGCTTGTCTTGTTGCCAAAGCTCTTCAAGTTGGGGCATAAAAGGCTCTATTAACTCAAATATTGTTTTTCTAGGCCAAGGTTGATCGAAATTTATCTCTACTGGATTGCCCTCCTTATCCAAAATTAGTAATTTTAAAGTACCAAAAATATTTTTAATTAGGTCTTTGAACATTTTTTCAGTGAAATCCATCAAGAACTCAAAATCTACTCGTGCCCAATAGAATTCTAGCATTGTAAAATCCTGTAGATGCGAAGGATCTATTCATTCATTGCGGAAGCATCTTGCAAATTCATAAACCCTCTCAAATCCGCCTACAATGGCTCTTTTAAGATAAGTTTCTGGGGCTATTCTCAAATATACATCCATATCTAAGGCATTATGGTGAGTTACAAATGGTTTTGCCAATGCTCAAGAAGCCTTATTAATTAATACAGGAGTCTCTACTTCTACGAACTTATGCTTTTCTAAATATTCTCTAATAAATTTTACTATTCTGGTTCTAGCTAAAAATCTATCCATGGTGGACATTCTATAATGTATTGCTATATGATGAGCTGGTAACTGTTCTTTGATTAGTTCATCTAAAGCATTTCTAAATTTTTCAGATTTGGTAAATAGGTCAAAAAAATATTCAAATACTTCTGGCTGGTCTATATTTTGAAATAAATTTTGAATAGTGTTAAATTCTTCTAGTAGACTTTTTAGTTTTTCATCATCTAATTTTTTGCTTCTAAAGGATAATATTTTTTCTAAAACTTGTTGGATTTCTTTGTTTGAAGTAATTTGTTTTTTAAAAAAGCTTTTGAATTTTGGATCTTTTTTTAAAAAGTCTAAGTCTTTTTGTTCTCATTTTGGAGATGAAGTCAAAAGGTCAAGATATCTATACCTATAGCGGTCTTCCTTGTCGGTACTCAATCAATGAAATTTTTCTGGCAAAGGTCTTACAGCTTTTGATAAGAAAAAAAGTTTTTGGACAAAAATTGTTAATTCTCAGTGCTTAGTTCTAAAAAGTTTGCCTTCCACACCTATAAAATCTCCTATATCCAAAAGTTTTTTGATAAATTGGTATGGAGATATGCTTATAATTTTGTCATTTCCTGAATACAGCTCAAAAGCACCTTCATAAAACATTAATTGAATTTCACCAGTGAAGTCTTTGATTTTGCCAAAACTTATCTTGCCATGTTCTCTCAAGGAAATTAATCTTCCAGAGGTCCTTAAAATTTCATCATCATCTTCTATTTGATCAAAAGTTTTGTCTACATCTTTACCAATATCTATGAGTCTTTTGATGGGTTCTCTGGGTAAAAATTTATCAGCAAAGGGATTGATCCCTAAGTCTTTTAATTTCTGAATTTTTTGGAGTCTTGTTTGTCTTTCATCTACACTCATTCTCAGATTGATATATTGATAAAAACATCTTGAGTATATAAAAAATCCCTCCCAAAACAAGAGATGGAAGGGATTTTAGGTGTGATTTAAACTCGTTAATCTTGTAATAGTAATTCTATATCTTCCTCTACTGTTTGTTTTCTGGTTGCTCGATCAACGCGTCTTGAATCCTGCCAATAATTTTCTTCTCAATTAAACTTTCAATTTTCTTTAGAAATTTTACCAGAAGCTATAGGACGTAGATATCAGATTATCCTAGATGCTACCATTACTTTTTCACTACCACATTTAGGGCATTTAAGATGTTCTCATACCATTTGATGGTTACAAGATTGACATATGGTAATAGTTGGAGTCAATGTCATATAGGAGACAGGTTTTGAAAATGTTGCTTGTATCAGTTTTTTCTTTCCTTCCAATGGGATAGGCTCTCCCAAAAAGAAATGTTGAACACTTCCTCAAGTGGCGTATGATTGGAATTCTCCAGAGATTTGAATTTGAGCTCCTATGTTTTTTTCTTGATAAGGAGGTTGAAATCAGGAAGTTAGGAATACATCATTTTCATTACCTTGAACAAATATAGGGCCATGGTATTTGAACTCGTATTCTTGGAAAACTTTGGATTGCTCTCCTTGAGCTAGCTTTGCTACAAATTGGAGATCTTTTTTGGCAAGTGTAGGTCATCAGTTTTCAGAAGGTGCATATTCTAATGAAACAGGTACTTTGTCTCTTTCCATAAAATGATTTATTTTTTGAACTATAAAATCAGCTATTTTATGAGCTATCTGTCTGCCTTTGGGATCCTTTAGTCAGTTTTCATATCATAAATTTACGATTGCTTCTTCGCCTCCTACTACCGAAATAACATTGAAATAAGTATCTAAACTTTTGTTGTAAAAGAAAAAGTATGGGTAAAGCTCTTTGTGATTTAAGATAAACTGCCTTCTTTTTTGAGCAAAATATTGAGCCGCCTCAAGCAAAAAATCCAATAATTCAAAAAATCTTTTTTCATCCCAGCTTCAATCCTCATTTTGGCTAACATATGCTAATCTATTTAAATTAATATTGAATACTCCTACTCCACCAACTCAGGCATTTGATCTAAAACTACTTCCTCCGGCAGCTTTTAAGATATCATCAAAATCTACTCTAAATCTACAGCAAAAGCTCCTTTGGGAAGCAGCATCCCTAGGTTCAATATATTTGTTAATTTTTTTCCAATTTGGATCTTCAAACGGTTTTGTTTGATAGTTTTCAAAATAGGCTCATCACCATTTATCCATATTTTGTAGCAAGTAATTGAATGTTTCATTTTCCCAATCAAAATCGTCATATATATTGACAGTAATGAGAGGGAAAGTGAAGGGTTTGCCTTTGGCATCTCACAGTTTCATAGCGTCTATAAAAGCTCTATTGGATATGTCTAAGTATTTTTTGGGGATTTGTCCATATTTTTTGTTTATCGTTTCTCCTCAAATTACTACTCGTTCATCCACCAAATGTGGATCTCGTTCAAAGTTCATAGTAATATTGGTAAATGGAGAATTTCAAGCCCTAAACGGTGTATTAACAGCATATATAAAGCTTTCATAAGCATTTTGAAGGTCTTTGTAATCAATGGGTTTATTTTTGATTTCTTCTTGATGCCGTAGGTAACTTGCCACTATGGCAGTTAAATCATTTAAGGCTACAGCTCAATGGATTTCTTGAGAGATTACGCTTATAAAATTTGCGGATAAATCCAAAAGTGACCTATAGTATTTAGGAGGCCTGGTTGAGATATTATTTGAGGCAATGGAATTTAATCAATTAGTTGCAATATCTTTGGCACTGAATCCAGCACAATATGGTCCTAGGATAGACATATTGTGAAAATATATCCATCATTCCTCATACAAATCCCTAGCTTTTTTACCTTTAAAGTCTTTGTAAACTTCATCAAACCAAAAATCCTTTGCTATGGCTCAGGCCAGTAATGAATTTAAAGTTGGTAAAGAATAAACTAAGTTTGCATTGTTTCTAGAATAGTCATCTCTTCAAAGATACCCATAGATCAAATCAAAATATTTGTTACTCATTTTGGCATATATTTAATTATTTAAAAATTGTTAGACTACTACAAATTGGTTTTGTTGGTAAGTTTTTTTGAGATTTCTGTTTACTCGTTGGTCAATCTCCTCAAAATAACTAGGGTCTTTGATAACTGGATATTTTACTGTTCTAAAGATGCTTTCAGGTAGTTGGGAGGCTAATTTGAGAGATTTTATAATATCTTCAAATACTTTTTTGGCTCTAGGAAGGGGAATTCATATTATCTGAGATATTAGAGGGTGCCGTTTTGGGTTTCGGTAAGGCCCTTTAATATCTATAGCAAAGCCGTCTATTAGATTTCGTTTTATGATTTCTTCAACTTTTTGAGGGAAACTTCAATTTGTATCTATCCTTATTTGTATGTAAGGATTGATGTGCTTTATTTTTAATATGGTTTGTTTGATTTTGTCCAATGGATTTATCAAAAACTCTCCCCCACAAAAAATAACCATATCTATAAATTCATTGGAAATAGCCATATTAATTTCTTCCCATGGAATTGGTTTGTGATAATCAGCGGGATTTAAAGATATTTTGGAGGCTTGAAGATTTTTGTTAATTATTGGCTGTTTTCCATCTTTGTAATCCCATCCTGCCAAAGTTCTATTGTGACATCCAAAACATTTAAAATTACAACCAGTAGTATAAAGTACTACGGAATATTTACCTGGGTGATCATAGTAGGTAAAATCTATTCATCGAAATGTTAGCATTGGTACTATATATAGTATGTAAAAATTGATATAGCTACTAAATATTCCATCTGATTTAAAAATCAAGGATAAAATGAAAAAAAATTTTTGTTCAAATAGGTCTTTAAATCTGAGAGAAAAAGCGTAATAATTAAGTTATCAATATAAACCGGTATTATAATAATGCTTTGGGAAAAAGCTAAGATAGCGATTATGATTAGATGATCTATCCGGGTGCAATATATTTGTTATCATATATGCTCTTTCATTGTTAAATAGTGAGTTCAAAGGATTTTGAAATAGTATATTTAGAGAAAATGATAATCTAGATGTTTAAATTTAAGCAAAAGCCACAGGATTTCATTGTAGAAGAAAAAATCCCCTACTCTATTGGTTCAAAGGGTAAAGTTTTTTATGTGTTTTTTGAAAAGAAAAACAAAAACACCATGGATATCTTGCATCATTTGATGAGAAGACTTCATTTGCAAAGAAATCATTTAGGTATTGCCTGATTAAAAGACAAGTACGGTATTACAAGACAACGGATTAGTATTTACAAAAACACTTTGTCTCGTAGATGATGACCATCAAAGTTTTTAAAAGCATTGAGTGAAGTTGCCCAAGTACTTAAGTATTGATGGGGAGATGAGCTTTTGAAGGTTGGTAAAAATACCGGTAATTTGTTTTTTTTGAGATTAAGGGATGTAGATTGGGCTGTCAAAAATGGTATTGAAAAGGAACTTGCTTTGATTGCTAAAAATTGATTTCCGAATTTTTTTGGCACTCAGAGATTTTGACGTTGAGGTGAAAATTGGAAAATAGGAAAAAAACTAATAGAAGGAAGTTATCACAAAAATTTACCTTCTTTTGAAAAGCAGTTTAAAGTTCAAGCTTTAAGTTCACGTTTGTTCAACCAATATTTGCTTGCTAGGATAAGAAACTTTGGAAAGGATTGGGATAATCCTCTTGAAGGTGACTTAATGAATGAAAGCTGAATTGTGCTAGGCCCTGTTTATTGACGAGATTTGCCATTGCCTATAGAAGGTTCTCAAGCTTGGAAATTTGAAGAGCAGATTTTAAAAGATTTTTTTGGTAAATGATTGGAGATTTTGGAAAAGTTCAAAGATTTTGGAGTATTTGGTATCCGTAGACCTATTTTAGTGATACCAAAGGATTTAAAGTGGAAATGGCAAAATAAGGACTTGCTTTTGATGTTTGAACTACCTCGTGGTAGTTATGCTACATCATTGGTAGAATATTTAAAAAAGAAAGTTGAAAATAATTTTAGCCAATAAGGAAAAGGAGGTGGGGGTTCCCACCTCCTCATTACTCCCTGCCTTCAGTTGTTACTGTAAAGACTGTGAATCCATCAAACCTTTCACTATCAAAAACAATGACTCCCTCCCATTCCATCCGATCTGGCAGAATGCACATTACAGGAACCTTGGCAATGTACTTCTGCCTCTTTTCGCTCCATTCTGGCCTGATCTGGATTGTAACCACTTCTTCTCCCCATAAGGAGAAAAAAGTCACCTTTACTGGAGGGTCTTTTGTGGGGGACAATATTGCGAGCCCCCACTTAGTGCACGGAGCCTTGAACTCTCCCCCGTTGATATTCAATTTGGGCATTTATTCTCAAAAGCTGGGGTTGGACACGCTCGTGAGGATATACCCCTATTAAAGCTGCAAATGTTAAGTCTTTAATAACTATTTTCATCTAGTAAGCAGCTGCTTTTGGTAAATGTTCACAAACAATACCATCATGATCCCTATCTAGGCCGTATACATCTAAAGCATGTGGATCAGTAATATCTGGGTTTTCTGCTTTGATTTGTTCCAAACATTTTTGATACATAGCCTGGGCTTCTTCTTGTGTGTTAAAATCAGAACAGTTTAGATTGTCTGTTACGCATTCTCCTATCAGTCTTATGCTTTTGCCTCATACTTTAACTGTTTCAACTCTTGATCAACTTAAAGACCCTGTTTGGATAAGCCTTCCCAAATCGATATCATAGTTGTACAGTTCTAGTCAAAACGCTCAAGCTAGCACGATTAATAAGCCTATTAGCAAGGCCTTGAACTTGCTTCCAGACCATAGCAAAAAAAGAACAATTAAAATTAAAATTCAGATTACAGTAAGTCTGCAATTTTTGGAGATTCTGCAATTGTGAAACCAGCTCCTTTTTTTAGATGACATTTTAAAATAGGTTTTAAATATTTAAAAATATAGTTAAAATTATCATAGTTTTTTATCAATTAATTTCAAAAGATGTTTTGGAGGATAATCATTATTGGTTTTTTATCTCTAGTTTGATTTTCTTTTACAAAAGCTGAAATTTTGTGGGATGCTAGAGATATAGACTCTTTTGAACGGCTGCTTGGAGTAGATAATTTAGATAACTTCATTCCCGATGCTAGCGTCGTGGAAGTTGATGTAATAGATGCTCCTGAAAACTATATTAGATATCTTAAAAATCATTGAAAGATAGTTGTGGGTTATATAAATGTTTGAGCTATAGAAGATTATAGGGAAGATATCAATCTATTCCCCAAAGATGTAATTGGCAAGATTTATCCTGGCTGGGAAGATGAGAGATTTTTGGATATAGGGCAATATCATAGATTCAAAGATAGGATGGTTTGGAGGCTAAATGTGGCAAAACAAAAGTGATTTGATGCTATAGAATTTGATAACATTGATATATATGATGATCCTAATACAGTAGGTTTTGATATAAGCCAGGAAGATATGATAGCTTATCTTAACCGACTATTAGATGAAGCTCATAGTAGAGATTTACGAGTCTTGCAAAAAAATGCCCCTGAACTAATAAATTCATTGAGCAAAGAATTTGATGGAGCTTTGATAGAAGATGGTCGAAAACAAGGTTGGGCCCACAAATTTAAGGATTATGTTGTTCAAAACAAACCTGTATTTGCCGTAGAATATATGCCAGAGGTTTCTGTTTCATATTTTAAGCAAACCATTTGTCCTCAACTTGAAAAATGGTGATATGTATGATTACTTAAAAATTTAGATTTGGATCAATGGTCAGTGCGTTGTCCAAACAAAAAAGCAACAAAATATATACACGTGAAATCTAAAATTAATAAGATTCTTGCTAATTACATTACTCATCAGCTATCTAAAAAATCTTCTTATTGGCTTGCTGGCAGGCTAAGGCATTATGCAAACAAATTAAAAAATCATTATACCAAAGGTAGCCTACAAAAGTGGATATTAGACTATCTAATAGTTAAACTGGATCAATGGGCATACAATCTAGAGCACCTAAAACTACAACCTCCTAGTGACTGATTTTATTTTGGAGCATTCCAGTTTTTTGGTAATCAAGAAAATCTTGTTTCCAAAGAGCGTCTAACTAACTTCCAGCACATAATAGATTTTAGGCCTACATGGGCTTATTTTTCGTTGGTGTTTGATCAGCAATGAATAAAGTTTCCTCTTAAGGATGTGGATACAATTACTAAATTTTGAGAAATACCATTTTTAAGATTGATGCCTACTTTGGATTTGAATGTTAATAAATACAAATATTCGTTGGTCAATATTGCTAGAGGGAAATATGATTCTCAAATAGTTAAGCTAGCTCAAGATATTAAATCTTATTGAGAGCCTATCTTAATTGATTTTGCACCAGAGACAAATGGTAACTGGTTCCCTTGGAGCCAGCGTCCTAATCTTTTTAAGCAAGCTTATAGACATATAATTGATATATTTAGACAACAACAAGTTGAAAACGTAACATGGTTTTATCATTTTAATCTTCCTTCTTATCCTAATGAGTCTTGGAATAATCCTTTGGCGTATTACCCAGGAGATGAATATATAGATCGAGTTGGGTTTAGTTTGTATGGTCCTTTGTATCAAGGTGATAACTTCCATTTGCCTAGTAGGATTTTAAAAGATTATTTACCTATCCTTAAGAAGTTTGCAAAAGTTAAGCCTTTGGCGGTCTTGGAGTTTGGCATAAATGCAAATTTGTGAACAGAGGTAACCAAAAGCTGGTATAAAGATTTTTTTCAAGCTGTTGGTACTTATAGTTGAGTACTAAATCTCAAAGCAATATCTTTTTGGTATGAAAAATGGCAAAATGAAGATTGAAGTATTTCAAACTTAAGCCTTGAGCCATACTTGCTGGATAAGATTCAATCATTGTATCTTGAATGAATATTGAAGGATACCTCCTTATTTGCTGGTGAAATAAAAAAATAGATTAACTGCTAAAGTTAAAATCAAAGAAATTAAAATTGAAGATGTGATAGGAATGTATATCTCTAAATTTTCTTTTTTAATCAAGATATCTCATGGAAGTCTACCTAGTTTTAATCCTAAAAACCCCAGTAAAATAAAGAAAATTCCGGCTAAGATTAGTACAAGACCTATGGTTATAATTATTTTGTGGTTCATTTGGGGGGAATTAGGTTTAAACTAACAAGGTGCTTGTACAACTTTAGCAGTATTTCATGATGGTTTGTGCCTTTTTCTACTTGATCCATTTTTTGTTCTAAATCTCTAGTAAACTCTTCACTAATTAGATCCGGATAGAGATTTTGTAAGTAAGTATAAACTTTTTCCCCTTTTGAAGTATGTTTGATATACTTTTGTAAAATGCGAATAGCATATTTTCTTTTTAATAGTGTATGTATTATGGTAGCATAAGTTGATGGTCTACCGAGTCATTTTTGTTTCATTTGTTTGATTATTTCTGAAAAACTATAGTGAAAGATTTTAGGAACTAGGCTAACACCTCCCTTAAATTTATAGATTCCATCTTGGATATTATAGACTGGATAAGGCCAAAATTTAGTCCAAGTATTTTTTAAAATTTTAGTTGCCAAAGAGATTTCATATTCACGAATTCTCTCTTTTTCTTTAGAAAGCAAGCCAATATTAAATGTATCAATATTTGCACTATCCTCTTTTACTTGAGAAGCAATGAATCTATTGAAAATCATTTCATAAAGTTGCAACTCCTGAGGAAAGAAGGTTGCATTGGATATAGACGCTCGTTCTACAAGCATATTTTTATCCATAGGCCTTGTAGGCCTTATTCATTCATGGGTTGATTGAGGTCATCGGCTTCTTGGAACAAATAAATCTTCTAGATTTAAAGATTTTAAATATTCTTTAGCTATGTTTATTCCTGTAGAAGAAATATGAGTTGAATCAGTCCTATGATAGGTTATTACTCATTTTTCAAACAAAGATTGGGCTAAATTCATTATTTCTTCGGGGGTTAATCCGAGTTTTTCAGAAGCAGTAGATATCAGACTATCTGTAGTAAAAGGTGGATACGGATTAATATCTTGTATAGTGGAAGATATCTTATTAATATTTACATAATGTATTTGCTGTAATTGAGAATATAATGTTATATCCTCTTCTTTTAATACAATTGGGGGTGAACTAATCTTTAACTTTATCTCCATTATCTTTTGTTTTGTTTGTTGATCTCTTTGGATAATCCATCAAAGTACTGGAGTTTGGACTCTTCAGGCTGAATAATTAGGAGATTTAAACTTATATTGCAATTTGAGGGACAAAGCAAAGCCTACCAACCTATCAGCCAGCCTTCTAACTATTTGGGCTTTTACTCGATTATAGTCAATTTCTCTTTTGTTGTTTATAGCTTCAATGATGGCATTTTTAGTAACTTGATGATATTCAATTCTATAAATGTTTTGGTTAAATGGTTTCAAAAGATTGTAAAAATCAAATGCTATTTTTTCTCATTCAGTATCTGGATCAGAGGCTAGGTATACCTCATCTACTTCATTGGCTAAAGATTGAAAATCTTCTACTAGATCTTTTTTGTCCAAAATATTTTGACACCTTTGATGAGGAGGATTGTCTACAAAATTAATGGTCTCTAAAGGGGTTTTACATAATTTAATTGATTGATAGTAGGGCAAAAAGATGTTGTTTTTGATCTTTATTCATCGTAGATAAACTTGAGTTGGTAATTCTACAATATGTCCTAGTGAAGCTCCTATGGTTAAAATTTTATCTCCAATGATTACTTCATAAACTAGTGTAGTTTTTAGTAATCTTTTGGTGGGTTTTCAAAAAAATGAAGCAATAGTTTTAGCTTTTGTAGGTGATTCAACTATCATTAGTGCAGTAGACATATTGATAGGAGAATTACTATTTTGAGAACTTTCTAATATTTTTTTTACCTGTTCTCTTTCTTTGCTTATTTCTTTTTTCAATGATAGAAGATCTTTAATTCAAATTACTTGTTGGTCCTGCTGTATGTTCATATTAGTTGGCCTTGGTTTAAAATTTCAGATGAATTAATGGTAGATACAAATTGTTCATAATCAAAACCAGATTGAAGCATAGGGATATTGCCCAAAGCCCATACTTTAAAAAAATAGCGATGTGGTTTGTCTCCTGGAGGGGGACAAGGACCTCTTCGGCCCAGAGTTCAAAAATCATTTAATCCTAAAATACTTTGATCTAGGGTTTGTTGAGTTATTTGATTTGTAGCAAATGGAATGATTGATACAAGGTGAATAAATGTTTTAAAAGGTGCATCAGGGTCTTCTACGCTTATAGCTAAGGCTTTGGTCTCAGCTGGTAAGTTTTTTATAGCCAAATCTGGAAAGACATCTGCTCCATCGCATGTAAATTGAGGAGGAATTCTTTCTCAGTCTTTGAAATAGGGTGAAGTTATTACTAGGTTCATTTGAGTAGGTTTATTAGAAATTAAATTATTATCTTTATTGTTTTGCGGTTTTATTTTATAACCTGCTATGACCAACACTATTAATAATATGGCTAATATAATTATTAAAGCTATTTTTGAATTTTTCATTTGTACCTATGAAGATATAATTTTGATTAATTTATATTTTACAAAGAAGATAAGTCAAGGGGTTTAAATTCTATATCATACCACAGGGCAGCTTTTTTTTGCAAAGAATTAAATGCTTTGGAATTATCTATTGCCATTATAGCTACTCATTTAGTTAAACCTCAAGGATAAAGTCTTGAAACTCTTCAGCTAGCCTGGATATATCAGCTGATGTCCCCTATTATAAATTTTTGACCATCAAAACTTACTTGTGGGGATTGTTTGAGTAAATTTTTTACCTTAGGATTGGATAGTATAGTTTGAATAAAATTTTGTATATCTTGTGAGACCTCAAATTGCTTTTTTAATATTTTGATAGATTTTATAAAAAATGATTCTCGATTTAACTGCTTTTTAAGATCTTGAGTTAAAATATTGTTTAAAGACATGATAATGCCTAAAGCGGCAGGAGGAGATAAGTTTTCTCCTAGTTTAAATATAAGTTTAGGGACTCACCAAAATATTGCGTACTTAGCTTGTTGAGGGATATCCAATCCTCTGGCTAATGGATTTTTATAAGAGGCTATGCCTATTAAGACTTTAATTTCTTTGTGGATAAATCCCTGGATAACTTGAGTATTCAATTGATTATAAGGGACTGCTTTTATACTTTGAGAATTTAGAAAGTTTTCAATTTCCAATAGCCTGTCTGAAAGGTCTGAGGGTAAAAAAAGCAATATTCCATTTTCAAAAAATCCTATTAACTTTAGTAGAAGCTGTAAATTGTTTATAATTTTATCTCATGAGGGTTGGCTGATATACAGATCTTCTACATTTCTTAGATTTGTCTTAGTGATTCAAATTTCAAATCCCAACAAATACTTCAAAAGAGATAATCTTCTTCCCTTTGGTCTAGCAGAGGCTGAAGATGTCACTACAGATACACTCGATTTTTCCTTTTTAACTTGAAAATAGTTGTAAAGCTTATTAGCTAAACTTGCCGATTTAGGATCAGATTTTTTTATCAGTGATAGAAGCCTCCATACTTTTTGAATGTCTTCATCATCAAATCATGCAAGTTTAACAATGTATTCTATGATTTTTCAGTTTTTAAGAACAGAATCCACATCATCTACAAACAAAAACCTTAGATCAAAAGCTCATTTTTTGACTATCTCAAAATTACGTGATAAAAAAATTGATGTTATTATGAGGATTTTAAAATCTCCATCTTGTATTTGTTTTTTAGTTTTTTCTTTGGTTTTAGTGGATAAGGAAGTTGTATAAAACAAAACTCACTCCTCTAACCCATATAACTTAAATTTGTTTAAAATTTGATTTACTAGCAAATTAGTAGGAACTATGATAATAGCTTTTCATGCTTTAATTTGATCTGTAATATAGCTACTTGTTAGTACGCCTCGGGTTGTTTTTCAGATCCCTGTGGGTGCTATTATTGAAAAACTTTGCTTTTTTAGGACTCTTTGGGTTCGTAGCTGTTGTAAAGTTCGGGGATTTTTTCCCGATATAGCCTTAAAATATTCAATTCGTTGGTTTAGTTTAGTTTCTAGCTCTAAAACTTTTTGTAATCTACCAGGAGGAAGTAGTGATACTAAATCTTTGAGATTTAAAGTCTTATTGGGAATTACTGGAAGACAAGTTTTGCAAGGAAGGCCTTTTTCTAGTCTTTCATTGGAGATGTTTCCTCAGCAATTTGGGCAAAAGTTTTGATAAATTGCTATTTCATTATTCATCATTTTTAGGTCTGAATGATATAGCTGCAGCTGCAATTGCTAAGGTTAGTGTAGAAATAGCCAAATATAGAATGTCTAATGTATTAGTAGCTTCAAACGAGAGTATTTGCTTAAAAATAGATACTATTAGCATTATAATTATCACTTTTGTGACTTTTTCTTTTAGTTCATCTATATTGTGAATGATTAACAACTTAGCTTTGCTTCCTTGGTGTTTTTTGATTTGGAATTCATCTATAAAGAGTTCATATATTCACCAACTAAATATCAAAATTATGATCCCAAGCAAAATAATATCCAAAATGCTTATCAAATCTCCCAAGAAAGCAGATGAAATGTTATTAATATCAAACTTTTGTAATATCAAAAAGCTTTTGAAAACAGTTAAAATTACTATAGCAAAAAATAACATAACCAAAGATATGATTGGCAAAAGTATTAGGAACCTAGAATTTCGTAAGAAGGATTCCAACACTTTTTCCCAAAAGTTTTTTTTCATTTTTTAGTTTTTTGTTAAAGCGTCTCTAATTTCTCTCAATAACAATATATCTTCTGAAGGTTGAGGTGGTTGTTTAGCAGCTTCTTCTTCCTTTTTTTGCTGCATATTTGATATTATTTTGACAATCATAAAAATAGCAAATCCTAGTATTATAAATGAAATCAGGTCATTGATAAATATACCATATTTAATAGCTGGCGCTCCTGCTTCTTCCAATGCCTTTAAAGAGTCATACTTTTTACCATCAAGAGCTATAAACAAATTGCTAAAATCTACATTCCCCAATAGTTTACCCAATGGTGGCATAACAATATTGTTGACAAAAGACTTAACCACCGTTGCAAATGCTGCACCAAATATGAAACCTACGGCCATATCCACCGCATTCCCCTTGATCAAGAATTTTTTAAAATCATTTAACATTGGTGTATTTGATTAAGTTGTAAATTACCATTTGATGGAAGTTTTGTCCTTGCTTAGCAAGTGTAAATGGATATGAGGAACTTCCTGTCCATGATCAGATCAGGAATTCATATGCAGCTGGCATCCTGGTAGATTTTGTTGGTCAATAATTTCCCAGGCTATATCCAACAATCATTTTACTAACTTTTTGTCATCTTTATCTTTGACCAGATGAAAAGATTCTATATGCTTTTTGGGAATTATTAATATGTGTGTTGGAGCTTTGGGATTTATATCCTTAAAAGCAAGATATTTATCGTCTTCATATACAATTTCAGCTGGTATCTGTTTGTCTACTATTTTACAAAATACACACATTTTTAGATAATTTAAGATATAAAATTATTTATCGTATCATTTTTTGTGATAATCAGTTTTGATTTTTCTTAGTTTTTTAACTATCTTGTCAGGTTCGGGGGCATTTTTAAATCTTATATTGTTTTTTTCTTCATCTCAAGAGGTGATTTCAATAGTTCAATAATGTAATAACTTAGCTATGAAAGAAGGATAAAAAAACCATATTTTGATAATTTCATGATACCATAGTATTTCCTTCTTGGCTCATAAATATATTGTTGGAGAATTTTTTTCGATACGATGAGAGGTTATAAGGAGATACGTGAAGTACCGAAAATACCACCAAAAAAACATTACTCCAAATATGTATATACCCAGTATTATACCTTCAATTACATGGAATTGTAGATCTCCATAAAATATTCGTACCCATCCAAGATACGTTAGCGTCCCTCATCCTAAAAATAATAATACATTGGAGATAGAGTGAATAATATAGGCCAGTATTGATTGCCTGATAATAGCTTTTTTTGTTTCTTGGGAGCTCATATAAGTATCTTTTTATTTTAAAGGTCAATTGATTATAGATTTTAGACTTGAAATTTCAAATGTAAGTAATAATGTTGGTTTGGTAATAGTTTATCTATATGAAATAAAATGAAAAAAATCAGGAAGGCTATTATTCCAGCTGCAGGTTTTGGAACTAGATTTTTGCCAGCTACCAAAGCCTTACCAAAAGAAATGTTTCCTATAGTAGATAAGCCTGTAATGCAATATCTTGTAGAAGAAGCTGTAAATATATGAGTTGAAGATATAGTTATAGTTACATGAAGAAACAAAAGAGCTATTGAAGATCATTTTGATGCTAATCCTGAACTTGAAATATTACTTGAACAAAGAGGTAAAACTCAAGCCCTTGAGAAGGTTAAAAGATTAAATTCTCTAGCAAATATTGTTTATATAAGGCAGCCTTATCCTAGATGAGATGGAGATGCTATTTTGAGAGCTAAAGATTTTTTGGGGAATGAGCCATTTTTAATATTGTTTGGAGATGATATAATAGATAATGAACCTAGTGCAGCTCAACAGCTAGCAGATAATTTTTTTGAAACTGGAGCTCCTGTGATTGCTACTATTCCTGTTAAAGATGAAGAAGTCTCCAGTTATTGAATTATAGAGGGACAGAAAGATTGAAGACTTATTAAAGCTCAAAATATATTGGAGAAGCCTTCTCCTGATCAAACAACTTCCAGAAATTGAATAGTGGGTAAATATATAGTTACTCCAGAGATATTTGATTATTTAAAAAGGGCTCAAATAAATTCTCCAAATGACGAATTTAGATTGGCAGATGCTTTTGCTTTGATGCTTCAAGATTGAAAAAAAATCTATGGACTGGAAATAGAATGAAAAAGATTTGATACTTGAAGTAAACTAGGATATATCAAAGCTACTATTCATTTTGGACTTAAAGAATGAAATGGACTTGCTCATGAGTTAAAGGAATTTTTGAAGAATCTTGGTTTTTAAACTTTCTTTTGGTGAAGCCAAGTTAAGAGTTTTTTTATAGCTTTGGCTCTATGGGAAATTGCTTTAGTTTGCTCCTCGTCAAATCTTCGATATAGCTTTTTTGAGCCTCTAGGACGAAATATTAGATTATAAGGGAAATATTTTTTTACTTTGGGATCTATCTCTTTATCCATATCTGAAAAATCTAGCTCTCCAGGCATTTCTCAAATAAAGCTTACCGGTTCAAGTAAGTTGGAATCCATATAACTTATCACTGCTACAAATTTTGCTTTTGGTGAAACTCATTCCACAAGTCTTTTGAATCCTTTGTAACCAATGCCCTCCATTACATATTTTGCCAAAGGTCAAGGAAAATTATTGTAAGCCTCAAGATAAAATCCTGTATCATCAACGATAACCGGTTTTTTAAGCTTATTAAAAGCCACTAAAGCTTTTTGATATGAAATTTCTACCAAATCTAGAGTTTGTTTTTCTGGTAAATTTATTTTTTGACATTTTAACTCTATCCAATTTGGCATATTTGATTTTACTTCATCACACTTTTTTTGATTTCCAGTGGCAAAGTATAATTTCATATTTTATTTTTAAAATTTAAATTTCTTGTCGCTCTCCAGGTTTTAGATTTCCTAGTTCCCATTGCCCAATTCTGATTCTTTTTAAGTCTATGACCTTATTGCCTACAGTTTCTAACATTCTTTTTACTTGATGGTATTTGCCTTCATGAATAGTTAATTTTATTTTTTGAGGATTAATAAGTTTAACTTGGGCTGGTAAAGTTTTATATCCGTCATCCAAAGTAACTCATTTTTGTAATTTATCAATTTGAGGTTGTGTTATGGGATCTTTTAGCTCTACTTCATATTCTTTTTCAACTTTGGATTTTGGGGATATTATTTGATGTATGAAATTTCCGTCTGAGCTAAGTAACAAGAGTCAATGAGCATCACAATCTAGTCTTCACGCAGCATGCACAAGATTTACGTATGGATAGTCTGCTAGTAAGTTTTTGTAAGATGGGCAATTAGGTTCATCTACGTCCGTGCTTACATAGCCTTTTGGTTTGTAAAAAAGTAAGTGTATATCTTTTTTTACCTCAAACTCCCCTACTCCCAATATTTGGATTTTATCTCACAAAGAAAGTTTTTGATCTCAGCTTCGTGCAGGTATATTATTTATTAGTATTATTCATTGCTTTAGAAGCTTTTTTAGCTGGCGTCTAGGGATCAGCCCTAGATTTGCTAGATATTTATCAAGTCTTATTGATTGTTTCATTGACTTAGATCAACTATTAAATCGTCAGGTAATCTTTTTTGATATGCCCGAAACATCCTTTCTACAAATCAGGGAAATTGTTCTTCAAGTTTATCAATGGCTCTGCGGAAAGTCAACCTGTTGGCATATTTTAATACAGGACATCCGCAAGGAAATACTTTGAATCTTTTGTGAGATAGATACTTAACAATTTCAGCCTCTCTAATATATGCTAAGGGTCTTATAATGGTGAGATCTCCGCTTTTGAGTTTATTGACAGCAGGCATAATTTTAAGATTTGTTCAAGTATAGATATTCATAAACAAAGTATCTATCATATCATCCATATGATGTCAGTAGGCTATTTTGTTAAATCACTGTTTTTCAGCATATTTAAAAAGAGAAATTCTTCTAGCATATGTACATCGTTGACAGGCTCTTTTTTTGGCAAATCATTGATGGAGCTTAGAACCTTCAGGGACCTGCATATGCAAAATATGATAGTCAATTTTTTGTTGTTGGAAAAATTGCTTAAGTTCTTGCCAGTGATGTTTGTATCATGGGATTTGGGGTACTACATATACTGCTTTTAATTCAAAATCCCAAACTCTGTAGTCTTTTTGAAGCCAATGTAAAAGTTGTAGTAGGGTCAATGAATCCTTCCCTCCAGAAGTTGCTAAGATTACCTTATCTCAGTTTTGAATCATCCCAAAATCATCAATAGCTGCTATTATCTTTTTTCTAAGTCTTTCTACTATTTGAGCCATTTTCTTAGTATCAAAAATAACGTGCAAAGTGTAGTGAAATTTTAATGGAAATCAAAAGGAAGTGGAAAATTATAAATCCTTAAACAGATTTTCTATAAGTGTTGATGCTGTCGTATTATCTAATTTCTTGTTAATGAAGTTTTGAATTGTTGTTTTAATTTTTTCAAATTGCTCTTTAGGAATATATTTTTTTAAACGTTTAAGCCTAGCCTTAATGCCTGGAGAGTCTAAAGCTCTAATTAAAAGCTCTGGATTTTTAATGTCAAATATTAAAGCTAGTTGAAATAAAATATATGTAGGATGAGAAAATGTTATAAATTTTCTATCTATCAAATTAAATTGTTCAAAATCTTTTAGAGCTTCTGGATGTATTTTTTTTATTATAGGCTCACTATTTTCATTTATAATTTCTTCAGGATGAGGATAATGTAAGTAAACTTGGGCTTTTATTCCCTGAGGAGAAAGATATTTATCCAAGTTTTCTATGATTTCTATTTTATCTAGATCTTTTAATATATGTGTTAATTTTATTGCTAATTTACATTCATTTTTAGAAAGTTCATTTTCACAATTAGATGGAGGTTGTTGTTTGGCAGCATGCCATTTAACAGCAAAATATATAATTTTTTTATCCTTTTGAGGTAAACCGACTAATAAATTATTTTTTTGTAAAATATCTACACTTATTTCTGCATGATTTGATGTAGGCCTTTTTCATTTTTCTATATGTTCCAATGCTTCTATAAATCTACCCAAATCATGGGAAAGCATAATTATTTTTAATAAAGAAAGTTCATATGAATTTAATTTAAGTAGTCTTGCTAAGTTACTTACTTGTTCTTCCAGTTCTATTTCATGTAACATTTTCTTCGCACCAAAAGGGTGTCAAGGTTCTTTTTTTTCAACTTCTTCAGCTAAGTTTTTAGCAGTTTCATATATTCTTTTAAGAATTTGCTGTATTGTTAAATTGTTGGCGTCCAATCGCTTAATGAGTTCTGCTTTAGTGGACTGGGTATGATTAAATAATTCTTCTTTTCCTACGGGATATTTTGATAGACTTTTTTCATTTTCCATAATATAAATAGATATTTTTAAAGTTGTTTTTATAACTTAATTTTAAGCACACGCTTTAAATTATGCAAATTAAAAGCAGGAAAATATCTTGGAAACGTAATTGAAACTACTATTATTAATAAGTTAATTAAGATTAAACCTATTTTTTAATGAAAACTATCCATATATATACTCAATATTATTGGCCTGTTTCAAATGCTCCTGCAAATAGAATTGAAAAGTATGTGAAAGCATTAAAAGATAATTATGATATTACCATAGTTACTTGAATGCCAAATTATCCTACTTGAATAAAACCTAAAAAATATAGATGAAAGTTATTTTTAAAAGAAACTTGACCATATTGAGAAAAAATAGTTAGAATTTATGAATTCCCAACTAAAAATGAATGATTTTTTAAAAGAACTTTAAATTATGTTTCTTTTATGTTATCAAGTTTTATTTACTGATTATTTGCCACAAAGC
The DNA here is from genome assembly GCA_027046965.1 of Candidatus Altimarinota bacterium. Classification (GTDB taxonomy): domain Bacteria; phylum Patescibacteriota; class Gracilibacteria; order Absconditabacterales; family Absconditicoccaceae; genus JALTWR01. Next base: position 5,030 of record JALTWR010000026.1, on the reverse strand, counting down.
CTGATTTAATCATAGTAACTTCTCCTCCATTATTTTCAGCTATTTGAGTATTATGGCTAAATAAAATTAGAAAAATACCTTATATTTTAGAAATTAGAGATTTATGGCCGCAAAGTGTGGTAGCTTTGTGACTTATGAAAAAAGAAAGCTTGTCTTACAAGATATTTTCTTGGTTTGAAAGAAAAATATATGATAATGCAAAAAGAGTTATTGTTGTTACAAAGTGAATTCAAAAGGAGATTGAAAAAATGTGATATGATAAAGTTGTTTTACAATATAATGTTTTTGATTGAAGTAATCTAAAGATCTTTTCAAAAAAAGAATTAGAAGATTTTAAAAACAAATATAATATACCAGGGAATAAAAAAGTATTTGTTTATGCTTGAAATCATTCAAAGGCACAGCGTTTAGAAAATATTTTAAATTTAGCAAAAGATTACAAAAATTGAGAATTTTATATGTTAGGAGATGGTGAAACAAAACAAGAATTAGAAAATATAGCCAAAAAAGATGATATAAACAATATTCATTTTTTATGATTTCAAAATAAAGAAACAGTATACAAATTTATACAAATAGCTGATTTTTGTATTACTTCATTAGATGATACACCATTGTTTGAAGATGCTATACCTACAAAAACACTTGAATATCTAGCGTATTGAAAGCCAGTAATAGCTTTTTTAAGATGAGATTTGGCAAATAAAATCGAAGAATACCAAGCTTGAATTGTATATCCAAAATATAATATTAAACTTGTTGAGGATATAGAAAAATTTAATCATAATCCTAAAAATAGTATAAAATTGGTTAAAGATTACTTTTCATTTGAAAGTTTTAAAGATAATGTTTTAAATGTGGTAAATAAAGAATTATGAAAAAACTAATAACTATTATCTGAGCTAGACCTCAATTTATAAAGCATGCACCTGTTGATAAAATAGTTAAAAAATATGCACAAAATATTGTGATTCATACTTGACAACATTTTGATGGAAATATGTCCGAGATATTTTTTAAACAACTTGAAATAGAAAAACCGGATTATAATCTTAGTATTCATTGATGAAATCATGGTGGAATGACCGGAAAAATGATGATAGAAATAGAGAAAATTGTTTTAGATCAAAAACCTGATTTTATTTTGGTTTATGGAGATACAAATTCTACATTGGCAGGGGCTTTGGTAGGAGCCAAACTTCATATCCCAATAATCCATATAGAATCATGACTCAGAAGCTGAGACAAAAAAATGCCAGAAGAGATAAATAGAATTTTAACAGATCATGTTTCTACATATCTGCTAGCACCAACAAAACAAGCAATAGAAAATCTAAAAAATGAATGAATAACAAAATGAGTTTTTAGAGTACAAGATCCTATGTATCTTACAGTAGGCCATTTTGTAGAAAAAGCTAGAAAATTAGATTTACTCAGAAAATACTGACTTGAGAGAGGATGATATTATTTTTTGACTCTACATAGACCTTCAAATGTGGATGATAAAGAACAACTAAAATCTATAATAAATTTGTTAAATTCTTTAGATAAAAAGGTTTTGTTTCCAGTTCATCCAAGGACTCAATCTAGGTTAGAGAGTTTTGATATAAAATTATGAGAGAATATCGTAGCTATTCAGCCAACTTGATATTTGGAAACTTTGTACTTTATGGATAATTCTGATGCTGTAATTACTGATTCTGGTTGATTACAAAAAGAAGCTTATATTTTATGAAAAAATATTTTTACTGTAAGAAATACTACTGAATGGATAGAAACTGTTGAAACTTGAAAAAATAAACTTATTTTAGATGAAAATGGAAAATTATTACATAATACAAAAGAAGTGATAGAAAATTATAGATGAGGTGAATATAAAAATTTTTATGCAGAGGGAGAGAAATTAGAGGATTTATTTGGTAAGATATTAGTATAATTATTACAATGAAAAAAATATTGATATTTTGATTATGACATAGAAATTGAGACAGTAGGATTTTTTATAAACAAGCTATTTCTCTAAAAAAACAATTTGATGTGGAATGTATATGGTGAGTTTTTTCTGATAGAAAATGAGAATGGAAGGACGAGTGAATTAAAAATATTTGACTCAAGTGAAATAGATTAATTGTTCTTTTAAAAGCACGATGGTATGGCATAAAAAATAAAGCTGATATTTATGTAGCTCATGATATAGATAGTTATATTGTAGTTGTTCTTATAAAGTTATTTAGGTGGAATAGTAAAATTATTTTTGATGTGCATGAATATTATGAAAAAATGCGGAACGATAAAACTTTGCTTAAGTCTCATAGAATATTTTATTTTATATACACTTTTATATTAAAACCTTTAACTAAATTTTTATTTAATTGATTTACAGTTGTTACTCCTTTAATGAAAGAAAAATTTTATAAATCTAAAAATACTGAAGTTGTATATAACTTCCCAATATCTAAATTTATGGTGTCAAATAGTGAAGATAAATATGTTGCTGATGCTTTCGTTCTTTTGTATCAGGGCTGAGTTAGCAAAAGAAGATGAATTATGGAGTATCTTAGAATGGTCAAAGAGCTGAAAGATAGAACTTATAATATAAAATTGATATTGTTAGGTCCTATTGAAAATGATGAATTTGCTAAGGAAATAACAAACTTTGTCAAAAAATACAATTTAGAAGGAGTTGTAGAAATTCCAGGGAAGGTCCCATTTACGGAGGTTTGAAAATATATTGAAAAATCTCATGTTTGATTAAATTTTCTGGATAATTCCTTTAATAATCGTTATTGAATACAAATTAAAGTATTTGAATACATTCATTTTAGTAAACCTGTTCTTGGAACAAATAATAACATATATTTTAAGAGATTTATTGTGGATGAGTGAGCTTGATTGGCTGTAGAATATTGAAATATAAATGAAGCCGTAAAAGCGATTGAAAATATTTATAAAAACTATAAAGAATTTGTTAATAACTGTAAAAGGATAAAGAATAAATATACACGAGAAAATGAAGAGAAAAAGCTTTTAAATTTTTATGACAGGTTTTTTATGTAATCAGTTTTTATCTAATGCTAAAAACTAAGATTTTACAGATTTATAATCTAGAGCAGGAGCTAGATTTATTTGCTAAAAGTATTCAATGAGTTTTTTTTTGGGAATTGATTAGATTTAATATAATATCTAAAATTTTAAGAGATATTAAGATAATAGATAACAAGTCTACCAAGAAGTTTTGAAAAGGGATCTTAAAGGGTTTTATAAGATGATTTGTTAAACCTCCTAGAGTTATTCCTAATAGCAAAATATTATTTGTAAAAAGTCCTAGAAAAATAAGTATTTCTAATGGATATAAGGATATATATACAGATTATATAATTGATTATATAAAAGATAGCATTCATATAACTGTATGGGATATACAATACTTAGAAGACCATTATATATTGGGTCATAATTATGATGCAGTATTAGATCCTCTATTTGTATTAGCCAATATACAAAAGAAATTTAGGTTGATCTCTTTGTCTATAAAAGAAGAAGAACTAATTTGGTATATAAACAAAAAAATAAATCATATATTTGATATATCAATTGATATTAAACCAATAGTGATAGAAGCAATTAAGAAATTTTTGTTTTATAAAACTATATTTTCTGTTTTATTGAGAAAGACTGATTTAAAGGTGGTAGTGTCTGTTAATAAAAATCAATTATATAACCAAGCTTTATATTCAGTTGCTAAGGATAAAGGTATTATTACCATAGAGCTTCAGCATGGTGTTATAACAAAGTATCATCGATGATATTATATACCTAGAACTTTGAGATTACATTATAATCCAGACTATATTTTTACATGGGGGAATTATTGGAATCAGTTTATAAACATAAAGAATACTAAGGCTATCGCTACGGGTTTTCCTCATTTCGAGATTTTAAAGAAATTTTCTTCCAAAGAAGTTGGCTTGTGAAGAAATAATGTTCTAGTTATAAATCAACCAATATTTGGGGATAAACTGCTTAAAAAAGTGATAGATATATCTAAGAGTCTATATCAATATAAATTTCTATTCAAAATTCATCCATCAGAAAAGAAAGAAATGTATATAAATATTTTACAAAAGTTATGAATACATAATATAGAAATAATATGAGATGAATTAGATATTTATGATTTGTTTTCTATAAGTGATTTTCAGCTAGGGGTTTGTTCTACTGCTTTATATGAAGGGCTATGATATGGTTTAACTACTTTGATAATTGATTTTCCATGTAGTGAGTATCTTGAAGATTTGGTAAAACAAAGTATTGTCCATAAGGTTAAAGATATAGAAGAAATAAAATCAATATTAGCTAAATGACCTGTTGGTAGTAAATATTTTGACAAGGAAGCGTTTTTTAAAAGCAACTCTTTATATAATTTCGGGTTTGAAATATCTAAATTGCTTTGAAATACTTTAGATTTCTAATATCATTTATTACTCATTCTTTTTTTCTACATTCAAAAACTATAAAAATATCTTTTTGTTTTCACAGATTTAATATTATTTCTTTCATTTTTTTAATTAATTTTTTATCTACTTCCCGTAAATCAAAGTGTTCATCACACTCTGTATTATCTAAAAATCAAGATATATGAAAATAATTTGGATTCAAATGGTCTATCATTTCATTCCAGTAATCAATAATATTCGTTTGTTTAGAATTAGCTGCTGATTTAGCTTTTGCAAAATCAAAACATATTTTATATCACAATTCTATAACTTGTTTCAACTGTTCAATAGAATATCACCAAAACTTATAATTATTATACACACATGACTTATAAGGCATATTTTCTATTAAGATTCTTTTATCATTAAAATAATTTAACCTTTGTCTTAAAATTTCAAAATTTCACTCTGCTTCAGGATGTAAAATCATAGCAAATGGATTTAAATAATCTATATAGTTTTTTAATATATCCCATATTTTTTCAGAATTATTATTTTGGTCTATAGGATTAAATCAATGAGTATTATGTGGAA
>JALTWR010000025.1 GCA_027046965.1 Candidatus Altimarinota bacterium | reverse complement strand
CGTTACTACCTCATCGCCTATAGGCTTTTTGAAAACTATATCGGCATGAGCTATCGCGCTTTTTTGGATAAAAACAGCTCTCAAATGATGAAAAGCATTATTAATGAAGCGCAAAATGTTGTCGAGATTATTTCTTTCTTGCTTTTTATGCTTAGCGAAATTTTTGTAATTATCCTCATTTATGGAATATTACTTTATGTAAATTGGAAAATGACACTTTTACTTACACTATTTTTAATTATTAATATTGCATTGCTTAAATTTACAGTCTCGCCTAAAGTTAAACAAGCAGGCCAGGAGCGTGCAAAGTTTCAAGAAAGGTTTTATGATATTCTTGCTTCTACATTTGGTAATTTTAAAATTATCAAACTTAAAACGAATGATAAAGAGATTCTCCAAAAGTTTCAAAATGCGAGCTTAGGCTATGTTCGCTCCAATATCAAAAACCAAACACTTATACATTTTCCACGACTTTTCCTTGAAGCTATTGGTTTTTCTCTTATAGCTATTATTGTTATCTATCTCGTGCTTAAGTATCAAACTGATATTCGTGCAGTCTTGCCTCTGCTTTCTGTATTTATCTTAGGATTATATCGTTTGATGCCAAGTATTAATAGGATATTAAGCTCTTATAATGAAATTCTCTTTCGACTTGAAGCTCTTCATATAGTGCACAATGAGCTCATTTATGAGCCAGAGGATTTAGGAAATGAAAAAATTGAGTTTGAACGCCAGATATGCCTTGAAGATGTATGGTTCGAATATGTAGAGAGTAAACCGATTCTTAAAAATGTAAACTTTAAGATTAATAAGGGTGAGCGTGTAGGGATAGTAGGTGAAAGCGGCAGTGGCAAGTCGACGTTAGTGGATATTATTGCGGGGCTTTATCGTCCCAGCCGAGGGCGTATTTTTATCGATGATGTGGAGCTGAGTGAAAAAAATGTTAAAAGTTGGCGCCGCAAAATCGGTTATATCCCTCAAAGCATCTATCTTTTTGATGGGACAGTGGCAGAGAATGTGGCTTTTGGCGAAATAATCGATGAAGAGCGTGTTAAAAAGGCGTTGCAGAAAGCTAATATTTTAGATTTTTTAGAGAAGAATTTTGAAGGTATCTATACACAAGTGGGGGAAGGAGGCATCAAATTAAGTGGAGGTCAAAAGCAACGTATTGCTATTGCAAGGGCTCTTTATAGTGATCCGGAAGTTTTAATACTTGATGAAGCTACGAGTGCACTTGATACTGAAACTGAAACAAAAATCATGGAAGAGATATATAAATTGGCTGAGTATAAGACACTGATTGTAGTAGCCCATCGAATTTCAACATTGCAAAATTGTAAAAAAATAGTAGAAGTAACACAGGGACAAATCAATGTTTATAACAGTTTTGACGCCTACATACAATAGATCTCATACACTTCATCGTGTATTTGAAAGCATTCAACAGCAGACACTAAAAAAACAAAATAGTAAATATATTTTTGAATGGATTATTGTAGATGATGGAAGTATTGATAATACAAAAATGTTAGTAGAATCTTGGAAAAAAAATGTTAAGTGGCCTATACACTATATTTATCAAGAAAATAGAGGCAAAGCTCACGCCATTGCTAAAGGAATCCAAGTAGCACAAGGAGAACTGTGTTTAATTGCAGATAGTGATGATGCATTTTTGCCTGAAACATTTGAGACATTTTATAATATTTGGCAAAGTTTAAGTGATGAAGAAAAAGAAAAATGTGGAGGGATTGGGGTATTATGTCAAGATGAATATGGAAGAAGAGTAGGATGTGATTATCCTATTGAAGGAAAATTAATAAGTAATGAGGAATTTTACTTTCGATGGAAATATATAGGACTTGGTGAAACATGGGCTGCATTGAAAACTAAAAATATTCGTTATGCATTTGCTACTTTGCCCAAAGAAGCAGAAAGTTTGCATTTCATTCCAGAGAGTTTTTTTTGGGATAGGATAACTTTTGAGCTTAAGCCCTACTCTATTTTTGTCAATAAAGTATTAAGAATTTACTATCGTGATAATCAAGATTATCAGCGTTTGAGTTATGA
>JALTWR010000024.1 GCA_027046965.1 Candidatus Altimarinota bacterium | reverse complement strand
CACCATTTCAAGGTGAAATAGAGATTGATGAAAGTTATTTTGGAGCAAAAAGAGTAAAAGGTAAAAGAGGCAGAGGAGCAAGAGGAAAAACTATCGTGTTTGGATTATTGAAACGAGATGGAAAAGTGTATACAGAGATAGTTCCAGATGTACAAAAAAAAGACATTACAAGCCATTATTAGAGGCAAAATTTCAATAGATAGCGTCATCTATTCAGATAAATGGAGAGGCTATGATGGACTTATAGATGTTGGCTATGATAAGCATTTTAGAGTTAATCATGGGAATAATGAGTTTGCTAAAGGTAAGAACCATATCAATGGAATAGAATCTTTTTGGAGTTATGCTCTTGTGCTTGCACTCTCTGTGAGAAAATGAGGCTATATAAGTTTAGAGGTTTGTCAAAAGATAAATTCAATCTGTACTTGAAAGAGTGTGAGTTCAGATTCAATAATCGTAACAATGACTTATTCAAAAATCTTATCAAAGAATTTGAAAACAATCCTCTAAACTAGTCTTGACCCTTTTTCAATTCTTCTATTGCAGCTTTTGCCTCTTTGTAACTTATCTTTTTTCTCTCTTTTCTGGTTATTGTAGCCTCAATCTTTCCTGTATCATACTCTTCAATCCATTTCCATACTAAAGCATATTTTTCTATGATTTCAAGCAGACCTTTTGCCTCTTTTGCCGTTAAAGAAGGAGTGTTAATATTCTCTTTTATGAATAAAATAGCATTTTCAAGTTCTTGTAATTTTTCTTTAGTAAGCTTTTTTTCATTAATTGCATACCCTTTTATCAAATAGTTTTTCAAAACATTAGTTGCCCAAATTCTAAACTAAGTTGCTTTTTTAGAGTTTACACGGTAGCCAACAGCAATGATTACATCGAGATTATATAAATTCATTTTCCTTTTTCTGCCATCAGCGGCAACCTGTTCCAAAATGGAACAGGTTGATATTTCATCAAGTTCTCCCGATTTGTAAATATTTTTAATGTGTTTTACAATAGCTGGCCTTTGCACATCAAACAAATATGCAATTTGATGAGCATTTAACCATAAAGTCTCCTCTTTCAACTGCACCTCAATCGTTTTACCTTTATCTTCAAAGATAATTAGTTGATTTTCTTTCTCCACTTTCTCCCTTTACAATACAAACTCATTAAGTTCTTTTTTTCTACTTTCCCAATCTGGCAAAAATTGGCTCACTAATATTTTATAATTGTGATATTTTTCAAAAAAAATATACAATCTCATGTGTCATTACATACTCGATAATGTATACTCCCTATTTCTGGTTTCTCTAGATCAATAAAATAGACGCCAAACAAGATATCTTGCTCCTCCCTTATTTTAGATAGGCGGTTTGAAATTTCTAAGTCGTCATTTATCTTGGGATAGATAAGGAGGACTCTTTTACAATTTTTATATTTTGCCGCATATGTAAAGATCTGATAAAGATCTTGCTGAGAAATATCTTGTTCACTTTGAATAATTTTCCACTTGGTATCCGCTATAATCTCTCCATCATTGATGACAATATCGGGCTTGAGGCGAAACATATTGCAATCTTCATCAAACAAGCAATATCTACTATGTTGCAATTTAACATTTTTGCAGTGCCTTTTGAGTAATCTCCCCATATACCGCTCAAATACCTTATTCATATCAAACAATAGTGCATAAGCTACGCTATTCCCTTTGTAAGGTGTAAAAGATTTTCCCATCAAAAAAAGTTTCGCCCAAACAAGAGCATTAATATAGTATTCCATCGTTCTATCTAATTGAATGCGTGAAATTGTACACTCAATATTGTTAGTAACGGGTTCCACTCCATCCAAAAGAAATAAAAACTCTCTTATTTTTTGCTGATTAGATATGGATTTGGCCACTTTGGAAAGTTTCAAAAGAGTTGTTTTAAGAATTCTGTTTTCTGCTCTATTTGGCAGATACTCATCATATGCTACAAAAAATCGCTCTTGATGAGCAAAGTTTTGTCGGATATGTTCGCTGAGTTTCAGTTTTCCTTTGAGAAATTTTTGATTTTGCTCTTTTATAACATAGTCATGTTTGATACCTCTTTTGCGAATCATATCCATTTCATCCAAAAACATCAAAATAAAAATCTCATAGAGAGGAAGCTTTTTGGTTTTGAGGTTTGCAAGTTGAAAATGGTGGAATTTTTTATCATAGAAGCGTAGCATTTTTAATAAAATTGAT
>JALTWR010000023.1 GCA_027046965.1 Candidatus Altimarinota bacterium | reverse complement strand
AAGCAGGAGTGAATCGAGAAGAATATTTTGAAAATCCTACTCAAGATTATTTTAATCTTATTAAAAATAATTTAAAACTCATCAACTGAGTCAAAAAGGGTAGTTTTATTAGGCATGTACCAGATCATTATGGGCCTCCTTGAAGTTTAGGATATGCTATTTTGCGTTGATTTAATTGTGTGGCTTGATGTCATTATTGCTATTTACAATCTTATTTTAAAAATCCTGATCTTGTGAAATTTACTAATTGGCCGGATTATTTGGATTTTATTTATAAGTTTTTAAAAAGATTAAGGCAGCAAGATTTAACTACTCCTGTGGTTTTTTATGATGGAGATTTTCAAGATAGTTTTTCTCCTATTAGCTTATCTCAGGATATTGAGCAAATAAATCAACTGTTGGGAGTTTTGGAGCAATTTGAAAATGTATTTGTAGAAGTAAGGACAAAATTAAGTTTTGCAAAGAAGGGTAAAACTTTGGAGGAGAGGTTTAATCATTTTGTGAATTTAAATTTATCTCATCCTTCTCTGGTTGTGGGAATTACTTTTTCTCCGGATGAATTTGTTAAAAAGTTTGAACCAGGTACAGCCAAACTTGAGGACAGAATAGCTTTTGCAAAGTATGTGGTGAGTAGGTGAGGCAAGATGGGCATTAGACTTGATCCAATTATATTACTTGATGCCCCAGATATTAATCTTAAACTCTATGTAGATTTGCTCAAAAGGCTTTTGAATGAGTTACCTTCTGATCAGATTTGGAATATAGGAGTTGGAACCTTGCGCTTTAAGGACAGCCTTTACAAACGTCTGAAAAAATCTGGTAGTGAATTGGTCAAAGGCCTAGGTCTAGAAGATGGTTTTTGGCGTTATCCCAAAGAGCGGAGATATATCACATATGATATGATCAAGTCAGTAACAGATAAAGTTTATGTATGTATGGATGAGGAGTAATGAATTCAAGATATGATACAGCTCTATGGCATGAGGTAGTTAAAAAAGAAGAGTACCAAGTAATCAAATCATTTTTGCCTCATACAGATCTCATAATAGATCTGGGTGCTTACAAAGGTTTTTTTGCTTGGTGGGTCTTGAAAAATCATTTTAAAGGTAAACTAATTTTGGTGGAACCAGTCAAAGATTTTTTGGATGAAGCTAAAAAGCTGTTGCAAAAAGATTTTCCTACTGCTGATGTACAATTTTTTGAATGTGCAATTGGGAACGGTGATAAAGTCTTTTATCAAGATTTACAAAGATGATGACATAGTTGATTTGATTATGGTGATATAGAGATTAAGTTTTTGCAAAAATTTAAAAAAAAGATAATAACTCCAAAGATTTGTAATTTGAATAATATTTTTTCAGATATAAATATTAGCAGCCAAAGGATTTGAATCAAGATGGATATTGAGTGAGCTGAACTTGAGATATTGGATGATTTTACTTATTGGCAAAATATTGATTGGTTAGTGATTGAGTATCATTTACTAAATAAAGATTTAAATGATAAGTTCGATAATCTGTTCCAGTTGCTTAACAAAAAGTTTAAAAAAACTAAAGTATTTCCTTCTAGTTATACAGATCAGGTATGATTAATAGCCAGCTTTAGATAATATTTTAATTTTCCAGCATATCTTTTTTGATTTTTTCAACTAATTGATGCAAAAATGCTATATTGTGGAAGGAAAGCAATATGGCTCATAGCATTTCATTTTCTTTAACTAAATGATGAATATAAGCTCTAGAATAGTTTTTGCACACAAAACAGCTACATTGGTTATCAAGTGGTCAGAAATCATCTTTGAACTGTGCATTTCTTAGTTTTATATTCCCTTTAGATGTGAATGCTGTTCAGTGTCTACCAAGTCTGGTGGGTAAAACGCAGTCAAACATATCAACACCGTGTTTTATTCCCTCTGTGATATCCTCAGGGGTTCATACACCCATCAGATATCTAGGTTTGCTTTCTGGTAGTTTGTCAGACAGGAAGTCTAGTACTTGATACATTTGTTCTTTGGTTTCGCCAACGCTCAATCACCCAATCGCAATTCAATCTATTGCAAACTGTGATAGAAACTCAGCGGATTTTGCTCTTAAGTCTAAAAAGATTCCTCCTTGCACAATAGGGAAAAGTACTCAACGAGCTTGTTCATATTTTGGTAAAAAATACTCAAAAGCCATTTGAGCTCGACGGTGGGTTAATTCCATATGTTTAGATGCTATATCTTTGTTTGTTTCACCTCAAGGGGTAGGTACATCTAGTACCATCATAATATCAGACCCAAAATCTGTTTGTATATCTATTACTTTTTGTGGTGAGAAAAAATGTTTAGAGCCATCATAAGGTGAACGAAATTCAACTCAATCTGGTTTTAGTTTAACTAATGAATCTTTGGTGTTACCTAGACCCAATGAAAAAACTTGAAATCATCCAGAATCTGTAAGGATAAGTTTATCTCGATTTTCAAATTTGTGTAATCATCCAGCTTTTTTAATAATATGGGTTCCTGGTCTAAGATAAAGATGGAAAGTATTTGCCAAAATTAGTTTGATGCCGTCTTCAGATCAAATTTTTTGAGGATCTTTTAGCATATCCAAAATAATACCTTTAATTGTGGCTTTAGTCCCTACAGGCATAAACACTGGAGTGGTCAGCTTTATTCAATTTAGCTCAATTTGACCAATTCTAGCTTTTCCTACTTTTTTTAATATTTTGAACTTTAATTTATTCATCTATTATTCTTTTTGATTTAAACAACAAAATGTATAATATGGAAATTGGATTTTAAATAAATGATAAATTTTAGATTATGAAAAGGATAATAGTTGCTTTAATTTTAATAGGAATAGGGGTAATAGGATGAGCCTTCGCACAAACTTCTGGTGATATAAATAGAGATTGTACTACCCAAAACTATCAAATAGAATGACCTGAAAGTATTAAAGTTGGTATTGAAGCTAAATATCATATTTCCCCTTATTTAAATTCAGACCTTCTTAAAGATTTAAAATGGGAAGTAAAAATATCTGGTGAAAAGGTTCAGGAATTTTCTGGAATCAGTGAGATCAGGCTAGTGCCTCAGCAGATAGGTGAGGGCAGTATACAGGCAGTGATTTCGGGGGATAATTGCCAGGAGCTTATATCAAAAAAAATATTTGTATACAAAGATATTTATCTTTATATCTGAGAGGCTCTTTCTCCCAAGTTAAAGGGGCTTTTGAAAACTTACAATCAAAATTGAATTTATTTTCATTATATTTTTTTGCCTTCTAATTCTTCGTTTAGCTTTGATGTTACATCGATTTTAAAGAACAATTTTTATTATCTTAAAAATGCTTCCAAAGTTATAATTTTTCATCCTAGTGCCTTTTTGCAGGTTTTAGAATGATTACAGTATTTTAATCTAGAAAATGCTTTTGGTAATAAAAATGTTTACCTGGTATATGAAGGTAACTCAAACATAGTTAAGTGATTCATCGGGATATATGTGAAAAAGCTAAATATCCAAAAAATGTATCTAGTCCCCAAAGAAAATATGTTTAATTTGTTAGTGGATATTGATTCTCCCCAGGTTTCCAGGTTATTACAGCCATTTGGACAAGAAGATTTTAGAAAATCTCCTTTTAGGATTGTATCATTGGCTATAGATAATTTATTATTCAAAGGTTTCCCATTTTATTTACTTGCATTATTATTTGCTATAGCTTTAGGAGCATTAGTTATAGCAGTATTTCGTCAAATCATTTGATTCTGAGTATATGGAGTTTACACTCCGCTCTTGTTTGCTATATCAGTTTATTTTATCGGGTGGAAGGTAGCGTTGTTTTTCCTATTTGTTGGTATATTGTCCAAGGTGTTGATTAATGCGTTTAATTCTCGTGTTTATTTGCTGTATTCTGCCAAAATATCTTTGTATTTAACTTTGTATTTTTTACTTTTTATAATCTCTTTGTGGTGATTATCTTATTTTGGGATATTAAAGGATAACAGCTGGGTGTCTTTTAGACAGGAATATGTAATTTTCCCTATGATTTTTATAGGTATGACAGCTGATAAAATTTTCACTGAAAACTCAAAGCTTTTTTCTCTTAAGTGGGTTAAAAATATGATAGAGTTTTTGTTTGTAAGCGCTATATTAGTCGTTCTTATTTCTTCAAAAACAATTCAATATTTTTTGATCAGTTATCCAGAGCTTATTTTGGTCATGATAGCAGTGAATATTGCTGTAGGTAGATTTACAGGTTTGCAGCTTTTGGAGTATAGGCGCTTTTTGCTTTTCATCAAAAAACATATGGAAGAAGAGGAGTAACATTTTAAAACTTTTAAAAACTAACTATCCCTGCTGATGTGCAATTCGCCTTTGAGAATCTTAATTATGAGCTTGGCTGCGTTTGTAATAATGTATGCTTATATTGGAAGTGGGCAGTATTGGCTTGCTATTTTTATGGGATTTTTATGAGCAGGCTTGTTTATATTTTGGATTAAAAAGAGAGATGCTATTAAATGTATTGTAGATGCGTTTGGAGAAAAATTCGTTTCTTTAAAATGAAAAGAAGAGACTAATGACACTCCAAAAACTTAGAATTGAATCCCCGTAAAATATTAGTATTATTTCATAGCTTTATTTTTTAAATAAAAATTTTTGATGGTAGTTGTTAAAGTAATTGACTCTGATGGGGGAGAACATACATTGGAAGTTACGGATCCTAGCAAATCTATTTTAGATTTGGCAGAAGATCAGTGAATAGAGCTTCCTTATTCTTGTAGATCTGGGGCATGTTATGCATGTGTAGCTAAAGTTAAAAAATGAGCTGAATGTTTAGAACAAAACAAAACAGGAGAAAAATTAGTAGATACTGAAGAAGATGAATTTTTGACTTGTATTGGATGAGTTAAAAATGAGTGCGTAGACAAAGACGAGGAGGTTGTTTTAGAGATGCTCGTATAAAATCTATAAATTATTTAAATTATAAAGCAAACTTACAAGATGGATGAGTTACTAACAAAGGTAAAAATTCATTATTCATTTAAGGAGATTTCTCAGCCTTTGCAGGAAGATATTAAGGATTTGATAGCAAAAAATATTAAGCAAAAGCTAGATAGATATCTTAATAAAATACTTGCCAACAAAGATGATGCGGAAATATTGATAAATATAATGATTAAAAAAAATAAACAATGAAAATATGAATGATCTTTTAGGTTTAATTTGGATGGCTGGAGTTTTGTGTATACCAATGATGTACCTTTTAAAAATATAAATGATTTGGTCAATCATGCATTTGATCGCCTAAAAGAGCAACTTTCGAAAAAATAATTTTATTTGAATTAATTTAAAAATATGGCTAGTAAGAAAAAAGTTTTAACTAAGAGCGGATATGAAAAATTAAAGGAAGAGCTAAGAGTTTTAAAAGAAGAAAAGCTTCCAGCGGTACTGGCTAGATTGAAAGAAGCGATAGCTCAATGAGATATCTCAGAAAATGCTGCCTATGAAGAAGCTCAGGCGGAAAAGGATAAGCTTGAAATCCAGATCTCTGAGCTAGAAGAGATGCTCAAGGATGTTGAGATTATAGAGGATTCTGCTGGATCAAAGGATGAAGTGGGATATGGTTCTGTGGTTAAAATATTAGATGTTGAAAAAGATAAAGAATATACTGTTACCTTAGTTGGTTGATGAGAAGTGGACGTATTAAATGGTAAAATTTCAGTAGATTCTCCATTGGGAAGTGCTATCAGCGGCAAAAAAGTAGGAGAAGAAGCTTTAGTCAGAGCTCCTCAAAGAAGGTATGTGGTTAGAATTTTGGAGATTAAATAACTTTTTGTTTTATGAAATTAGCAATTGTTGTAGGTACTCGTCCTGAGATTATCAAGATGTCTCCAATCGTACATAGGCTTTTATTGGTTGAAAGCTTAGATTGGAGATTTATTCATACTTGACAACATTATTCTCCTGAACTGGATCAGATTTTTTTTGAAGAATTAGATTTACCGTTGCCTGATATAAATCTGGGAGCTGGTAGTTGATCACATGCAAAGATTACTGCTAGAATTATGTTGAGACTAGAAAAGTATTTTTTGGAACAATTTGAGCCTGATATGGTTGTGGTCCAAGGTGATACAGATAGTGTCTTAGCAGCATCTTTAGTAGCAGTAAAAATGGGGATTAAAGTTGCTCATGTGGAGGCGGGGCTTAGGAGCTATGACTTTAGGATGCCTGAAGAGGTAAATAGAAGAATTGTAGATCATATCTCTACATTTTTATTTACGCCTACCCAGCATCGGGCTAGCATTTTAGCAAGAGAAGGTGTTGACTCTGCTAAAATACATGTGACAGGTAATACAATAGTTGATGCCATATTGAGTATGACTCCTAAAATAAATTTGCATCAAGAAAGGGTTTTGAAAGAGTTAGATATCCAGAATGAGCAATATATATTTTTGACTTTACATAGGAAAGAGAATGTAGACTCTCCGGAGATCCTTAGAGATATCTTAGAACAAGTGGATAAGTTATCCAGAGATATCAACAAGCAAATAGTTTTTCCTATTCATCCTAGGACTCGTAAAAAAATAAAAGAATTTGGGTATTATGATTTGATTAAAAATTGGAAGGTGATTAGCCCTGTGGGCTTTCTATACTCCTTAATATTGCAGAAAAGTTCTCATATGATTTTTACTGATAGTGGATGATTACAAGAGGAGGGATGTAGCCTAGGTAAAAAAATATTAGTGTTGAGATCCTCTACAGAAAGAGAGGAGATAATTCAAAACAGATGCTGAGCAGTTGCCTTTAGGGACTTTGAAGGAGTAAAGCAGGCGTATGAATACTTGCTTGACTTGGACTCAAATTTTACCAATCCTTTTTGAGATGGTAAAGCAGCAAAAAGAATTTTAAAGATTTTGTGAATTGATTAAACAATGACTAAAAAATCTATCTTTGATATTCAGGCATTAGAAGAGTTTAGAAAGGAGCATCAACTTGATCCGTATAGAATAGATCAAATCTATCAAGCTATTTTTAAGCATTCTATTTTGGATTTTGAACAAATTACTACCTTGCCCAAACAAATTAGAGATGCTTTGAAGGAAAGGTTTTTTATATTGAGTATTAAACCCTTAAAGGTTTTAGAATCTGAAGACACTACTAAAATAGCTTTTGAGACACAGGATGGTCACTTGATTGAAACCGTAATAATGTATCACTATCACAAAAAAGATAAGTCCAAAAAATTAAATAGGATTACATTGTGTCTCTCTTCTCAGATATGATGTCCAGTATGATGTGTTTTTTGTGTTACAGGTAAGTTAGGACTTACAAGAAATTTGAGTTATGAAGAAATGATTTCTCAAGCTTTATTTGCCAATAATTTAATAAAAAACAAGCTAGGTAAGAAGTCTGATGGTAGTTGGTATAAAATAAGAAACGTAGTATTTATGGGGATGTGAGAGCCTTTTTTAAACTGGGAAAATGTAAAAAAAACTATTTTAACTTTTTTGGATCAAAAAAGATGATTTTCTCTTTCCCGTAGGCATATTACAATTTCTACTTCTGGAATCGTGCAGGGTATACAAAGGATGCTCAAAGATAATATCAATGTGATGCTGGCAGTTTCTTTGCATTCACCAGAGCAAAATTTGCGTGAAAAATTGATTCCTTTTGCTCAAATTTATAAACTTCAGGATCTAATGAAAGTGTTAGATGAGTATAGTTCTAAGACAGGTAATAGGATATTTTACGAATATATTATGATTCGTGATATTACAGATAAAAAAGAGTTAGCTTATCAGCTTGTTGATCTTTTAAAAAATAAAAATGCTCATATAAACTTGATTCCTTACAATGAAAATCCAGCGATTGATCTACAAGAGTCTAGGCGAGAAGATATTTTGGCTTTTAAAAGAATATTAGAAAAAGGTGGTCTCACCGTTACTATTAGAGATAGCTTAGGAAGAGAGGTTAAGTGAGCGTGTGGACAACTTGGATATGAAAAAGTCCAATCTAAAATATAATAGTAAATTGACTAAATTGAGATTGAGTAGTGATAGGTCTTTGATAGATTATTTGAACTTTGTATGCTCACACTTTACCAGTTCCTTTGAGGGTATAAAACAGATCAGGAACCTTTATTTTATCTCATAGGCTGTTTTTAAATTCAAATCTGTATTCTAAAAAGGGGTATATTCAATTGACACCTTCAAATAGATTGGTGGTGAAAAAATTTAATTGGATTTCACTAATATTTGGTCAGTTAAATATTCCATTGAAACTATTTCAACTCAATGGACTATTGCTAGGTATAATATTATGATAAGTTATATCTTCCCTTGATAGTGAACTACCTCATCATCCTAAACCTGCTACAGGATTTTTATTGTTATCAAAAATGATCTGTCAGAGTCAATTGCTTATGTAGTTTATGATATCTTCTCTGATATTTGTGTCACCAGATAGAATCAATCAAGCTGAAAAATTAGCATACAAGGTTGGTAATATCACAAATTCTTCTGAATTATATTTTCATTTTAAAGACCGTCATATTACAATATCATCTACTAGTCCATCTCAATCTAAGTCATGTTCGTCATCTTTTAGATCTCAGATAGAAGTTGATATTTTAACAGGTAATCTAATAGTACCAGAAATTAAATTTAATCAAGCTATTGATGTGGTGCTTCAAGTTTCATATGGTTGATTGCTATTGTCTTGATAAAGATGGAACGTAATGTTTTGAAAGTATTCAAATTGGTTAAATCAACTATTTGAAGAAGTTACAAAGTCTGGATCAATATTGCCTTTGTCGGATGGGATGTTTCAATTTGACATTGAAGAAATTTGCCATACCATTCAATTTGCCCCATTGTTTAATCTACCAAATCTAGATAAATCTTGATCAGATATAGGACCTATTACAGTATTATCAATTTTTCATCATGAGCCTTCAAAACCTGGATAGTGGTATCTGAGAGCTAAATTCGCTCTTTCCAACGAGCTTATAGCTCCATAATAGGCTTGGTTAAAGTCTGTAATATCACCTAGTTGTTGGATAAATGGGGAAAAAATGGAATAAACATTCACGGTTAGAGCCATACTTATAAACATCAGTATCAAGGCGAACAATAGCAGCATTTATTTTTTGTTTTTTGGAATAATTAATAATTAAAGTATAAACTTTGTATTTTTTTTTGCAATCTTATTTGTTTTTTTGTTGTACTTTGGTAGTATCCCATGGGCGCCAATTTGGATTTTGTTCAAAGTATTGAGCTGTTAGGATGTCAGATTTTATATATTCACCATCAAAAAGCTTTTTGAAGTATTGAAATTTACTTTTAAGGATAGGAGAATACTTGCTCAAGGTTTTAAAACTTTCATAATGGTTTAGATAAAAGTTGAAGCTTTCTGCAAAGTCTTCAAATATATCATTGAGAGAATATCAGCTTACAAAATCTTTGTATGTAACTCCTCTTAAAGTTAGCTTTTCTCATCTTCGTGATATTTGATAAAATAGGATGGATGGATCATCAATAGAGAATTTAATCTCTCAAAATTCTGTAAAAATTTTGCTTTTTTGAAGATTTTGACCTCTTAATACTCCTAAATCTACTACATGTCCCATCTCGTGAGTTAATATTTCTCGATATTCAGCATTGTTAGAGATACTATCAAGATATATAAACATTTTTTCTTCATTGGAAAGAGCCCTTAGTGAAGATGGTGAGTCCAAAAAGAAAATCTTGTAAGGTAAAAACTGGTTGTATCAGCTCATATGAGCCCATAAAAAACCTTGAAGATAGGCGATGCTGGCTAGGTAAGCTATTTTTTTATCCTGTGGTAAAGTAGAGGGGAAGCTAACTTGGGCTCTAAGGTGTGGAAATATTTCATATATATCTTGCTGAGTAAATGGGGGTGATATGCTCCTGTTTTCTCGGAAATAAGTTTGAACGAATGATTGCAGTTGATCAAAAGATAGTTTAGAGGTAGGAGATGGTTGGGTTTTTATAGAATGTCCAATAAATCCTTCTTGGGCCAAAGAGGGCAGTATATTGTTATTTGTTCATATTAAAATATCAGGGGAGGTTAATTGTGGCTTTAAAAAAATACCCAACAAAAAAATTATAGTTGCTATTATGGATTTTAGGCTAATTTTCATTCGTATTGGAAGTTGATTTCTCATCTTTTGGATAATAAAAATATATATCTTTAATTAGGGAGTCAAAATTAGGTCCTGAGGCTCATATATGGTAAATATTTTGAGGAATTATTTTTTCTCCAAAAAGGTTAAATAAAAATTCGAATCCTCATATTACAATTTGAGATTCAGTCTTATTTTCTTTTATCAAAATTAGATTTTTACCTCGGCCTCCAGTTATATTTTCTACAATAATTTTTTCAATTCATTGTTCAAAAAAGCTTTCAAATAATTTTTGGGATATCTCTTTTTTTGGAGATATTATGTAGGTTAAGCCATGTGTTTCTAGTTTTTTAAGGTCTTTAATGATGTTTTCTTTCAGTGGTTTTATTGTGATTTTAGGTTTTGGAGTAATGATTTCTTTACTTTTATCATTGTATCAAAATAAAAATATATTTGGTGATGAAATTAGTTGCTTGAAAGATTGATAATCCACAAATTGATTAGCTTTTTCCAAGGTATAATAAAATTCTTTGCCAAAAGTTTTTTGATAGATTATTACGGGGTTTTCAAAAAAATCCTTGAGGGTCTCATATATTTCTTTTAATATTTTAATTTGCAGGTTTTCTTGTAATAAATCTTGAAGATTTTCAAGAGCTTTGCTAGTTTTGTAAAAGTTTACATCTCCCGATAAAAAATTCATTTCTAATGAAGTGGTTTTGTATTGGGAAAAAAGTTGTGAAGCTTCCGAAAAGAAAACTCCCATAAAGATAGTTAATTTTTTGTTGATATCATTTATCAATTTTAGTAGCTTTTTATCTTCATTTTTATCTGCTATATATTCTAATGTT
>JALTWR010000022.1 GCA_027046965.1 Candidatus Altimarinota bacterium | reverse complement strand
CTATATATTCTAATGTTTCTAATTTTTGTAAAACTTTGTATAAGTCCAAAGCTTGTTTTTTTGATCTCAAAAAGTTGCCAAATAAGAGATCTTCATCAAAAATTAATATCTTAAAGTCTTGTTCTGTTAATTCAGATATATATTCAAATAATCTTGTATGTGTGGTTAGATAGATTCACTTTTGCATATTCTTGCTTGACGAATTTTCGTTTTTTAAAAATTGTAGGATTTTGAAGTCATTGGATGAATTTATATCGATCATTCATTGCTGTTGGAGATATTGTGACATATATTTGATTATAAAAAGAGTTTCAAAATCTTTTAATTCTTTTTGATTCAAGAGTTTTTTGATTTTTTCATTGTCAAATGTTATATTTTCATAGCCCAGTATTTTAAATGGAAGTCATTGATGGGAAAGTACTGTCTGAGCTACTTTTTGTTTAGAGTGGGTTGCAAAGGCCAATACTATCTTGTCTTCTCATTTTATAAGCTCAGGTAACAAATAGTTAATGTTTGCTTTTGAAATATTAAATGCTTTTACTTGTGAGTGGGGGTTGAAAAAATTTTTTCATATTAGGCGTTTTGAAGATTTTATTGTTTTTTTTAGATGGGGTAGGGATAAGTTTTTGTACGAGGGGAGAGGAGGTAATATCAAAACTTCTTGCCAGGGAGCTTTTGTTTTATGTAGTATAGGTATTAAAAAAGGATATTTTTGAATTAATCTATTTAAATGCTTTAAAAAATATTGAAATACTTTTAGGGAAACCAGACTATCTGAAAGAGCATCATGAGCTTGCTGATCGAAATCTAGGAGAATTCATATGACCTCCAAAGAGTAACTAGGTAAAAAATGAAATATGTTTTTGACTAAAGGGAAGGTGTCTATACTATTTTTAACAGGTAAGTCAGGGATATATTTTTTTAGCATTTGTATATCAAAACCTATGTTGTGTCATATCAGGGTAGGAGCAGGCTCGAAAAATTCCAATATGTGCTCCTTTATATGATTAAATGGGGGGGCTTGGTGTAGATCTTGGGGCTTTATTTGAGTTAAGTATTGAACTAGTTCTTTTGGCGTCCTCTTTTGAGGATTTACTAAGCTACTAAATTTTTTTTTAATTTTAAAATTATGGTCAAATTGAACAATACCTATTTGTATAATCTCATCTTTTTGAGTATCAAGTCCGGTAGTTTCTACATCAAAGGCTATATAGTTGCCTTCTTTAAGAGCTATCTTATTCATAATAAACTTAGGACTGTTAAAGTATCCTTACTTTTATTGATATTGAACATATAATCAATACTTTTTGGTTTATCTCTAGTCTATAGGCAAAAGATATTGACATTACTTGATAAATGTGTATACATTAAATATTGCAAGTTTAGTTGTAACTTATTATTATGAGAGATAAAAATGTAGGTTTACCCGAAGAATGGGAAGGAATAATTTTTTTTGAGGAATTAAGTAGCCTTATAAAAGAGATAGAGAGAATATTAGAGTCGGATAATTATGGTGATATGATTGAAGGATTATTTGGTAAATTAAAAAAAGAGCTATTGGTTGTTCTTTCAAATATGTTTTTGAGATGAGATGATCTTCATGAAGTGCATTTTGAAATGATAGAAAACTTTTTGGAAAAATTTGATTCCCCTAATTTTGATAAGACTATAGAGGGGATAGTTGTCACGGCATTATTGGATTATCTTAGAAATTCCAAAAAACCCATTGATCCAGGAATTCTGGATGAAGCTTTTAATGATCTAGTAAAAATTTTAAAAGGGGAGATAATTATAATTCTTATTAAAATTAGATTTTTTGAGGGATTATTTAAATTGAAGTGATTATTAAGAAGTATCTGTGAAACCAGTTGATTAAATTGCGGGGATAAAAAAGCGGAAACTGAGCAGTCTAGTTCAAAAATTGATGATTCTTTGATGATAGAGCTTTTAAATGATGCCGAAGCATTAATATTGAGTTTAGTTGATTTACTTTCAAAACCTTATGTTAGTCGTTGATTAGATGAGAGGATATTTGAAAAATGGTATAAGATTATGAATGAGATTGTTGAAGTTTTATCAAATAATGGTAATTTAAAATGAGATGATGTAGAGGGTAAAGGCAGCTTTTATATTCAAAAATTAAATGATCTCAAATCTTTAGTGGGTTGAGTTTGGTTAATTTTGAGGTGGCAGGGTGAACTTTATCAACAGCCTTTTAATAGTTCTTCTATGTTTAATGATATGATATCTTTGCATAGAAAAGAGTTATATGAGGTGTTATCCAGTGAGATACTTAAAGAGTATATCAGGGTAGATGGGGATATATTATCTTTGGTTGTAGATTTATGTGAAAGCGAGCTTTCTAAAGATTGTGTCCAATATCTGCTTACAGCTTACAATCTCCAGCAAATTTTAAATGGGATATTAAATAAAAAATTTACTAATAATTCAAATCTTGAAGAGTGGAAGGTATGGTTTGGGCTAGTAGGGGTTAGCGAAAAAGAAATGGAGTCTTTCAAAAATTGGCTGGAGGCTTTGGATATAGAAGATGTAGAGTCGAAATTAAAGAAAGAAGCCATTTTTGATCTTTTGGATGGGTTATATCAAATTATAATCTCTCTTAATGATACCACAGGTGATTCTGAAGATAAAAAGCTTATGGTTCTTTGAGCAGTGCGTAATATAGTTGTCAAATTATGAGAAGATCCAAATCTTTATTTATCTGGGTTGTGAAATAAGGAGAGGTTGGCATTAGAGTTATCAAGGTTAAAAAGAGAAAAAGCACGTTTGGAAAGAGAGTACAACAGTCTTAAAAGTAGTGGCAGGAAAACATCTGTTGGCCGTCAAAGAAAAGTGTGGACAGATTTGTATAATCTGGCAGCAAGGATACAAGAGATTGAGAAGCAGATTAGCTGAATTGAGGAGCAATTAGAGAGGCTAGAGGCTTCTAAGAAAGCGAAAAAACAGTAGCTAAATTCTCTTGAAAAATTAAAAATTATGATTATCCTCAAAATGTTGTAGGAGCTCCCTCGGTGAAGAGGGAGCTTTATTTAAAGCTAGTTTATATTTTAAAACATAAATTTTATGAGGTTAGATCCAAAAACTATTAAACAAGCAATCGAGGCTATGGTAGATGAATATGATTTTGATCCTCATCAAACTCTAGAGATTATCAAGTCTGGTATTAAAACTGCTTTTAGAAAAGATTATCTGGGAGGTAACAAAAGAATTCCGGTAGTTGTAAATATTAATCCAGATGGTAGTATTTCTATCTTTAGAGAGTATGAAGTGGTAAAAGAAGTTGAAAATCCGGATACCCAAATTGCTCTCAAGGAAATCAAAAAAACTCAAAAAGATGTGAAAGAGTGAGATAAAGTGCTGATAGATATCACTCCTGAAAATTTGGATTTTTCTAGGGTCGCTGCTACAGCTGCAGAACAAACTATTAAACAGATGGTTAAGCAAATAGAGAAGGAAAGGTTTTACAAAAAATTTGCTGATAAACAGTGACAGGTGGTCAATGCTAGGGTTGTTAAGGTGTTTGGAGATGAGGTTCTTTTGGATATTGATGGTACTCCTTTAGTCCTACCCAAAGAATGACAAATTCCAAATAAATCTTATAACCCAGGAGAAGAAATTAAAGTTTTGCTCAAACAGATTGCTAAAACTTCTGGTTGAATTGTTTTGGATATTACTCAAAACTCCCCTGAGTTTGTAGAAGCTATATTAAAGCAGATTATTCCAGAGGTTGAGGCTTGAAGAGTTGAAATTAAAAAGATTGCTAGAATCCCAGGTAAAAGAACAAAAGTATTAGTATATGCTGAAGATCCTAGGATTGATCCAGTTGGAGTTTTTGTAGGTCAATATGGGCAACGTAGAGAATCAATTTTGGAAGCCCTTGGAGGTGAGAGGATAGATTTTATTGAATATACAGATGATCCAGTGGAACTTATAAAAAGAGCCTTGATCCCTGCCAAAGTTAATCATATTGAAATAGAGGGAAATAATGCTAGAGTAGAAGTAGATCCATCTCAAAAAGCATTGGCTATTGGTAAAGGAGCTACTAATGTTAGGACCGCGTCTGAAATAACTTGATACAAAATTGATATTATTTAGGTAAAAGTCTCTAACCATGGAATGGGAACCAATAATCGGTCTGGAAGTTCATATCAAACTTAATTCCCCCAATAAACTTTTTTGTAAATGTAGGAATACCCAAGAGTTTGATCAAACTCAACCAAATACTCATGTTTGTCCCACTTGCATGTGACAGCCTGGCTGATTACCTCAGGTTAATTTAGAGCCACTTCAAAAGGGCATTTTATTGGGCTTAGCATTGGGTTGCAAGATTAATCATAAAAGTTTATTTGATAGAAAATCATATTTTTACCCGGATTTGCCAATGGGTTATCAGATAACTCAAGAAAAAGTGCCTCTAAATGTTGAATGAGAAGTAGAGTTTTGGACAGATAATTATACAGTCAAAAGGAAAGTCAGGATAAATAATGCTCATCTTGAAGCAGACGCAGGGAAAATGATTCATGAAGATGGCAAAGCTTATATTGACTTTAACCGTAGCGGGACTCCCTTGGTAGAAATTGTTACTTATCCAGATTTTCGTTGAGCAGATGAAGTGGTAGATTTTCTCAAGGAATTACAAAGGAGAGTAAAATACAACAATATTGGTTATGCTGACTTGGAAAAAGGACAAATGAGGGTTGATGTTAATATTAGTGTTAGGAAAAAATGAGAACAAAAATATAGGACTAGGGTAGAGGTTAAAAATATGAATAGTTTTGGGGCTATTAAAAGGGCAATTGATTATGAGATTAAGAGGCAAATTGAAATTTGGGAAAATTGATGAGAAGTAGATCAGGAAACCAGATGATGGGATGATATTGCTTGAGAAAGTTATGTTATGAGATCCAAAGAAAATGCACTTGATTATAGATACTTCCCTGATCCAGATTTACCGCCTTTAGTGGTTTCACAGGACTTAATAAATGAAGTGTCTCAAAAATTGGCAAAGTCTGGTACCCAGAGGATAGAAGAGATGCTTGATCAATGATTTAACAAAGAATATATTAATGCAATTTTGGGTAATTTTGAAATATCCGACCTTTTTGAAGCTTTGGTAAAGGAAGGTTTTGAACCTAAGTTCGTTGCAAAGTGGATAATGAATGCTATCATTAGATTTATGAAGCAAAATCAGACTTATGAATTGCCTTTTGGTCTGGAAGATTTCAAAGAGGTTTTGAGGTTGTTGAAGGAGGGTAAGCTTTTGGAATCTCAAGCAAAGATTGTGTTTTTTGAGATGGCTTCTGAAGGCAAAAACCCCCAACAGATTATACAAGAGAAAGGTTTTAAGCCTGTGGATCAAGGAGAAATCTTATCTTGGGTACAAGAAGCTTTGGAAGCTAATCCTCAAGCTGTAGAGCAATTTAAACAAGGAGATCAAAAGGTAATTTGATTTTTGATTGGACAAGTTATGAAAAAATCTCAAGGTAAGGCAGATCCAAAACTTGTTAGGGAGTTAATTTTAAAGCAGCTTAGTTAGCCTGTAAAACTTAAAATATATGCTATGAGTCAAGATTTGGGAAAGCTTTTAGCATCTTCAAAGATAGTGGCGATTGTAGGAGCTAATGAAGATCCAAACAAGTATGGTTATAAGATCACCAAACAGCTTTTAGAGCTTGGATGGGAAGTTTTACCTGTAAATCCAAATTATCAGACAGTACTGGGTAAAAAAGCTTATCCAACCTTGGCGGATTTACCTTATCCAGCAGATATTACAAGCTTTGTGGTTCCTCCTAAAATTACTAATATGATTTTAAACTCTAGCTTTCCCAAGGATAAAGTTAAATATTTATGGTTTCAACCTTGAGCTTATGATAAAGAGTCTCTGGAATTGGCCCGTCAGCTTTGATATGAACCTATATATGGAGCTTGTGTAATGTTAGAAGCTATAAAGCTTTATAAAGATAAAATATCTCACAATGAAAATTAAATCTGCATTGCTCAAGACTATGATGAGCTTAATGAAGCATACTTCTTTTTTTGTCAAAGATAAGAAATTTTTTGAAGATTTGCCAGATCAGAATAAAGTTCTTGTGGTTTTTTGACATCCTCAGTGTCAGGGATGTGAGGAGATTATGCGATATTTCCCGATATTGATGGCTAAGGCCTTGAGAAAATGATATAAAATAAAATTTTGTAATTTTAAAATGTTTCCACAACATTGTTGTTGAATTGGAGTGAAATTTACGCCGTCTGTTTATATCAAGGATGAAAAATGAGAAGCTAGAGTAATTTCAAATATTGATCAAATTAAGGATTTTATCAAAAGTTTTTAAAAAATGAGAAAACTACAAGACCTAATTTCTGTACAACAGGCATTGGAGCTGGTTCCTTTGGACGTTAAACACAAGGAATTTGTGGAAAACTCAAAAGCTATTGTGAGGGAAATCTTTGTTTGATCCAGTTCTAAAAAGCTTTTGTTGATAGGACCATGCAGTATAGATTTTACTAAACCAGTATTAGAGTATGCTAAATTTGTAAAACATCTTAGGGATGAATTTGGTGATAAACTTGAAATTATAATGAGGTTTTATACTCAGAAGCCTAGAACAACCCTTGGTTGGAAGTGATTTGTGTATTCTCACCCTTGAGAGGACCCAAATATTAATGATTGAATTCTAAGAGTAAGAGCACTGGCGAGGGAGATAATTGATAGATTTGAAGTCCCGCTAGCAGATGAGTTGCTTTATCCTGAAATAACTTCTAGATATCGAGATGTGTTTTCATATGTAGCCGTAGGAGCTAGAAGTACAGAGAATCAGCTCCATAGAGAAGTAATTAGTTGATTGGATATTCCATCCGGTTTTAAAAATCCTACAAGTTGAGAAATTAAACCTATGGTAAATTCAATTATAGCTTCTAGAGCTCCTCATGTATTTGTGCTCTGAGACGCAATATGGGAATCAGAAGGAAATCCTTATACTCAATGAATTTTGAGGTGATGATCTCAAGGTCCTAATTATTTTAGGCAGCACCTTATGCAAGCTAAAAAACTTATGGAAGAGGCAGGAGTTTTGGATGGATGAGTATTGATAGATGTTGCTCATTGAAATTCTCAAAAAGATATATCCAAGGTCCCTCAGATTGTAAACTATACTCTTGATTATTTTCAAGATGTAGAGCTTAAAGATTTTTTTAAATGATGGATGATTGAATCATATCTAGAAGAAGGAAATCAGGCTATTGATACACCAACTCCAATAATGGGTAAATCATTCACTGATCCTGTTATTTCTAAAGATACAACTTATGAACTTGTCAAAAAAATATATGAAGCCCTTAACTAGAGACTTTTTTGCAAGAGATACAGTAGATGTTGCTCGTGATTTGATAGGAAAACTTTTGGTTAAAGGAGATGAAATGGTGATAATCACAGAAACTGAAGCTTACAAATGAGAATGTGATCCTGCTTCTCATGCTTGGCCTCGCAAGACTGCTAGAAATCAATATATGTATGATACAGTTGGACATATTTATGTATACTTGATTTATGGTGTTAATTATTGTTTGAACTTTACTACTGAAAAAGAATGAAAGCCTTGAGCTGTATTGATTAGATGAATTTTGCCTATTAAAGGTGTCGAAAAAATGCAGGTTCGTAGAGGTAAAGATTTAGAGCCTATAAAGCTGGCTGATTGACCTTGAAAACTTACAAAAGCATTGGGAATTGATTTAAGTTGGAATGGTAAAGATTTGTTTAAATCTGATTTACAAATTTTGGATATAGGTTTAAATTTACCCGTTGAGGCAACTCCAAGAATAGGGATTAGCAAAGCTAAGGATTACCGTTGGAGGTTTGTGGTTCCCAAAAAGGAAGTGGTAAAATTAACTAGGGAAATAAATTTACTAAAGTAAAACATTTACTATGAGTTCTTGATTTTTTGCATTATTGGATGATATAGCTTATCTTTTAGATGATGTAGCAACTATAACCAAGATAGCAGCAAAAAAAACTGCAGGTATTTTGTGAGATGACTTGGCAGTAAACGCAAAAAATACTCTGTGAGTTGCTGCTAGGAGAGAACTACCTGTGATATGGACTATTACTAAGGGTTCTTTTATCAATAAATTGGTAATTATCCCATTAGTTTTGATTAGTGATTGGATTTTACCCTGACTGATGGAATTAGTTTTATTGGCTTGATGAGTATATTTGGCATTTGAGGGAGTGGAGAAAATTTTAGAATGGGCAAAACATTTAATGCATCCTAACAAAGAGACTATTAAGCCTGCTAAGAAAAATTCTGAAACTCAAAAAATTAAATGAGCTATAAGATTGGACTTTATTTTATCCTTGGAGATAGTAATTGTCACATTTGCTATGGTAGCTGATAGGGATTGGCTGACAAAATTTTTAGTGTTGAGTTTGGTATGATTTTTGGCGACTATTGGAGTTTATTGATTAGTGGCTTTGATTATCAAGATGGATGATTTTTGATTATGGCTTATGGAATTCAAAAATAGGTTTTTAAAAAAACTAGGTTATGGCTTTGTAATTGCTATGCCATATGTTATAAAATTTTTGTCTGTGGTGGGAGTAATTGCTATGATTTTGGTGTGATGATGAATTTGGCTTCATCATAGTGAAGTGTTTAATTGGATTGTCAGCTTGCATATACCTGCTTTATTTCAAGAGTTTATAATAGGGGTAATAATAGGTGTTTTAGCTTTGTTGATAGTGAAGTTAATACATGTTTTATTTCAACTTTTTAACTTTTCAAAGTAATAGACATTATGAATTAAATCTTTATAATTTTGCAAGTTTTATAAATCTATTTTTCAAATGTACTCATTTTCTCAAGTTCAAACTTATCTTAAGTGCCCTTTGCAATATAAGTACAAATATATTGATGAAATTATTCCTC
Source organism: Candidatus Altimarinota bacterium (assembly GCA_027046965.1). Lineage (GTDB taxonomy): Bacteria > Patescibacteriota > Gracilibacteria > Absconditabacterales > Absconditicoccaceae > JALTWR01. The sequence continues at coordinate 2,132 of JALTWR010000022.1, read as the reverse complement.
CCAGAGAAGAAAGTTTAGAGCTTATTTTGGGTAAAAGTGTTCATCAGACTTTAGAGTTTCTCTATCAACAAGTAAGTATTTTCCAGGTTCCTGGGTTGGACACAGTTGTTAAAGAATTTGATCAAAAATTTAATAGCCTAGTAGCTAATACATCTTTTGAGGACGACAAAATTTGAATTTTTAAAAATAGATGAAGGATTTATATAACTAATCATTATCAAAGAAATCATCCTTTTGAGTGATTCAAAGTGTTGTCAACTGAGGAATTTTTTAATTTTAAATTGCCAAATGCTCATACTTTTAGAGGTTATATAGATAGGTTAGATAAAAATGGTAATACATTAATAATAAATGATTACAAGACTAACAAAAGCTTGCCTACTGACGAGGATCAAATGTATGATGAGCAAATAATTTTGTATTCTTATGGAATTTTACAAAAGTATGGTGAACAATTTGATAAAGTTGTAGGGAAATTGGAATATTTGCATTTTGATTATATCAAAGAAGTTGATGTCTCTCCTAATGCTCTAGAGCAAGTTGTAAAAAAGTATACTGATATTGTTGATGAAATAGAGCACAAAAAGACACTATTTAGACAAGGTGACGAAAATGCTTTTGAACCCAAAGAAAGTAGTTTATGTAGATTTTGCCCATATAAAGAAATTTGTCCTTTGTTCGCTCATTGAATGGGCAAGGTGAGTGGAGAAGAACTAGGTAAAGAATCTATTGCAGCTATTGTTGATGAATATGTGGCTAACGCCAATAAAATTAAGGAGCTAAAAAATCATAATGATCAACTAAAAAAGATTTTGGTAGAATATGCTAGTAAAAATAAATTTTTGAGACTTTTTGGTAAGCAGTATCAGATAAAGATCCATACTCGCAAAGATTTTAAGATAGTTGATAAGGATTGACTGAAGTCTGTCTTAGAAAAATTAGATTTACTCTCAGAAGCCCTTGAGATAGACAGATACAAAGTAGCAAAAATGATAAAATCTGGTAAAGTTGATTTGAAGCTGTTAAAGGATATAGTAGAGGAAAGTGAGGTTGTAACGTTGAGAGGTGGAGAGAGGGAGTAGAGATTTTAGAAGATCAATATGTTAATTTCCTTTCTTTAGTATTTTCTTTTACGCATTTATTCTTAGAAAATATTGACTTTGTTTTTTAAATTATTAATCTATAGATGGTGATTGTTTTAATATAGTACTTATATAACTATAATAAAACATGTTTAGATTTAGTTTTTAAAAACATAAAAGTTGTGATAGAGTATGTATTTATAAGGATAAATTGATTATTCAAATGGATAGAAATTATAATACATTTTTAAAAGCTATAAATGAAAAAAAGATAGTTATAATAACATTTAATTCTAAAGAAAAATGAATTATCACTAGAAAATGTATTCCTTTTGATTATTGACCTTGGAGAAGAAATTCAAAAGTAAATTCTGATCGCTATCATTTTTATGATTTAGATTCGCCAGAATGACAACATAATTTATCTATTTTACCTGAGCAAATAATAAATATAGAAATAACAAATGAGAGATTTGATCCTGCTGATTATGTAAAGTGGAAAACTAATTGGTTTATTAAAAGGGATCGGGGAATATATTCGTAATATTTTATATTATGACATATACTAACATGGCTAAAGAGATTAGAAAAGTTACAAGCAAAAAAGTGGCAAGTGCTGCTAGTAAAGTTTTAAGAGATGGTAGAACTTCAAAAAATTCTAAAACTGCAGCTTGAAGTGCTTTAAATCAAATAAAGGCACCAAATAAAACTATAAGTAAAAAAGCTGCATCAGCAGCAAGTAAAGTATTAAAGAGTAAATCAACATCAAGGAGATCTAAAAGTGTTGGGGGTAGTGCTTTGGGTCAGAGAGTTAATAAGAAAAAATAATTTTATTTAGTAAAGTTTATAAAAATGAAGGATATATGGAATTCTTTATCAAATTTATCATCGTTTTATTGGTTTATAGGGATCCTTTTATCAATAATATCGTTTGTTATTTATTTTGGGAAATGGATAAAATTACAATATAAAATTGGGCAAAATCTAAAAAGAACAATTTATTTTTTAAAAACTTCAGAAAATAAAAAATTACAATCAGAAAAAGAGCAA
>JALTWR010000021.1 GCA_027046965.1 Candidatus Altimarinota bacterium | reverse complement strand
AAGCCGATACAAAAAAACTCACGATCCAGCCGCTTAAAATTGTCAACTTCGAAGGCTACTGGTATCTACTTGCCATTACTGTCTATGATGAAGTGCTCAAAAAGTTTCATATCAAAAGCATCCAAAAGATAGAGCAAACAGACAACACCTTCACTCCGGACAAGACGCTCCTTGAAAAACTCGATAACGCTGTCAATATCTGGTACGATCCCTACGAAAAACCTATAGAAGTGAGACTCCTTGCCGATAAAACCGCCGCAAGATACCTCAACCGCCTCCCCATCTCCAAAACACAAAGGATAGAGGGTAAAGACAGTGACGGCAGTGTTGAGTACATCGTCAAAGTGACCCATCTGATGGAGATAAAAAACATTATCAAGTGGTGGATGTCGCATATAATTGTGCTTGAGCCGTAGGAGTTGATAGATGAGATAGAAGAGGAGGTGAAAACTTTTTTAGGATTTTACAACCAGACATAATATGGAATCAAAAGCCTGTACAATGACGGAAAATTTTTACAGGAGATGTTCTCATGACTTTTGATGAATGGATCACAGCTCTTCATGCAGAAGAGTTTGTCGATATTTTGGAGATGGAGGGAGAAATTTTTGGTGTTACGAAGTATAATCTTTCTTTGGATGCATTGATCGATGATGTGATGCAGTATAAAAGTAAATTGGAACAAGCAAAAGGTGCATGTTTTTGTCTCAGTGAGGATATGTTTCAACTTGAACGAGCAACTTGGATGAAAATTTATAATCTCTTCGACAATGTTTATACTCGTTTCATAAAAGAGAATCCAAGGCTGAAAGAAAAAACAAAAAAGGAGCTTTTTTCATACAATATGCTCATCACAGGATTGTAGTTTCAGAAAAAATATTAAAAAAATTTTATCTGTATGATGACACAGTATAAATATAAGGAGTCCAAAATGAATACAAATAGTTCAAAGAGTAATCTTTCAGATTTATCACTCAATAAAAAGTACACGTTTAAAAACTTTGTGGTTTCTAAGTCAAATCAATTTGCTTATATGATTGTAAAAAGTATTTGTGTTGATGATGAAAAGTTTCATCACTTATATATTCTTACTGGTAAAAGTGGTTTAGGAAAAACACATTTAGCTCAGGCTATTGCAAACTGTTTTCAAAAAAAAGATCGAAAAGTAGTATATGTAACTGCTGAGCAGTTTTTAAATGAATTTTTAGCTAATGTGAGATCTCAAACAATGGAAAGATTTAAGAAAAAATATCGAACTTGTGATTTACTCATAATCGAAGATATTCAATTTTTCCAAACAAAAGAAACTATTCAAGAGGAAGTGCTTTATATCATTGAAGAGTTATTGGCAAAAGAGAAACAAATTGTTTTTACTTCAAATATCAATTCAATTGACTCAAAAGGTATAGTGGACAGATTATTGGGAAAGTTAAAGTCGGCACTTATTGTAGAGATAGAACCTTATGATGTAGATACTAAATATGCAATCATTAAACAAAAAGCTGATTTACTTGGAGTAAAGCTTTCTGATAAATCAATTAACTATATATCCAAATATATAAATTCCAATATGCATGAAGTTGAAGGAATACTTGTAAAACTAAAAGCATACTCCCAGCTAATGCATAATGATTTGGATTTGAAAACAGTAAAAAAATTATTGAAAAAGAAAAAATAAGTACTAATATGAAATATTCATACTTGTGATTAGATAAGGAGTTAATTATGGCTAATACAAAAATAAGTAGAGATGAAGTTTTAGATTTAACAATAAAAGGGCTAAATAAAAAAGGGCTAAATAAAGCTCAAAATAAATATTTAGAATGGACTCGGGATGGTGAAGGTGTGAGTAATGGAGCAGAGTATGTTTTGACTACTTATATAGCTGAAAGTATAGGATCGAGTCAAAAAATAGGTACTTTATATGTTGAAGAGCCAATTAAAACATTATTTGAATCCTGTGATAAAGAAAATGACGATATCATTGATAGTTGTCGTGGTGATGGAAGAGCAGATATAGCTATCTATTTGAAAAATCAAAGTCCTTTGGCAATTATTGAAGTCAAAAATAATGTTAACAAAATGAAAAAAGTTGATCTCGATCTTGAAAGGATAAATTGCCTGATAGATCAAGACATAATTGAGTACGGTGTTGTAGCATTTATCAGTGAATTTGAAAAAAAAGACTTAAAACAAGAAGATGTGGAAAATCAGACATCAGAGCTTCTAAAAATAGATAACGATAATAATGAATTTATTAAGAGTAACAACTTAAAATACGAATACTTAACAAATATGTTTGAACCTTCAAAATCATATGGTGATAAGTATTGGAGTTGGAGCAGTATTGCTATATTATTTTACAAGTAGTTGATAATGAAAGTTCTCCATGTAACAGACCTACATTTCAACAAAAAATGGTTGGAATGGATAAGACAGCAGCAGGGTAATTTTGATGTTTTTTGCATCAGTGGCGATTTTTTAGAGAGTTCCAAGCCTGAGACACTGCAAGAACAAATA
>JALTWR010000020.1 GCA_027046965.1 Candidatus Altimarinota bacterium | reverse complement strand
TCTTTGTCTATTTGTGGCTGAGTTCGACTATTGTTGGAGGCAAATATTGCGTGAGAGACAAATATATCTATCCATCAGATCTTTTGTGCAAGTTCAACAAGATATGGAGATATAGACTCTAAATAGTCTTTGAGTTCTTCTAATATTTGTTTTTCTAATTCTGTTAGTTGTTGTTGGGCTGCAAGGATATCTTTTTCAAGTCTTTGAAGATAAGGAGATGAGTATCTTTCTACTAGTTTTAATGTTTGTCTACGATAAAGTGTGAATTTATCAGGATCTTTCGTGGCAAGAGCTGCAATTTTCTTTTCGAGTTGGGGTTCGAATCTTTTGGATATTTCTATAAAATATCCTTGATTAGTTATATATTTTATTTTAATAGGGAAGTTGAGAGAGTTGCTTAACTGATTTGCATACTCCAAGAGTAAGCTATCGCTATGAAATGCTAGTTTTCTTAGTTGATCAATTTGAGGAGAATATCCCTCTCTAATGAAATCTTTGTCTTCAACTTGTATCTCTTCCTTTAAAGTTTGATCAATCTTTTGGTGAAGTTGTTGAGCTTGAGATAAATCCAAATTTTCAAAGACCTTCTTAAGCTGAGTTTGCAAGGGAGGGGTGAGTATTGTATCCAAAAATTCTTTTAGCTTGAGCCAGGATAATGGTGAATTTTTTTTGTAAAGAATCTTGGCTATTAGTCTTGGAATATCACCAATATTTTTGAGAGAGTCTGATAATTGCTGAGCAAGTTGCAAATTGTCAATGAAATAACCTATAGTGTTGGATCTGAATTTTATCTCTCAGAGATCTTTGGTTGGTGATGCTAGTAATTGTTTAAAAATCCTTTTTCCCATAGGGGTTAAAGCTTTATTTATGGTTTTTTCTAGACTAAAACGTTCATCTTGAGTATAAGATGATCTAAAAATCTCTAAATTTTTTATAGTAATATCATCTAGTAAAACTTCTTTGTTTAAGGCTTTATAGCTAATCCTACTTATATTTTTGAGCTTGGTTTGTTGAGTGTGAAGCAAGTAGTTAAAGAGTAAAGCGATAGATGTTTCTCTGCCTTCTCTAAGAGCTTCTCACCAACCTTTAAGGGATGTGGCTTTTAAAACAGTTTTTAAAAAATCTTGAGGAGGATTAGGGGTATCAAAGATACTAATATAGCTATTTAAAACCTTTTTTAGATAGTCTTTTGCTATGGATTTGTTGGGATAGTCGATATCAATTATTGTTTCTTTTGGAGTAAGTCTAGACACAAATTTTAGCATATCTTCTTCAGTTTTAAATGAGGTTGTCCAGTATTCTCAAGTGGAAAAATCTCACCAAGCAATATGATAATTTTTGCCATCATAGGTTATAGCTAAAATAGTGTTAAATGAACCGTCTCAACCCTCTTCAAACCAAGTTCATGGTGTAATTACTTTGACAACTTCTCTTTTAACAATTTCTCAAGGTCTAACTTCTCCAATTTGTTCAGCTATGGCAACTTTGTATCAAGCTTTGAGCAAGTTGGCTATATATTTGTCTGCGCTGTGGTAAGGTACTCAAGCCATTGGAATAGGGTTTGGGGAGTTTTTGTCTCTGGTAGTTAAGGTAATACCCAATACATTTGCACATATTTTTGCATCTTCATAAAATGTTTCATAAAAATCTCCCATACGAAAAAAAAGTATAGCGTCTTTGTGTTTTGCTTTTAATTGAAGATATTGCTTTTGAGCAGGAGTCAATTTGGACATTTACAGTGTCAATGATATAAAAACCATATTTCCTTTTTAATATAGTAATTTCTTGAAAAGGATAAAGGGAATAATTTCCAGCTCAAATTCCCAAATCAATATTGACATGTATTGCTGGGTTTTTTATAATATAAATTATGTTTGGTAGTTTTTTATTGATTATTTTTAAAGATGACTGTTATTCCTTTTGATAAACGATATAAACCAGTTTCCTTGGCTGAACATATAGTGGATACGGCACAAATGGTAGAAGAGCTCCCAAAAAATCCTTCCCAAGTAATAAACTTGGTTACTGCTTTTTTGTTTGAGGCTTTGGAAGTTAAACCAGAGGGTAATAATGTTTAAAAAATTAGGCGTGAAGCCCAGGAATCATTGGCTGAGATTTTACGTAAGGGGAACAAGAGTGGTGAAGAATATGACTTGGAATATAGTATCCAAATGCTTGTTGATTTATGGGCTAGTGCGCGAGTTGTGAGGGATATAATATTGCGTTCTTCCAATCATAAATTTAGTCAAGAAAATAGCCAGTATGTAATATGGGATATTGGAAGCTGATTGGGGATACTTGCTTTGGCAGCTCTTATTCCTCATTTGGATAAACCTAATATGCTAGTTTATTTAATAGATCATAGTTTTGGAAGTGCTAAAAAGGGTAAAGAGATGTTGGAGCGTAATATAAAAGATTCGTCAGTTCATATTAATCCTGTATGGGCAGATGTATCAGGATATACTAGATTTCATCCTAGAGTTGGCATTCCTTCTCTTTTTTCTTCATCTTTAAAAAGTCCGGACATTGTTGTAGCGGAGATTATAAACAATCGCTTGCCTTCTTTTGAAATTAAAAATGGTAGGGTGTTGATTGAGGGAGAGGAAATAACACAAGAAAATATCTATCCGAATGTATTAGCCAAAGATCCCTATATTTATTTTTTGGATTCTTTTTTAAAAGATAGGACTTACAACACGAAGAACCCTTTGATATGGCCTTTCCCTAATGAGAGTTTATATTATTCTTCTAAGGATGAGATTGAGCGGCGTTGGATGCTTAAAGGAGTTGTAGAGCCCTCCCATTTATTGCCTTTGCCTGTGGTAGGGGCAGACTTTTGGGGATTTCAACATTTTTTATCAGATCCCTCTCTTTTTACTTTTAGATGGATGGATAAATATTTGCTCATTAAGGTATCATGAGAAGAAATTTTGAATCCTCAATGTAGTTCTATGTTTGTCAATCCTTTTGTGAAGCCTAGGGACGAAACTCATAAAAATGCAATAAATAGGATTGTTAACTATTTTTCAAAATTAAGAGGAATTATGAACATACCCTGTTAATTATTGAATCTTTGTAACTTATATCATGCTCTATCCCAGTTGATGACTCCTCCAGAAAGTCGATAAACTCTTCTAAATCCTAAGTATTTCATAATGTTTGCCACTTTGGAGGATGTTTTCCCGTCCCTATCATAGAGAATATAGATTTTACCTCTTGGCAGAGCGTCTATTTGTGGTAAGAAGTCAGATCATTTTGCAAAAATATTAGTAGCTTGCTCTAGGGGTCTTCCATTTTTATAAGATACAGGGTCGCGTAGATCTATGAACTGGTACCAGCGGTTATTAATTTTTTGCTTAAATTCTTGAGGTGTAATAGGTCATCGCATTACTGGTTTAGGTCCCCAAATAATTTGAGGGTTTAGCCTATTAAAACTTAATTTAACAATAGCTTTGGCCTTTGGGGCATTAATGCTTGCAAAAGGTCAAATGCTGTTGCCAAATGCCCATAAAAGCCATATTAAAAGGATCACTGATAAGAAGGAGATGAGCCGTTTTAATTTGCTATTCATTGAAATTTTTTAGGAAGTTAAAAGGGTTATTACTTCATTAGAGAGATCCATCCCCTTATCGGTCAATTTTAAAGCAGGAGGGGCATAATTGATTAAGTCTTGTGTGGCCAACTCTTTTATTTTACTTTCTCGACTAGATTGTAAGATAGGTGTGTATTTCCTAATATCTTTTATACCCCATTTGGTTCTTAATCTCAAGAAAAACTCTTCAAATAATAGATCTTGATGAGATACAACCTCTTGTTTGGTTGCCTTTGAAAAAGCTTCCTCGCTATCATTTGATATAATGTTAATATACTCATAAATATTTTTTATATTTTCTCAGCGAATTCAAGTCCCATTTTGCTGGGGGAGAAACCATGCTCATCATACTCATAAGGCAATGTAGGGCTCTAAGTTCCAGTAAATCAGGTTGTGGATACTTTCTTTGCCTGAGGTTGAGAAATTTGACACTTCATATCTCGAATAGCCAGCCTGGGTGATTATTTGCTTAAGATAATTAAATTCCTCCCAGCTGTCTTCATCTTTAATGTCCAGTTTGTTTTGTTTCAGGTATTTGTACCAGAGACTTCAAGCAAATAATTCCAAAAAATACAGAGAAAAGCTGTCTACAAAAGATGAGTTTGCTAGATCAGTAAAAAACTTTATATAAGTTGGATGCCGAAATTTACTTAGATCTTTTTTGTTGCTACTTCTAGGTATGCCAAAAGCTATAAAATCTAGATTTATAACATTGTTTTGCTGCTTAAGATTCCTCAGCTCTCTTAAAAATGTAGACACAGAAATGAAGTTGTAGTCCCTTCAGGCTAATTTTAGAACTTCTGGTTGTAAGGATTGTATTCCAATACTGTATCTAATGCGAAATATATTCTTGAAATATTGATTAAACTTTTTTATAAATTTTAAAACTTTTTGGTGTGGTGAAGGATTGAGTTCTATAGAGATTTCTTCAATTTGATCAGGATCAAAGATCTCCAATACGTATTGTGTAATATCAATCAAGTTTTCTTCCCCCAAGGTTAAAGGCGTCCCTCATCCAAAATAGATGGTCCTTACTTGATTAATATTTAGTTTGTCCTTCCATAATTTTAGGTGAGTTTTTAATGCTCTAGCATATTTTATTTTTATGTTTTCAAATTTTGATATTTTGTTTTTTTCAAACACTAAAAAACTACAATATGGGCATTTATTCTCACAAAACGGGATATGTATATAAACTCCTGGCCTCATAGTAGGATTGTTAAAAAAGTGAATTTTGAGAGGGGGTATTGATAATTTGTTTTAGTTTATCAATTTGGGATATCAAAGAAGGAAAGCTTAGCTCAGATACCACTTGCTTGAATTTTCAAAAATCAATATTTAGCTTTAAATCTTTAAGTTCAATGTTTTGAAGCTGCTCAATGTTTTGAAGAGTTATTAAACTTTTGCTAAGATAGGCTTTATCTTTACCTTCTTTTAACTTTTTTTGGATTGATGGGGCTAGTTTGTGCAGGTTTTGATAAATATTTTCAATCTCACCATATTGTTGGACTAAATTCTTAGCTCATTTAGGACCAATTCCTTCTACTCATGGGATGTTATCGGAAGAATCTCAGACTAATGCTAGATAATCCACTATATTAATAGGATCAAACCCTCGTTTTTGCTGGAAGTCTTGAAATGTTTCTTTTTGTTTTTTCATAGGGTCATAAAATTCAACGTTTGGTTCCAATAGTTGTTTAAGGTCTTTGTCTCCTGAGATAATGGTTATAGGAGTTTGTCTTTTGAAACTTTTGACAAGAGTATAAATTATATCATCAGCTTCATATCCTGGGATTTCTATAGTTTTTATTCCTATCTTTTGTGGTAGTTGCTTGATAGTAGATATTTGTCTTTTGAAATCGTCAGGAATGGCTGGTCTGGTAGCCTTGTATTGTTGAAACTCTTTCTCTCTAAAAGTTTTACTGGGGTGATCTCGAGCGATAACAAAATAGTCTGGTTTATCCTTTAAAAGTGCAAGAAGCATCCTTAAAAACCCGTAAACTGCATTTTGATTGTTGCCATTTTTATCAGTTAGTTGCGGGAGGGCGTAGTAGGCTCTGAACATATATCCTGATCAATCCAATAAATAGAGCATGGTATATGATTATTTGATAAAATTTAAGTGCAAGTATAATATAAGTTCTAGAAGTTTCAAGTTTAAGGGTTGAATATAGATTTTAATTTTTTAAAGTAGGTAATGCTTGCTTTAATTCCTTGATAAGCTAATTCAGGTAATATGAAAAGGATTATTATTTTGATTTTTTTGCTGTTGTCTTGGTGAACTGTGAGTGCCAAAAAGGTAATATCCTTAGATAATACGTCTTTTTTGCTAAATAATTTTTCTTCTTTTAGTTCTTTATCTTCTTTAAAGGATAAGTGTAAGGTTAAATGAATATCTGGACAATATTTGATCGCAACTCCAGAATGCTTGATTACAAAACCTACTGTTTATATACCCTTTAGTAAGGCGGTTGATCTTATTTGGCCATTTGTGCAAGACATAAAGGGAGTTTACAGATTAGATCAAAATGAATTTTTTTATACAGGGGCTAATGTGATATTGGATTCTGGATTTGAAAAAAGAGTTAAAAAATTTTGGGATCAACAACTTAGCTGGGGAGGATATATGATATTAAAGTGAAGTAATTCTGATATTCAAGTCCCCGTTGCTTATTTTGCTTGGAAGTATTTTAAAAATTATTCTTTTTGGGTTTCGACTAAGTCATTAACTGGTCGGGATGAATGTAGGCTCACTAATTATAGTTTAGCTATGAATAAGCTTGATGGATTGTTACTACCTCCTGGAAAAGTATATAACTTTAATGAAGATTTGGTAAAAATTTCACAAGATGAATATTGTAAAGGAAAAAGTGATAGACAGTATCTTTTTTATGCTGGAGTATGCGGTGTTAGTACGCAGCTTTTTAGAAATTCTTTACTTAATCCTTTTGTTAGAGTAGTAGAGAGGAGATCTCATGCTCATCGGTATCCTAAATTTTATAGTCCGATAGTGTTGGGTGATGATGCAGCTGTGTATGAGATGTATAAATTTTTTAAAATTCAAAACATAGGTGATGCTCCTTTGTATTTTAAAGTTTTTAAAAAAGGGCAGAGGGAGGTGTATTTAGTGAGTATATCCCCCCAAAGAAATCCTTTCAAAGTTCAAGTAGAAAAGAAAAACTTATCAAAGTTATCAGCTTATGTTCAAAAAAAGGTATGGAGTGGAGCAGATTTAACTTTCCAAAAAAAGTGGACTTCTGTTTATTATGGTTTTAAATAGTTTCGTTCAAAGTGATATGGAATATATTGCGACCTCTCCTCAAGAAATGATGCTATTTTGAGAGCATTTGGCAAAGGAGAAAAGTATCAACAAATTACTAATATATTGATCTCTAGGAGCTTGAAAAACTCATCTTGTAAAATGATTTGCTAAGGGATTAGGCATACCTTCTGATGAGGTGATATCACCAACATATGTATATTTAAATATTTACAAAAATATTTTGGCTCATATGGACTTTTATAGATTTCATGAAATGGATCTTATGCCAGATGAGATTAGAGAACAATTGCTCCAAAAGTGACTACTGGATGCTGTAGAAAGCTTTCCTTTTGTGGCAATAGAGTGGCCAATCTTGGAGGATCTTTATGCAGATCAAACACGAAAAAAAGTTAAAATTGAAAAAATAGATGAAACAAAAAGAAAGATAACAATAAAATAAATCTTATTCAAAAAAGTTGATTTAATTTTTTATTTTAGTTAATTTAATTAGCATCACTTAATTGGTATCACTAGCAACACAGTGTTTCCTTAGGTTGCAAAATTTAATTAAATGGCCAGATTTTACTTTTTTTCTGTTTTTATTTGTTCTAAGCGTTTGAATAAGAAATATTTTCAAGTATGGAAAAAAACTCAAATGTAAAAAGTCAATGTGCCTACTATTATTTTAACTATTAGTGTCAATAACAATATATTCTCAATTTGGTTAAATACAAAATCTGCAACGTTTGAAAGTATATTTGTTAGCAACGCACTTATTATCCAGAGAACTACTAGTATAGAGAATACGTAAAACCAATATCCTTTTACAAAATCTAATGCTTCAAAAAATGCATTTCAATCCCATCTTTCTTTTTCAACAGGATATATCACAATAAAGGAAGTTTTAACTATGATATATATAACATATACTGTTGCTAATGGAACTCATATTAAGATAAGAGGCAAAGATATAGCCGGACTTACTCAACTTAGTGAAAGCAAGATACCTGTTATATATGGTAAAAATGGTATTAAAACAGCATAAATTATCCGCCAAAAATATATTGTAGCTAGATGTGGCACTTTAGAAAATGCTTTTTTGGTGGATTGCCAAGGTGTGGTGGCTGAGTCTTTGTGAGTAAATCATTTTATTAAGTAAAATAAAGAAGTTTGATATATAAAGTACAAAAAATATAACAAAAGTCAGATCACTATGAATGAAACAATTAAAAATAGAGGAAATGAGGTAAGACTAAGCTTGTCTGGTGTGCTTGCTAATATTTTTGCAAAGTAGCTTCATAAGATTGTTATGTATAGTAGTCGTATAGGCAATAGGGCTATTAAAAAAACTAAGAACCAGATTGCTCCAAGCATAAGTATTGAGAGTGCCTCTTTTTTTATGAATTCAATCGATAGCCTTATAACATCTGCATCATGTTTTGGAATATATGGATTTTGTTGTCTACTGGCTCACGTTTGTGAAAGCATTTTATAATAAGTTATTTATATAAAGCTTTTTATATCTTTAACTCTTATTCTTTGCTGCTCCATTGTATCTCTATCTCTAATTGTAATTGTTCAATCTTCAAGTGTTTGATGATCAATTGTTAAACAATATGGAGTTCATATCTCATCTTGACGGCGATATCTTTTTCAAATATTTCATTTAATATCAAGTTCTACCATATAATCTTGTGAAAGCTCTTTAAATAATTTTTCAGCAGTTTCAACCATTTGTTCATTTTTCTCCAATAATGGCAAAATAGCAAATTTAATTGGTGCAATATTTTTGTTAAATCTTACAACTACTCTTGACTGCTGTCTTCATTTTGGATCTGTGTAAACTTCTTCATCATAAGCATCTAACATTGCTGTCAAAATAGCTCTAGTTAATCACCAAGATGGTTCTATCACCCAAGGTATAAATCTTTTTCAAGTTTTTGGATCTGTATATTGCATACTTTCTCAAGAAAATTTCTGATGTTGACGTAAATCATAATCTGTCCTTCTAGCTATTCATTGAAGTTCTCACCATCACCAAGGGAAATGGTATTCAATATCGGTAGTTCCCTTGCTATAATGTGAAAGTTCATCTGGCTCATGATCTCTAAATCTAAGATTTTCTTTTTTGATTCAAATTTCATTTATCCACCAATCCATAGAATCTTTTTTCCACTGCTCAAAATATTGTTCATCTTTTTCCGGTTCTACAAAATATTCTATTTCCATTTGTTCAAACTCTCTTACTCTATACAAAAAATTTCAAGGTGTAATTTCGTTTCTAAAAGCTTTTCAAATTTGAGCTATACCAAAAGGAATCCTAACTCTCATTGTATCCAAAATATTTTTGAAATTTACAAAAATTCATTGGGCAGTTTCTGGTCTAAGATATACTACATTAGCTTCATTTTCTATCACTCATTGAAAAGTTTTGAACATAAGATTAAATTTTCTAACATCTGTCCAATTTGCCTTTTTTCAGGTATTAGGATTGTTTGGAATATATTTTTCAATAAAAACTTTCATTTGCTCAAAAGACCATGATTCTGGCACTAAATTTTCTACTCAAAACTCTGATCTTAATTGATTTAATAATTCATTATCAGTTCTTTCTTTTCTAAATCCTTCAATTTTTTCCTCTATAAGTTTATCTACTCTAAACCTTTCACCTGTATTTTTATCATCAATCATTGGATCATTGAAATTTTCAGTATGTCAACTAGCTTCCCAAACTTTTGGGTTCATCAAAATAGCAGAATCGAGCGGCAAAATATCTGCTCTTTTTTGAACAAAACTCTTCCACCAACTATCCAAAATATTTTTTCTAAGAATAACACCATATGGGCCCAAATCCCAAGCATTAGCCAAGCCTCAATAAATATCAGAACCGGGATAAACAAAACCTCTTCTTTTGGCCCAAGCTACAATAGTTTCTAGTGGATATTGCATCAAATTTTATTAAAAATAGTAAATCTTTTCGAGTGTAGTAATTTAATTTGATTTTTCAACTCTCGAATGTTTAAATTAAGTGATTATGACTATGATTTGCCCCCAGAGTTGATAGCTCAGCAAAAGACAAATCCTCCTCATAATAGCAAAATGCTGATTTATGATAGGGGAACCTGAGAAATTAAACACAAGAAATTTTTGGATTTGACGCAGATACTAGATAAAAATCGAGTGATATTTTTTAATAAATCAAAGGTTATTAGAGCGAGGTTGCAGGGGATGATAGAGGGGAAAGATGCTGAAATATTTTATTTGCGTATGCTGGATAATTGAACCTTTGAGGCTTTAATTAGACCTTGAAAAAAATTTAGACTAGGTAGTACTGTAAAATTTGAGATTGGTGGCAAAATATTGGAGTTTGAGGTGATGTGATTTTCCCCAGAAGGTAGAATTTTGAAATCTCTAAGCTGAGATATTTTGAATATTTTGGACAAATACGGACAAATGCCCTTACCGCCATATATCAAGTTTGATAAGAGCAAAACGAGCTTTTATCAACCTCTTCTTGCTCAAGAACCTTGAAGTGTGGCTGCTCCTACTGCCAGCCTGCATTTTAGCCATCAGCTATTATCTGCTCTTGAAGCTAAGGGTTTGGATATGGAGTATGTGATATTGCATGTTTGATTGGGAACTTTTAAAAAAGTGGATGTGGAAGATATAACAAAATATGATATACACACTGAGCAGGTTAAAATTAACAAAGACATTTTTTCAAAAATTGCCTGAATGAAGAGCAATTGAAAAAGAATATTGTCTGTAGGAACAACAGTTTTGAGAACTTTGGAAAGTTTGCCTGCTCTGTGGTATAGTTTACCTAAAAATATAAAAGATTCTTATTCAAATGAAACTCAAAGTTTTTGGAATAGCCGCAAATGGGAAGGGAAACAGATTATCTATAACCTCTCCTTTGATAAAGACTTTCTTTTATGGGAAACTAAGCTTTTTATTTATCCTTGATTTAGGTTCCAAATAGTAGATAGTTTAATTACTAATTTTCATTTACCAAAATCTTCTCTTTTAATGTTAGTTGCGGCTTTTATGGGATATGAAAATATGAAAAAGATATATCAACAGGCTATAGAGCGTAAATATAAATTTTATAGTTTCGGAGATGGGATGTTTATAATTTAATAACAAAATTAAAATGGAAATTCTTTTGACCACCTATCCTAACAAACCTAGGGAGCTTAAAAGATTTATTGTAGGAATGGTAAAGTGAGGATTAGCCAAATGTGTTAACAGACTAAATTATGTTAAGTCTTATTATATGTGGCAATGAAAACTAGTTCAAGATGAAGAGAAGATACTAATAATTAAATTCCCTTCTGAAAAAAAACAGCAACTTCTTGCGTATTTTGAAAAGAACCATCCTTATGAGATACCAGAGATAATATTTTTAAAACCCGAAGAGGTTGGAAAAAAATATTTAGAATGGATTTTAAAGTAGCATATATATTGAAATAGTGCTATTTTGTCTTGAAAAATTTGAAAATATGTTTATATTTATCACCGCTGAAAGTTGGGTGATTTTATATCTTAAAAATAAAAAGACCCATGGCGGAGGTTAAGTTGATCCCATTAGAAGACCATATTATTGTTGAACCTTTAGAGGATGAGAATGTTACAGAGTCTGGCATTGTTTTACCAGATACGGCTAAAGAAAAACCACAAAGGTGAAGAGTTTTAGCGGTAGGTGAAGGGAAAATTTTAGAAAACGGGCAAAGAGCTCCTATGGATGTAGAAGAAGGAGATGTAGTGTATTTTACTAAATATTCTCCAGATGAAATTGAAATTAAGGGTAAAAAGTATTTAGTTATCAGGCATTCTTCTATATTAGCTAAAGAAGCTAGATAAATTTAAATTTATATCTTAAAAGTGAAAAATCATGCCAAAAATTATAAAATATTGAGATGAATCCAGGAGAGAGGTATACGCTGGAATTAAAAAAGTAGCTGATGCTGTTAAGGTTACAATGTGACCCAAAGGTAAAAATGTTATTTTAGAAAGGTCCTTTGGGGCACCACAAGTTACAAATGATGGTGTTACTGTAGCCAAAGAGATTGAGTTGGAAGATAAGTTTGAAAATATAGGTGCTGAGCTAGTCAAAGAAGCTGCTAGCAAGACTAACGATGCTGCAGGTGATGGAACAACAACGACTGTAGTACTAGTTGATAGCATTACCAAGGAAGGATTGAAATTTGTAAGAGCTGGTGTTAATCCTTTTGCGTTATGAAGAGGTTTGCACAAGGCGGTTGATGCCATAGTCGAAGAACTTAGCAAAAAATCTAAAAAAGTTGAAACTAAAGAAGAGATAGAACAAGTTGCTACTATCTCTTCTCAAGATCCTGAGGTAGGTAAGCTCATAGCTGAAATTATGGAGGAAGTTGGAAAAGATGGGGTTGTAACAGTTGAAGAAGGAAAATCTATAGGACTAGAAAAAGAGCTAGTTAAAGGTATGCAATTTGATCAAGGATACATATCTCCATATTTCATCACAGATCCAAGTAGAATGGAAGCTGTAGTAGAGAAACCATATATCTTAATTACAGATAAAAAGATTAGCTCTATAAAAGAACTTCTACCTATTCTTGAGCAAATAGCCGCAAGTGGTAAAAAGGATATTGTTATCATTGCAGATGATGTTGAGTGAGAAGCTTTGGCAACTTTGGTATTGAATAAACTTAGAGGAGTATTAAATGTTCTTGCGGTTAAAGCACCTGGATTTGGAGATAGGAAGAAGGAAATGTTGAGGGATATAGCAGTGGTTACAGGAGGAACTGTAATAAGTGAAGAACTAGGATTAAAACTAGAAAATGCTACAGTAGATATGTTAGGTAAAGCTGATAAAGTAATAGCTGATAAGGACAAAACCACAATAGTATGAGGTAAGGGTGATGAAAGTGAGATAGAAAAAAGGGCTGAAGAAATTAGAGCAGCACTTGAAAAAACAACTTCTGATTATGATAGAGAAAAGCTGCAAGAAAGATTGGCGAGGTTGGTAGGAGGTGTTGCAGTTATCAAAGTTGGTGCTGCAACTGAAATGGAACTAAAAAACAAAAAAGCAAAAATTGAAGATGCTCTTAATGCAACAAGGGCAGCAGTAGAGGAAGGAATTGTTCCAGGAGGTGGTACTGCTTTGTTAAAATTGCAAGATGTTTTGGATAATGTAAAAGTTGATGAAGAAGACGAAAAGATAGGACTAGAAATAGTAAAGGCAGCTATTGAGTATCCAGCTAAACAGATTGCTGATAATGCAGGTTACAAAGGTGATTTGGTCGTAGAAAAAGTCAAAGAAAATAGTGATTTTAATTATTGATTTAACGCCAAAACAGGAGAATATGGAGATTTGTTAAAAATGGGAGTGATCGATCCCGCAAAGGTAGTTAGAGTGGCATTGCAAAATGCTGTTAGTGCTGCTGCTATGACTTTGACAACAGATGCAGTAGTTACAGATAAGCCTGAGGACAAAAAGGAGTCCACAGGTGGTGGTATGCCTGATATGTGAGGAATGGGTGGTATGATGTAGGTTTTCTAAGATTTGATGAAGTAACCCCGTCAATCATGGCGGGGTTTTTTTAATCTTTTAAAACATAATACACTAATAGCGATCTGTGTTGTCAACTTATTTAGCTTTAAAAATCTTTGAAAAATCTAGGTAAATACCTATCATTACTCTATATTATTTAGCTTTGTTAAATATATAAAGAATGAGGAGATGAGTCATTGCCTTAATGGCCGTGATGGTTTTGTTTTCCAATTTTCATTCTATTTTTTTAAATCAGGTTTATGCTACCTCACCAATTACTCATTTAAATGAGCCTCCTACGTTTACAACCAACTATTATTTCGTTAATAAAGGAGAAACTTTTATAAGTAATAATATAGCTATTGACGATGATAATGTAGTATTGGAGTTTTGAAATGTCTATTTATCCTGAAATACGCCTCAGCTTATTTCTCATTCTCAAATGTGTAACCCTATAGTGATCGCTACTATAAGAGGTAAAAATGACGCAGAAATTCAAAGAACACCTAGAGCTTGGAACAAAAATTCTACAGGCTTTACATTGAAAGTAGACAATTATGATAGTAATCCACCTGCTTCCACTTATGTAGCGTATGCGGTTGTTGAGTCCTGAGCTTACGATATTGGGCCTATTCATATTCAAGCAGGAAGTATATATACTGATTTTGTATACTCAAGAACTGATCAAATTGATAATGGAACCCCAGTATACTTTACTCCAAATTTTGTAAATAATCCTGCTGTTATTCATATGGTTACCAGTAATAATGATCCTTCTTGGGTAGCTTCTTCCGTTAATGGCAATGATAACAATAGAGCAAGTGAACCAACAATATCACAGATGTCTGTATTTTTACAGAGAAGTCGGGCTTCCAATGTCCATTGATGAGAAACAATTGATTACTTAGCTGTAGAGCCAGGGCATTATGTTGTCAATGGTATCGAGATTGATGCTGGGCAGAGTGCCGATGTGGTTTGATGAAGTAGTGCTTCTGGTTCAAACGTTAATTACACCTCTCCCTTTAATTCGGTCCCACAGACTTTTTTCACCTCTCAACTTTGAGAAGATTGATGAGATGGGGGATTTGCTCAGTTTCACTCTTGATGAATAGCAACCACTTGATACTTCCCTGCTGTAATAGATGAGGATGGTCCCTGAGCCGATAGATGGCATACTACAGAAGTTGTTTGATTTTTAGTGTTTTCTTCGTCATCTTGAACTTTAACTATTCCCAATGAATTAACCTATACTTTGTCTTGAGGGGCGGATGTTGATAAGTTTCAACTTAGTTCAACCTGATTGTTGAGTTTTTTAACAGGTCAAGACGGTGACAACCCTACTGATGCAAATGGTGATGCGATATATGAGGTTTGAATACAGGTATGTGACAGTCATTGTGCCTCTAAATGTTCTTTTGGAATAATTCAGGTCGAGGTAGATAAAAAGCCTATTTTGACTTTGAATTGAAGTGGGGTTATAGATATTATCCAATGACAAAACTTTGTAGATCCAGGAGCTAGTTGTTATGATGAACATGATTGAACTTGTAATGTTGTCTCTTCTGGTACTGTTGATAATCAGACCCCTGGCAGTTATATTATTCGATATAGCTGATTTGATTCTAATTGAAATGCTGCTGATCCTATATATAGGATTGTGAATGTTATGCCTGCTGTGGCTATAGTATCTTGAAGTATCAATATAGAGCCACAACTAACAGGAGCTATTATTAGATGGCTTACTACTCAAGATGCTACTTCTCAGATTAGTTATTGATTAACTCCTAATTTAGGTAGATCAACCCCAGAATTTAATATCGATAATAGAAGCACGTGACATACAGTAGTTTTGACGTGACTACTCTCATGTACCAGATATTTTTTTGAAGTTGTTTCCAGGGATGTAGCACTTAATGAAGCTAGAGATTGAGCATATACTTTTATTACTAAATGATGTCCAGGAAACTCTCAAGTTATGGATGATCAAATATCGGATGTTGTTTATACCTGGAGTTGAGCTATGGGCAGTTGAAGTTTGATTTTGGGAAGTTGAGAAGATATGGTGCAGATACAAGTTCCTGTAGGATATTTTGATATTTGAACAGGTAGTTGCGGAGGGACCTGAACTTTTTTCCAATTAAAACAGTTGCAAAAGGATGTTGTTGTTGGGTCTCTAGGCACTCCGAGTAAACCCGAGGTAATTAGAACCTATGAATTTAGTGCTTATTGTAAGGAGGATGAAAAAATACATATATTTGATAAAAATCTTGATATATTGATTCATTATTCAGATAGTGAAATAAATTGACTAAAAGAAGATGAATTGGAAATCTTTAGGTATGATGATTCACTTTCTCGTTGGATTCCTTTGGATAATTGTCAAGTAGATGTTCAAGCAAACCTTGTTAGTTGTGAAACTAGCCACTTTAGCCCCTTTGTTTTATCTACCATAGCTGTGTATACACCTCCTGAGTGAGCTTATGGAGGGTATTATAAGCCTATAGACTATTGCCTAGGTGAGGATAAATCAGGTGATTTGTATGATGGGAAATGCGATGCTCCGGCTTCCTCAGAGGAATCTGTTACCGAAGAAGCCGATACTCCTGATGATGAGGGGGATGAAAATGCGGCTACACAAACTTTAGATCAGTATTTAGAGGAACTTGAAGCTGACTTTAAGTTAATATTAGATCAAAGAAAACATCTTAATGAACTAGAAAATCAACGATCAGCTCCACATTTGTGATTTGTTTTGCCGAATATATTGCCTCAAACTTGAACGCCTATTCTTCAAAGAACATATATAAGGAGGGTGCCTACAATCGAGGTAGATTTGCCTGATGAGTCTACGTTTAGATTAAAATGAACATATATAGATAATCTTGAATATCGGAAACAGGTTTTGCCTCAAAAAGATCAGACAAAAGATAGTTATATTGTGATACCAAGTAATTGATTGGTGATGCCGATAATAAAAGTTCCTGTTTGATCATCTGACTTTGAAAAAATGACTTCAGGAGAGCAAATAGATATAAACAAATATTTGAGAAATGGTGCTATGTATTATCCGACAACAGATGAGTATGTTGGGAAGGCTGGCAATGTGGTGATATTCGGACATTCCAGTTACTGGAAAAACGATCCGTGAAGATATAAGACACATTTTCAAAAAATAATAGAATTGGACCCATGAGAAGAAGTTCGAATTTATAAAAAGGTATGAGATAATTATAAAAGATATAGGTACACAGTTACACGTTCCTATGAGACAAGTCCTTATGATGTTGAAGTTCTGAAACCAACGCAAGAGCCTAATTTAACTTTGCTTACTTGTACTCCAATTTGAGGAATTGCTCATAGATGGATAGTTAAAGCAAGATTAGTTCCTGAGCAAGATCTAGGTCTAAAAATATATGAGCTTAGGAGAGAGCTTTATGGGCTTGATGTTCCATATAAATACAGGGTCTTGATAGATAATATCGTAACTCAAAAATTTGCATCATTATCTTCAGATGAAAGAAGAGTAGCTATTTCAAATGTAATTAAAAAGATAGATAAACTATTGGCAGATAAAGATCTGATGAAGAACAAGACTGTAAAGGCAACTTTGGATTATCTGAGGATGAAGTTGCTTTTTGTGTTATTTGAAGATGAGAAGCTAACTGATAATTAGTTGTTTTGGGATTGTAAAATCTTATATTATATGCGTGTTTATTTTTTAATATACTACTGATGGACAAAAAGCAAAATTGGATGCAATTAATTTTCTCTCCAGAAGGGAGGATTGATAGAATGCAGTTTTTTTTGATAAATCTATGACTTTTGGTTTTTGGGATCTTGCTAATGTTTTTGGCTGGAGGTGGTATAATTCTTTCTGCTAACAAAGGAGGTATGGCATCAAGTACAGTAATGGCAGGAGGTGTTATGGGGTTGGTAATGTTGGTTTTTTCCTTACTAATGTTTTATATAAGTGTCGTGATCACTATTAAAAGATTAAGAGATGCAGGACTTAGCCCTTGGTTTGTAGTATTATATTTTGTTCCATTTGTTAATTTGCTATTGTTTATTTATCTTCTTATAGCTCCTTCTAAACAATAGTTTTTATACCTATCTTGAGTATTAGCTCGCCCTTTGGGGCGAGTTTTTAATATTTGATAAAAGTTTGCATTAACTCGATAAATTTATTATAATCAGCAAAGTAGTAATTTTATTTTAAAAATAAAAAAGCATGACTAATAATGACTTATTATCTAATCTTTCTAGTAAGATCTCTAAAACAACTCCCAGGTTAAAGCCAAGATTTAGGGATATTTTGGGGATCTTTAAGCTAACGTGGGAGCTATTCAAGAATAATAAAGCTATCCAGAAAAACTTTAAGTTGATGTTGTCTTATAACTTGTTGATGAGGTTTCTGGTTTTTGTTTTGTGAAGCAGTTTTATACTTTTGGGTCTGGGAATCTCGCTTAAGTGGATGTCTAGCATAATAGGACGATTGTTAATAGCAGTTGTAATTATGGGAGTCTATGGCTATTTCTTTTTTTCCTACAAAAGAGCTTTAATTAGCTGTGAAAGTGAAAATGAGATTTTAATTCAAAAAAATAATTGTCACGAACTCATTTCTAATCTTAAAAAAGATATAAGACTTATATGAATTATTGATATGGCTAATTCGCTTTTGCTAAAGGGCAATACTTCTAACAATAAATCAACTAGTATAAAGGATTTTGTGCTGAGTATATTTATATGAGTTCTTGGCGAGGTGGCTGACCTTGCTTCTAATTTTTTATTACCAGCTATAGTAGTTTGAAAAAAAACCCTTAAAAAAGCTATAGATGATTTAAAAGAGGTAAAAAACAATATTCCTGCTACCTTGGTAGGAGTTTTGTGAATAGACTTTATAGGCAGTGGCATTTCAAGAATATTAATACCTGTCTATATGCTGATTATGTTGCTTTTTGGAATAATATCATATGGCTTGGGAGTATTAATTAAAAATGGCCCACTGGTAGTTACTATCTCACAAAGTATCTCTTTGTATATTCCAGCAATTTTGATAGGAATAGGAGTATTGGCTGTTTTAGATGGGATCCTAAAAACTATAGTTATATTTACCAAGAGTGTATATTTCACACTTTTTTATATAGCATTAAAGAAACCATCAGAGATAAAAGACGAATACAAAGGTAATCTTATTAACTATCTAGTGACGCCATTTGAAAAAGGTGAATAAGTTTTATTTTTCTCATCGTTTAATTTGATTTAAATATCTCTAAATGACTTCTATTAAATTTGAACTTAGGCCAGATGATATAACTGACTTTATCTCTCATACTATAAAATATGATAGAAATTATTTAAGAACTAAATTTTTGGGTGGATTAATAATTCCTTTCGTGCTTTTATGGATTTGGTTTGTAGATACGAATAAGACAGTAGGTGATATGATTGTTGTTTTATTTCTGATTGTGATATGATTGTGGCTTTATTGGAAATGAGTTGACTATATGTTTTGGCACAAAAGAGATAAGATTAAAAAACAGTGGCAAACCGCTGGCCTTTTTGAAGGAGATATAGAGATAACCATTGTAGGAGATTCTTTGAATGTTAAAACCGTTAAATGAGAAAGCAAATTCGAGTTAGCATATTTGTACAAAGTATATGAAACTCCTAAGTTTTTGTTTGTTTATGTTTCCTCAACAAAGGTGATTGTTATTCCCAAAGGTAGACTTAAAAGCTGAGATATAAACAAGTTTAAAGAAGAAATCCTAAGATTTACAAGATGTAAGTAACTAATAAGCCTCATCTAAAAAAATTATTTCAACATCCTCAAATTTTTTTGCAATATAGTTTGCTAGTAATTTAGGGCCTATTTTTTCTGTATGCCGATGTCCGCCCAACAAAACAGATTGTTTAATCTCCTTGGCTAGAGTTATCTGCCAATGTGCCATTTCTCAGGTTAAAAATATGTCATAGCCTGATTCTTTTGCTTCTTGTAATGCAGCCCCTCCACCTCAACTTATGATGGAGATGCTATCAAATGTTTCATGTTGTCAAAAGTTAAAAAATTGTTTTTGTAATTGTAAAGCTTTAGTAAAATCAATAATTTGCGAAATATGAAATTTGTTTTGCTTGAATTTTATACCATATCCTATAGATGTTCATCAGTAATTTCAAAATTTTTTAAGGGATAATACCTCATCTTCAAATATTACTGTAGCGTTTGGAGCCTGCAAGACTTCTTCTACCTTCGTTTCTAGTGATTTTAATATTAATGTAGAATCATAAGAGGGCAAAACAGTATTTATTAATCCTATAGTAAGTCATATGTTATTTCATACAACTGGATGTGCATCCAATGGCAGGTGAACAGCAAATAATCCTATGTCGTTTTTAATAAGTTTTGAAATTCTTTCGTAATGAACATTAGTAATGGGTGTATCATATCACCAAAATAGGCCATGATGGGTTAACAATAGATCAATTTTGTTTTCAATAGCCAGATCAAAAATATAAGAAGTGGCATCCGTAGCGTAGCCTAATTTTTTGATTTCTCTTTTAGGGGTAGATACCTGAAGCCCATTTTTAGATGTATCTTTAAAATAGTTCATATACAAAAGCTTGTTTAAAAACTTTATCAATTCGCTAGTCTGCATTTTGCCAAAATAGTTTATATATAAAAAGTGCTTAAAATATACTTTTTACTTTTTTTGAAGCAAGTATATTATCCTCTCAATATCATCGTTGAAAAGTTTATAGTGATGAATTTTTAGTAGCTTTAGCTTGTACCTAGGCAATAACTTTTCCATATCTTTGTATTCTTGAGATGAATATTGTTTATAAAATGCTAGTATCCCTCACTTTTTAATTAAGTATTTTGTTCGCTTAAGTAAATTATCAATATAACTCACAGCTCTAGCAGTTATGATATCATAGTTGCCCTTATGTTCCTCTATTCTTCATCGAACTAGTCTGATATTGCGAAGTCATAAATTGTTTATCATCTCTTGTATTGCTTGTATTTTTTTTCTTCTTGAGTCAATTCATGTGAAATCAGCCTTTGGGTTGGTAATTGCTAAGGGCAAAAGTGGGAAACCTCATCAGGTTCATATGTCTAGTACTTTAGCTCCTTCAGGGATTTTCAAAATTTTATTTAACTCCAGCGAATCATTAATGTGTTTGATTTTTATTCACTCCAAATCTCTGATGGCTGACAAATTGATTTGAGAATTTTTTTCCAAGAAAGTGTTTGCTAGTTGATTTAGTTGTTGTTTGAACATAGGATGCATTAAATTGATTTATACTAATAAAGAAGTATATTTTAGAGGGCTTTAGTTTAATTTCATATTTCAAATGCCTAGATGCAGACATTGTAAAAAAGAGGCTATAGTTTTCAAGCACTGATTTTGGATGTGTAAAGAGCACTTTTTGACTTATTATCTTAATAGAGTTAAGAGGGTGTTGGATAAGTTTGATTTGAAGGATAAAAGGCTTTTGGTGGCGGTAAGTTGAGGTAAGGATTCTCAAGCACTCCTAGATGTTATGGCAGAACTTAAGCCACATTATGGTTATTATCTGGAGTGACTTTTTATAAAATTGTGAGTAGGCGATGCATGTAGCATTCAAAGTGGGTTTGGAGTTGTAGATGAGGAGATTGGTAGAGGGTTCAATAAGTTTTGTAGAAGTGCTTATGAATCTATAATGGAAATAGCAAATAAGCATAGCATAAAAATCAGTGTAGTAGATTTAGAGAGAGAATATGGGCACTCTGTACCTGAGCTAGCAGCTAAATGGTGAAAAGCCTGTTCAGTATGCGGTACTTCAAAAAGATATGTTATGAATAGGTTTGCCCGAGAAAATAATTTTGATATAATCCTTACATGACACAATCTTACAGATTTGGTAATATTTGCTAATCTTAATATTGTAGCGTCCAAATATGATGAGGTTTTAAATGTTGCTAGTTATTGGCTTCCTTGAAACAAGGATTTAAAGCTTGTTGGCAAATTGAAACCGCAGTTTCGGTTAGAAGAGGAAGACAATGAGCTATATTGTTCTCTAAAATGAATAAATTATGTTTCTTCCAGCATAAGCTGTCCTTTGAATGATAAAAAATCCACTCATAATATATTTGAAACGTATGTAAAAGATTTGGAAAAAAAATATAATTATTCTTATCATTTTATGAAGTCTTTGAGAAAAACTTTGAACTTTGATAACTTAGTAAGTAAATGAGAAGCTAAATTTTGCAAAAAGTGTTGATATCTTACGAATTCTTCTGATGGAATTTGTAGATTTTGTAAAATAATGAATTTTAAAAATGAAAAAATATCCCCCAAAACAAGGTTATGATAAGTTAGCTAAAAAATATAAAAATTTTCATAAGACCCTTGAAAAATGGCATGGTCTAGATTTTGTTGATCTTCTTGATTTGTCGTGATATGAGAAAGAACTGAAAGTTTTGGATATTTGAAGTTGAAATTGTAGGCTTTATCCAATTTTAATGAAGGTTTTAGGTAAAATAGATTACGTTGCTTGTGATATTTCTTCATCTATGCTTAAGCAATGTCCAGCTTTGGCTAAAAAAGTAGAGTGTGATCTTAATGACCAATTGCCTTTTGAGAATGAAACGTTTGATTTGGTTGTGGCTTTTTTTGTTTTGTTACATGTTCAAAATTTAGGTATGCTAGTAAGGGAAGTTCATAGAATTTTAAAGCCAGGAGGCAGGTTTTTAGTTTTTCATCATGTTGAAAAAAAGCCTTTGGAGCACAAGGTTGGAGGAGAGAAGTTTATAATTGAGAATATAGGGTGGGGATATCAGCATGTTAAATCTTTTTTGATTAATGCTGGATTTGATGTACAGTTCAAAAGAGTTGAAGAAAATGGCACTAAGGTAGGAGAATATATTTTAGCTGTTAAATATTAAAAATTATGCAAATAGGTTTTCATACTAGCATTAGCTGAGGGTTGGAGCAGCCTTTTTTGGAGGCACAAAAGATAGGAGCTAATACTCTACAAGTATTTTCAAAGTCTCCTAGGAATTGGACTATCCCCCAATATTCTTCTGAGGCCTTTGAAATGGGCACTTCTGCTAGAAGGCTAAACAATATTCAAGGGGGAATTGTTCATAGTATTTATCTGGTGAACTTGTGAAAACCTCCTCAGGAGGCTGTTAAGGATAGAAATGCTGTTTTGTTTGATTTGTATTTTTGAGATAAATTAGGTTTTGACTTTGTTAATACTCACTTGGGGAAGTCAGCTTGAAAAAGGTCGGAAAAAGAGGTAATGGAAAACATGAAAAGAAATCTTGAACTGGTATTAACTGAAGCAAATAAACATAGTACTTCTGTACAATTTCTTCGAGAAAATACAGCTTGACAAGGTAGCGAAATAGGATGGGATTTTGAGCAATTGAAAAAATTTCATAAGGAATATATGAGAGAATTGCCTATTTGATATTGTGTTGATACAGCACATTTGCGATGAGCAGGACGGGATATTTGAAAATGGGAAGAAATTTTATCAATGTTGGATGAAGCTATAGGAGTTAATAACATAAAAGCAATTCATCTTAATGATTCAAAAGTTCCATTGTGAAGTAGATTGGATAGACACGCTAATTTGTGATATGGTTTTATATGATGGGAGAGGCTCTTAAAAGTTTGGCACCGAGCTGCAAAAAATAATATTCCTGTTATAGTAGAGACACCAGACTGGACTTTGCGGCCTAGAGAGTTGGAGTTCTTAATAAAGGCGGCTGATGGTGATTTTTCTCGATTGGAGACTCAAAAGGGAAACTACAAAACCCAGGTGCTAAAAAAATTTGAAAAATAACAGCAAATGACTAATATCAAAAAGATTTATTTAATTAATATGTTTTTTGTATTTCATGAACCCAAGAAGAAGATCAGTAGCTAAATCTAATCAAGGTAAGTTTTTGTTAAGTTCGGATACTTTGGAGGGATATGGTTTGGATTTTATATTTTCTCTTGCAAAAAAGGTTGGTTTTGATTGATTGGATTTGTCTATGTGGAAAAATTTTGATGCTTGGAATGCAGATTATGTACAATGATTGGTAAAAGAGTATGAGCTTCCTGTCAAGATTATCCAAGTTTCTGGGAAAGTTAACCGTCTGGAGCTTAATAAAGCTGTTGACTTGGCTACTAAATTAGGAGTGGATACTATAGTTATAAATCCGCCCAGGTATTTAGATGTCAAAACTTTTAAATTCATCAAGGATAATCTTCCAGCATACAAAAAAGTAGCTTCTAATATAAAGTTTGCTATAGTGAATTGAGATATGGAATCGAGTTTAACTTTGCTTCCCATCTTGCCAGGTTATAGTTTTGTAAATATAGCAGATATAGTTAAAAAATACAAAGCATATCTAGCTTTAGAATTAGTGCATCTCAAAGAAGAGGTTTTAGAGATGTCTCTTTTAAAAAAGTTGGGTAATTTCCTACCATATGTTGTAGTAACTTATCTATCTGATAGAGATAGAAGTTGAAAAAAGTATTTACCTTTAGGGGAGGGGTCTTTGAAATTGCCTACTATCTTAAAAAAGTTTAAACAATTTGAGTATGATTGATACTTCTCCTTAAGATTAAAACTTGGCAAAAAAATTCTGGCTGATTCTGAAAAGGTAGAGATAATCTTGAAAAAATGTAGAAATTATTTCAAAGAATATTATGAGGATTTAAAATTAGGCTAAGATTAATTCCATGAAAAAATACCCAAGGCATGTTGCTATAATCCCAGATTGAAATAGAACATGGGCAAAATCTAAGGGATATTCAAATCCTGTGGAATGAACTTTAGAAGGCGAGAAAAGAGTGGCTGAGATCATTGAATATGTCTTTAAAAGGACACCAATAGATGTGATTACTGTTTGGGGGCTTAGTACAGAGAATATGAAAAATAGAAATGATATTGAAAAGCAGTTTTTGTTTAGGTTGTTTTGAGATGTTGGTAATGAGCAAAGAAAGCTTATGAAGGCAAAAAAAATTAATTTTAAACGAGTAGGTTCTGAAGAATGACTCCCTAAAGAATTGATCAAGCATTTTAAAAGCCTGGAAAAAGAGTTTTCCTTTGAAGAAAGTAATAAACGACTAGTGGTAGCTATCAATTATGGATGAAGGGATGAGATTGCAAGGGGAGTAAAAAGGCTAGCTAAAAGGAAGGAGATAGATAAACTATCTTCAGGGGAGATTGAAGATCTCTTGACAAAAAAATATTTGGACTTTGCCCATTTACCACAGGTAGACTTGGTTATTAGAACCAAAGGTCATTTGGCTAGAAGGCTATCATGATTTATGCTCTGGTGGATAGGATATGCGGAACTCTATTTTGCTCCTCAAATGATGCCAGAGTTTGGAGTAAAGGAATTTAAAGAAGCTTTAAGTTGGTTTGAGCAGGTGGTAAGATATCGTAACTTTGGTAAATAATCTTTATATTTTAATTTTTAAAAACTATGGAGTTTAAAGTTGCAAAAAAAGAGTTCGAAGAAGTGATAGATTTGGTGTCAAGATATGTATCTAGAAACACTACTCTCCCTGTATTAGAAAATATATATCTTAAGGCACAAGAAGATTTCGTGATCGTTAGGGGAACAGATATGAGTAAGTATATAGAGTTCGCTTTTCCTGCAGATGTTCAAATGGAAGGAGCAATGACTGTAAATGCAAGGACTTTGGGTGAGTTTTTGAAAACACTCGATGATGGCGACTTACAAATGGAGGCTGATGAGGGTAAATCAATGTTTAGTCTTAAATCCAATGGAGACACTATCCAAATTAAGGGTATACCTGCTGGCGAATATGTTGCCATACCTGA
This sequence comes from Candidatus Altimarinota bacterium, assembly GCA_027046965.1. Lineage (GTDB taxonomy): Bacteria > Patescibacteriota > Gracilibacteria > Absconditabacterales > Absconditicoccaceae > JALTWR01. The sequence continues at coordinate 16,293 of JALTWR010000020.1, read as the reverse complement.
AATTGATCCCCAACAAAGTATTTCTTTACCGGCATCTTATTTTGTAGAAGGAGTAAAAAAAGTGGAGTTTGCAGTCAGTGATAGAAGCCTGACAGCTGTTTTAACTGGTATTTTAATAAGATTAAAAAAAGAGGACTCCAAAAATTATTTGATATTCGCTGGGACAGATGCTTTGAGGCTTGCTGATTATAGGGTCGAGATAGATTCAGATTCTCAACCTTTCAGTGTAATTGTGCCAAAGATGAACATATGAGAACTTACTAAAGCTATAGAATTTGGGATCTCAAAGGATGTAGAAGAGGTTAAAGTGGATATTACCGAATCTTTTGTTGGTATTGAGGTATTGTTGCCCGGTAACAAGAAAATTTATGCTTCGTCAGTACTAATAGAAGGGAATTTCCCTGATTATGAAAATGAAAACATTATGCCTACAAAGTTTAATGCTACTATCAAGGTAGCACCATCAGGGCTAGAGAAAGCTATTAAAAAAGTTGTTATTTTGACCAAATGATTAAATTATTTTGTAGATGTAAAATGAGACGTGGACAAAGTAGTGGTTAGCTCTTGAGAGACTGATATGGGAGAGGTTAAGACAACCCTTAAAGCAATTGTTGATGGTCAAAATATAGAATTTGGTGTCAATGGTAAGCAAATTTTAGACTTTCTAAGAGAGGTAGAAGGGGAAATAATAGATTTAAACATTGTAGACAATGAGAGACCTATTATCTTAAAAGATCCGACCATTCCAAACTATACTTATATTGTTAGGCCATTAGTTAAATAAAAACATAGTGTTAATTATGATAAAATACAAAAAGGGGTTAACATTGTTAGAGCTTACTATAGTGGTCATTATTGTTGGTTTGCTTTTAACAGCCTTTGCAAATTTTTGGAAAGGTGTGGATAGAGACTTTATCAAAGCCCAAACATGTGCTAATGAAGTTTCTTCCAAACTATCTTCAATTGTAAACTGAGCATTATTGCAAAAATGAGTATTTATAAACAATCAATGGATTTATCCCACATCTCACTGGATAGAATTTTATCCTACATGATTTCAGTATTGGATATATAGTTGAGATACTCCCATATTAGTAGATGAGATGTTAACTACAGGTTTTAATTATGGAGGGGATAATAATTGTTACTGAAATGGTTATCGAGTAAAAATAGGAGTTATCTCATGAGGTAAAGAGGCTCCAATAGGTATTAACTATCAAGATGCTCTAAACTGAAAAATATATTGCGATTGTAGTAGTTGAGATAGATTTAACTATGTGTACAAGTTGTTTTATTGTAAGGGTGGTAAGTGTAAAGAGTTTTACAAAATAAGCGCTGATTTTAGAAGTTATGGAGTTGTTTGAGTGCCTTGTTTGCAATTTAGTTGATGAACATCTTGTCAAAAGTGGGCGGACAATAAACAAGAATCTTTTTCAGGATGTATATTTACTCCTTGTTATTAGCAATACATTAAAATTATAATAAAATGAAACTTTCAATAAGGTTTGATCATGCTAAAGCATTAAAGAATGGTGTTAAAAAGTTTATAAAAAATCTGGATATCAGTAAGTACTTAGCTTTAAAAGAATATAAAGTACTTAGTTTGCTTTCTTTTTTGTTCTTGGTTTTGATTGTAAGATTATTTTCTTTTCAGATTATAAACGCTAAAGAATACCGTTTGCAGCTGATAAATCAACATTATAGGCAATCTTTTTTGCAAGCAGAAAGAGGTAAGATTTATATCCAGGATAAAGCTTGAAAAGATATATCATTAACAGAAAATATCAAAGTCTTTGATCTTTTTGTGGATCCATATTTTGTAAAGGATAAAAAAAGGCTTATTAAAATAATCACCCCTTTAGTCTATGAAGCTTTGTGTCAAAAGGATGAGTATTGATTGGATATTTCTTCCAAAGAGTGTATCTTAAATTTGGAGGATTTTACCAGAGCCCAGATATTGCCTTATGAAAATGAGGCTACAGCACAGGAAGGAATAATATGAGAAGATGTGATAAATAAATTTTTACAAGAGTTTAATACGGGTTTTGCTTATACATTGATTTCCAAAAGGCTAGAAGATCTAATTAAAATAGGCAAAAGGGATCTCAATTATTTGGCATTTGTAGACGATCAAAATTTATTGAATTCTTTGAAGCAAAGCTGATTTGTTGAGGTAAAAAATAATTATTATGTTTATATAAATCCTTTCAAAGTTGATTGAGATGTGGAACAGATATCTCAACATATTTATAATCTTTTTCAAAAATATGGATATACGGATGTTTCTCTAAAAATGGTTAAAAATGCCCTTTTGTCTCAAGATATAAGGTATATAAAGCTTTTGAAAAATATTAATGCAGATATAGCCAAGAAAATTAGAAAACTAAAAAAAGATTATTCAAATGAGTACGTAGATGGTGTTCCATTGCTACATTGATTGTGACTAGAAGAGAATTTAAAAAGATTTTATCCACTTTGAGAGTTTGCTTCCAATGTTATAGGGTTTTTGGATGGAGAGGGTAGGGCTTTTTATGGGGTGGAAGCTTATTTTGATGATCTATTGCAGTGAAGAAAGGGGAAAGTTGCAGGGCTATCTACACCCTGGATCGGTGCAGTTGGTACCACGTCTTTGGAAATACAGTCGCCTGTAAATGGGGCGGACATTTATTTGACATTGGATTATACGATACAAAGAGAGTTAGAAAAGATAGCAAGAGAATACTTCTCAAAATTTAAAGCAGATAGTGTATCTATTTTAGTGCTTGACCCCGCAAATGGCAAAGTAGTTGCCGATGTTAATTATCCTTCTTTTGATGGGAATTTTTACAAAGATGTTTACAAGATAGTTCCGTTAAGTGGAGACTTAGAATTTTTAGTAGAAGATGATAGTTATATAGACATTCCGGTGCTAGTATATACTGGTAGTGTTCTTAAAAAGGCAACTTATGCTCAAAGAAAGGATCCTTTTTTAAAAAAGTATGTATATCAAAATATTTTTGGTCCCTTCGTTTTTTTGGATAGGAATATTTCTGTTGAATATGAGCCAGGTAGTACTTTTAAAACAATTACTACTGCAATAGGATTGGATATTGACGCTATAGATTTATATGATCGTTATTATGACAAAGGATATGCTAAAGTTGGTCCTTATACTATCAAAAACGTTCATGAGCAGTGTAAATGAACTAATTCTTATTTGCATGCTTTGCAGCGATCTTGTAACGTGTGAATGATCAAGATAGTTCAAAAAATAACTAAATGGGGGTTTTATAATTATTTACAGAGATTGGGATTTGGACAAAAAACTGGCATTCAGCTAGCTGGTGAAAAATCATGACAGTTGCCAAATGTTGGGGAGCTTTCAAAGGCTAGGTTATTCAATAACTCTTTTGGGCAGGGAATTTTGGCAACTCCTTTGCAGATGGCCAGTGCTTATGCTACATTAGTGAATTGAGGTTATAAGATTCAGCCTACTATTGTTAGTAAAATATGTTACAAAGATGAGCGTGGATGTGTAGAATATGTCCCTAAAAAAGGGGAAAGGATATTTAGGAAATCTACATCTGAAAAAATAAAAGATGCTTTATATCAGGTAATGCAAAATGGAGATCTTAGAAAGCTAAAAATCCCTGGCTATTCATTGGGAGGTAAGACTGGTACCACACAAATAGCATTTAAGGGTAAATATCAATCAGGAGAGGGGCGAACTATATGATCTTTTGTTGGTATAGTAACTAAAAATAATCTCAAGTATGTTGTTGTTGTTCAAGTTAGGCGTCCTAGAACAACTCAATGGTGAGTCAGCACTGCGGGGGAGATATTTAAAAAAACTGCTCAGTTCCTTATAGAATATAGTTGAATAAGAAATTAATATTTTAAAGTTGTAAAATAGTATTATGATAAAAATAGGTATAGTAGGTAGGCCGAATGTTTGAAAATCAACCCTATTTAACAAGTTAATTTGAACTCATAGGGCTATAGTTACTGAAGTTGAGGGTACTACAAGGGATATATTGTATGAGAAAAAAAATATAGAGGGTAAATCGGTGTTTTTTTTGGATACTCCGGGGCTTAAGCCTGAAGATGAACTGCAAAATATTGAGGAAATTATAAAGTGATCTGATCTTTTAATATTTGTTGTTGATGGCAAATCATGACTAAGCTCTGTTGATCAGAAAATAGCTGCTTTTATTCATAAAGCGGGGAAAAAAGATAAAACACTTTTAGTGGTAAATAAGTTAGATGGTAAAGATTTTTATAAATTTGATCTTGTTGCTGCAGATTTTTTTTGATTAGGTTTTGAAAATATTAAACCATTATCACTCAAAACGTGAAATGGTATAAACGAGATTAAAGATTGGGTTAATCATCAAGTTTCCAAATATTTTGAGAAAAACACTTCTAGCCGTGATGAAGAGGATGAGTATATTTACTTAGCCATAATGGGTAGGCCGAATGTTTGAAAATCAACCCTATTTAACAGGCTTGTTGGAGAAAATGTGGCAGAAGTTTCTGAAAAAGCTGGCACTACATTGGATTACAACAAATGGGAGATACACTACAAAGGAAATAGATTTCAATTGTTTGATTTAATGTGAGTGAGAAGAAGAGGAAAAATTAGTGGTCTTGAGAAAATAGCCTTAGACAAACTTCAAAAAATGCTTCATTATGTAAAACCTGTGGTTGCTGTATTAATAGATCTTCTAGAGTGAGTGACGCATAGGGATTTAACGTTATTAAAGGAAGTCTTTGATAATTACAAGTTGCCAACTATTATCGTGTTCAACAAATATGATGCATTTGAGGGAGATATTAAGTCCAAGATAAGAGAGCTAGGTAATTTCCCTGCAGTTCTGCCTCTTTTAACTGTTTCTGCCAAAACTGGAAAGAACCTGCATAAATTATTAGAACTAACAAAAGAGCTGCAACATAAATATCTTAGGCATATTCCCACACATGAGCTTAATAAACTTTTAAGACAAAAATATCTAACATCTCCGCCTACATTCCCCAAAAATAAAATAGTTAAGATATGATATATAACCCAAGTATGAGAAGCACCTCCTACTTTCAAGATTTTTGTGAATCGTAAGGATCGAGTCACTACAGCTTTTAAAAGATGGATAGAAAAAACTTTGAGAGAGGCCTATGATCTAAAAGGGATTCCAATAGTATTGGAGTTTGAAAACAAGTAACCTATTCTACTATTCATTTGATGTATTTGTAGATAGTATACCAGTATGCCAAAAAGAATGCTTCTATAATTCCATTTATGTAAGCTATTAAAACAAATACTAGTGCAAATAGCCATAGTAAAATATTGTGAATTACGTTTGTCTGAGCTCAAGTTTTAAATGCAAAATAGGCTATACTCATTGGCACTCCTAAAAGTAATATTATATTTGTAATAAATCTTACCGCTAAAAAATATTTTAAAATCAAAAATTTAGCAGTAGTTTTTACGTTCATTATAGCAAGCTGAGCACTTTCTCTGATAGCAGTTAATACAGGCTTGTTTTCTAGTACGATGATAAAAGGGGTATAGGCTAAGAAAAAAGAGGTTCCTATTGATAACAGACTCCAAATTATAAGTATGGTTATTACCAGAGGTTGGTTTAAGATATGCATAAAATAAAGTCTAGATGCAGTAATAAATATTAAAAAAGGAGATAGTAAAGAAATCATTCAAAAATATTCAAACATTGGGAAAAACTTCAGTACTCATTTTCATATGCTTGAAGATATACTATTTGACGTCTTGCCGCTTAGCCGATAAATTATGCTGGAATATCCTATAGGAGGAAGTAAGAGATAAAATATTAGTGCTACAATTCCTCATATGATTAAAAATGTAATTCGCCCAGGTGATTGGGTAAGAGATTTTATGTATTGCAAAAAAAGCCCAGCTATTGCAAAGCTTTCATTTAAGTTAGCACCATTTAAAAAAATATATATTTGCCATATGATATACCCGGTGATTATAATGGAATGAATAAAGGTAGTTAGGGTAGTTAGCCATATTAGTTTGTTATCTTCTAATATGACCCAATATGCATTATATATTATATTTTTAGTTTCCTCTTTCATTAGGGTATTTTTATTAAGTAGTGGTCTTATTTATATGAATTATTTTCCCAAAAACAATCTCCGTCTTTTTTGACAATTGTAATAATGAAAAGTATAATTTAAATAGCAAAAATTACATTTATAGATTTACTTATGTGAGATTCTACTGCTCAAGTAATATGAGAAAATAAGGTTTACAAGGTCCTTTCTTCAGTGGTTAACTATAAAGTCTCTGATATTCATATCAGGGAAAAATTACCTCTTTATGTAAGAACAGCTGTGGGTGATCTTAAATCTTTTCCAGATATAAAATTTAATTATGAAGACGTCTGGAATTTTTTAAAGATTATTCTTCCTAAAGATAAGTTAGAGCTATTACTAAAGTGAAAAGAAATAGATGCTGCATATCAGATGGACAGATATAGATTTAGGATTAATGTTTTTCTCTCTCAAGAAGGTATCTCTCTGGCTATGAGGAAGCTTGCATCATATCCTTATGCTTTGGAGGATATTCAGTTGGATTATCCGATGGTCAAAAAATTGTTGCTCAAAAACTCCGGTCTTATATTAGTAACATGACCCACAGGTTCTGGTAAGTCTACAACTCTTTCAGCTATGGTGGACTTTATAAATGAAGTTAGGAAAGTTCATATCTTAACTTTAGAAGATCCCATAGAATATTTGTACAAGCCCAAGAAATCGCTGATTACGCAAAGGCAGATAGGTAAACATTCTGAGAATTGGCAAGATGCCTTGAAGTATGCTATGAGACAGGATCCAGATGTGATTATGGTGGGTGAGATGAGAGATTTAGAAAGTATTTCATCTGTTTTGACTCTAGTTGAAACAGGTCACTTGGTGCTTTCGACTTTGCATACAATTGATGCTGTTCAGACTATTTCTCGTATTATTGACGTTTTTCCACCTCATCAGCAAAATCAGGTAGCGGTTCAACTTTCTATGTCATTAACTGCTGTGATATCTCAAAAACTTTTTCCCAAAAAAGATGAAACAGGAAGAGTAGCTGCCAGGGAGATAATGATAAACAATAGAGCTATTGCTAATTTAATTAGAGAAAAAAAGTTGCATCAAATATTTTCTATGATTGAAATGGGACAATGAGAAGGAATGAACACAATGGATCAAAGTTTGGCTTATTTGGTAGCAAGAGGAGAGATAGATATTAATGTGGCATTACCTCATGTAAGGGATATGGAAACGTTCAAGCTATTAATAGATCATTACAAAAACTGAAAACAATATTTTAGGCCAGCATGATAAACAACTTGTTGTCAAGTGCTCCTTTTGACAAATTTAGTTACTAGCGATAAAATTTATATGTGAAAATAATTTATTAAATTAAGTTGAGATGGAATGCCATCATTGGAGGAAATAAAGCCCAAAAAGAAAAAAAGAAAATCCAAAAAAAATAAAAGATTTATAAAAATATTCAACGAGGTACTAACTTTTTTGATAATTAATGGCATAGTGTTTACTTTAGGACTTTCAGCTATAAATTTTCCTACTTATCAAAAGGTTCTTGCTGCCATATTTACAACAAGTCAAAATGGAGAAAACACCAGTTCTGAAAACTATGAGAAAATTTCTCAACATTTTACTGCTTTGAATTCTAACTCCAAAGTTAATTCTAGTCAGTTAAAAAAGACTCTGGATAAGCTAGATACCATTACAATTCCTACAAATGATATAGCTCTTCCTGATATAGATTCTTTTTTGAGGAGTCAACTAGTAAAAATAGACTTTGAGTTTAATCTTTTGCCTCCAGATAATAGACTTGCTATACCCAAACTTGGTATTCAAGCCCCTATATTAAATATTGTGTATTATACCCCAGAAAAACTTGCCAAAGGAGATTTTGACAAAGAATTGTATAAGTGAGTGGTTAAGTATCCTCATACAGCTTCTCCTGGAGAAAAATGAAACACGCTGATATTTGGTCATACGAGCTACTATTGGCGAAAGAAAAACCCCTATTGAGATATTTTTGCTAAAATTCCATTACTCAAAAAATGAGATATATTGGAAATATGGCGAAAAGGTAAGTACTATCAATACAAAATGATAGATAGGAAAATAGTCTGGCCTTCAGGAGTAAATGATTATTATGCTTCTTATCTTAGTGGTGAGTATTTAACACTGATGGGATGTTATCCGATTGGAACAGATGCTCAAAGAATTATGGTGGTATTTGAAAAAATTGACAATTTACCTTTATCTTTTAAAGAATAATGAAAAAGTTTGTAGGAGGATTGATACTATTAATTGTGTTAACAAATGTGGTACAGGCTAGTACGGGTGCTATTTCTTCTTTAAGTTGAGGAACTTCAATTACAGGTGCCCAACTTTCAGGGGAAAAATTCTTGTTTGATGAATTGGATGAATCACAATTGAGCAATCCCAATTGGAAGGCTAGGGCTATTTTAGATTTTAGAGCTAGGGAACAAACATTGATTAACAAAGTATTTAACGATACTTCCTATTGAGCTATTATGTCTATTCAGGTTGCTCAAGCTCAAATAGCTGAAATCTCTAAAGAATTGGACGAAATAGATAAAGATTTTGCTGACTTACTAAATAGGAAACTTAGAATCTCTCAAAAATATTCTCAAACCCAGAAGGTTGTCAGTCAATTAATACTAAATGTAAAGCGTCTCCAAAAGGAAATGGACAATCGTATGCTGAGAATTGACATTTTAACTAGAAAATATTTTAAACTTAAAAAAGAAATAGATCAGCTTTCTGTTCAACTTCAAGATAGTAAAGAGCAGCTCTTGCTTTATACAGAGGCATTATATCGTATTAAAAATGAGTTTTATACCATAGATGATAATTTTTATATAGATGATATTAAGCTTTTGGTAAACTCTCAAGATACTATAGCAGACTCTTTGGTAAAAGAGAATATTGTTAAGTCTTTGTGATATCAAATTAAAGAGCTGGTAGATATCTTACGTGTCAAAAAAAAGCAATACGAGACATTATCGCTAAAGATAAAAGACTTAAGGAGCAAATATAAAGAAGAGATTGAACAGTACCAAATGGAAATGGACTTGCTTAGAGCTCAAAAAAAATACCTTGTGGATTTACTTAAATTTTTCAAGGAAGAAAAAAACCTTGTGGACTTTCAATATCATGCTGTAGCTTCTCAAAAAGAGTTATTGGAACAGCAGCTTTCATGATTGGTAGCTAGAGCGAATCAGAAAGTTTCCTTAAGTGCATCTGGGGAAGACATAGATATTTCTCGTCTTATTGATAGCGATACTGTTCCTGATAGTGATAAGTTTATGTCGTGGCCGGTTGTTGATTTTAGAGGTATTTCTTCATTCTTTGCAGATGAAGAGTATAGGAAAGCATTATGAATTGATCATTGAGCTATAGATATTCGTGCTTCTCAGTGAGAGGAAATATATGCTCCAGCTGATGGGGTTGTATACAAAGTATATGATGGTAAGTGATTGAAATGGCTAATGATATTGCATAATCATTGATATGTGACGGTATACCTTCATTTATCAAAGATTTTGGTTAAAGAGGGAGATTTTGTACAACGTGGGCAATTAATCGGATTAGTTGGAGGGCTTCCATGAACACCAGGAGCTGGAAATCTATCTTCTTGACCTCATTTGCATTTTGAGGTATGGAAATATGGCAACCTGATGGACCCGCTTGAGACTATGGACTTATCTGTTTATCCTGATCCTGCTAAATTGCCATTGAAATATCAGGTAAAATATCAAAAGGATATTATGCAAAGAAAGATTGATATCTCCAAATTATCTAAAGGTATAACTTGAACAACTGTTGCTCAAAGGAGGGAGCAATTTTTGCAAAAATATGCTATAGATGAATTTAAAGATGTTGCTTTGTGGCAAAATGCACAATCTGGTACAAATGTGGATATAGATGTTGGTATCTGTATTTGATTTGCTGAATCTGGATTAGGTCACAATCTGAGTTCTAAATGGAATGTTGGTAATGTGGGCAATAATGATAGGGGCAATAGGATTGCTTTTGATACCCCTCAAGATGGAGCTAAGGCCATTTTTAGAGCTTTGACCAATCCATTTTTGGGTAAATATTGGAGAATAGACCAACTTTCAAGGTATGGTAATGAGGATAATCATATTTATGCTTCAGATCCCATTAATTGGCAAAGAAATGTAATTAAATGTTTGAGCGTTATTAAAGGACATATTGTCGATGATAAGTTTCCTATTAGAGTTTATACTGATAATTAATTAACAAAAAAATTTTAAAACACTTGATAATTGCTGGTAAAAGGCTATAGTTGTTCTTGCTTTTTAAATTCTTAAGGGTTTTGTAATGGAAAGAGATTTTGTAAATGAAGAGCCTAACAGCTTTGTTGGTTGAGATGGATTAACTTTACAAGTTTTGAAGTCAACGCAAGGTGATTTATCAAAGGTTTTAGCAAGATGTGTTGATGGAAGATATGATTTAGAGGACGCTAAAGAAGCTCCTTTAGCAGTGCCAGGGGCAGATGCTGGTATATTTGCTGTGGTGTGGAGTGTGTTAAAGGAGGTTTTAGATCAGCCTGATGTAAATATAAGCGATTTAAAGGAAGATATCGTTACCTGATATATGTTGATTAGATGATGATCGTCTAATCTTAGATTCCATACAGATAATCATGAGCATTCAAATGATAATTCACCAAATCCATTAAAAGGTTGCGGATATATGTGAGTTTTACATACCTCTACTGGGAAATTTGATTTGTGAGAGAAAGATATAAAAGTTATAGATAAGTTTGTCGAAGGAGCAAAAAATGGATGAGCTAAGGTTGTCAAGCTTACTTGAGGTCATAAGGAAGTTGCTGTTGCTAAGGTACTGAAGCCAAATGTTAATGTTTTAAATATGACTAACGAGGGGCAACAAATATTTGTATACAATAGAGCTTTACTTGAGCAATTTTTTTCTGCTTTTTGGCCTGAATTTATTAATATGATACAAGCTTTGGAATCCTTAAGAGGGCAAAAGGACCAGTTAGTTAGTAGGTCTATGGAAATTATGGATAAGCATGTTAGCACTACCTTGAGTCTTCTTGGTGCTGGTGATAAACCGATTATTGAAGTGAAATACACCTTTCTAGTTTAGTATGTGAATACTAAGTTGAAATAAATTTTAAGGTAGATATAGTTGGGTTGTCTTTATTTTTGTAGTAGATTTTATGAGAGTAGTGCATATTGTTGAAGCGTTTGGAGGGGGCGTTTTTGATTTTTTGGTAAATCTAACTAGCGGGTTAAATGATATTGAGCATATTATAGTTTATTCTCTTAGAGAAGAAACTCCGCAAGATTTTCAAAAATATTTTGGTAAAAACACAAAATTTATACAATGGCCTTATGCTCAAAGAAAGATTAATCTAATTCAGGATATTAAGGCGGCTATTAATTTATGGCGTATTTTGAAAGACTTAGATGCTGATGCATATCACCTTCATTCGTCAAAGGCTTGATTTCTGGGCAGACTAGTGCTGAGGATTTTGGGGAGGTCTTCTAAAACAATATATTCTATACATTGAATTGCTTTTTTAGATCCAGATTTTTGACCTTTAAAACAAAAGCTTTATAAATTGTTTGAAAAAATAGCTTTTAAATTTGGAGGAGAAGTGATAGGAAACTCTAAATTTGAAGCTCAAGTATTCAACTCCAATGGGATAAAGGCCTGATGGATTTCTAATACTTTTAATTGTAGAGCAATAGAAAAACATCATGGGCAAAAGGATAATAAATCTCAAAATATTGTTGTAGCAAATATGGGGAGATTGGTCAAAATTAAAGGCCCTGAGCTTTTTTGAGAAATAGCTAATCACTTTGTTAGACATTGAAATATAGAGTTTTGGTGGATATGATGAGGTGATACTCTCTCAAAGTTTAATTTTCCCTCTAATGTTAAAATCTCTTGATGGCTACCTCATCCCGAGGCGATTCATAAGCTAGCTCTGATTGATATATTTTTATTTACTTCTTTTTCTGAAGCCGTACCTTTAGCTGTATTAGAGGCCATGTGTTTGTGAAAGCCAGTGGTATCACGTAAAATTCCAGGAGTGGAAGAGGTCATAAAACATTGAGAAAACTGATTTCTTTTTGAAAGTGTTCAAGAGGCTATTTGAATATTACATATGCTGATTAGAGAGCCTTCTTTGCGTCATAAAATAGGAAGCAAAGGTAAACAAGATCTTATGCATAGATTCAGCTTTGAGAGATGGTTGACAGAGTATCGTAGCCTATACCAAAAAATAGCTCAGAAATCAAAAAAATAGTGTTATATTTTTTTACTTTTTCTGATTTTCCTGGGGATAAAGGGGGTAATTTCCTGATAATCAAAGTCGGGATTTTCTATTAAAAAATCTCTAAGTCTAGAAATGTATTGAACAATTTCGTCAGGATAGGTTATTCACCTAACCCAAATAGCTGCCTCTTTATCTTTTCAGATAATCTTGATGTTTCAGTAATTTAAAAGCTTAGGAAATAGTCAGATTTTTGTAAAAGTTAGTTCATTTATTTGATCTATTTTTAATTCCTTTGAATGTTCCGCAAATAGACTGTTTTTTATAAATTTTATAAGTCTTTTGTTAGTTAGTATAAAAAAAGAATTGTTTCGAAAATAAAATAGCAAGATAATACCCAATAAAACAATTAAAACAGTTAACAGTAGTGCCAAATAAATGTTTAGGTACAAATATGATATAGCAAATGTGATTGTAGAAACTATCAGGATGGTTACTATAAATCTTGAGTTAGCGGATAGATAGCTAAGACCATTTTCTTTTTTAAAAATCAAAACTTTTTCATTTTTAGCTTGGCCTGGAAATACCTTGTCGGCAGATTGAGTAGTACTTGTGTAGGTCATTGGTTAATCGGCATTGTGATAAACTCTGTCAATATCATCATCTTCTTCTAAGGCCTCAATTAGCTTGATCAGCTTTTCTTCATCTTGAGGAGATAAAGCGACCTTATTTTGTGGTAAGTATTCGAGTTCATATTCTTTGAGATGGAATCCAGTCTGTTCCAATTCTTTAGCTACTTTAGCAAAATTATCCTTAGAAGTTATCACACTTAAAAGTCTATCCTCTAATTCAAAATCTTCAATATCAAAATTCAATATCTCCTCTTCAATACTTTCAGGGTCTAGTGGCAAGACCTCTTCAATCTTTTTGCCTTTTTCAAGTTTTTTGTTGATTTTACCATCAATTATTATCATTCATTTTTCTTCAAATTGCCATCACACACTTCCTGGTGAGCCTAGACTTCATCCATATTTGCTTAAGATGGATCTAACATTAGAGTTAGTCCTATTTTTGTTGGATGTGATAGCTTTGATCAAAAGAGCTGTACCTCCTGGGCCATAACCTTCGTAGATTATTTCTTCCAATTTTTCTCATTCCAGTTGTCAGCTTCATTTTTTGATAGCCCTTTCGATAATATCTTTTGGTACGCTATAAGATTTAGCTTTTGCAAGTGCAGCTGCAAGTGCAGGATTTAGAGAAGGATCAGCTCAATTTCTAGCTGCTAGTTCAATAATTTTAGCAACCTTTGCATAAATTTTTGCTTTTTTAGCGTCTTGAGCTGCTTTTTTATGTCTGATATTGTGCCATTTACTGTGTCCAGCCATTTATTTACATATCTTTGAATTTAAAAACTTCTATTCCATTTATCATATTTGGAACATTCTGAGCTAGGGTAGAATGTATCAGTAGTATTTTGTCATCTAATCTTATTGTGCCTTTGAATATCATTCTTATCATTTCTTTACCAATCCTTTTTATCATATCCAAAGAAAACTCTCCTGAGATTCTAACCCCTTTTACTCCCCATAATAAATTTAGATATTTAAAAGTTTGTTCATTTTTTGTGAAGGCTATTATCGGGATATTAGATTTGAAAGATGCAAGTCTAGAAGCTGTATATCAGGTTTCTGTGGGGCAAATAATAGCCTTTGCTCCTATTTTTTTTGCTGTTTGAATTGCCAAATTTGCTATATAATCTGAAATCTGTTTGTCCTTTTTTACTTTTATATCCTTGATATCAAGGTTTATATCTACCATATCTTGATTGGATATAATTATCTCACGTAACCACTGTATAGCTTCTAGTGGGTATTTTCAGATTGCTGTTTCATTGGATAATACAAAAGCATCGGCTCATTGAAGTAAGTTAAATACTATTCCGTCTATTTCAGCCCTCGTAGGGAAAGGCTGATGAACCATAGAAGCCAATACTTCGCCGGCAATTATTACAGGCTTACCTACCTCATTTGCTTTTTTTAACAAATTAAGCTGCACTCTCGGAAGTTCTGTCACATGTAGATTTACTCCTAGATCTCATCTTGCTATCATAATACCATCGCTTGCTTCTAATATTTCATCTATATTTTTTATGGCTTCTTGTGTCTCTATTTTAGCGATTATTTTAATGTTTTCGGAGGTCAAGGATTTAATATATTCTCTTACTTGTGCTATATCGGTTGCATCTTTTACGAAAGAAATTGCTACCATATTGGCTTTTCTGTTTATTCCTAATCTCAATAGTTTCTTTTCTCTTTGAGAAAGAATAGGCAAATCAGGATAAAATCCTTTGAAAGAGACCTTCATCCCTGGGGTAATAGTTATTTCGCTTTCAATTTTAATTAATACGGTTCAATCTTGTTTTTTATAGATTTCAAATTCTAGATTATCCCCCAAAAATACTGTTGCTTCTTTTGGAACTTGCGTTAAATCATAGTCTACTTTTATCAAAATTTGCTTTTTGTTTTTTGGTAATTCTATATCTTCGTAAGACAATATCAAAGTATATCATTTGGGAATAACTACATTTTCTTTATTTTTGGTTCTTATTTCAGCTCATTTTGTATCTAGCAATATGGTTTTGCTGCTATCTGCTTTTTGAATAATTTCTATATATCTTTCTAGAGTTGTTTCTTTGACATGGGAAAGGTTTATCCTAAAGATATCTATAAATTGAACAAGTTTGATCAATAGAGTTTCCTTGTCTGTTTCAGGTCACATAGTCGCAATAATCTTTCAAAAATTGTAATGGTTCATCTATATATGTTAACAAAGTAAAAGTTTTACGCTATTGCTACTTTGATTCCTTGGCTTTTAATTTTTTTAATCAGTTGAGCTCCCTTCAAATGTAATTTGCCATCTGAAGGGACTTTGGAAGACATTATGCTGTCTCCTATTATAAGATATACTGTTTTACCAACCAATTCCGGAGGGAGATGAACAGTAGCTATTTCCCTTTTTCTCTGTCTTTGATATTCTATTTTGGGCACAAACGTTTGAATTTCTTCTAGTGGCTTGACGTTGATAGATATACCTAGATTGTTTTCCAGCTGAGAAATATTGGCTCCTCATTTACCAATTATTTGTCACTTGTAAGCATTTGGAACATACAAGTCCAATGAGTGTGCTCATTTGATACTAGTTATAAATGGTGCATTTATCAAAAGTTTTAATTGTTGATCTATAGCATCTTTTGCATATTTCATCACGCCTTGCTGCTGAGAGGCTTTTTTCTCTATTTGGTCTAACGGTATAACCACTACTTCCTCTCCAAATGAATATATTTCGTATTTGACTTCCTGGGTGAAAAAATCCAATACTTGTATTACAGGGCGGGCTAAATCATCAGATTGCAAACCTTCAGGAACCTTTACAACCTGTTTTGTTTGGAAGATTTCTGCTATTTTGCCTCCTTTAATGAATATAATTGTATCTACGACTTGGGGAATAATCCCCATTTCTATAGTTCCTAAAAATCTTTGGATACTATCTATGGGTCTGGTGGCGTGTATTACCCCTATTAGACCTATTCAGGTAAGTCTTAAATCCTTGAACAAAATAAAATCTTCGGTATTTCTTACTTCATCATACACAGTGAAGTCGGGTCTAGAGAGTAATAATATATCTCTTATCTCATTATGGGGGGCATAGGAAAAGCTGTATTGAGTTACTTCTTCTGGGACTAATAAATCTCTAGGAGATTCTATGGTTTTTACTATTTTGTCTTGCTCTACGTAAAATTCTACCAATGCTTGTGCAAAGGTGGTTTTCCCTTCACCTGGAGCTCATGAAATCAAAATTCCTTGGGCTTTGTTTTGAAATAGATCTATTACTTTTTCATCTAGATTGTAGTCCGGGAGAGATAATTTTTTAACAGGCTTCACTGCAGTTATCTCCAC
>JALTWR010000019.1 GCA_027046965.1 Candidatus Altimarinota bacterium | reverse complement strand
TAACTGTAGAAGTAGTTAAAGTATATCCTTGGATTGAGGTAGTACCTAGTACTAACCTGACAGATGGAGAACGTTGATCTCCTGGTAGCAGCTATGAAGATGCGTATTATGATAGTTCTGGACCTGCCTGGTGGTTATATTTAAGGTCTTCCAACCTTTATTTAGGAATGGAGGGAGTTACTCCAGAGATGGTATGAAATGGTGATGTTTCAATAGTTGTGATTAGAATAGGTCCTGATGAGGTGAATAAAGCTTTTATAGTTACAGAACTTTATGAAAATCCTGATTGAACGCTAAGAGTAGCTATTGACAATGAATCTCTTTTCCCTTGAACAGGTAATGCTTGATCATGACCTGAAAACATTGTTTTGATGGTAGTGGTTACTGGCAAAGATGGTGTTGATTACATGTCTCCTCAGGTAGAAACCGAGCCAGTAGGTGATGGAGTCCTTTAGCTGTTTTTATTTTTAAATGTTTATTTTAAAACAAAAATGTATAATCCTAAAAATAAAAATATGATCAGAGTATCGCTATTTTTGGTAATAGGGATATTAGTGGGGTTAATAGGTGGACAAAAAGCTTATGGCTCTTTTAATTTAGAAGGTCAAAAAGTTGTGGTAACTTGTGAATATAATTGAAATAAAATATCTCTTGAGGGAAGGCTGAGTGAAGAAAGAAAGTATAGTTCTCTAGTAGATGGGTATATTACAGGAATATTATTAGATGGCAATATTTTGAACATAATAGAGCCATTAGAAGGGAGAGAAATTAGCTGATGTAAAAGCGAAGAACTCAATATTGAGGATATTGGTAATAGAATAGTTACTCTTACTGAGGTAGACTCTAAATTTAAATTCATAGCTAAGGCTGGATGTCCTTTTTCTGGGTATGTATCTTTTTTTAAGATAAAGTTTGGAGATGAGGAATCCAGTGATGATGAAGGATCTTCAAAATACAAATATGTATTTGTACCTGCAAGATGTGTGGATATTAACAATCCATATGAGATTTTAAAAAACAAAGGGATAATAGAGAATTCAGTGCTTTTTAAGGTAGATGATGAAAAAACACATAATTTGGATTGAATAATTTCTTCTTAAAGCTTAAGATAACCAAACTTGCATTTTTTAGAATTTTGACTATACTCCAAATATGTGTTTTATTTTTTGGAGTTAACTCTAAACATGAAGGATGTTTTTGAAAAGGTGATTAGATTTGAAGAATTAACCCTAGATAAATTTAGAAATCAAAATTATGTGGAAAGGGAGGAATACAAAAAATTTGATAAAATAGATTTTCCTGTTGTAGGGATAATTGGGTTAAGATGAGTAGGTAAGACAACATATTTATTATCCAGAAGATTAAAAGTTCCTTCTTCAGTTTATATAAGTTGTGATTGGAATTTTTTGGTAGGTGTTAATATTGTAGATCTTTTATTGTATATGTATGATAATTTTAATATTACTACATTTTATTTGGACGAAATACAATTTTTGGAAAATTGGGATAGCGTAATCAAAAATCTTTATGATGTATCCAATGTAAAGATAATCTTTTCAGGGTCTAGTAAAATAAGGTTGGAAAAGACTTCTCATGATTTGTCAAGGAGGGTAGTATTAAAGACATTGGATATGTTCTCCTATTTGGAGTATATTAATATTGTACATGGATTAGATTTGAAGGGATTTAGCTTTGAGGATTTGCTACATAATTATCAGCAAATTAGTAGGGAATATTTTAAATATTATGAAAAGGATAGTTGGAAAGAAGAATATTTGAAATATGGAGAGTTTTGATATTTTTACGCTGGATATAAAAATGAGTTTGATTTATTGTTAAACAATAGTCTTAAAAAATCTATTTATGAAGATCTACCGGCGATATTTAATATAGAAACTAAAAATTTGTCTAAGATAGAAAGATTGTTGTTTTTTATAGCCAATATGGGTGCAAGTGAAATTTCTATAAACTCATTGGCTAAAAAAGTGGAATTGGATAATAAAGTTGTTAAAAATTACTTAGAATATTTGCAGCAACTTTGATGGTTATATACTTTGTTTAAATTTTGAACTATTTCGGAGAGTTTAAGGAAAGAGGTTAAAGTATATTTGTCCAGTACTAATTTAATGAACTATCTTTGTTTACGTTTTGATGAAAACTGTCGTGGAAAATTAAGAGAAACATTCTTCTTACAAAATGTAAGTAGAGTTACTGAGAATATAGATAATACTTTTTATAAAAAAAGGACTGATTTTGTGATAAATTACAATTGAAAATTGTATGAGTTTGAAATAGGAGGTAAAAGTAAGTCTAGGATTAGAGAGTGAATATATATTGTGAAAGATGATATCCTTGTAGGAGATAAAAATGTAATACCATTGCGATTATTTGGATTTTTAAAATAGATCTGATAGAGATATTAGCGAGGGATAACCTAGGTTTGGAGTGTGATTATTAGGTATTGTAAAAGAGGCTTAAAAAGGTAAAATTTTTAAGATCATATTAGATTGACATTATTGATTAATTATTTATAGTTTTGATGAGATTTATATAATAAAAATAATTAAGATGGTAAATTTCAAAGAAGTATTTGGTAGTTGATTGGAGAACATTAAAGAAGCTGGGGAAAGGGTATGAGAGGTAGTGAATAGAACAGCCAAACGATTAAGGGAGGCATTGGATCCTAAAGCGGTATTCGTATGAGGTTTGTTGGTGACAGGAGGGATAACGTGATGCAATCAGCAAACACCCCCAGTAAATCATGCCCCAGAGGCGGATATAACAGAATTGGTAGAATTTGTTCAAGCGGGAGAAC
>JALTWR010000018.1 GCA_027046965.1 Candidatus Altimarinota bacterium | reverse complement strand
ACTTAATGCTGTATTAAAATATAATTCACTATTTCTTAACTTTATACTTGAATATCAAATTTTTTGATAATATGGATGAGAATATACAGGAGGATAATGAATAGTAACTCAATATCAATTCTCTCTTAAAATTTTAAGAATTTTATCTCTCTTATTTTTATCACAGAATCTTACTACATATAAATGCCAACCAGATTTAACATTATTTGATATCTTAGGAATATATATTTTATCACTTTTAGACAATAGCTTTGTATATAAGCTTGCTATTTCTTGCCTATATTTTAAAAATCTATTAACTTTTTTTAACTGACTGATGCCCAAAGCTGCTTGAATATCAGTAAGCCTATAGTTGTATCAAAAGTCTATCATATGATTAAATCAATTTTCATCTCTTTCAATGCCATGATTTCTAAATTTAAGTATCTTTTTATAGTATTCTTCATTATTTGTGACTACTGCTCATCATTCACCTGTGGTAAAGGGCTTAACGGGATGAAAAGAGAAAGTGACAACATCACTTTTGCTATTCCCGATTTTTTTTCATTCGTATTCTGCCCCAAATGCATGTGCTGCATCTTCTATTACTTTTAAATTATATTTTTTTGCTATTTCCCAAACTTTATCTAAATTCACAGGTGCTCCTGAAAAATGCACTACTACAATAGCTTTTGTTTTTTTTGTAATAACTTTCTCTATCTTATCAGTATCAATATTGTAATCTTGCAAATTTATATCTACAAAAATTGGTTTAGCTCACACCGCTAAAAGCATATTAGCAGTAGCTACAAAAGTATTAGCTGGTACAATTACTTCATCTCAAGGCTGTAATCAAATAGCCATATAAGCTAAATGTAAAGACTGTGTTCCATTTCAACAACTTACTACATATTTAGCTCCTATATATTCGGCTATTTTCTCTTCAAATTCTATTACTTTAGGTCCTGTAGTAAGATAATCTGATTTTAGGGCTTCTACTACTGCTTTTATGTCATTTTCATCTATATATTGCCTTCCATATGGAATGTATTTTTTCATAATTATTGTTATTCTTTCATTTTTAAATATTGTCCATATTTTTTTATTATTTCTTCTACACTAATAAGACTATCTGCAGAAGAGTACTTTTCAATATTAGCTTTGTGTCATTCTAAAACGTACGAAGGTTTTTTAATATTCTTGTATTTTTCTATCAATGAAGGAATTATATACCTATTCCTATATATAATTACTCTGGGTCATTCAGCTTCATTTATCATTAATTCATGAATTTTTTCTCAAGGCCTTACACCTATTTTTTTGATTTTGGCTTTATAATTATTCACTTTTTGAACTGCTTGCATCAAATCAACTATTTTAGCAGAATCAAGTTTGGGTACAAATACTTCTCAGCCTATTCATAATTCAAAAGCATCAAATATCAAGTTAATTGCTTCATCTTCTGTAATCAAAAATCTAGTCATCCTTTCATCAGTGAGTAAAAAGTCTTCTTTCTTCCTAATTTTATCTCGTAAAATAGGGACTATCGATCAAGTACTGTTTATCACATTTCAATATCTTACAGACAAAAATACAGTTCATTTGCCACCATTAGAATAATTACTTTCTGTAATAATTCTTTCACTTACAAATTTACTAGCTCAATATGTATTCACTGGAGAACATGCCTTGTCAGTGGATACAAACACTACTTTTTCTACTCAACTTTCATTTGCGGCGCTCACTAAATTTAAAGTTCAAATGATATTGGTTTTAACAGATTCTTCTGTATTATATTCTAGAATATCCAATCTTTTCAAAGCAGCTGCATGAATTACAAGGTTTACTCATTTCATAGCTTTTTTTAATCTCTCTTTATCTCTTATATCACCCACTAAAAACCTTAATTTTGGGTTGTTATTAAATTCTTGTGCCATTTTAAAATGTTTAACTTCATCTCTAGAAAATATTCTTATACTATGTGGATTAAGTTTTAACAATCTTTTTGTTAGGGATCTACCTAAAAAACCAGTTCCTCATGTAATAAGAATTGTTTTATTTCTGAAAAACTTATTCATTATTGTTTATATAATTTATTTAAATAATACTTTAGCTCAATTCTAACCTAAAACAATCAAACTCAATATCTCAACTTTCTCCATATTCAAATCCTAAATTTTCTATTTCTTCCTTACTAAACATCTCATCATATACTTTAACTTTTAATCACTTTTGTTTCAAAAGCTTTGCCAATGCGTAGTTTCTACTATGATAAAGTTCTTTTACTCATGGTCTATAAGTAATTCATTTAACTAATATTTCTATCTCTTTCAATGGTTTGTTTACTTTCAAAGCTTTTAAAATGATTTTTTCAGCCCAATAGTTTATCATATCCTCATTTATATCTCTGGCTGTTTGCATTAATACTCTATAATCTTCTTTATTTTTTGCTTCCATAAGTTTTATAAGAAAATGTGGATATACTGGAATACAGTGACCACCTACACCAGTTGATGGTAAGTGTATATGGCAATACTTGTGATTTGCATATTCTCTTGCTTGATAAAAATCTATTCACAAAGTCTCTGCTATTTTAAATAATTCATTTGCTAAAGCTATATTTACATCCCTGTATATTCATTCTATAACTTTTATAAACTCAGCAGTTTTAGCATCAGCAACTTTGAAAAGATGAGGTATAAATTTTGAATAAACTTGATAGCCTATATCTCCAGAGATTTTACTTACTCATCATATAACTTTTGGGAAGTTTTCTAATCTGTCTAAACTAACACCTGTCATTATCCTTTCAGGCGAATAGGCAAGATAAAAATCTTCTCATTCTTTCATTCAAGATACTTCTTCCAATATATTTTTTAGCCTATTTTCTGTTGTTGTTGGAGGGAAAGTTGTTTCATACACTACTAGATCTCATTTTTTCAAATATTTTCAAATATTTTTTGTAACTGTATCAACTATGGAATAATCTGGTAAATTATTTTTTGTAATAAACAAAGGAACTATTACAATGAAAACATTTCATTGCTTTGTCTGGTCCCAATCTGTTGTAGCATAAAGCTCTTTTCATCCAAACTTTTGAATCAATTCATCAAGTCAATTTTCTTCTGGAATTGGATTTTTTCAATCGTTTATCATTCCACATCTTTTTTCATCTATATCAACTCAAATTACATCAATTCATTTTTTAGCTATATGAGCTGCAAGTGGCAAACCTGCTTTACCAAGTCAAATAACGTTAATTTTTTTTATTTTAAACATCTTGTAGGATCTGGTTTATTAAATAAACACTCTTTTTACCACTTTCGTAATCTGCTAACAGTTTAAACTCCCCTCCTCTTACAATATCTACAAATTCTTGCAATTCTTCTAGTAACTGATTAGTTTTCATAAATAATTTTTCTTCAATAAGATATGATATGGATAAGTCCTGGCCTTTGGTAGTTAAATACTCTTGTGGTTTGTGATATATTTCAATTTTTGAAAGCATTAGGTCTCCATCTATTGTAAGATTGTCGTAATATACCTTGATTTTTCTTATTTTTTGCTGAGTAATCCTGTTGGAGGCCAAGGTGATATTTGCATTATGATTTTTAAGTAGAACTGTGGCATTATCGTTTTGGATATTTTTTCAGGTAATACTTGTACTATTTCCCAAAAAGTAGTTAATTAGATCTATATCATGAACCATTAAATCAGTAACAACATCTGCGTCTTTGATCCTATCGCTAGCAGGATTATATCTAAATATCTCTATAAGCTTTGGGATTCATAATTCATTTATTTTTTGCTTCAGAAATTTAGCTACGGGATTAAATCTTTCTATAAATCAAACAGCAATTTTTCATTTATAATTAATATCTTTTATGAGTTTGTCCAATTTTCTCATTTCTTCAGCTGAGGAAACCATAGGTTTTTCAACGAAAATATTTTTATGTAGTCTTATAAATTTTTCTAGATAATGATAATGAAACTTTGTAGGCGATACAATATCTACAAAATCATAGTCTAAATTGTCAAAGTCTTCTAAATTTGTAGAATAAGTTACTTTTTCATCTTGAATTTTGAAGGCTTCTTTAGAAACATCAAAAGCATAAATTTTTTCAATTTCTGATATCTTTAAAAGATTTTGTAAATGAAACTGCCCCATTTTGCCAAGTCAAATCAGCAAAGTCTTCATTAAGAGTTGATGATATCAATTAAATTATGAGCTATATATTCAACTTCTTCCTTTTTAAGCCCTGGATATATGGGTAATGAAAATATATTTTGAGCTAAATAAGATGAATTGGGACAAATATCTTCTTCATATCATAAGCTTTGATAATAAGGTTGTTTGTGTATCGGCAAAGGATAATGTATGGCTGTAGGTATCCCCTTTTGCTGAAGTTGTTCTCTAATTTCATCTCTGCTAATATGAGAACCTGGCTTCACCAATAAGGCATATTGATGGAATACGTGAACTACATCTTCATTTATTGTGGGTAATTGTAGGATATCTTGATGGGACAATATTTGATTATAAAGTTTTGCATTTTGTATTCTTTGATTATTTAGTTTATCTAATTTAGAAAATTGTATGTTTCATATAGCAGCCTGAATATTGGTCATTCTAAAATTATGCCCTAAAGTCGTATGTAAATATTTTTGGCTTTGACCATGATTGTAGATGAGTTTTCATCTTTCATAATGTTTTTTAGCTTTGAACAAAACCATACCTCATTCCCCTGTTGCCATATTTTTAGTAGCATAAAAAGAAAAAGCACTTGCATCTCAAAAACTTCCTACTTTTTTTCAGTTTATTTGTGCTCCGTGGGCTTGTGCCACATCTTCAATTAGGTATAAATTGTTTTTTTGAGCAAAGTCAGCTATTTGAGCTATATCTCTAACTGGATTTCCAAACAAATGAACAACTACAATAGCTTTTGTATTGGGTGTGATTACTTTTTTAATTTCTTCAAGACTTATATTGTAGTCGGACTTGCTAACATCAGCAAAAATAACTTTTGCTCATTGAAATCTCACAGCATTAGCAGTAGCGATAAACGTAAAATCAGGAACTATTACTTCATCTGCAGGTCATATATCCAATGCCTTTAATGCTACATCAAGAGCTGCAGTTCAACTATTAACTGCTATAGGATGATAAGATCAGTTGGTTATATAGTTATTGAAGTTGTTTTCTAATTTTTTAACTTCTTCTCATTCTACTATCATTCCACTAGATAAGACTTGGTTAACTGCCTTAATTTCTTCTTCTCATATGGAAGGTTTAAAAAATGCAATATTCATTTAGCTTATAGAATAATTTAAATTTGTTAGCCCACTGGAGGTTGATCTAGCTTGTTACCATCCTTATCTATCCATCATATTATTTTACCAGGATTTCCTACAACAATTGCATGAGATGGTATATCTTCTACTACCATGGTTCAGGCTCATATTAAGGAATATTCTCCAATTACCACTCCTGGTTTAATAGTGGCATTGGCTCAAATACTAGCTCACTTTTTTACTAGTGTAGAGACAATTTTTTCATCTCACCAAATAAAAGACCTAGGATATAGATCATTCGTAAAGGTTACAGCTGGTCAAATAAAAACATCATCTTCTATTGTAACTCCTTTGAATATATTAACACTATTTTGGATTTTAACGTTGTTACCTATTATTACATCTTTGTCTATATACACGTAATTTCCAATATTACAGTTTTTACCAATTTTAGCTCATGTCCTGATATGTACAAAATTTCGTACCTTCGTACCTTCTCAAATTTCGACATTATCTTCAATGATCCTAAATTGTGCCTCATTTAGATTTTGCATTGCGGTATATCTTACTTTCAAAACGTTTTTATATTACTTATTACCAATCCTTTTTCCACTAGTTTTTTAGATAAGTAATTCCTTAAACACTTCCATATCTTCCAATCTTTCCCAGCTATAATCAGGATTTCAAAAGTGGCCATATGTGGCTGTAGGTAAATATTGAGGCTTGGTCAAATCTAATTTTTTAATAATGCCCGCTGGTGATAAATCAAAATTTTCCCTAATCGCATTTATGATTTTATCAGTATCTACTTTTCAGGTTCCAAACGTGTCTACATATATACTCAAAGGTTGTGCTACTCATATTGCGTAGGATAATTGAATTTCTGCTTTATCAGCTAATCACGCTGCTACAATATTTTTTGCCAAATATCTAGCCATATAGGCAGCAGATCTATCTACTTTTGTAGGGTCTTTACCTGAAAAAGCTCCTCATCAATGTCTAGCAAGCCCTCCATATGTATCAACAATTATTTTTCTTCATGTCAGTCACGTATCAGCCGCCGGTCATCATATATGAAATTTTCAAGTAGGATTTACAAAAATCTTGGTGTTTTGATCAATCCACTCTCCTATCACAGGTTGTATCACAAATTCTAATATATCTTCCTTAAGTTGTTTATAATCTATATCTTCTTGATGCTGAGTGCTTACTACTACGCTATCAATCCTTACCACTTTATCCCCCTCATATTGCACACTAACTTGTGTTTTACCATCAGGATATAGGTATGGTAGGATTCCTTCTTTCCTAACTTTTTCTAGTTGTTTAGCTAACAAATGAGCATAAAATATAGGAAATGGCATCAATTCCATGGTTTCATTAGTGGCATATCCAAACATTAATCCTTGATCACCTGCTCATCAGGCATCTACTCCTTGACTTATATCTGGTGATTGCTCAACTATTAAAACCTCTACAGGTATGGTATTTCCATCATAAAATTTTTCCAGGCTATCAAAACCAACTTTATTAGCAATTATATCTCTAGCTATCTCTTCAAAATCTATTTTAGCATTTGCTTTGATTTCTCAAGCTATGATAACTTTTTTGGCTGTTAACATTACTTCACAAGCCACACGGGCATTTGGATCTTGTCTCAAGGCTTCATCAAGTACTGCATCTGAAATTTGGTCAGCCATCTTATCTGGATGTCCAGAAGTTACAGATTCGGAAGTTAATATTTTTACCATTTTAGTTTGTATCATTTAAAAGTTTTAAAATTACTCTTTTGGTTTCCTGGGGATCTTTCACTTCAGCTATATTTACTCAAGTTTTTTTAACAGGCTCATCGTTGCCTCAAGGAAAAAGTGCATCTCCTACAAATAAAATCTCCTGAGGCTGCAAATTTAATTCCTTAATTAATTTACTAATTCCATAAGCTTTATCCAATCATTTTTTGGTAACATCAATAGATGTTGATCCTGCAATTCCTATTTCCCAATCAGGCAAGTATTTTTTTAATTCGGTTACTATTTTTTGCCTAATTTTTTTATCAGGGTCAAACTTGATTTTTTGTTCCAAAGGTGCATTTTGTCAAAGTCCTGAATAAGTAACTTGAGATCATCTATTTTCTATTATTTCTCACCAGGTTTTGGAAGGGATTAGATTTAATTCATTTAACACTTTATTAAAAGCATCTTTTATAAGTTTTACTTCTTCTTCGCTAAGAAATTCTTGATATCTGGGAAACCATTCACCATTTATAAAATCATACCATTGGGTGCCAATAGTTGGTAGTATTATAAGATTGTGTAGATTTTGCGATGGCAAATAATTTAATATATGAGACTTAATAGTTTCAAACTTCAGTCCTGTAATGATAGCTACTTTAATCTTGGCTAGCAACTGATTCAAAAGATACGCCATTTCTTGATCCAACGGTTGTTTGGGCAAAGTTAAAGTATTATCCTTATCAAAAACTATTAATTTATATCTTTGACTCATTTAAATAACTTCTTTTAGATTCTTAAAAACCACTTTTTTTATTTTCATTCACGTAATGCGCTCTTTTACCAGTATAGTATCAGAGATTAAGAGTTGGTTGTATAAATTTTTATCTCGTGCTTTTTTAAATCTTGATGGCGCAGGTGAAGAAAATAATCAATGCACAGCCACTATATAAATATTTTTAGCATCATGAGCTTTTAAAATCTCTAAAGCCTTTATCATTGTCCCTCAAGTATCAATCATATCATCTACTATAGCTACATTTTTATCTTTAATGTCCCCTATCAGTTTTGTAACATTTATTTTCCCATCGCTATCTCTTTGTTTTAAAATTACTGCTTGCTGCTTGTTAAATTGTGTAGCCAATTTGTTAATATCTTTAGCTCTACCCACATCTGGGGCTACTATTACATCTATTTTATCAACAATGGATTTTACTAATTGTGGCAGCAAATTAATATGAATTATCTGTCCATCAAACAATCATTCCTCACAACTATTGTGTAAGTTAAAAGTAACTAATTTTTTGACTCAGGCAGATTTCAAAAGTTTGAAAACAACACTACTAGTAATTGGTTCCAAAGGTTTTGTAATTCTGTCTTGTCTGGTATATGGTAAAAATGGAGAAATTAAGGTAAATCATAATATTCCAGCTCTTTTAAGAGCATCTCATAAAAAAAGCAAATAATAAAGATTTTGATCTTTATTTTGGGGATCTCGCAATGAACCTATCACCACAATTTCATTTGCTGATTGCCATTTTCAGGGTTGAATATGAACTCTTTTTTCGCCATTGGGGAACAAGTCAAATTTAACGTCAATTTTTTGGTGAGAATCCTTGAGTATTTCTGGTCAAAGACTTTCCCATCAAGGTAAGAAAATAAAGGCTCTATCCATTAGGTTTTATAGCTATTTAAAATTGACGATTAGTTTAAAAAACTTTAGATAAATATCAATTAAACTTTGAAATATTGATTTAAAAGACTTTTAACTATTTCTATCATTTGTGGATACAAGGTTTGTAATCAATTTTTCAATTCCTTTAAAATTTTTTGACGTCTACTTCTCTTTTGCTGAGGATTTAATAAAAAATCTATTTCATCTTGTTGCTCAAAGCTTTCTAAATCAATCAAGGTATCGGTAACTCATTTGATGCTTATAATTGGAATTGAAAAAAAATTGGTTAATTGCCCTACTCGAAATGTTTCCAAATCAAATATAGGAGCAAAATCATAAAGTTTGGAGGTATGAGATTTTTTGTTCAATTTGGTTACTATTCAAGATTTGGGTAAATCTATGTTAATATTATCACTAAATCTGTGTTTTTGAGAGTCAAAAATCGTGTTTGTTCACCGCAAAAAACTTCTTTGAATATGAAAAACTTTGCCTACTAAACTTTCATCTTTTCATCAAGCAATACCTATATGCAAAACTTTAGATGGTTTGTATTTGATAATTAATTTTTGAAGTTTAAAAGCAAAATTCCATCATTTGTTTTCATTAAGAATTTCTACTTTTAAATTTTCATTTGAAAAAGTTAATATTTCTGTTGGTAATTCTTCTTTGTAATTTGCCACCACCAAAAGCATTATTTAGCAAACCTAAATAAAATAACGT
This sequence comes from Candidatus Altimarinota bacterium, assembly GCA_027046965.1. GTDB lineage: Bacteria > Patescibacteriota > Gracilibacteria > Absconditabacterales > Absconditicoccaceae > JALTWR01. The sequence continues at coordinate 3,512 of JALTWR010000018.1, read as the reverse complement.
CACCATCTTGAACTTCATATTCTTTACCTTCTAACCTTACTAATCCTTTTTCTCTTGCTTTGTGCCATCATCCAGCTTGTACGAAGTCTTGCCAATTAACAACTTCAGCTTTTACAAATCATTTTTCGAAATCAGTATGTATCACTCAAGCTGCTTGAGGAGCCTTAGTTCATTTTTTGATTGTCCAAGCTCTAGATTCCTTTTCTCATGATGTGAAAAAATACATAAGCCCCAGTCTATCAAATGCTGTTTTGATTAGATCGTTGAGAGTGGGTATTTGCTGAGGTGATTTATTACAATTTTGAGCAATATCAGAGAGAAATTCTTTTTTTTCATCTTCATCAAGTCCTATCATTTCTTCTTCTAATTTTGCACTAACAAGTACTAAATCTCAAGGCACTTTGTCTTTAAATTGATCGTAAATTTTTGAAGCTTCACAAAGCTGATCTTCTCATATATTTAATACGTATAAAAATGGCTTCATAGTTAAAAAATTATAGGGCTTTATTATTTGCTTTTCAGCATCAGTGAGTTGGTCTTGAATTTGTATGGCTAGCTTTCATTGTTCCAAAACATCGTATATTTTTTTCAAAGCTGAATAGGTAAGTTGAGCATCTTTATCTTTTTGTTGAGCTTTTTTGTGGAGATATGGTAGTTTATCTTCAATTTGAGCCATGTCAGCAAGAATTAACTCTGTGTTGATTATTTCAATATCTCTGAGAGGATCAATCTTTCATTCTACATGAGAAACATCAGGGTCTTCAAAATATCTTACTACTTGAATAATAGCATCAACTTCTCTTATATTGGCCAAAAATTTATTACCTAATCATTCTCCTTGACTGGCTCATTTTACCAATCAAGCAATATCTACAAATTTCATTGTTGCATATATCTTTTTTTGAGAATTACTAACTTCAGCTAATTTGTCCAATCTAGGATCTTTAACATCTACTATTCCCACATTAGGTTCTATAGTAGCAAAAGGAAAGTTAGCAGCTTGAGCAGCATATGATTGAGTTAATGCATTAAACAATGTTGATTTCCCTACATTTGGTAGCCCTACAATACCTGCTTTCATTAATCTTTGATAAGTCTATAAAAATCTAACCCATAATAATCTAATTAACTTTGTTTTCAATTAAAAAAGCCCCGACCCAAAGATCGGAGCTCACTATAGATAATACTAAATATTAGTCTAGCATTTCTAAAATATTCAATATATCTTGTACTATCAATGCTTTTTGGGGATCTTTCCTTTTTAATGTAGGCAGTGCTTTTTGTAATTTAAGTTTTAATGTTTCTCTTTTCTTAATTGATAATTTGCTTAATTTTTCTTTTATTGTCTGAACTTTTTGTGGTGGTAAAACAGATGTCCTAAAAGGCGATGGATGAGGACGATCTGCTTCTGGACCTTCATTGCCACAATCTGCACAAGCTACTGCTTGTGGAATATGTTGTCCAGCTCCCACTGTACGGCCTCCTTCTCTAATTCTAGCTTCTCTATTTCATCATTTATGCATATTTTTTAGTAATTCTTGCAATCTTTCATAAGATAATTTGCACAAACATCCTCTTTTTTTAAGAGCTAAGAATTCTCAAGGTGATAAAAAGCCATCTTGAAAATAAGCTACAATATATTTTTCACATGTATTTTGCGGTTCATCTCCCCCTCCTGGATTTCATCAATTATCATTTTCACATTCTAAGCATCATTTGTCTTTTAAAGTAGCTAATTCTTGACTGTCAATTACTCAATCATTATTCAAAAGCTGGAAAAATAATTCTTTACATTCAGGTTTTTTGAATAAGCAATCCAAACATCAATTCTTCCTTAATTCTTCTATTTCCTCTTTAGTTAGTTTACCATCTTCAGAAAGTTTCTTAAATAATTCTCTACAATCAGTTTTTGGTGGGTCTCTAGGGTCTTGATCATGAGTATCTCAACAACACTTTTTTAATAATTCATAAAATGTTTCTTTAGTAATTTTTCCATGCTCCTTGATATATTCAACTATCTTATCCTTACAATCATTATCACCTTTTAACAAGCATGGAAAACATTTTTCTTCATACAACAAGTTGAATTCTTGCATAGTTAAAATCCCATCTTCAAAGAATTTCTTTGTACCTTCATCACACAATCTAGAGTTATTAATGTAACTACTTTGTGTTGGAGCTAAAAGTCATCCCACATTTTGGGCACTTACTCCCAAAGGAAGCAATAATGTTCCTAAAAGAACGAATAAAAGTTTTTTGATCATTGCGTTGTAATTTAAAAAATAAAATAAAAGATAACGCACTTAAAAAATAATTAATACCCTTAGCTAGTCAATTGATTAAATAGAAAACAGCTTTACTTATCAAAAATAATACTTTTAAAATAGTTTATTTTGGATTCCCCATTTGTAAAAATTTTTTGCTGATTTGTTGTAATTACAGCTATCATAAAGATACACTTGCATTCAAAGCTTTTGAGCTACTTGGATATTTTCTTGTTTGTTGTCTACAAATAGGATTTCTGATACTGGAAACTGGGCCTTTTGAATAGCTATCTCAAATATTTCTTTTTCAGGTTTGGCTGTTTTAATTTTAGAAGAGTCTATCACCACCTTCCATTTGAGATTTGGTATTAGCTGTTTTTTCTTAATCATATCTAACATTCCAATATGCATATTTGTTAACAATCCTACTGAAGTTTTGCAGGCTACAAGTTTTGCCAATACATGCATAGGGATATTTGGCTTAAAAAGATTAACAAATTCATCAAGTATATTTGAGTGCTCCGGAAGCTCTATGTTTAATTTATTGGCAAATAATTCTTTTAGATAGTCAGTAGGATATACTCACTTATCAATATCTAAATTTATATCTTTGTACAATTTATGAGCTTTTTTCCAGTATTTCTTAGGTACATCAAGCTTTTTCATAAGCTTAAAAAATTTCTTACTACACGTGAAATCCTTCATAAGTACTCATCAAATATCAAAGTACACAAAGCTGATCTTAGATCTTTTGGTGGGCATTTGTGTTTTTGTTTAAAAATTAAAGATTTATATTTAATAATTTAATGTTTCCAATTGGCATTTCAAATATACTATCTTTATCCTCAAAAATAAAATGAAACTTTATATCTTTGAATTTTTCTATTTGGTCAAAGACATTTCTAGCAGGATTGATAAACCAAAATTCCTTTTGATCTAGATTTTGAGCTATCCCGAAATCAGAATTTGTATCTCACATTCATCAAATTAGTGTAATATCAGGTCTTTGAGACTTTAAAAACTTCAAAAAACTATCTTTACAGTTCTTTTTCCATAGACAACTACTCCTTCTCTGCTCAAAATCTACAATCGAGGAAATACCAAACAAATTTCAATTTACATTTAATCCAAACTGCTGGCGTAAATATTTTTTTAATTCTTCAAGATAAATATTAAATACAAAATCAGATCCCCCTGAAACAAATAAAAAATAATCTCCTTTTTTTACAACTTCTTTTAGCTTTTGGA
>JALTWR010000017.1 GCA_027046965.1 Candidatus Altimarinota bacterium | reverse complement strand
TAATTATGGTAATGGGACGGCTAGTTTAGATCCCCCTGAAAGGACTAGCTTTCAGGTAACGAGAACTTATAGTACTTCTTCTCCCGATGCTAGTTGGACTATTACAGTTTATGCTAGGAACAATCTGAGGGAAGTAAGAAATGATATAGGTGATAATGATACAGATAGACCTACAGCAAGTGCTTCAACTACTGTAAGAGTATGTAATCCTAACGCGTGTGCTGGTGAAGCTTATATAGCTCGGGATGAAGGTACTGATACTACATGTAGAGACTACGGAGTAAAACATCTCTTTCATTGCGAGAATTGAAGTTGTGTTGAATATGATACTCAAACTGTTTGGAGAGCACAAAATGAATGAGTTGCATGTGGAGGCTATTGTGGGGGTACAACATATTATTATAAAACATGCCAGAGTTGAAATTGTTCTGTAAGCAGTACAACTTCTTATCCTTGTGATTGATGTCAAGAAAAGGAAGCATATGATTGTAATTGTAGAACAGAAACATACGATTGTAATTGTAGAACAGAAACATATGACTGTAATTGTGACTGGGTAGAAGCTTGTGATGATGAGGGCTATTGTGATATTTTCCGGGTATGTGACACTTGCAGTAGAACTGTATGTGACACTTGTAGTAGAACTATATGTGATACTTGTTATAGGTGTCCATAGAAATCAACTTCTATGGGGGCTTGTTAGTACTTCTTTAACATCTCCAATATTTTTTCTTTTCTATTTCTTTCTTTAGGATTTTCTTTGACCCATTCGTAAGCTTTTTTTAGCAAGTTACCGACTTCAGGTCATTGTTGAATTCAAAGCTCTTGGATAATATCATTTCAACTAACAGCTAGATCTTTGAGAGTAAACCTTCCTCTTTGTTTATAAATTTGTTTTGCCAGCTTTTTTAGATTTTTTAGAACTTGTACTTCACTATCTTGGATTGGATTGTATTGCCCTAGTCTATCTGCAATTGTTATATCTAACAAGTTTAGTACCTTTTGTAGTCAAAACTCATCCAGCCAATCTTGTAACTTCTTTTGTACTGTTTGAGGCTTTCCTTTAATCAGGTTTCCAGGCTCCATATGCATTTTAATATAAAAAACTATTTCTTCGATTTCTTTTTTTCAAAATCCTAAGGCATCAAAATCTTTTTTAGCTAACTCTGCTCCGCGGAGTGGGTGGTGGACAGGTGTGCCATGCATAGCTTTTTTTTCTTCATCTGAACGAGCGATGGAGGCATACCAATATTGGTCAGGCTTGCCTACATCATGATAAAGCATAGCTAGTTTTACTAGTGTTTTTTTGTTGATTTGTTGTAAATGATACAGAGTCAATATAGAATGCTCATATACATCAAACGGATGATATACTACAGGTTGATCTACGTTTTTAGTTTGCCAGAGGGCTGGGAAAAGGAATTTAAGCAAATTGAGTTTATCAAGCATCACTACAAATCCAAATGGATTAGCTGCTTCAAAAACCTTCTTCATCTCTTGATTTATCCTTTCTTTTGCAACTTTTTCTACTAGATAAAAATGCTTTTGTGCTGATCTTCGAGTTTTTTTATCTCGGTCAAAGTCAAGGGGGGGAGAGGCACTACTAATGGCATCTTGATTGGCCTTTGTTTTTAGTTTTTGATTTAAGATATTGATAAATCTTGCTCATCTTATTATTCTAAGAGCGTCTTCTTGAAATCTTTTATCAGGATCTCATACAGCTTTTAACTTTTTATTTACTAAATCAATAAGTCAGCCTTGGGGATCAAGGATTAAATTTCGTTTAATGTTGTTATCATTTAAACTTGTATGTCAGATAGTAAGCCCTTCTTTTTCTAATAATTTTTGAAGATTAAGGCTATCTAAAAATCAATTTTTCCAGATCTTGGATATATTTTTATTTCAAGATATTACGATAACTTTTGCCTTATCAAAGATGATTGGGGTTTGTTTTTTTAGATGATTTAAAAGTGAATCTAGACTTAAACTTTCTTGTTTAAGCTTGGGGCTTATTTTGTCTATTTTAATGGGGGTATAATAAATAGAATTTATGGTAAAATCTCTTCTTTGGCTATCAGATATGATATCATCTGTTCGTTTAATCTGACTAGGATGGCGAAAGTCTAGGTATTGTCATTCTTCACGCAGAGGAGTGATCTCTACTTTTAAATTTTGTTGCTTAAAAACTAGGGTTATTGTTCCAAACTTATCTGTTTTAAATACACTTATGTTTGTTGTTTTAATTTTTGAGAATATAAAATCTGGATTTCAAGCCAGTGTAACATCTATATCAGTGATTTTTGGAGATATATCCAAAAGTAAGTCTCTGATAACTCCACCAACCATTAAAAAATCTTGCTTTATGTAATCTTTTAATTTATTATAGTAGTCTTGTAAAATATTAATATTTTCAAATTTTATACTCATTTGATAGCGTTGATTTTACGATATAAATCGCTTGCTTGGGATTTTTGATTAGGAGGTAAGAATTTTATTGCTTGTTTGATATGATTGTTCAATGCCATCTTAATTAGTGCATAGAGGTGATCTATTTTTTGAGTTCATATTTTTTGTTCTATTTCTAGTTGTTTTGTGCCTAGGACTTCTTTTTCTTGTTGACTTAGAGAACCTTCTAAGGTATGGGCTAACAAAGGAGAAATATATTGTTGCAGATGTTTCAATAGTTGGGCACTTAGATTCAGAAATTGAGAGTCTAGTCCTAATTGAGCTCCAAAGCTGTTAAAAAATATAGCTGCTAGTAGTGTATCATTGTCAGATTTTGCCTTTGTTGTATTGTTTTGGGTTTTTTTGAGTTTGTCTTTTTGTGCTTTGTGAATCTTGATTTGTTGCAAAAGGGTATTGGAATCCACCTTTAATATTTTTGCAAGCTCATCCAAGTATAGCTTAAAAATGGGATAGTCTTGTTGGATATCAATATGTGATATAGCATCTAAAGTAATGTCTTTGATTTTTTTTATTCCTAGAGGATCTCACAAAGAATAGGTTGAGAGTAAATAATTTATTAGTCGCTCAAAGCCTTCGATTATTTCAAAGTATTTGTTAGTTTCAATTTTTTCCATATGAGCTTCAAGGTTGTTGGCTATTTCATCAAAATCCTTGAATCATCTAAGTTTTATAATTTTGGGATACAGGCCTACTTCTCGAGCGTTTTTCAAGCCTCTAATAGTCGCGTCGTATCATGCTTGATCGTTATCAAAAGATAAAAATAATTTGTCTCCATATCTTTTTAGTATTTTTGCATGATAGTTGGTAAGGGCAGTTCCGGATGTTGCAACTCCTGCACTTTTGCCAAAAATCCTAAAAAGTCCAATCACATCCATATATCATTCAACCACTATAAGTCCTCAGACTTTTTGATAATCACCTTTGGCCCAATTTAACCCATAAAGGTATTTACTTTTGTCATAGACTAGATTTTCTCCTATATTAATATATTTTGGCATTTCTGAAGGGTTTAAAGCTCTACCAGCAAACCCTATGATATTGCCAATTGGATCCAATAGAGGGAAAATGAGCCTGTTTTTGAAAAAGCTAACTAGTCAATTCGATGTTTTCTTTGCTAAACCTGCTTTTAGGATAGATTCTTCATCCCATCCTTGTTGCAAGAGATAATTTATAGTTTTGTTGCCTTCTGGAGCATATCATAATTGAAACTTGTTATATATGGGTAATGAGATTTGTCTTTGGCGAAGGTAGTTTTTTGCTATATCTGATTGCTTGAGTTGTTGTTGAAAAAAATCTGATATAGTCGAATTTATACGATATATTTTTTCTCTTTCATTGATATTTTGGCCTTCATATCCTTTTTTAAGATCATATTGAGAAATATCTATTTTGGCTTCTTGAGCCAACATTTTTAAGGCTTCCCAAAAACTTAGCTTTTCATACTCCATCACAAATTTTATAGCATTACCTCCAATACCACACCCAAAGCATTTAAAAAGTTGTTTGTGAGGGGAAACAATAAAAGATGGAGTTTTTTCACGGTGAAAAGGACATAATGCTTTGTAGTTACTTCCTGCTTTTTTCAAAGGTATATATCTTCAAACAATATCTACTATATCGATACTTCAAAGCACATCTTGTATCAACGAGTTTATATCTTTGCTCATGGTAATCTTTTAATATTTTTAAGTTACTGTCAAGCTCCAAAAAAATTTAAATTGAGCTAATTGTTTTCAAAATATTACTGATCTATTATAATTAAGTTAGACAAGATAACAAGTAAGATATTTACTATTAAATGAGGTCAATGGCTACTAATCAACATAGTTTAATAGAAGTTTCAAACTTAACCTGGGGCTATCCTAATTCACCATCTTTAATTTTTGATAAGTTTAGTCTTAAGCTTAACAAGGAAGATTTTATGTTTGTAACGGGGGAATCCTGAAGTGGTAAAACAACTTTAATAAAATTTTTAATTCGTCAACTTATGCCTCCTCGTAAGACCATATTTTTTCAAAGAGAGGACATTAGCAGATATACTCCTTCAGAAGTTCAAAGGTATAGGAGGAAAATCTGAGTTATTTTTCAAGACTATAAATTGGTTCCTTGGAAAAGTGTGTGGGAAAATGTAATTTTGCCATTAGAAGCTGTGGGATACAAATCGGATAAAGCCAAGGAAATAACTACTAATATTTTGAGAAAGGTAGGTTTGTTATCAAAAAAAGATGTACTAGTCCCTTATATTTCTGGATGAGAGAAGCAGAGAGTTGCAATTGCAAGGGCTTTAACTTTATCGCCCCAGTTTTTGATAGCAGATGAGCCTACTGGTAATTTGGATTACAAAGCAGCTATTAATATCGTAGAGTTACTTTTGGATTTGCACAGAGAGGGTAACACAATCCTTTTTATAACCCATGATAAAAATCTGATAGATTATGCCTCTAAGGTTATATCTCCAAAGGTAATAGAAATAAAAAAGGCAGTTTTAGCTCCTGTTTGATAAAAAATGAAAGAATATTATATGGCTCAGACATTGAGAAAAAATCTAGATTTGCGGATAAAAGCTAACTTAGATTTACCTCCTTTTTTGCAAGAACATATTCAACAATATTTAAAGCAACTCAATTACCCCAAATTACAATTGCTAGAAAAAAACAAGGATCAACTTGTTAAAGGTCTTTTGGAGATAAAAAAGGAATATGAGTCTAAACTGATGCAGCTTTTTATATTTTTTTTGTTAAAAAATGGCATCATCAACTTTGCAAAATCTCAAAAGAGAGTATCAAGATATTTTGTGATGGCTTAATGAGTATTTGGATTTAATAGAAGCTAATAGACCCGTTTATGAAAATTGCAAAACCTCTTTTAGCTACTTTCCATCTTATTCTTATTTGGAATTGATAAATGATTCGTTACAAGACTGATTGGCAAAAATATTTGCTAGATTAGTTGAGGCTAAATTTATAGGTTTAAATTCATCATCTCAGATAAAAGCAATATGGGAGAAATTTTGGTCGCAAGAAGAAAAGGACATTAAAAATCTTGCTCAAATAGCCAAAATTGATACAGAATTGTTATTTCAAAGATTAATGTGAAAATAAGGTTGTAGTTGAAAAGCAACGGCAAATCCCTATTATTGAGCTGGTATATTAGGGATTTTTTATTTTTGAAAAAATGATTATGGAAAAAAGGATAACAAATTATGACTCTTCACAAATTAAAGTGCTGAAGTGATTAGAGCCCGTAAGACATAGACCTTGAATGTATATAGGTTCTACAGACACTAGAGGATTACATCATATGGTTTATGAAATAGTAGATAATGCAGTAGATGAAGCCTTGGCAGGACATGCAAAAAGTATAACTGTTGGGATTCACCAGGATTGATATGTTTCTGTCGAGGATGATGGGAGATGAATCCCTGTTGATATTCATCCTGAAACTGGTAAGTCAGCTTTAGAAGCAGTGTTTACTATTTTGCATGCTGGTGGTAAATTTGAAAAGTGAGTATACAAAATCTCTTGAGGTTTGCACTGAGTTGGAGCTTCGGTGGTTAATGCTCTTTCGGATCATCTTATTGTACAAGTTTATAGGGATGGTAAAATATATCAGCAAGAATATGAAAGAGGTGTGCCTATTTACGATGTTAAGGTGGTTGGTGAGACTTCAAAAAGGTGAACATTTGTGAAATTTAAACCAGATTCTACAATTTTCGAGACAATTAAATTTAGTTATTCCGTGATATCAACAAGACTTAGACAGGCTGCTTACCTTACTCCTGGTATAGTATTTACTTTGGTAGATGAAAGAGTTGACAAGAGAGAAAGATTCTTTTCTCAGTGATGAATAGCCTTTTGGCTGAATAGGCTTACTGATTGACTTAGGCCTGTTTCCAAAGATTTTTATATTTCTGGGGAAGGGAACAATATTTTGATTGAAATAGCTTTTAAATATACAGAAGCCACCGCTGAGAATATCTTTTCTTTTGTTAATAATATACCTACTCCAGATGGTTGAACTCATGTAAACGGCTTTAAGTCAGCATTACTTAGAGCTTTTAATGAGTTTGCAAAATCTAGAAATTTAATTGATAAAAAGTTAGGGAGCTTCCAACTCTCAGATATATTAGAATGACTTTATGCAATAGTTACTGTGAAAATCCCAGATCCTCAGTTTGAATGACAAACCAAAGGAAGGTTGGGTAATGCATATGTTAAAAAGGAAGTAGATGAGATGGTATTTGAGTATATGAAGGGTGAGTTGGAACAAAATGAGGATATAGCGAAAATTATAATTGAAAAAATTAAGTTAAGTGCCAAAGCGAGATTAGCGGCTAAATTGGCAAGAGAGACAGTGATGAGAAAGTCGGCTATCTCCTTTGGAGTGTTGCCTTGAAAGCTTACAGATTGTAGTATCAAAAAAAGGGAAGGGACTGAGATGTTTATAGTTGAGGGTGATAGTGCTTGAGGTACTGCAAAACAGGCCCGTGATAGTAGCTTCCAGGCTATTTTACCTTTGCGTGGTAAAATCTTAAATACAGAGCAGGCTTCTTTGGAAAAAATTATGGCTAATAATGAAATTAAGTCTCTGATAATAGCTATTGGAGCTGGTATTAGAGATGCTTATGATGAAAGTAAGCTTCGCTATGATAAAATTATCCTGATGACAGATGCTGATGTAGATGGAGCTCATATTAGGACTTTGCTTTTGACTTTTTTCTTTCGCTATATGAGGCCGTTGATCGAAAACGAACATCTTTATATAGCTATTTCTCCTCTTTATAAGATTACTCAAGGGAAGAAATCAGCGTATATATATCCACCTGTGGAAGATCTAGACGAGGAAATCAAGAACCTTGGCTTTGACCCCACAAAGGTTGAAGTTCAAAGGTATAAAGGTCTTGGAGAGATGAACGCTGACCAATTATGGGAAACTACTATGGACCCAACTAAGAGGAGACTTCAAAAAGTAACAATAGCCGATGCTGCTCAAGCTGATAAGCTTTTTAGAGTGTTGATGGGTGAGGAGGTTAGCTTGAGGAAAAATTTTATACTTACCCATGCCAAAAAAGTAAAGGAATTGGATATTTAATATTAATATATCTTTATGATCCTGTTGGGCAAACCTATAGCTCAAAATATCAAGGAAAGCTTAAGTAGCTTTTTTGCAGACAATTGATTGGTGGGCAAAAAGGTAAAGATTTTTCTTTTTTCTGATGATAAACCATCTAGAGTTTATGTTAATCTTAAAAAAAAGTTTGCCCAAGATATAGGGCTTTGAGTTGATATAGTTTACAAACCTGATATTTTATCTTTTGAACAGGTTCATAGTTTAATACAAGAGGCGAATCAAGATTCTCAAATAATTGGAATAATAGTTCAATTACCGTTAAACAAGCATTTGCAATCTTTCAAATCTCAAATTTTAGCTAGCGTTAGTCCTCTAAAAGATATTGACTGATTGGGAGGAGTATTATTTGGATTATCTCAAACAGGTATTTTTGAGTTTTTACCTGCTACCCCTGCTGCTGTAATTAAAATCTTGAAATTTTATAAGTTAGATGATCTAAGAGGTAAAAATATCTTGGTCATTGGACAAAGCTGACTAGTTGGAGCTCCTTTGGCAACTTATTTTGTAACAAGGCAAGCGGAGTTGTTGAGCGTAAATGAATATATTCCACAAAGGCAGCTTATAGATTTTGCTCAAAAGGCAGATATTATCGTAAGTGCTACAGGCAAGATTCACTTGATAGATGAAAGATTCATAAGGGGAGACAAATCTCAGGTTATAATAGATGTTGGATGGGGCATTAAAGATGGCAAGGCAACCTGAGATGTTAATATTGAAAAAATAAAAGATAAAGTCAAAGCTTATACCCCGGTTCCTGGAGGAGTATGACCGGTTACTGTTGCAAGTCTTTTTGAAAATATTAAAATCATTCATGAAAATATAAAACCGGTTTGGGGAAATTTACCTTTGTAGGATATTAAATAATGAATTTAACTTTGACCGAGTATATCCAAAGAGTAGAAAAATGAGATCTTGATCCCTTGAAAGTGGTTTATGAGTATTTAGAGAAGGCTAAATCAAAAAATTCTACTTACAATGCCTATATTCATTTTTTGGATCAATATGTTGAGCAAAACATAGATGAATTTAAGTCAAAACCGCTAAAGGCAGCGCCTATAGCTGTAAAAGATAATATATTAATAAAAGGCTACCGTGCAACATGTGCTTCCAAATATTTGGAAGATTTTATATCCCCTTATACTGCTACCCATATTCAATACTTAGAAAAGTGAGGATGACTATCTATAGGTAAAACAAATATGGACGAGTTTGCCATGGGGTGATCATGAGAGCATTCTTATTTTGGACCTGCACGTAATCCTCATGATATAGATAGAGTACCAGGAGGGTCTTCTTCTTGATCAGCTGTAGCGGTTGCAGCAGACTTAGCTTTGGCGGCAATAGGTTCAGATACTTGAGGAAGTATCCGTCAGCCAGCTGCTTTAACAGGTATTGTTGGAGTAAAACCTACTTATGGTAGAGTGTCTAGATTTGGAGTGCAGGCTATGGCGTCTTCTCTCGACCAAGTAGGTACTTTTTGAAAAACTGTTTCTGATGCTGCACTGTTATTAAAGTATATTTCTTGATGGGATTCTAAGGATGCAACTAGTTTAGATATGAAGGATATTGATAAGTGGGATGAAATTATAGAAAACTTCAGATTGAAAGGCACTAGGGTAGCTATCCCAAATCAATTTTTGTGAGAATGATTGGAGGAAGGAGTAAGAGAGAGATTTATGGAAATTTTGGAGATTTTGAAACAGCAAGGAGTTGAGATTGATTTCGTTGATTTTCAAGAGCTTGATCTTGCTTTGGCTATTTATTATATCTTAATGCCAGCAGAAGTAAGTACTAATTTGGCTAGATTAGATGGTATTAAATATTGACTTCAAAAAAATACATTTGAATGGGACAGTATATATGATTATTATGAAGATATTAGAGCAGAGGGGTTTTGAGCTGAAACTAAAAGACGTATCTTGATAGGAACTTACGTGCTTTCTGAGGGATATTATGATGCATATTATAGACGTGCTCTAAAACTTAGAAATAGGCTAAAAAAGAAATTTGATCTGCTATTAAGAGATTATGATTTTGTGCTTTCTCCTACCTCTCCTGTGGTGGCATGGAAGATATGAGAGAGAGTAGATGATCCGATCAAGATGTATTTGGCAGACGTTTATACTGTTCCAGTTAACTTGGTTGGGGTTCCTGGTATGTCTTTACCTGTAGGCAAGGCTTCTAAAGAAGATAAAATGCTACCTATTTGATTGCAAATAATAGCCAATGTGTGGGAAGAGGGTAAAATGTTTGGATTCGCTAAAAGATTGGAGGAATTGGGTTTAAATAGCTCTTAAATAAAATATGGAATCTGTTACTTTAAAAGTATTTTCTGGCGAAAAGCATGATAGATCCAAAACTTGGTGGATAGTATTTTTTATTATAGTGGCTTTACTTATTTTAAGCTCATTGTGGTTTACAGGATTTAGAGGGTTTTTGGAGGTTATGGTAATTGGGATGATTGTTTCCTGATATGTGTTTTTTTCTCTTTTTGGAGTAAAGGAAACTGAGATGAAGATTGAAGAGAATGGAATTTTGATAGGTGAGGAATTTATTCCCCGAGAGCAAATATCTTGATATGTACTTGAAGTAGATAGTAAGACGTATCAACCTAAAAACATTGTCCTGGTTTTTGCTAATTGAGGATATAGGATCTTAACCATAAATGAGCCTGATCAACAAGCTTTAAGTGGTTTTTTGAATACTCTTTCACAATTTTTACCTAGACTTGGAGGATTTGAACAGTCTTTTGTAGAAAAACTAGCCAGAATTTTTAAGCTATAATTTCTATTGACTTTTGTATTATATTTGTTTATATAAATAAACTCTTATATCGGAGATATTTTTGCAGTATTGTAAAGTTTAAAGATGGCTGAATCACCAGAGAGACAAGGCCCCCTAGATGTTGGTTGAAGTGACTCACATTTGAAAATTTCCAGTGGCCCAATTTATAATGTTTTAAAAAATAGTTATAAGGGGCCTATAGTTGAACTTTTGGAGAAAGCTTCTTCTATGTGAGAGGCAGCTTTGGAAGAGAGAAAAAGGATATTGGCTGATATGTGGTATAATTTGATTTTCAGTAGAAATCCTCAGGTAATTCCCTTGGATGATGATTACAAGGAGCAAGTATGGTTTGTTTTTGTAGATATTTTTATCAGTGGTGTTGGACGTATTGATAAGGAAATTTTTGATTCCAAATATAAGGATATTGAAAAGCTAGTTGATAAAGCTGGAGATATTTATAGAGAATATAAAAGTAAGGTTTTTTTAGTTTTTGGTTTTTGAACTAAATACTGGTCTAAATCAGATGTTGATATATTTTTTGATAATGATCCTCTTTTAAAATTTTTGGAAGCGGTAATAAGTTTGATTAGATTTGATAAAGATGAGGTCAGGGCAAAATTATATTCTTTAAAGGATAGGCGAGAGAGGTTTTGGGAATGAAAGTTAACAGATAGGGATATTTTGGAAATCTTTGGGGCATTTGGAATTTTGGATAGAGACTATAGATGGAAATCATTACCATTTTTCAGATTAAGAGAGTTAAAATGTAGCTTACAAGATGAAGAAAAAACGGCATATAAATGAGAACTTTCATATCTAATAAAAAACTGGGCTGAAAGGGTTAAAAAGGGCAAATTTAATATACCTATGCAAGAGAGTAAATATTTTGAAGAGTTTGGGTTCACTATATACAGTTTTAACATTTTGGGAATCTTTAATTTTTTGGAAGAATTAGGAAAAATAGTGGAGGATTATTTTGATGAAGTGTTTGATGCTAGAGAAAGGGAGCAGCTTTTGGAACAGATAGAGCTTTTAAAGATGGCCTACTTAAGATTTTTAATAAGGGAATTTAATGTATGAACTGAGCTGGAACTTCATTTTTATGAATCTATAAGTTGATTTTTGAGTCTACTGATTGATTATATAAATGTTTCAGCTGTTTTACACAGTAAGTATCAACTGAAATTTAAGGATAGTGGTGTGTTAGATTTGGTGCATATTGCTTTAACTCAGATATTAAAAATTAAATATAAAACTCCATGGACGCTAAGTGAAAAAGAAATAACTCTAACCATAGAGTTTTTTGAGATTCTACAAAAATATAATATTGAAATCAATGTAGGTGATTTTGAACGCTGGATTGATACCTTTTTTAAAGGATTAGATGAGTTTTTACGTATATTATTTGAGTCGATTTTTTGAGAAAATAACAAAGTTGTAGGTGTCGGTTATGGTAAAGCTTATAAATCGCTATTGATTAAGCTTAAGGAGTTGTTGGAATTGTGGAAAAACATAAACATATATCCCGAGCAGGTTTCATCGAAACTAAGAGTGATTGATTGAGCATTAAAGTATATGAAGTAAATTTTTTATATAGAGGAATTTAGGTGATTATTTTTTCAAAATCTTGTGGTAGAGGAGCTTTTATTGTAAGTTTTTTTTTGCTGAACTTATCCCAAAATCCATAAAAATAGGAATGTAAGAGTTGGCGAGTGATTTTAAATTTTTTTGCCAAAAGGTGATTTATCTTCTTGTCTCCATAGAGTATATCTCCTAAAATTGGATATCACTTGGAAGCTAAATGTACCCTTATTTGGTGCATTCTTCAAGTGTGCAAAATAGCTTTTGTTAATGATACAGGACCAAGGATAGGGTGATTAACTGTTTTAATGGGCTCTATTTGAGTTTTTGATTCTACTCACTTTTGGAAGTTTACGAACATTTGTGCTCTGCCTATCTTTTTGTTGAATCAACGAAATAGAGGATCTTGTATTACCATGGGTTTGGTTATCATTCAGCTGACTATTGCAAGGTATTCTTTGATTGTTTGTCTTTCTCTTATAATTTTGTTTAGATATTTGAGCGCTTCATAGTTTTTACCTGCCACAATTATTCAGCTAGTATCTTTATCAAGACGGAACCCAAAAGATGGTATGAAGGTATTGGATTTTGGTCGTTGGTTAGTTAGTTTAAGGTAAGCATGAAGATAGTCATTTAAGGTCAAATCGTTTAAGTGTTTATTACCAGGATGTACCACTATTCAGGCTGGTTTATTCCAAAAAATCCAATTGGTATCTTCAAAAAGGATCTGTTTTTTTAGATCCTCAAGATTCAGATTGTGCGTTTTTTGATCTTTGGTAATTAAAACCTGAGCAGGATTTTTTAAAAGGTCATTGATATCTTGGTTTATTTGTACCTCATCATCAACTTTGAGTCTATATTCTGGTTTTTGCTTTTTCCCATTAACTTTGATTGCTCACTTCCTGAGCCAAGCAAAAATATCTCCCAATTTGATTTCAGGATATTTTTTGAAGTATTTTCTCAAAAATTTGTCCAAACGTTGATTAGCCTCTTGGAGTCCTATGGTTATTTTCATTTTCTCTTCCTTATTTTGGATAATTAATTATAATAAAACTCGCCTTTAAATCTACCTAACAAGTTTATGAAAATATTAGCTCAAAACAAGCGTGCTTTTTTAGATTACGATATAAAGGATAGACTGGAAGCTGGTATAGTTTTAAAATGATATGAGGTAAAATCCATTAAGCAAGGTCAAGTTGACTTGAGAGATGCATTTGTACGTCCTCAGGATTGAGAACTCTTTTTGCTAAATATGAATGTCCCTTTGTACTCAAAGACGTCTCCTAGAGTTGTAGGTAATTATGATCCAAAATGAAAAAGGAAGCTTTTGCTTCATAAAAAAGAAATTCAAAAACTTGCTGAGAGAACCCATAAAACATGATTGGTCTTAATCCCTTTGAAAATATACGTAACTTCTAGAGGTAAGATAAAGCTAGAATTAGGACTGGCTAAGCTAAGGAGGAAAGTTGAAAAAAAGCAAATTATCAAAGAAAGAGATATAAAGAGGGAAGCACAAAGGGAAATCAAAAATCTTAAATTTTAATATGTCTCAAAAAATGAAACCTAAGTTTATAGATGAGGTAAAAATAGAAGTAAGATGAGGTAAGGGAGGTGATGGGATTGTCGCTTGAAGAAGAGAAAAATATATTCCCTATGGTGGGCCTGCCTGAGGAGATGGAGGAGATGGATGAAATGTGATTTTGCAGGCTAGTAAAGATGAAAATACATTATTACCATTTCACTACAAAAAGATTTTTAAGGCAGCTTGAGGGGAAATGGGAAAATGAGATAATCAATCTGGTAAAAAGTGAGAAGACCTAGTTTTAAAAGTCCCTATAGGAACTGTGGTTAAGGATGCTTGAAGCTGAGAAATCATATGAACTCTTATTGAGGATTGACAAAGATTGCTTGTTGCAAAAGGTGGTAGATGATGATGGGGAAATGCTAGGTTTAAGTCTTCCACTAGGCAATTTCCTTCTTTTGCTATTAAAGGAGAAATGGGTGATCACCGTACTATAAAACTGGAACTACAGCTTTTTGGTGATGTTGCATTGATTGGATTGCCTTCTGTTGGTAAATCTTCTCTTATAAATTTTGTAGCTTGAACAAAAGTAAAGGTTGCAGAGTATCCTTTTACAACTTTGACTCCACATCTTTGAATAGTTAAACACAAAGGGAAAGATTTTATTATGGTGGATATCCCTTGACTTATTCAATGAGCTAGTGAAGGTAAGGGCTTGGGTCTGTTTTTTTTAAGACATATTTTAAAATCTAGAATCTGGGCTTTTGTGATTGATGCATCAGGTGGGGAGGAATCTATCACAGCTTGAGTAAAAATTTTGGATGAGATTAAAGCATTCGTTGAGTGATATCTGGGCGAAATTTTAAGTTGAGAAAAAATTAAGCATATTGATTGGAGGATAGGCCCTTATGCTAAAAAAAATATTTTGATATTAAAGTTAATAGTGAAGGTTTCGGGCGAGCAGGATCAGATCAAGGAAATAGAGGTTTTTAATAAGGGCCTGATATTTTTATTGAATAAGTCTGATATGGTGCCAGTTTCTCAAAGGGATAATCTAAAAAATAAAGCAATACAGTTTGTAAAGGATTATTTTAAAAGTAGTTTCGCACAATCTGTTGACAATAAGATATTAAATTCAAATGTTTTTTGGGTATGTGCCGCTTGCGGTGAGGGGATAGGATCTTTTTTGGATAAGGTTTTAGAAGAGCTGGATGCTTTAGATTCACAAAGAGATTTTAATGATTTTATTTTTGAGCAAATATCTGAAACCCATTATAAAAAACAGGAATATATCACAGAAATACCCGAAGAAAAACAAGTTCTTATTGAAGAAGGCTACATCGAACAAGATCATGGTGAAAGAGTGTGGGAAGTTTATCATCCTTATCTTAGTTGGTTAGCATTCGTTTTACCGTGGGATAATGATGAAGCTGTTTTGCGATTTTGGGAGCAACTTCGTCAAAAGTGAATCTTAGCTTGGCTTGAAAAAAACGAGGTGAAATTATGAGATATATTGAAAATTATTCCATCTTTTAGATGATGAGAGCCTATCTATATTAAGTATGAACTATAATGATGGTAAAATTTCTAAAATATAATCTATAATAGCTCTTTTTTGAGGTGAAAGATTTTTGAGGTTGTATGATCCTAGGATGTTTTTCAATCTTTTTTTGGTAATATCTTTTTCGCTAGCTGGCAATTTTTTGAAATAGTCGGATAGTATCATATTTATTTGTAACTTTTGTTTGAGAGATAGTTGATATTGAGAGGTATTTTGCTGAGCTTGGGAAGGACCTAGAGGACGAGAAACATTGGTTGAAGATGGCAAAGATAAGCTTTTAAAACTTATTTTGTGTTGTTTCTTTCAAGAAGATATTGTTAGAGTATACTTTTTGAGGGTTTCCACAAATTTTTGGGGATCAGAGGTCTGTAAACATATGTTAAACTCCTTACACAATATAGGAGAGATTAAACTAGGAGAATATCCTTGGTTTAAATGGTGTTGAATAATTTGAGTTAAGGTTCCATCGTTTGCTGTGGTTTTTATAACTATTTGAGGACATTCATTTAATAATTCTCAATAATGATTGGTGATATATGCAAGTCTTTGTGAAGTAGTATCCAATTTTTCTCGTCATTGTTTGTAATGATTGATCACAAAACAGCTCCTAGGAAGATTAAAATATAATGAGTTGTTTTTGTCTTGCATATCATCAAAAGTTGGGTCAAAATATCTTCCATTTAGTTTGATTCGTGAATGCAAAAGCTCTCTCTGACCCAAATTTTGGGCATCAGGGGTTTGAAGTTTCCCAACTTCTCTTATAGGGTTGCCTAAGCCAAAATATCTAATAAGACTATAAAAGGCTTTGACATAACCATCACATACAACCTTATTTTTCAAAAATACAGAGCTTCCTAACCAAGGAGTCATATCTGTAGGGGACGTTCCATTGCCATATTTTTTGAGGGTTTCATAATCATAGCTTGTAAATTCCAATACTAAGTTGTATAAGTTTTTTAGCAAAGAATCCTGATTGTTTAAGGGGTAATTGAGTATATTGTCTGATATCTGTTGGGAATATTTGTAGGTCTGGTAGGCATCTGTAGCTGCAAGTGTTGTTTTGGGTACTATGTAAAAGTTCTCATTTTGATAGCATTCTGGTATTTGAATACTAGTTGGATCTCCCAAAAGAACAGTGATTGCTTTAGGATACTTTTTTATGTTATAAAGTGATGATATAAGTTTGCTTTTTTTGTCGTTGACTGGCAAGCAAGTTTTGCTATATTTAGATTTAGAGAGATCAATTATATATACTAAGTTATCTCCTTGAAATACTCCTAAAAAATTGGAAGGGCTTTGAGAAATATATTTGATTAGGCTAGCATCGTTATAATTTTGTGGAGATAATGCCATGGTGGTGCCAAATACTAGATAGATTTTTTTATTTTTGGAGGGATAAGGCTTTCGAAGTCTTAGGGGCAGAGATGAGGTACTAATATAGTCAATATTATTTTTGACGTAATTGTCTAGACTCTCTCAAGCAGTCACAAGTCAAAGACCTAATGTTCAAAAAATTGAAAAGATAATTCCTATGCTGAAAATCTTTTTAATTGTATTCATTTTTGTTTTGAATATGATAAAGCATACATAGATTTTTGTTCTTTCTAGATTTTAACTAAACAACTTTTTTTGTCAAATGCTGTGGATTGTTGATAAGCCCCAAGGATTAACTAGTTTTGATGTTGTTAGAAAATTTCAAAGGTTATACCCCAAGCAAAAGATTTGACACGGTGGAACTTTGGACCCGATGGCTAGCTGATTACTATTGATATGAATATGAAAGGAGACTAAAAAGCTTGCTAAATATCAAAAATGATCCAAAATATACATCGCTAATATAGATTTTTCTAAACAAACTGATACCTGGGATTTGGATTACTGGGAACAATTCGAGGAATGGGAGGTAGTGGATACTCCGCTAGGTCTCAAAAAGGATGGGAAAATTATAAAAGCTCCAAGCCAAATCCAAATAAAGAATCTTTTAAGTTCATTAAAATGAGAGGTAGAATTACCGTTGCCTCCTTTTAGCGCAAAAAGAGTGAAGGGCAAAAGGCTTTATGAACTGGCTAGAAGCTGAAAACAGATAAATCTTACAAAAAAAATGCTAATTTACGATATTAAGCTAATAGAATATACATTCCCTTTGTTAAAAATAAAAGTTGAAGTTTGATGATGAACCTATATTCGTTCGTTGGCTTTTGTAATAGGAAGACATTTTGGTTTAGGAGGGACACTGACTTATCTGAGAAGAATTCAAGTAGGTAATATTAGATTAAGATAGTTCCACTTCTATAAGAGGAACTTGGTAAATATTATCCAGTGCAGCATAAAAGGTGAGTCTTTGAGTGTTGATCTCAAAAGAATAATTTTTCATAATCTCCAATGCAGTATCTTTGTATTGCTGGAATTCTTCTTTAGCTCTAAGCGCAGTAAGGTGAGGATAATAAGGTCTTTGTTCAGGACGATAATCAATTGCTTTGTGGTATAGCTGATAAATTTTTTCTCGCTGATCAAAATTTGTTTTTGGAGGTTGCCAAAACCATACGCGACCTTCAAAATCTCATATTTCTTCAAAGGTATCTGTAAGGTGTTGATTGAGTTTGAAGTTTTTAATTGTTTTGTCTATGATTGTGTGGAATCTTTGTATGCTCATTTTACCAAAAAATCTAAGAGTTACATGAGGGGATTTTAGCTGAATAGTAGCAGCTTCTGGAGGTATATGAGCGTCTAGCTTCCTAGTAGCACTTTCAAATTTTTCTTGGTTTTTAAAATCGAGGGGAAATCACACAAAAAAATTAAATAACTCTGGTCTCCAAAAATTTTCTCTAGGAACTTTCCCATCTCGAAGGTATATTCCTTCATCAGCGAGTCTTTTGATTTTTTCTTTTACTCATAAGTTGTAACCTCATACACTTCAATCACTATTTACCACCTTATAGCAAGGATATATATCTTGTTGATTGTTGTTTTTTAAAATATTTGCTATTTCTCTAGGGTGAAGGTTAAAAATTAAAGATAATGTTTTATAAGATATTACTTTCCCATCAGGTATAATCTGCAGGAGCTCTAATACTAAATGTTTTTTCATTTGCTTTATTTCAAAATATATTTAAACTTTTATACATAGTTAAAAATACAGATTTTAATCAAAAATAAAAATCAAAATGAAAGAGATAGATTTGAAAAAAATTTCTACTTTACCTCCTAATGGAATAGATAAGGAGGAAATAAAATACAAAACAGAAGAGATTGTAAGTAAGTTAGTGGAGCTACAAAGGCTTTTTTTTGCAAATCATAATAGAGCTCTATTGGTGGTGTTGCAAGGGATGGATGCATCTGGTAAAGACAGTGCAATTAGACATGTTTTTGGACCTATGAATCCAATGTGAGTAAGAGTCCATAGTTTTAAAAAACCTGTAGGAGATGAGCTAGAGCATGATTATTTACGGAGAATCCATAAAAAGGTTCCTCCTAAATGAATTATATGAATTTTTAATAGATCCCACTATGAGGATATCTTAGTACCTTCTGTTGAATGATATTTATCTGACTCTAAAATAAACAAAAGATACGCTCATATAAATGGTTTTGAGAAAATGTTAGTAGATGAAAATATTATTGTTTTAAAATTTTATCTTCATATATCTCATCAAAGACAAATTGAAAAATTAAAAGAAAGGCTAAAAATCCCTTACAAGATGTGGAAATATAGCTGTAGTGATTTTGAGGTTACTGAGAAGCGGGACAAGTATATGAGAGTTTACAATAAAGTTTTGACGAAAACAAACACTAGATGGGCTCCTTGGAATATAATTCCTGCTGACAAAAAGCGGTACAAAAACTATCTAATAGCTCAAAAAACCTATGAGATTTTAAAATGATTAAAGTTAAAATGGCCCAAGCTAGATACAAAAGAATGTTAATTTTAAAATTTTAAGACAGTTGCTATGAATGATCAATCTTCCTTGATAAAGTCTCCAGATAAAATACAAAAAATTAGAGATTCATGAAAATATTTAACAGAGCTTTTGCAGGCATTGGTTTCTAGAGCAAAACCTGGAGTTAATCTTTTGGAGTTGGAAAGCTTTACTCAAGATTGGTTGGATAAAAAGAATATTAAGGGGGCTTTTAAATGATTTCAGTGATATCCAGCTAATTTGTGTTTATCGGTAAATGATGCAGTGGTTCATAGTATCCCATCAGATTATATTCTAAGGGAGGGTGACCTTTTGAAAATAGATATGGGGATAGATTATCAATGAGCTATTAGTGATTCTGCAGTAACTATTGTGATATGAGGTGATAAAGCAAATTCTGACGCTTCAAGACTTTCAAAAGTTACCAAAGAGGCTTTAGATCAAGCTGTGTCTTTGATTAAGCCGTGAAAAAAATTTATGGTTTTTTCAAAAAAAGTGTTTGATTATGTAACCTCAAATTGATTTTCAATTATTAAAAATTTAACTTGACATAGTGTAGGAGATAGTATTCATGAGCCTCCTCATATTTTTAATTTCCCCCACAAGAGTATGAATCAATATATTTTTAAGCCTGGGATGGTATTAGCTTTGGAACCAATAGTCGCACAACGCTCTGATAAGGTAATTGAAAAGCCTCATATTAATAGTTGGAACCTTTATACCCAAAACTGAGATTTGTGAGCTCATTGGGAATATACTATTTTAGTAACTGATAATGGGATAGAAATACTGGCAGGATTAGTTTAGTGAATATACTACATTAACATAGAGATGAAACATATTGTTATAGTAGTTGATTTTGATGGGACTTTGACTAATAGATATGTTAACCTTAATGGTAAAAATGTAGAAGTCCCGGCTTTAATAGCTGTTTTAAGAGAAAACTTTGACATTTTGGGCTCAGAATATGCCACGGAAGCTCATAAGCTTTACAACTATTACAGACCAATTGAAAAAGATCCTAATATTTCTGAATGAGAGAAGGCTGCTAAAATGGAGGAATGGCGAAGAAAACATTATTTACTCTTAAAAGAAGCAGGGCTTACTTATGATATGTTAAAAAAAGTGGCTCATGATTCTAGGGTGGTTTTGAGAAGATGAACAAAAGAATTTTTAGATTTTGCCAAACAAAACGGTATTCCTGTGGTGATTTTTTCGTCTTCATGAGTTGGTACAGCTGCTATTAGAATGGTCTTGGAAAGATATGGTATAAGACTTGAAGATTATCCAAATTTAAAAATTGTTTCCAACGTTTTGAGGTTTGATAAAAGAGGTTATTTCGTTGGAGCTGATGAGCCTATAATCTATGGAGGGGATAAGAGCTTGAATAATCTAAGACAAAAATTACCTGAAATAGATAAGATTTTGAAGGACGCTAAAGCTTTAGTTGTGATAGGTGATAATCTTGGAGATAGAAAAATGGCTGAAGGATTTAATGGAGAAGTTCTAGGTATTTGTTTTGCAGCAAATGAGATGAGACAGGATTGTGCTAAGGCATTTGAGGTTATTTTGTCTCAAGAGGATGGAAATTTTGAAGATGTTATAAAAATTATTAAAGATAAATTGAAGGAATTATTGGATAAGAGTTAATTTTGTGTTTTGTAACCATATATTTAATTTAATCATTTTGCCCATTTTTTGGCAAAGGGAAAGGAAAATAAAATATAAGCTAGATTTGTGCCAATTAGGATCCCAATGCTAGCAAAGGAAATATCTATAAATTTATAAGGCCATCCTTGGATTGTAAAAAGTATTCCCCAAATCATTATAAGTGCAGCTAGCAGTAAGATTTCTTTGATATATTGGTTGGGCACCAGAGGTAGTATTTTTTGTTTTCCTGCCCAGAAGATTCATCAACCAACGAATAATAATTCTAGTAGAATCTGAGTTATAATACCTCCGAAGAGATTATATTTTAGGATCAAAACTGTTCATATACTTAGGCCTAATATTATTCCACTTAAATTTACGTGTAGAAGAATATTTTGTTTTTCAAAACTTATAAATATGTAATTAAACACTTGTTTGATATAACTCAAAATAAGAACAATCCCCAAAAAAGGCAGTATTGTATCTGAACCTATTCAATTTAAAAAAACAGATAAATATTTGTGTCCAGATATTACTTTGATCCATAAAGGTGCAAATAGCCAGTAATTTAGAAATATGGCTAAGCCAATCCATACGCTTATAATGAGAAAATTACCTAAGATTTTCCTTTTGTGTTCTTTTGTGTAAGATCCGATTTTATGTAGCAAGGAATTACCTAAGGCAGTCGGGATGATTAAAACGATTTCAACTAAAGCTAGTGCTAAGGCCCATATTCCTACATAGTTAAAACCTGTAACAGTTGGAAAAAATATAGATAATAAAATTGTCACAGAAAGCATATGAAAACTACTTAAAAAAAATGCCAAGCCATATTGCCAATTTTGTATTATCAAATTTTTTATAAAGGTTAGATCAATATTAGGGCGGAAGTTTATCAATTTATTGGACTGATACCATACATACAAGAATTGGCTCAAGGCACTCAATAACGTTGCTATTAAAATTCATAAAAATGCATAGATTGCATATGGGTTTGGGGTGTTGAAATCGGGATGCGGGAATAAATAATATACTATGAAGCCTATGGATATTATTTGAATAATTCTAGCCCATATTAGTGAAATACTCAGATGCTCCATTTTCCAGTTTAACTGGAGAGGAAGCTGAGATATACCTGCAAACATAAATAGGCTGCTAAAAATCATACCTATCGGTAAACCTATAACTAAGAATGGATTTGAACTATAGGAGGGGATAAAATAAGCAACTACCAAAGCTATGGTATAAACTACTATTATAAGTGCTAATCTAGCTCCTACATATTTTTGGAGATGTTCTTTGAGTAGGTCTCAATTATTTTTAAGTTCTCCTAATTTTTTTAAGGCTATTACATATATACCAAAATCTGCCAGTGCTGACCATAAGGCAAAATACTTTAAGATTGTCGTATAATCTCCGTATCTTAGAGGCCCCAGATAGGGAGTTATTAATTTGATAACTACAAAACCAGCCAAAGCACTAAAAATCCTGCCTAGAATTTGCCAAAAGGCATCTTTGATTATCAACCTATATGACATTATTTTGATTTGGAAGTAGAATCTTTTTTAAGGTTTTTAAGAGCATCATCCAAGGCTTTTTCATCTTCCATATACTTTAAAAATTCATCTTTGGTTAGGTATTCCTTTTCCAATAATATTTGAGTTAGCTTTTGAATTTTATCTTTGTTTTTGGTTATTATATCTTTTGCTTTTTTATAGGCCTGATTTAATATGTGCTTAATTTTTTCGTCGATCTTTTCAGCAGTTTTCTCACTAAATGGCTTATATGGAGTCCATTCTCACCTATCTTCATCTAGATACATAATTGGTCCAAGTTCTTCATCCATTCAATATTTCATAATCATATCACTTGCTATTTTAGTTGCTCTTTCAAAGTCATTAGCTGCTCCTGTGGTTACATTTTCTTTGCCAAGAAATATCTCTTCGGCGGCTCTACCTCATAAAAGTGATACTAAATCGTCTAGGAATTTTGCTTTGGAGCGTAAATACTCCTCCTCTTTAGGGCTGTACCATGTCACTCCTAATGCTCTACCACGAGAAACTATAGAGATTTTTTCTACTGGGTCAGCATTGGGCAGGTTATAAGCAGTCACAGCATGTCAGAGTTCATGATAAGCTATGGTTTGTCTTTCTTTTTCTTTCATAGATTTTATTTTTTTCTCTGGACCCATAACAACTTTTTCTAGTGCATACTCTAGATCAGCATTGCTAACGGTATCTCTATTATCTTTAGCAGCCTTTAATGCAGCTTCATTTAAGATATTTTCTAAATCAGCTCCTACAAAACCAGCGGTTCTTCTAGCAAGACCTTCTAAATCTACATCTTTTGCTAATTTTTTGTCTTTGGCATGTAATTTGAGAATTTCTAATCTTTCTTCCAAGGTCGGTTTACCTACAAAAACCTTTCTATCAAACCTACCTGGTCTTAAAAGTGCTGGATCCAATATATCAGGCCTGTTAGTAGCTGCTATCACTATTACATTAGTGTCTTTGTCAAATCAGTCCATCTCTGTTAATATTTGGTTGAGAGTTTGCTCTTGTTCTTGGTGTCCTCCTGTCACTCCTAGTCCTCTTTTTTTACCAATAGCGTCAATTTCATCTATAAAAATTATGGCTGGTGCAGAGGCTTTAGCTTTTTTGAATAAATCTCTTACTTTAGCTGCTCCTAGTCACACTAACATCTCCATGAACTCAGCTCCTGAAGCTGAAAAAAATGGAACGTTCGCCTCTCAAGCCACCGCTCTAGCTAACAAAGTTTTACCTCCTCCGGGAGGGCCGTAAAGTAAGACACCTTTTGGAACCTTAGCACCTGCTTTTTGGTATTTTTTAGGGTTTTTAAGGAAATCAACAATTTCTTTTAATTCTTCTTTTGCTTCTTTCATACCTGCCACATCTTTAAATGTTGTTTTTACTTCATCTTTTTTTGCTAGTTTACCAGCAGTTGATAAAAATGGTAAACCCCCTCATCATTTAGGACCTATACCTCTGAATAAAAATAGCAAGAATCACATAAATAGTAATATTGGTATTAGGGTTTCTAGCACGAATCTACTAAAGAATGACCCAGTTTGGTATTGAACTTCTACCGGTATATCTCATGTTAATGATATACCTAAATCAGGTAGGGTAAGTCTAATAGGTTTTTGAGTTTCATAAACTTTGAATGATTTGACTTGCAAATCCTTACCCAACAACATTAGTGGTATTGGTACTTGTTGTCATGAAATAGGCTGTATCCCTTCTAAGGTGGTTCAGTTGACCTCTTTGATCTTTTGAAATTTTTTTTGTTTGTAAAGCTCTAAAAATTTACTTAGCTCTACTTTTTCTTTTTGGTAATTTTCTATGAATGCTTGATCATTTTCTATCTTGATATTAGCCAGAGGCGATAAAAAATTCAAAATAGAGATTATCACAAATCCAATTATTAGTAGGCTTATAATATTTGGGAATTTATTTTTTTTGGTATTTTTTGTGCTTTTTTTCATTATTCTTGTTATTGGTTAATTAAAACTGCTTACCTAGCTAATATAACAAATTATTGTGCTTTTGCAATATAGGCTATTGTAATTTTGTTTTAAACTATTAATATCAAGCCGTTTATTATTTAGCCAATATAACAATGAAAGCTAAACTAAGTCTATTTGCTATTTTGATTTGAAGTAGCTTGTTTTTAGCTTGATGCATTAATCAATCCAATACTTCTTTATCTACTAAAAAGACAGCATTTATGAATCAACAACACAATGTTATACAGACTGGCTCAACAGTGAGTTTTGATTATATTGGTAGTTTCCCTTCTGGGGAAGTATTTGATACTTCTTTGGCAGATATAGCTAAACAGAACTGAATTTATATTACAGGTAGACAGTACGAGCCGCTAGAGGTGGTAATTGGCCAACATCAGATTATACCTGGGTTAGAGGAGGCTTTGATTGGTCATCAGGAAGGGGATCAGTTTAAAGTAGAAATACCTCCTCAAAAAGCTTATTGAGATTATAATCCTGAAGCTAAGGCACTATTACCTATTTCACAGTTTTGAACAGGAGCTCTACCAAAAGTAGGAGATGTTATTGTAGTGACTAATGCTCAAGGACAGCCATTTCAGGTGAAAGTTTTGGAAGTAAACGATCAATGAGTAGTTATAGATCTTAATCATCCTATGGCTGGTAAAACTCTTGTTTTTGAAATTTATATTAAAAAGGTAAAATAGCTGCTAATTAGATAAATTAGGAAAACTATACTGCTGCTCAAAAGCATTCCTCCTAATATGTCGATCCAAAAATGCTTATTAAGATATATTCTTGAAAGAGCTATTAATATCCAAAAGGCGGCAAACATAAGGCAATAAGGCAATCCTATAAATATGCAACTGATTAAAAATAAACTAAAACTTCTAGCTGAATGAATTGAAGGAAAGCTTCCAGCATCTATTTTTTGGATGATATTTGTGAATTTTTGAGGTATAGGTCTAGGTTTGAAAAATAACAGTTTGATAATACTTCCTATAGCGTCTTCTAATATTAATACAGCTAAACTAAAGAGCAATATGGAGTAATGGTTTTTTGCTAAAGCTGCCAATAAAAATATTAAAAAAACAATACCTACACTGCCAAAAAAAGTAATAATTTTCCAAAAACCCTGAAACGATTTAAAGTTCATTTTTTGTACTTTCTCGCATAAATATAGCTCCTGCCTGTCCTACATTAAATGAGGTTTTCAGTCCTATCATAGGTATATGGACTATATAATCAACGAATTCAAGGGTTTCAGGTAACAATCAATGAATTTCATTGCCCAATATGATCGCTCAGGATAGAGGGAATTTAAATTGAGTCAATGGGATACTCGAAGATGTACGCTCTGCTCCTATTAGATATTTATATTTTTCTTTGGCGTATAATAAAGCACTTTTAGTATTCCAAAATTCTTTGATATTAACATTTTTTTCTGCTCCAAGAGATGTTTTCAAAACTCTAGGCTCTCTAGTGGGAGATGGGGTATATCCTGATACGATTACATCAAATCATAGTCCGTCAGCTGTACGTATTAGATTGCCGACATTGTAAGCTGATCTAATATTTTCTAAAATTATAGCTCTTTTTCTCATTGTCAAGTTGCAAATTTGCAAGATAATTACAAAGATGATAATATTAATATAGGGATTTATTTTTTGAAAACAATTATCTATGGGATTAGAAACCCTTGTAGCTACTAAACACAAGCTCTTAAAAGCTCAGTGATGGATTACTGAAATCAAGATAGATAGCAATGAAATCAGTAAGATGTCTTTGGATTTGTCGCCTATTTATGTTTTTAAGTTGGCTGTTTTGAGGTATTGATGGGGGTATTCTACTAAGAATCTTATTTTAGCATTAGAGTTACCACCGGTACCGCATGGTGTAGATAAAAATTTTTTAAGTAAAAAGATTGTGCAAATATTGCAGGATTCTATTGAAGCATTATCTCCTAAATCCAAATTTGCTAACTTTTTATGGAGGTTTAGAAAAAAAGAAATTTTAATTTTTTGAGATGAAGGTATTCAAAAGGAGATTTTAGGTATTAAATTTTTTTAGAGCGATGGAAAGGGGAGGATGAGGTGAGATACTAAATAAAACTGTGGAAATCGGTGATAAGGCTGTTAGAATTACCGTAGAAAAAAATGGAGAGAAAATTCAAACTATTTCGATAAGTATTGATTCAGACTCTGTAGTATTAGAGTTACCTTTAGAATGAATAAATAAGATTGTTACTAAAATTAAGAGAGGACTTTTTGAAACTTTTAGTAAAATAGACAAATGGATGCGAGATGAAAGTAAGGAAGAAAGAGATTTCGAGGAGCAGTATAAAGAGGCCTTTGGCTATTTGAGAAATTTTTTAGTCAAATATGTAGGTAATAAAAAAGAAATAAATGAGTTCTTGTCTCAATTTTCCAAAAAACAGATAATTGAATTTTCTCATCGTCTAAAAAATAGCATTTTACTAGAGAAGGATAGAAATGATAGTCCTCCTTTAGTTGTTTATGAGCCTGGAGGGAACAACGAACCTCCACAACCAGAAGATTTATATGAACAATCTGATGGAATTTTTTGAGTTTTTGATCAAAAAGTTATGTGACGCGATGTGATAAGGGTTGACTGGGATAGAGTTGCATCTATATCAGATGAAGATTTAAATAGGGAAATTGCTGAGCTAATCAGGAAACTTAAAAATAATGAGAAGGATTTATCTAAATTAGCTTTGTGCAGTAATTGAAGTAAAGATATGAAAATTGTAGATAGAGTAGTTAATTTAATAGTTAGCTAAATTCGTAATTTGGAAGGACGCCACGTACAGATACTGATTCCTTTAACTCCTAGTTGTTAATTAATCTCTTCTTTGCATTTGTAAAAATATAGATACTAGTCTTAAAAGCTCTACCAAAGAAGCCATGAATGCCAAAAAGTAGGTCATTCCTGCCCAGAATAAAAAATTAATAACTTGTTTTTTTGTATTTTCGTCTCAAAATTGGTCAAAAAATCCCAACTTTTCCAACTCCTTGACTGCTCTTGCACTTGCATCAATTTCTACCGGTAAGGTAATTAGATAAAAAATTACTATTAATCCATAAAGAATTATTCCTAAGAATAACAAAGAAGTTTTTTGGAGTAAAAAACCCAATAAGATAAGCCACATTCAGGCATTAGTACCAATATTAATAAAGGGGACTACTAGAGATCTAAATTTGAGTAAAAAGTATCACGTAGCGTCTTGAAGAGCGTGTCCAGTCTCATGGGCAGCTACTGACACTGCAGCTATGGATTGGCCATCATATACTTGAGGAGAGAGTACAATTGTTTTGTTCAAAGGGTTATAATAGTCAGTCAGTATGCCGCTTCATTTTTGAACTTGAATATTAATGCTATTGGTTTGAGCGATTGTCTTAGCAGTATATTGACCTGACCATCCTAGTGGATTAGGGATTTTTGAAAAATAAGTGAATTTTCTTTGTAATAAAAATGAGACCCCAAAAGAAAGTACAAATATAATTAGGGTAACAATATATAAAATAGTAGGAGCCGCTGGATTAGACAATAGATTGATTATTTGTTCCATTTGTCTTTTTATTAGCTAGTAAATCTTGGATTGCTTTTAGTCCCTGAGGAGACACTTTAAAAGGAATTCCCTCAATTTTTATCTCAATATCTCCTTGTAGAGTTTGAGTAATATATTTAATTTGTTTTAATATTTCAATATCACTAGGTAATTTGAACTCTAAATTTGTGGGAGCAGAAATGTTGGTGATAGGTTGAGATTGAGATTTTGATGAACTAGTTCAATTGGCTCTTTCTTTCCTAACTTTAGAAACCTTAAGTTTTTCATCATATTTGCCTGCTTTTTTTGCATAGTTTATCATCTCTTCTAGGTCTATTTTTATTATTTGTGATGGTCTTAGTCTAGTATTTTTAGTTCATTTTACCACAATAACATCAAATTTGTTAATATTTAACCTATCTGGAAGATAAATATCTATTTCTCAACTCACGTCTTCAAGCGTCAAAAAGAAGCCTTTCCTCCTAAATGGTGTGATTTCTTTTACTAGTCCTATGATTTCTACTTTACCTTTTGTTTTTTCATCATAAAGTGTAGAGATTGGTAGAAATTTTCATTTCAAAAACTTGTACAATCCATCAAAAGGGTGAGATGAGACAAAGGTTTTGAAGGAATTAAATTCTTGTAAAAGTTTTTCTTCTTTAGTAATTTTATTTTGGGGTTTAAGGACTAATGGATGATCATCGATGGCTCCAAAAAGTCCTATGCTTCATTCATTTGCATTTATTACTTTTATCCAATTGAGTATATCCTCTAAGTTTTTTAATATAAGATTTCTATCTACAAATTCATCCAAAGCTCATGAATATGTGAGAGCTTCTAATAATTTTTTATTAATTATTTTTTTATTTCTTTTTAGGAAGTCTTCCAAGGATTTGTAGGGTCAATTTTTGACTCTCTCTTCTTCAATAGCGTTAGCAACTTCGATTCCTAAACCTTTTATTGCATTTAGTCATAATACAATCTGGTCTCATACTGCTGCCATATGAGCAAAGGATTTGTTGACAGAAGGTGGAGTAATGTTGAATCATTTGATTTGAAGCTCATTTATGAATTTTGCTAATTTATCGGTATCTTCCTCAACTGACCTTAAAAGGGCTGCATGGAATTCAAGAGGATAATGAGCTTTTAGATATGCGGTCTGGTAGGCTATAAGTGCATAGCAAGCAGCATGAGACTTGTTAAAACTATATCTTGCAGCAGGCATTATCATTTTTTCATAAATATAATCTGCTGTTTCTGGCTTGTAGTTACGGTATTCTTGAGCTTTTTTAACAAAATCTTTCTTAATTTTTTCGATCAATTCTTTGATCTTTTTACCAACTCAACGTCTTAGCAAGTCTGCTTCAGCCAAAGAAAACCCTGCCATAGCTTGAACAAGTCTCATAAGTTGTTCTTGGTATACTGGAATTCAGTAAGTGATATCCATAAATGGGGAAAGGTCTTCGGTTAGTTTTTTTTCTTCCTGAATAACTTCCTCTGGGGAGTATTTTTTGGATAAAATTTCTTTGAGCTCCTCAGACATATAAGAAATTTTTTCTTTTCAATGTTTTCTATCAATGTAGCTAGGTATAAATGCCATAGGTCCTGGGCGGTATAGTGCTACCATTGCTATAATATCATCAATATTTGTTGGTTTAAGTTGTTTTAGCCAATTTTTCATTCAGTCTGATTCAAACTGGAATACACCTGAGGTATCTCATTTTTGGAATATCTCAAAAGTTTTTTTGTCTTCCAAAGGTGGATGAAAGTTCATGGTGTCAAAAAACTCCTGTATTAGCTTGGGAAGCTGCTTGTTTTCTTCTTTGTACTTAGCTCTAATGATTTTTAGCGTATTTTTGATAATGCTTAAATTTCTTAACCCTAAAAAATCCATTTTTAAAAGTCAAATATCTTCTAATACATGGCCATCATATTGTGTTACATATTCTTTTTTATTGCCCTTAGGTGGATATTGAAGAGGAGTATAGTTTATAGCAGGTTTTGGGGAAATAATTACTCAGCAGGCATGGACTCAAACTTGCCTAATATTTCATTCGAGTTGAGAAGCCAAATCTATAATTTCTTTTATTTTTGGGTCTGCTTCTATTAATTCTTGCAATGAAGGAGATTCTTCTACAGATTGTTGTAAAGTTTTCCCTTCGATCATAGCTGAAATTTTGTTTGCCATATCAAATTTTATACCTTTTATTCTGGCAACATCTTTAAAGGCCGCTCTTGGAGCAAGTTTCATATATGTACCAATCCTTGCGACTTTTTGTTCTCCATATTTTTCTCTAACGTAATCTATGACCCTATCTCTGAGCTCATCTTCAAAATCAGTATCTATATCAGGCATGGATACGCGGGCAGGGTTAAGGAATCTTTCAAAAAGTAGATCATAGGGCATGGGATCAACATCAGTAATTCATATTAGATAAGATAGCAAGCTTCCCGCAGCTGATCACCTACCGGTTCCTACTGCGATTTTATTTTTTTTGGCTCGGTTTATATAATCTTGTACGATCAAAAAATAGGTATCATAGCCCATTTTATGAATTACAAAGAGTTCATATTCTAAGCGATTGATATAGTCTGCCAGAGAAAATTTACCTATTTTTTGCCCCTCTGATTTTTTTATAAAAGATTTTTTTTGATCCGAATAGGTTTCTAAAGTTTTCTTTTTAAGTTGATCAGGGCTCAGATCTTGTAGTTTACCTTGTATTTTTATGGGCCTTTTTTTAACAAGGTTTATTATTTCTTCTTCCTTAAGCCCTAGATTAAATTTTTGACTTAGTCCATTATATGCCAATCGACGTAATTCGAATTCAAATATGTCCATTTTTTTCTTCCAAGTTAGGTATAATCATTTTAATCATATATAAATTGCGATGTTTTTCTAGCTATGTTTAATTTTTATTAGCTTGATTATCCATCATCTGCTTCCGACCTGGAAATCTTCTGGGCGTAATCTTGCTGATATTCTAATCCGATTTGTTGTATTTAGCGTAATAAGTTTATCTGCAAAAAAATTGCCATCGGCTGCCTGCAAAATTTCTGCTACTTGATTAGCAGTGGGCACCCATATTATTAGAGTTCATCCTGGCTTAAGCAACTCATAAGCTTTATCTAGATTAAAAGCAGCCTCTTTCATATCCAAAAATCATATATCAAATTGGTTTGATACTAGCTTTACTTCTTTAAAATTTCAGATTATGATTTGGTGGTTAAACTTTAAATTTGCGAAATTAGATCGTTGAATGATGTTGTCTCTAGCTAGGTTTGCAAAGTCTTCTCTAGCTTCTATACTTACAAGTTTTCAATTTTTTAATGCATGCAATATTCATAGACTCAAGGCTCATGAACCTATTCCAGACTCAAACACATTTTCTCAGCCTTTGATTCAACTTGTAATTATTAATTGGGCAATATCTGATGGGTATATTATTTGTGTTTTCCTTTTTAATCCAAGTAGGATGTAATCTTCTAAATTTGGACGAGATATCAAAAATCTGTCTTTCCCCAGTTCAAAGGTGGTCCCTTCTCATAGCTGCTGTATTTGTTGATATGAAACCTTTCATTTGTGAGTCTCAAAATTTTTACCTTCAAATATTAAATATCTTTTGGTCCTTTCAGGAGTTAATTGTGTAATTAACCGCATTTAAATTGAATAATTGATTTAAATAATTAGTCTAATACATATTAGTGATTTAAGATTGAAATTTAATAGATGTGAAAATTAAAATTAGATCCAATTACCAAGCTTTTGTATATTGCAGCAATGGAGCCTAGGGACAAAGAAATGTTTTTTGAAAATATATATTTGGGGGATAGAAACTTATTGTTGCCTATATGGGCTAAGTGAAGGGTTAGAGAAGGTCAATTAAAGGAGCTAGTCAAATGAATGTGATTGTTTTTTGGATTGTCTAGAGAGCCTATTGAATTTGAGCTAGATAGAGATTATTTGTTACAATGATTAGCTTTTTATGAAGATTTAAATGAAAAAGAAACTGCTAAACTCTCTTATGCCTGGTGATGGAGGGAATTAACTCAGTTGCAATGAATATTAGGAGAGGTTTGACTAGAAGATATAAAAATTTCAAAAGAAAGACATTTTTTATTCTTTGAGAATTCAAAGTTTGATATTTCTATGTTTGATAATATGACTTTGAGATCTTTGTTAAGCTTTGTATTTTGAGGAGCAGTGCTTCGGTGAGATTTTGATATTGTTAATGATAAGCTGGTAAACTTAAAGATTTTCTGGCCTGTATATGAAGATTTTAAGAAGAAATTTTTATCAAAGATTAGAAAAATGCTAGGTAAAGAAATAATTTTGATTAGACAGTATATTACCAAAAAAGGTAAAAATGAGATTGTCCAATGGAGTATAGATGATGAAGAGGTATTAAAATTGTTCGCTTTATGGTTAAAGATTGATGTTAACGAAAGTAATAGGTTGGGCGATGAATTAAGAAAGGATTTTGGCATACCCTCTGGATATAAGTATATTAAAACTATTAAATTTTAAAATTTTAAAACTATATATCATGAAAAAGAGTATTAATGCTTTTATTGATAAAAAGGAAAAAATATATTTTGCGTTAAGTTTTGCAATTTCTATTATTTTTTGGTTGCCGGTAGTTTTGTTTTTGAATTTTATAATACTTATAATTGCACTTATTTGACTGATTAATACTAAAAGATTTGAAAAAAGCCTTTATTGAAATGGACTGTTGATTTATTCGGAAGAAAGTGAGGATTTAAAAAATTTGTCATCAGAGATCAAGGTCATAATTGAGAATTTTAAGTCAAAACTAGATAATATAATGATCCCTAATATATTTATAATGTCTGGGGGAGGTATATTAAATGCTATTGCTACTAGGATATTATCAAAAAAGTACATTATATTGAATGGAGAGGTCGTGAACTTGTTTTTGGAGAGGGATGATATAGACGGGTTAAAAATGGTAATTGCTCATGAGCTGTGACATCATTTAGCGGGACATACTAGCTTTTGGAAGTCTACTTTTATTTTGCCTTCAAAGATAATACCTTTTTTATGATCAGCACTATCAAGAAGTATGGAGTATACTGCAGATAATATAGGGACGTTTTTAACTTGAAATGTACAAAAAGCTGCGAAAAGTTTGATAGTTGTTTATGCCTGAACCCACTATATGGCCAATGATATAGACCTAAATAAATTTTTAAAGCAAGAAAAAAAGGCGAGTTGATTTTTGGGCTTTTTGGAAGAAATCTACAGTTTTCATCCTAGATTAACAAAAAGAGTAGAAAATATATTGAAATTTGGAGAGAACATGAGAGACTTTATAGGTTAGCAGTATGTCACCTGGCTGGTTTTGGAAGGTAGTGTCTTACAAGGTTGCTTTTAAACATATATATAGTTTAAATACCTATCCCTTGCTTTTTTTATTCAATAAATTAATTTTAGATTACATTATTCATTATTTTGGACTCATGGTGCGTCTAATAGTATCTTTGTACATTCTGTTTTTGATCTTTTTAGTACCTCTATGAGTCAGAGGTACATATATTTGAGTTCATATTGCTGAAACGACAAAGGTTGAGGATTATAAGTTATATTTAAAAAAGGCTTCTGAACTTTGAATAAAGGTTATAAGGGTACCGGTAGATTGGTATGCTTTGGAACCAGAAAAAGGGATGTATGCTAAAAAGTATATTGATGAGATAAAACAAAGAGTGGCATATGCACAGAAATTAGGGCAGAAGGTGATAATTATGATTTCTCAATCCCCTGAATGGGCTAGTTGAAAAACTTGAGAAAATGCACCAGCTTATCCTCCAAGGCCTAAGTATTACAAAGACTTTGCAAATGCTATAAGTTATCTTTATGAAAATCTTTTGAATTCGGGGGACGCATATGATATAAATTCAAATACTATATTGGCCTGGGAGATTTGGAATGAGCCTAACGTATTAGAATTTTGGAGACCAGATTCTAGTATCCCTCGTGTATGAACTGAGGTGCTAATACCTCTTGATGCAGCACAAGAGTATGCAAATATGCTGGCTGTTACTTATAAGATTTTAAAATCAAAGCATGAGGATATGATTATCCTTTGAGGATCACTAGCTTCTGCAGATGTGGATTATCTAAATGAGCTTTATAAATATTGGTGATGAAGTGTTCCGTTTGACCATTTATCAATTCATCCATATGCTTGACCAGATAATAGTAATTCTGAGACCAACTCTAATTATGGTAGAGCTCAATTTCCTGATCAATGTAATGAAGATGATCCCTTGACCCCACCTTGGTGTTTCGAAGAATGAATTAGGAATGTAAGAAATTTTTTGGATTCCAAATGAGACAAGGATGTAGAGATTCGACTTACTGAATTTTGAACTTCTAGCGATGATGAACGAGGTGGTGCAGGAAGTGAAGAAATGCAAAAAGAGCATATGAAAATAGCAATAAATATACTAAGAAAATGGTCAAGAAATCAAGATATAATGAAAATTCCTGTGGCCATTGTCTATAGGTTAAAAGATGAAAATGATGATTTTTTTTGATTATATAATTCTGATTTAACTATCAAGCCAGTTGGCCTATATTTAAGGTCTCAACTTGATGAGTATTGAAAAATAAAATATTCTTCAGCTCCTTATATTTCAAAAGACTTGAAGGTGAAATTGGATAAATTAGTCTCTAGGTTTGTTGCAAAACTTGATAAAAGATATTCTGACAGTCAACAAAAGGTTAAAGTTTTGGGCAAAGTTATAGAGAAATTAAAATTTTTAAAAAATAAGAGCGTAAAATTTAAAAGGGCAATTGAATATGTAATTGAGGAACTAGAGCGGAGGAAGAATTTTTATGTAAATAGCAGATTTTAAGTGTAGCTATATTTTGTGATAACTTAATATTGTTATTTTGAAGCATATAAAATCAGATTTTTCTTCATTGCTTTTTGTATGCAAATGATTACAATCAATCCTTGCAATGTTTTAGATTGTTCAAAAAACTTTAATGGTAGTTAGCTGGATATTAAACAAAATCGCTGGAGATTATAATCAGCGTCAGATAAACAAGATTTTACCTTTGGTTAAAAAAATTAATGAGATAGATAAAAGCTGGGATAGCCTTTCAGATGAGCAAATAAAGGCAAAGACGGAAGAATTTAAGCAAAGATTACAAAAATGAGAAAGTCTTGATGATATACTTCCTGAAGCCTTTGCAGCAGTTAAACAAGCAGCTAAAAGATTAGTAGGGACTGAAATAGAGGTTAAAGGCCAAAAAATGAAGTGGGATATGGTCCCTTATGATGTCCAATTAATAGGTGGTATAGTATTGCATCAGGGGAAGATTGCGGAGATGAAAACTGGTGAAGGTAAAACATTAGTTGCTACGTTACCTGCATATCTTAATGCCTTGGAAGGTAAAGGAGTGCATATTGTAACAGTTAATGAATATCTGGCAGCTCGTGATGCTCAATGGATGGGTTATTTGTACAATTGGTTAGGTTTAAGTGTATGATCTGTTACTAAATTTACTCCTTTGGAACAAAGGCGTGCAGAGTATGAAAAGGATATAACTTATGTTGAAAACTCAGAACTCGGATTTGATTATCTTAGAGACAATTTGGCAAAAAGTGTGAAAGAAAGGGTTTTGATTTGGCGTCCTTTGAATTATGCGATTGTAGACGAAGTTGATTCGATTTTGATAGATGAAGCAAGAACCCCCCTTATAATTTCTCATCCTTCAGATGAACCTACGGAAAAATATGTTTATTACGCTCAAATTGTTAAAGCTCTACAACCTTGTAAAGGTAAAAAGAAAAAGGCAAAAGGTTTGTTAGCTGAACTTCTTTCTGACGATAAAAACGAGCCTGAAGAGGAATGCGACTATTATATTGATGAAAAACAAAAGACTGTTTTACTAACTTCTAGAGGAATTAAGAAGCTTGAAGAAATATTAAAAGTTGACAATCTATATAGAGATTTAGGATATCAAGAGATTCATCATATTGAAAATGCTCTTAAAGCTCAGGCAGTGTATCTCAAAGATAAAGATTATATTGTTAGAGATGGAGAAGTTCTGATTGTAGATGAGCACACATGACGTACGATGCCTGGAAGACGTTATTCTGAGTGATTGCATCAGGCAATTGAGGCTAAAGAATGAGTTGAAATACAAAGAGAATCCAAAACTTTGGCGACTATAACTTATCAGCATTTTTTCAAGCAATACAAAAAGCTTGCATGAATGACTGGTACAGCTACTACAGAAGGTGAAGAGTTTGAAAAAATATATGGTTTAGAGGTAATTTCTATTCCAACTAACAAACCTGTAATTAGAGTTGATAAGCCCGATAAAGTATTTTTTGACCAAAATCAGAAGTGGCAACAAGTTTTAAAAAACATTAAATTTTATCATCAAATAGGACAGCCGATACTAATTGGTACATCTTCAATAAATACTTCTGAATATGTATCTTCATTGCTAAGAAAGGCAAATATACCTCATTATGTATTAAATGCTAAATATCACGAGCAAGAAGCACAAATAGTGGCTAATGCTGGTAAAAAATGATCGGTAGTTGTTGCTACTAATATGGCTTGACGTGGTACAGATATTAAATTGGAATCATGATTAAATCAGTACTTGGCTCAAAATTATGCTAAGTGGATATCTTCTCAAATTAAGCAATGAAAAGGTGTTTCAGGGGTTGTATATTCTCAAAAGGAGTTTGAGCTTACTATAGATGCGTTGAGAGAGCAGTTTGGCTTTAAAGAGGATGATATTATCAAGGCAGAGAAGTGAGAGCGAGTTACTGCTGGAGATACAAGTATAAAAGTTAAGTTTAATTTGAAAAAAAAGGAAAAAGAGGACCCTTTTGCTGAAATTTTAATAAGACCTGCTAAAGAAGAGGAGCCACAGCTTGAAAAAATAGATATTCATTATGGCTTGTTTATACTCGGTACCGAAAAGCATGAATCTAGACGTATAGACAACCAGCTTCGTGGTCGTGCAGGTAGGCAATGAGATCCCGGTGTTTCTCAATTCTTTGTGGCCTTGGATGATGAATTGATGAGGAAAGTTTGATGAGGTATGATTCAAGGAATATTGTCAAAGTTTGGTGGCAAGGATATGGATCTGAGTGATGGAGGGTATTTGGCTTCTCATATAGAAAGAGCACAAAAGCAGATGGAAGCATGGCATTATAGTATTAGACGTCACTTATATGATTATGACAGTGTGATATCCAAGCAAAGAGAGAGAATTTATGATCTTAGGGATAAAATTTTATTTGGAGAGGAAGAAGATGTTGAGTGGATATTTGCGCAAATTAAAAGTTTGATAGATAAAGAGGTACAAGAAATTGTGGATTTATATGGTGATTTAAAACAATTTAAAGCTGACGAGCTAATTAATCAAATCAAGGAAGTATTTGGGATAGATATAGATCTACAAAAATTCCAAAATATTAAGGATTCCAAAAAGCTCAAACAAGTTTTAGTGGATGAGATAAGTAAAAATCTAGAGGAAAAATTTAAAGATCTTCCTAGAGAGTGACTGTCTGGACTTTTAAAAAGGATATATTTAAATGTAATTGATAGATATTGGATTGATCATATTGATGATATGCAATATTTAAGGGATAAGGTTTCTCTTTATGGGTATGCTCAACAGGATCCATTAGTTATTTACAAAAAAGAAGCCTTTAACAAGTTCCAAAAGCTCTTGTCTGCTATTAGGAAGGAATTTTTATCCCGCACTTTTAAAACAGACTTTTCATTTTTAGCTCAACAGCACTCAGAATTATCTGATACAACGGAATGAACAAGTTGAAGACCTGGAGTGATAAATATTTTACAACAAGGCGCTCAGCAGGCTGCGTCTATGCCTACGCCTTCATCTAAAAAAACGCCTCAGGAAGAAAAACAAGATCAGGATGATGGCATCGAGGTGATAGAAAATTTTGTGGAATCTACATTGGATGATGGTACTTCTCATTTGGACTTCAAAAATGTAGGACCAAATGATCCCTGCCCATGTGGTAGTGGCAAAAAATTTAAAAAATGTCATTGAAAGTATATATAATGAATTTTGGTGATTACCATCAACCGGTTTTGTTAAAGGAAGTTTTAGAACGGTTACCTTCTAAACTTGAAATCGGATTTGATGGAACCTTGTGACACTGAGGGCATACTAAAGCTATTTTGAAAAAAAGATGAGATATAAAAAAGTGGTATGGAGTTGATAGGGATAGTGAGATTTTGGAAAAAGCTAAAGCAAGATTATCAAATTTTGCAGATAAGATTGAGTTTATTAATTGAAGTTATGCTCAATTAGACAAGATTTTATGAAATCAAAAAGTTGATTTTATGCTTTTGGATTTAGGCGTTAATATGGAGCATTTTAAAGATTTTGATAGATGATTTAGTATTAAATGAGAAGGAGAATTGGATATGAGATTTGATAGAAGTAGTTGAAGACCTCTATGGCAGGCGATTAAAAGTCGAGACTTTGATTATTTATCTAGGGGATTTATGAAGTATGGAGATTTTGGGCCTAAATTTTCTAAGTGGTTGGCCAAAGAAATTTTAGATCAATGGAGAAAAAATCCTCTGAAAACAACGCTAGAATTTAAGCAATTTTTGAATGATTTAGGTTTAGGTGAAAAAAAAGCGGTAATTATTTTTCAAGCTTTAAGGATTATGGTTAATGATGAGCTTAGAGAGTTGGAAATTTTTCTGCAAAAATTTAGTGAGTTTTTGAGGGCTTGAGGTAGATTGGCTATCATTAGTTATCATAGCTGAGAAGATAGAATAGTAAAAAATGTATTTAAGGATTTAGCTACACAGGGTAAAATTAAAATTAGTACTAAAAAGGTCATTAAACCTACTTGGGAAGAAATAAAAGATAATAAAGCTGCAAGAAGTGCAAAGATGAGAATTGTGCAAAGAATATAATTTGCAAACTGTCAATTTCTTTT
Source organism: Candidatus Altimarinota bacterium (assembly GCA_027046965.1). GTDB lineage: Bacteria > Patescibacteriota > Gracilibacteria > Absconditabacterales > Absconditicoccaceae > JALTWR01. The sequence continues at coordinate 6,210 of JALTWR010000017.1, read as the reverse complement.
TTAGAATATATTTGTGTTTGCTATATCTTATAATTTTTATTTTAAAATATGTCCAGTATAATTTTTAACAAACTTTTGACATAGAGTCGTTTTTGATTATATTGAAAGCGTTTAACCACCTTGGGAACTAATGAATAAAATAGCTTTTAGTAGATCTGTGGCAAGTAAATATATAGAATTAAGGAAAAAATTTAAGCTATCAGTTCAGCTTGTAGAGCTTTTTAAGTTTGGGATAGCTTCGATTTTAGCTATTCTTTCGATTGGACTTTATGGTTTTTTGGTCAATAGTTCTTCTACCAAAGGATATTTTTTGAGGGAAGAGATGAATCAGTTGGAAGATATAAAATTTGATTATAATATTTTAAATTTAAAAATTATTAAAAAAGAAAAGGAAAAGAGAGATTCTATAGAGTTTAGAAATTTTGTAGAAATTCAAAATATTGAGATCAAACATAATATTGTGTATTTGCCTGTAGAACAGGAAATCTCATTGAATGAGTAAAACAAAAACTAAATTAAAATATCTTTACCCCGCTTCGGCGGGGTTTTTTGATTGAATTGAATTTCAATAGGGCTTTGATAATATAAATAAGAAAGTTGAGAGCAACTAAATTGATTATTTTGAAACTTCAAAAAACATGACGATTAATGATTTGACTAATAAACTATGAATTACCTTTCAAGTAGTAAGGTCTTGGAGTGAAACTTTAAAACTATGAAATTTGGATGATGTTGAAAGATTTTTTCAACAAAATCCAGAGATATTGAAAGCAAAACCATTTGTTAAGTGGGTAGGAGGGAAAAGGCAGCTTATTCCAGTTTTTCAAAAATTGTTTCCTAAAGAATTTAATAATTATCATGAACCATTTTTATGAGCTGGTGCAGTATTTTTTGCTATTCAAAAAAAATATAGTTATCTTTCAGATGTAAATGAAGAACTTATAAATGCTTGGCAAGTAGTTAAAGAAAATCCATTAGAGTTAATTTCTTTGCTAAAAACTTTTAAATATGATAAAGAATTTTATTTAAAAATCAGAGCTTGGGATAGAGAAGATAATTGGCAAGAAAAATATTCTAAGATTGAGAGAGCTTGAAGGTTTATTTATTTAAATAGAACTTGTTTTAATGGTCTTTATAGGGTAAATAGTAAATGACAATTTAATGTTCCATTTGGAAAATACAAAAGTCCAGATTTTGTGCAAGAAGAAAATATTTTAAATGTAAGCAAGCTTTTGAATAAAACACAAGCTATAATAGAACTTGCAAGTTTTGAAAAAGTTTTAGAAAATGTAAAACCTTGAGATTTTGTATATTTTGATCCTCCATATGATGTTTTGTCTGATACAGCAAATTTTACTAGTTATACTCAAGATGGATTTTGAGTAGAATGACAAAAGAAATTAGCAGAAGTTTTTAAAAAACTTGATAAAATGTGAGTAAAAGTAATGCTTTCAAATCACAATACACCTTTGATAAACCAGCTTTATAAAGATTATAAAATAGATATAGTTTGGGCAAAAAGAGCAGTGAATAGTAAGGTTGAAGGTAGAAAAGGAGTTGAGGAAGTGGTGGTGAGGAATTACGAGGAATAATAGAACTGAAGAAATTTAAATTTTAATAAATCAGTATGAATAAATATTATCACTTATCAAAAGAAGAACTCTTAAGAATAATAGAAAAACAAGAAATAGAATTAAAAAATAAAAAATACGGACTTGTTTGGGATAGTGAAAGGGAACCTGAGAAGGTTGTTTTAGACTGTAAAAATCATTTGCCTGTCTTAAAAAGAGTCAAAAGTAAAGAGATAAAAACAGATGATAGTGATGATAATATCTTAATTGAGGGAGATAATTATCATGCTTTAACTGTTCTTAATTATACTCATAAAGGAAAGATTGATGTTATTTATATTGATCCGCCTTATAATACTGGTAAAGCAAATGAATGGAAATATAATGATAGATATGTTGATAAAAATGATGGTTATAGACATAGCAAGTGGCTTAATTTCATGGAAAAAAGATTAAGGTTAGCAAAAGAGCTATTAAAAGATGATGGAGTGATTTTTATATCTATTGATGATCATGAACTGTATCAATTAAAATTATTAATGGATAAGATTTTTGGAGAAGAGAATTTTGTTGCTAATTTTATTAGGCAAACAGGTGCTACAAGGGCAATGGCAAAATACTTTGATATTAGACATGATTATATCTTGATATATTCCAAAAGAAAAGAGCTATTAAGTTTTAATGAATTACCAAACAACACTAAGAATTTTATTAATTTAGATAATGATCCTGATGGCGCTTGGTCTACTCAAGATTTTACTGTTAGAAATGGTGGTTTTAAGTATGAAATTCCTTCAATTGATGGAAGTAAAAGATTTAAAAGAAAATGGGCAAAAGATATTACGTCTGTTAAAAAAATGATGGGAGACATTTCTGCCAATATGTCATTTATAGATATTTATAAAAAATATGCTAAAAAAGTATTGTATAATAACAAGGAATGGTATATTGTAGGAAAATTCGTTTTTAAGGGGAAAGATAAAATTATTAATCTTAAGAAATACGCAAATAAAGTGGCAACCATCAGAAACCACACTCTGTATAATAATATTGGAAGTAATAAATCTGCTTCTGCATTGTTAAAACAGATATTAAATGTAAATATTACTGAAAGTATTTTTGAAACTCCTAAACCTTTAGAACTATTAAAGTACATAATATTTATCTCTACAAAAAAAGATTCAATTATTCTAGATTTTTTTGCGGGTTCGGGAACAACAGGTCATGCAGTTTTAGAATTAAATAAAGAAGATGGAGGAAATAGAAAATTTATTTTAGTTACAAATAATGAAGGTAACATTGCAACAGAAGTTTGTTATCCAAGATTACAAAATGTGATAAAAGGCTACAGAAAAAACGGTAATGGGGAATGGATAGAAGGTTTAGGTGGAAATCTCCAATATTTCAAAACTTCTTTAATTAAAAAGTCTAAAAATAGAGATCAAGTAAAAGTTGATCTTACTCAAAAATCAACAGAAATGCTTTGTGTAAAAGAAAATATATATAACCTAGAAAAAGAAGGCGAAGATTATAAAATATTTTCTTCCAACAAAAAGGATAGATTTTTATGTATTTATTACAATTTTATTGATGATAGTTTTAATGAATTTCTAAAAGAGCTTAAAAAGTTGAAAAGCAAAAAAATTATTTACATGTTTTCTATTGATAACAAAGTAGATAAATCCCTATTTTCAGAATTAGAAGATTTTACAATAGAGCCGATCCCGCAGAAGATATTGGACATATATAGCCAATTAGTTAAAATGAATATACCAGTCAGAACAGAAACAATTTTTATTGATTTAGAAAAAGCCAAAAAACAAATTTTTGAGAATGAAGATAAGGATACAGGAGCAAAAATATTGAGAGTCGTTTTAGAAAAACTTTTACAAAAAATTGCTCAATTAAATCAAATAAGTATTTTGAATGATAAAGGAAAGGAGATAAAAATATCAAATTTAAACGATATTTTAAAAGCTCAAAATGTTTTATCACAAGTAGAATGGCAAGAAAATCAAACTTATTTAGCAATAGGAAACCATGCTTCACACGGTGAATACGATGAATACACTTTAGAGCAGGTAAAAAGTTTTTATAGACATGTTAAGTTTTTAATAGAAAAGTTTAATATTTAAAAATAGTAAAATGGCAATAAAAGAACTAAAAAGATATCAAGAAAAAGCTATTGGAGAGTTAATCATAAAAACAAAATTACTTTTTGAGAAAAATCTAGACAAGAAGACTATTGTTTTTCAGTCCCCAACGGGAAGTGGAAAAACTTTTATGATGTCTAAATATATTGAACAGATTGTTGATGAATTAGAAGATAAAGATTTAGTCTTTTTGTGGATTAGTATAGGAAAAGGTAATTTACATATTCAATCTTATGATTCTTTAAAGAAAGAATTTCAAGGTTTCCCAGAAGTTCATTTATTAGAGCAAGAATATTTTGGTTCTAAAGATTCAATAGATAAAAATGAAGTAGTTGTTGTTAATTGGGAGAAGTTAAGAACAAAAGATAAACAAACAGGAGAATGGAAAAATATTTTAATGAAAGATAGTGAAAAGTGGAATTTTAGAGAGGTTATCAGAAATACGAGAGAAGAAGGAAAAACAATAATTATGGTTATTGATGAAAGCCATTCAAATGCTACAAGTGAAAGAGCTAAAGAATTAAGAGATGAAGTCATTCAACCAGATTTAACAATAGAAATGAGTGCAACCCCTGTTTTAAGAGAGGGAGAATATAATGAAAAGGTAGTAGTTCAACCTAATGATGTTATTGAGGAAGGCATGATAAAAAAGGAAATTGTAATTAATGAAAATATTGATCAAATAAGCGATGACGAAATAACTTCTCAAGAATTGATTTTAGAAGCGGCTCTTCAAAAAAGACAACAACTAAAGCAGTTATATGAACAAGAGGGTTCCAAGGTAAATCCATTGGTTTTAATTCAAATTCCTACTGGCGAAGCGGGGGAAGACAAAAAAGCGTTTGTTGAAAACTTTTTGGCATCAAAAGGTATAACTTATGATAATCACAAATTAGCGGTGTGGTTAAGTGAAGAGAAAGTTAATAATGAAAAAGAGTTTGTAACCCCTAATGAAAGTGAAGTTGAATTTTTAATATTTAAACAGGCAATAGACACTGGTTGGGATTGTCCAAGAGCTCAAATCTTGGTTAGATTTAGAGAAATTAAAAGTATTGTCTTTGAAATTCAAACGGTTGGTAGAATTTTAAGAATGCCAGAGGCAAAGCATTATAAAAATGAAATATTAAATAAAGGTTATGTTTATACAAATGTAAAAAGTATAGAAGTTAAAAAAGAAACTTATAACCCAAATATAATAAAATCAATATTTGTTAAGAGAAAAGATATATATAAGCCTTTAAAATTAAGGTCTTATTATAGACAAAGAGTCGATTTTGGGGACATCACGTCTTCATTTTATAGTGTTTTAGAAGATGTTTTCTGCGAATTTTTTGATATAGAGAAAAATAAATTCGAATTCAACACTTATAACGAAAATAGAGAAAAACTAAAGAAGAAAATAAATATAGAAGGATTAGAAAACCAAGATGAGATTATTTTGAATAAAGAATTAGATACTAAATCTTTTGATCAATTAACCGAAAACAAAATAATTTCAGAACAAACAATTAAAGCTAATCTATCACAAGAAGATCTTTATTATATTTTTGAGAATCTTATAAAAATAAATCTTAATGGTTTTGCTCCTAAAAGATCAATCCCAACAGTTAAACAAGCATTATATAGATGGTTTAAAAAATATCTTAATATAAATTTAGCAAGTAATGGAATAGTCTATATTCAAAATATTGTTTTAAATAATGCAGATATATTTTCTAAATTATTTGATAAAGCTATAAGAGAATACAAACCAATTAAAGAAGAAGAAAACAAAAAGAAGATGGAAGAATTGGAGGAATGGAACGAACAATGGGAAATAGAAGAAACAAGAAATTACAATCCATATATCTATAAGCCATTTGATTATAAGTTTTCTCTTTATGTTTCTCCAACCAATAAAAAGGTTTATTTGAATTTTGATAGTACTATTGAGAAAGAATTTGTAGAGTTTTTAGAGCAAAAAGAAGATAAAATTCTTTGGTGGTGGCAGAATGGAAATGAACACATGAGAAGTAATTTCGGAATTAAATATAATGATTTTTCTACTTTTCAACCTGATTTTTTAGTTATGTTTAAAGATGGTAGATTAGGAATTTTTGATACAAAAGCAAGTGGTGATAGAGAAGAAAATAATAAACTTAAAGCAGAAGCATTACAAAAATATATAGAAGAAGAGAATAAAAAAGGGAAGAATCTTTTTGGTGGTTTGATAATTAAAGAAGGGCAACATTTTAGAATTAATAGTAAAAAAGAATATTTTTCATTCAGAGAAAAACCGGAAGATTGGGAATATTTAAATTTTTAGTTAATAATATGTTATATTTTTCTTTCCAAACTCTCGTTTCTACTCTCCAACCTTCTATCTTTACCTGGTCTTACTTTTGTGATTTTAAAAAGATTAAAAATAATGTTCAGCAAATAGAAGATGCTTTGAATTTGTTAAATTGAATTATTTGAAAAGAAAATATTGAAGAAGAGTTTATAAA
>JALTWR010000016.1 GCA_027046965.1 Candidatus Altimarinota bacterium | reverse complement strand
AATATAGCTTTGGTAAATGTTGAAGAAAAAACAAAACAAGCAGAGCAAGTACTTAAAAAAGTTTGACTTACTTGAGAGAAATTAAAGGAGGAACTTGCCAAACAAAAAGCTTGATTTGAAATTATATCAAAACTTAAATGAGATGCTAGAAAAAAATACATTTTAGAAAAACAAGTTTTGCCTTCTATTATCAAATCTTGAAAAGTTAATTCAAAATGTACTACTACAAATTTGGATAGTTATGTTGCTTGTTTGTATGCTACCAAAACTCCTATTGAAAAATTATTAAATGAAGTCCCATCTCAACTTCAAGATCTTGTAAAAAAACAATATTATCATAAAGTTTATACTTTAAACAAGCAAGAACTCTTCAAAAAAACAGATGATAAAATTGCTATTGAAGAAAAAAAGCAAGTTATCAATGAATTGTTAAATTTATGAGTTTTGTCAAATAAAGCTATTTGTAACAAATTTCCTGAAAAGGAAGTGAAAGATTATTGTTTATCACTATTTAAAAACTAAACTTGAAAAAAAGGCTACTCTCTTTATAAGAAGGGTAGTTTTTTATTTACAATTATTATATTATGATGGATTATTCAAAACTTGAAAAAAAGGCTCCTATGGTTGCTATGACTGTTGCATTTTTTCTTGCTGTCATGAAATTTATAGTTTGAATTTTTTCTTGATCTGTTGCACTTTTGTCTTCTGCTATGGATAGTTTGCTTGATACATGAGTTAGTATTTTTAATTTTTTTGCTATCAAGTTTGCACAAGAACCAGCTGATGATGAACATACTTATTGACATTGAAAAATAGAAGGTATTGCTGCTACTATTGAATGAACTGTGATTACTTTATCTTGATTGTACATAGTTTATGAATCTATTAAAAAATTTATTTATCCAGGTGAAATTACAAATATAGATTGGACTTTGATTGTAATGCTTGTAAGTATCATAGCTACTTGATGATTAGTTTATTTTTTAAATTATGTTTATAAAAAAACTTGAAATTTAGTAGTAAAATGAGACTCCTTACATTATAAGATGGATTTATTTACAAACTTAGCTGTTATAGCTACCTTAGTTATTATCTTCTTTTCCCCAAGCTTAGTTTGGATAGATGCTGGTGTTTGATTCTTAATTTGACTTTATATCATACATGAAGCATATGAACTTATAAAAGAAGGTATAAATTTGCTTTTGGATAGGGCTTTGGAAGAACATGAAAAAGTAAAAGAAATTATAGATAGGTTTTTAGCAGAATGAAAATTTGACTCTTATCATTGTTTAAGAACAAGAGCAGGTGGTAGTAAAGATAAATTTGTAGAGTTTCATTTTGTAATGGACCCAGAAACTAGTATTTTACAGGCTCATCAAGTATGAGATGAAATAGAAGAAGAAATTAAAAAACTTGATCCAGAAGCTCATTGGCATATTATCTGGCATGTAGACCCTTATGATGATAGTGCTATAAATGGATGTAAATAAAAGGAGATGTAGAGATTAAAGGAGATTTAGGAGACGGAGAAAATTGTAATTGGTGAATGATATATTACCTATTCCTATATTCTTTTATTAATCTAAATCTCATAATAGAATTAGTTAAATCTGTTAATCAGTTTAATTTGTTAAATTATAAAATATCATGGAAAAGCTTGTAAGAGACAAAATACCAGAAATTATAAAAAGTGAATATGGCTATGTAGATTTTTATAAAGCAGATGAAAAAGAACTTAAAAAATTTTTGTTTGAAAAATTAGTTGAAGAATCTGATGAAGTATATGAAGCAAAAAATAAAATAGAGCTTATGGAAGAAATAGCAGATTTGCTTGAAGTAATATATGCTGTTTTAAAATATGAAAATATTAGTTTAGAAGAGGTAGAACAAATTAGAAAAGAGAAGCTTGAAAAAAAATGATGATTTGAAGAATGATTTATTTTAAGAAAAGATAACTAATATGACTTTAACACAACAAGAAGAACAAATACTCTTGTCAATCAAAGTTGCATCCGAAAATGATCCTCAAAAACCAGAGTTTCCCTCAGATGATCCCAAATTTCCTGCCACTCCTACTTATAAAATTAAAGTAGATGGTTTTGATAATGTTTGGCTCAAAGATGAAAGTTTTAATCCTACCTGAACACACAAAGATAGAATGGCTTGGGAAATTGTGGTTACTTATAGAGATTTTTTACTAGCAAAGAAAAATGGACAAATCAAATGATCTTTACCACATATGTCTATTATTTCTTCAGGTTCAGCAGCTATTGCAATACAAACTCAATTAAAAAAATATAAACTTCCAAATTTAAAAGTACTCGTAGATACAAATATAGATAAAAAAATATATGATACTTTGATTTTTTTATGAGCAGAAGTTTACAAAACAGATTTATCAAAAAAAGAACTTTCTTGGAAAGATATACTCAAACTTACAAACAATCTTGATGGTTTTGATATTACTTCTTCTGATGCATTGTCTCCTACAAATGTATTTTATGATTGGTTAAGCTATGAAATTATAAATAATTCTCCAGATTATTGTTTTATCCCATTTGGTACATGAAATTTGTATGAAAATATTTTAAATACAAATAGAAAAGAAATTAAAAGTCAAAATCATGATCCTAGGTTTCAATGAGATATTGAAAAATTAAGAAAATGTAATTTTATATGAGCTACTACAAATGATCCAAATTCAAAAGCAGCTTCCAAATTATATTCTCCTCATTTACCATTTTCACACTTTTGAGAACAATGGATAGGTTTGTTTAAATATTCTTGATTTTGCGGATCTTTATCAGATGTTAAAATTATTCAAGAAAAGTTTTTGGATGAAGCTATTTTGTATGCAGAAAAAATTAAAATAAATGCTGAACCTTCTGCATTAGCAGGTCTTGCACTATTTTTTCAAATGAAAGATACTATACCAAAAGATAAAAAAATCCTTATTGTAAGTACATGAAAAAGTAAACTACATAAAAATTAGTT
>JALTWR010000015.1 GCA_027046965.1 Candidatus Altimarinota bacterium | reverse complement strand
ACATATTTGTCCCTAACCCATGCCAAAGCCTGAGGCCAAGTTCTGGAGGTCTTCTCAAATCCAGCTCACACATATTTTTGAAAAAATCTCGGATCATCTATCGCATTGTAATAAGCTTCTTGGGGGATCGAAGGATGAATGTTTTTTTTGTTTGCATAAAAAAGCATATAAGATTTTGCCAAAAGTGCCATAACCTTAGACTTTTCCGAAGGTACCTGATCATTGGATTCCGCCACTCATTTAAGGTAGTCATCAAAAGGCAGCTCATTTACTACTGTCCGATCATATTTTCGCTGCCCATCCAAAAGTTTGTACTTGTCTTTTTGAAAAACCAAACTTCCTCTAAACTCATTCCAAGGAATGCCAGCATAAGATTTCCTATTATAATTTGCTATTTTAATAGGATTATCACTTGTTATTTTGATTTGTGAACTAGAGTATCTCCTACCATTTATTAACATTTTTAAGTTGCCTTCTCTAGGAGTTATAACTGCTGATTTAATTATCTTTTGTTTACCATCTTCAAATTCCACCCTACAACTAGAGTTGCAGACTATATCCCACTGAGGTAGTTGAGAAGCTTCCCAAAGTAACACCTTTACATTTTGTTGTGCCAACTCCTTTTGTTCGGACAAGTAAACCTTGTATAATATTTTTCTTCTATAACTAGATATACTAGGAACCCAATGTTTGGCAACATATTGGTTTTTAAATTTATCTGCCCTTACAACTAGATCGTCAAGCCAAATAATAGGTTTTTTAACTATCCAAATATTGGAAGAGGTCTCAATTTCAAGCTTCACTGTATTGCTAGCCTTGTACTTTTTTCTCTTTAAATACACAACTACACTATCTCCTTCCTTTTTACAACTATCAAGCCCAACAGTATCTGGATAAAGCAATTTACATCCTTTTAGTTTGCCAGGATCATCTAAATCAAGCTTTACAACCAATTCATTGTCGAATGCTATAGATCTACCAAAAGACTTATATTTTTTGGGTTTATACCTAGATGAGGAAGTTTTGGAAGAGTTGTTTTGATTACTAGAAGTACTAGTTAGAGAAACCGTTTGTTTTTTCAAAAGATAGGCTACAATTTCTCTAATTTTAGGAAGCATTGTTTCAAGATTCTTTCAAGGGCAAGAGGTATGTCCTGCATCCTGATGTCCTACTATCGCATAATCTTTGATATCTTGCACATAAGGCTTGCTTGTAGTTGATTTATGATAAACAGCATATGATAATTGCGGATTTATATCATATTTTTTACTCAAAATCACCAGCAGCTTTATTAGAGCCTTCAATTGTTCTTTGGTAGGTTTAGATTTGTCAAAGTTACCTATAAGCGCAATTCATACACTTGCAGTATTGTTGTATTTTGCATGCATACCTACCACTCCCTCTCCTCAAGCTCTTCCTTCATAAATATTCCCTGCCGGATCAATAATAAAATTATAACCAATGTCTCCTCGCTTATTGGTTAAAGCATGTTGTTTGTAAATACTACGTATATAGGCCTGAGCATCTTCTTTGGTTCTTACCCATTCCCCTCCTGCAGTATGATGAATTATAATTTTTACCTTATCAAAATGATAATAAAAAGGAGTCCAAAGAGATTTACCATCCAAACCTGTCACAATTTTATCTATTTCAAATTCCTGTGGAAAATTTTTTATCAAATATTTATTTCTATTTTTTTCTATTTCATATGTTTTGATTTTTGTCTGATACAAAGCTGGATTAGTTTGTTTCAATTGTTCTAATTCTTGTTGCTGCTGCTCGACTTTTTTCAAATAAGATTGATATATTGGATTGTCAGCAAAAAGCCATTCTTTGTTAGCTCCCCATTCTCAACGAGAAACAATATTTATCCCAGGCAGCAACCAAGGAGTATACGCAAAACTAATACCACTTATCAGAAGACCCACTAGACTAACTAATCCAAGTTTAATAAATTGCATACTTGATTCAGCAATGGTATAAAGTCTTTAGTCAATCTCTTTTACAAAGTGCAAAATCACTCAAGCAAATTTTTGAGTATCAACTACCCTTAACCTTTTTCAATCATCCAAAATTATTTCCCCTTTATCACCCTTTTGTCATCCTCATTCTGGATAAAATGGGGTTTTATCAAATACAAGCACCCTTTGTCATCATAATTCCTCAACTCTAAAATCCCTTAGCAAGCTACTTCAATCCAGCTCTAACCTATCATACCCTACAAATTCAGTTTGAGGCAATCAACTAATATACTTAGCCCAGTCAACTCACCTTTTAAAAACTGCTGAAGTTCCTTGTCTTGACTTATCTTTAGCTTTTTGCATCTGAGCTTCAAAACCTTCCCAATCAATATCTATGCCCTTTGATTGAGCAATTTCTTGCGTAAGCTCTGCTGGGAAACCATAGGTATCATAAAGCTTAAAAACAATCTCTCCATCAAGTCTTTTGGTAGCAGAACCCAAAAACTTGGATAATAACTTCATACCCCCTGAAATTGTCTTTTGGAATTTGCTTATTTCATCCAATAACACTTTTTTAACTTGCTCTCTACTGGTATCCACATTTTGCCGCCAAGGACCATATTTTTGAGCAATAATATCAACAACTTCGCTAACAAAAGGAGTGACATTTTTGGGATCAACTTTATTGTCCAAGAGCAAAAAATTGTAATAAAGCCTTCTTATCAACCTTCTAAGCACATATCATCTGCCCTCATTGGAAGGAGATACTCCATCAGCTATCAAAAAAACACTACTTCTAATATGATCCGCTATAATCCTAAAACGTCTTGTAAGATCCAAACTATTTAGATAGACAATATTTTTTTTGAGCTCTTCTCCTGCCTCAACACTAGAAGGTGTAGAAAGCTCTTTGGAATCACTCAGCTGAGAAACAACCTCAGGTTTGTCTGCATTCCAAAAATATTTTTCCAATGGATAATCAACCATTCAATGTTTTGCTATTACTTTAATGATAGGTTCAAAAAGATCGGTTTCAAATACGGTTGGAACCTCTTGCATTATCATTGTAATTCTCTCAAG
>JALTWR010000014.1 GCA_027046965.1 Candidatus Altimarinota bacterium | reverse complement strand
TTATCATGACCCTAAAGAAAATCGATTATTCTAATAAATTTAAGCCAAACTTATTATAATTTTTAAATTAAACTTAAAAGGAAGAAAATGAAAAAAATACTATTGGCAACGATTGTTTTAGTCGCTGTCTTGTTTGGCGGGGATTATGATAAAGGCATGGAAGCTGTAAACAGTGGTAATTATAAACAGGCTGTAAAGTTTTTTCAAAAAGCAGCAGACCAAGGAAATGCTTCAGCTCAATACAATCTTGCGATAATGTGTTCAAAAGGTCTTGGTATGAATAAAGACAATAAAAAAACAGCGGAATACTTTATTAAATCATGCAATGGAGGTAAAATAGAGGGTTGCGCTTCTTTGGCATATTTGTATGAAGAGGGCGTTGGTGTAGAAAAAAATATCAGCAAGTCAATTGATTTTTATAAAACATCTTGTAATAAAGGATTTGCTGCTTCCTGTCTTAATTTAGGGACATTATATGGATCAAATGAAGAAATAAAAAAAGATTTAAAACTATCAGCCAAATACTATAAAATGGCTTGTGAGCTAGGACAAAAACTAGGATGCCAAAACTATCAATTTGTAAATTCTATGATTGAAAAAGGAATTAAATAAATGGATAGCAAAGAATTTAAAAAAAATGATTTAAAAATGAACCCCTTTTCCTTCAACGGAAGAAGCGGGCGTCTGAACTTTTTTATTTATGGTATTGTTCCTACATTTATAATCTACATACTTGGATTTTATATTAAACAACCCATAGCTATTTTAGTTCTTTTATTGTTGGGAATCATATTGTTGTTTGCTGCAATTGTAAGAAGAGGTAGGGATGCGGGTATGTCGGTAGGAAACTCTATTGGAACTTATATTCTTTCTGCTCTTATCATATCGACACTAATGGATAAATCACACATGTCGTTAAAGCTCATCTTTATGTTTGAAAACAAGATAATAGGCTCTGTATTGGTAATGCTAATCAATAATATCTTTTTAGTCTATCTACTATTCGCACCAAAAAGTGATAAAGAAGTGCCAAAGGCGAGCAAATTAACTAAAATTGCGCTTGGATCCTTGGGCTTGCTTGTAGCAATAGGTATTTTGGCTCCTATGATTGCTCAGTTAGGTAAATAAATTCTCTCTAATTTCTTTATTTAGAGAAATTAGAATTATTACACATGTCGAGAGTTAATCAAACCCTCCCCAAATAAAACAAACTCATACTCTCACGAGAATGATTAAGCTCCTCAGAAACTTCTCTGAGAGCTTGATTGTATTCAACTCCCTCTTCGTTGATTTTCTTTTCAAACTCACTTTTGGCAAAAGTATATTTAATCATGTGCGGGTTATTGATACCCACTTCCTTCAAATCATTCCTAAGGGTGTTTTGACTTGGTAAAACATCACAAGCCCTTATCTTCTCCACAAGCTCAGAACTGATAGACTTTTCATTGTAGATGTGATTCCCTTTCCCCACAAGATTTTCAATCGTTCCAGTTGATGGATTGTAATAGTTGTCAATATTCCTGACAAGCTCATAACTTTCAGAGATACGGATACCCAAATCTTTCATCACTTCGGACAATACACCTGTTTCAAATCTTTTTTCATAAAGCTGTTCAACCTTTTGTGAAAGGTTGGAAATGGCAAGCCCTGTTCTTGTGTCAGGTTCTGCCAGAGTTTTGATGTGCTCCACTTTTTCATCAAATACAGACCTCTCAACACTTACAGAGATATTGACCTCCTGTAAGCCCTGAACAAGGCTTGAAAAGCCTCTGACATAGTTCTCCTGTGTCGAATGCTTCAAACCTTCCAATCTTTGATTTAAAAAAGTGCTGATGTTCTCGTTTGTCATGGACTGGTTCATTTTCTCTCTAATGCCATTTTGTTCCAAAAAGTGCTTATAGTCATTGAGATACATCTCTCTTTTAGATGCCAAACCATCAGAATGAGTCAAATGGTCAGAACTGCCATGTCTGCTATTTCCAAATGCTTCAAGCCTGTGAAAGGCATCTTTGAGCTGTTTTTCAAATGTTCCCCCTTTAAGATTTGCCATCTTCTTTTCTCTCGATGTTGTTTGACTTGATGAACCGGTAAAGTGAAGACCTTGAAATCTTGACCTTATGATTGACCTCTAATTGCTTGGCTATCCTTGTAAATCCAAAGCCCTGTTGATAGAGTTCCAATATCTCATCTCTGTATCTGATGATATATTTGTTTCTTGACCTGTATTTCGCCCTTAGAGCCTTTTCTTTATCTCTCTTAGTCCTTATATCATCCAGTATGAAAAAACCATTGAGAATGATGTTTGGGCTTATCTCTTTTTTACTCTTCAAATAGTAGTTGTATCGCTTCAAAAAAAGAGTAAGTTCCTCCTCGTCCAAATCCAATAACCTCATATACTTTTTTCTTTTGTTTTCACTGAACATGCTAAAACCTCCATAGTGTAATCACAAGAACCCAAAATGGATAAGAACAAAAACTCTTTCACTCATTCACATACAGTAAGGCAGGAAATTTAGACCTGGAATTCTTTGAAAAGAAATTCACGAAAACTTTTAAGAGGTGTTAAAAAACATTTTAGAAGGTGCTGTATAGAGTATCATCTCAATAGTGCTTTGGTTTGACATAAATTTTGGGATATTAATTTGATGATAGAGTGCCAGATAATAAATAAGTGATAAGGGTTTGTTGAGATACGCATGCGGCTCCTTTAAAAAGTTTAACTCTCTGTTGTAGTGCTGAGTTCTCAAAAACAGCACTTTGTGAGAAATTCTTTTTTGAGACACAAAAGAGACACACTCGAAACAGTTTGGAAACAGTTCCGGGCGTACAGGACACAAATGCCCAAAAAATGGGAGATTGAAGCGTTCCGCTTTGTTCAATCCTTCCATAAAATCGCCCAAAATACCGCAAGGGCATTTTTGGCTGTGTGCTTCGCAGTCTCTCTACAATAAATTGATAGAGAGACTGCTACATATCCAAGCATATAGACAGTTATTGACTATAAAAATATTAGTAATATCTCACTACTTACAAATCATATACAATAGGTATACC
>JALTWR010000013.1 GCA_027046965.1 Candidatus Altimarinota bacterium | reverse complement strand
GTTCTAAAGACTCCAAAAAAGTAGCAACTTCCGAAATATACCCTCCTCATCAAAAATCACATACCAAATAAGGTACTAACCTCTTATCAAAAGGATCATGAGGCACACTAGTAACTGTTTCCAAAGAATCAACAACAGTAGATCCTATCACTCACAACTTACACACATAATTACTCCCACTTCCCAATCCTACACTTTTGTCCGGCCAAGGATAATATCCTTTGTCTGAAAAAGACAAACCCAAATCTTTTTGCAAATCTCTAATCAATCCTATTCTAGAGGAATTCCTAGATATTACTAACCATTTGGTATAATATACACCTGCTATAGTTGCCAAGACACTTATAATAAAAATTGAAATAAGTAATTCCACCAAAGTTAAAGATTTTTTAGGTTTCATCTGATATTCTTAAAGAATAAGATTTTTCTTCTCCTGATTTAAGATCCTTAATTTTGTAAACACCCTTTCCAATTTCATCTTCTCCTACCACAACCACATATCTAATTTTTTTCTTGTTGGCAAATTTAAATTGTTTTTTTAATCCATCAGTGTTAGGATATATTTCTATTTCTTTTTTTTCATTCAAAAGCTTATTTACAATATCGGTGATATCTATTCCTTCAAATCTAGTAATTAAATATTTATCTTGCCATCAATCTACATCAACAATCTGCTTAATCCAACTAAACAATCTATTTACTCCAATGCTTCATCACACTCCACCAAAATTGGTTTTTGGTTGAATATAAGAAGTTAGACCCTCATATCTACCTCCAGAAGCTATACTCCCCAATTCTCTTTTCCCATCTACAAATGTTTCAAAAACCATACCAGTGTAATAGTCCAATCATCTGACTATAAAAGGATCAAATTCAAAACTCATCTTGTCAAGTCATAGACTATGTTTCCATTTTTTGAGCTCATCCAGTTGGGACCTTATTTCAGTTCATTCCTCAAAAATATCCAAAAGCCTATCCCCATCAGTCACCAATTTCAAAAGTTGCTGTCATTTTTCCTTTCATGCTATCTTGTACAACATACTTTCAAAATCACTGCTATCCAGTTTATAATATTTATCCAATAGCCCCAAAATATTGCTAGCTTGCTCATTTAATTCTACCCTTTTTATCAGAGAGTTTATTATTTTTTTTGAATTAATTTTTATAATAATTTGTTCTTTTAAATCGAACTCTTCAAAAATATATTTTAAAGCCTCCCCTATCACTAGTAATGTTTCAATATCATACCATAATGGCCCATCACCTTCAAAAATAGTATCTATATCTGCCTGAAAAAATTCTCTAAATCTCCCCTTTTGCTGTCTTTCTCAACGCCAAACAGGCTGGATTTGATACCTTTTAAAGGGGAATCTTAGCTCATTCCTCCGATCTAGTACATATCTAGCTAAAGGGACAGTTAGATCAAAATGTAAACTATAATCTTTTTTGTCTTTCTCACATCATTGCTTAAGTCCGTAAAGACCAAAAATCTGTCCACTTACTTCTTCTCCTCCTTTTGCCAACAAAACTTCATTCTTTTCGACTGCAGGAGTATATATATGGTCGTACCCCCACTTTTGATAGGTCTGCTCTAGTATTTTGATCAATCTATCAAATAATTTCTGGCTAGATGGGTCCAATTCCCAAAATCAACCTACACGCAACATTGTTTATTTTTTCCTTATCTTAACTAAATCCTCAAGCAAAAGCCCTAAGATCACTGTTAAAGGTATAGCCAAAATAGCTCCAACTGCTCAAAACAAACTACCTCCAATCAAGATGGATATAAATATAGCTAATGGTGAAACTCACAAAGCTTTGTTCATTATTAGAGGCACTAATATATTATTTTCAAGTTGTTGTACTACCACAAATACTAATATTACTCATACAACTGGCAATATCCCCGTATTGTTTGCCATTACATCCAAAATAGCAGCTACAGAAGCCAAAACAGGTCAAATAATCGGTACAGATTCTGTTAGAGCTGCTATAATAGAAAGGATCAAAACGTCAGGAATATGGACTCCAAACAATGTCAAAATAGATAATCCCAGCCATACCAAAAATCATACTGCCGCCGAAAGTCGGAATTGTCCTTTGAGCCACTGCCCTAACTGCCAATAAATTTTTTCCATTTTTAATTTTATATATTCAGGGTGACCCAACAAGGCTCACAAAAAGTTTATAACTTTGGCTTTTTCTAAACTGAAAAATATAGCTAAAATTATTACTAGGAACAATTGCATAAATCCACTAAAAAAAGAAGAGAGAATATTTATTACAAATTGTCCTACATTGCCAAAATACTTACTACCCAAAGACACCAGATTCCCTATATTTTGAACTAAGGCATCTTGGATCGCTCCTAAAACTTTTTCATCGTCCAATGAAGACAACAAGCTATCTTTAAGATATCCTGGAAGAGAAGATTCTTTGATAATTTGTAACAATCACTTTTGTTGAACTAGTTGCTGAAAACTGGAAATAGAGTTGATTATACCTTTAAACAGACTTGAAATCTGATCTATTACAAAAGGAACTATTATTAATGCACCTGAAATCAACAACAATAAAAACAAAATATAAACCACAGCTATAGCCAGTCACCTAGACTTCAAAAGCACACTAAATCACTCAATAAACGAATCCAAAGCCATACTCAAAACATAAGCAATCAAGACCAAAAACAATATTGAGCTCACCTTTGCTATTCACAAAACCAATACGCCAACTATAGCAGCTGCAACCCAAAATTTCATTAAATTTTTCCAAGTAAATATGGTTTTTAAATTTCAATTGTTAGACTGAGGCATATTTTCTAGCATACTTTCCAATTGAGCCTCAATTTCCTCTAATTTACTAAGATGAGTAGCTTCTACTTTCCTAGCTTGTATTACTTGGTTAAGCTTTGTTTTTAGTTTGTCTAGAAATTTACTTATCATTTTTGGATGATTGAAAACTAAAAGACTTAAGCCTTTTTTGCATCTTATCCATTTCCTCAACAAATTCAACCTTCAACAAATCTTTATCTTTTTGAAGTAACTTAACAAATTTAGCTATTCACCTTTTATTTAAAGTGACAAAAAATCTTTTAAAGCCTCCTTCAAAAGGATAAGTAAGTAATTCATTTTTATCTACAAAATCATAAAAAATCCTTTTAAGCAAATTCCTATAGGATGATTTTTTTGAAAATTTTAAAGGGATATTAATAGCCCATTGATTATAATTCAAAAATTTGTATTGAGGTATCCAAAAGATACTAAAACTTCCTGCAACTATAATTTGCTGCTTACGAAAAATATAGTTAATATCCTTACCCTTTAGTTTAAATTTTTTTTGAATCACTTTTTTCTATAGACAATACTAAATAAAGCAAAAAATTAATATTAGTTGCATCTAGCCAATAAGTATTTCGGCTTTTAATATTTATAATGTTTTTAACTCCTTCATTATTTCCTAGCTGTGCCAGTATACCGGCTATAATATCCAATCCCTTATTGATTCACATAATTCCAAAGAACTCTTGTAACAACAAAATCTTTTCCTTGTAATATCATTCTAATCCCAATAGTTCTTTTAAGTTTTTAACTAACTTTATCAATTCTTTATAGTCAGATTGTAATATCTCCAAAGCTGCTGCTATACTTCCTTGAGATAAATCTGATATAAGAGTAGCTTGTTCTTGTGTAAGATTACTATAATTATTTTTTAAAAATTCTTTTATCTGAGATTGTTTTATCAAATACATCTTTATCAAAAACGCTCTAGATACAATAGTATCCAAAAGCTTAGATCTAGAAGTAGTTGTAGCCCATATCAAAAGATATGAAGGTGGTTCTTCCAATAGCTTTAAAAAAGCATTAGCAGCCGAGGTGGTCATCCTCTCCATATTTTGGACCAACAAAATTTTGTATTTCAAAATAGGCCTCAAATAAGCCCACTGAGATACTTGCCTAGTCCCCAAAGAATAAAAGATAGAATCCTCAACTTTTACTTGCTGCTCCTCGTCAACTTTTATAGGGTGAAACTTACCAGTTATCTTTGTCAAATCCTCTAAAAACAGAACATCCGCCTCATGCACCAATCCCTCAGAAATCAATGGATTTATCACTAAATTTTTGACAAAAGTTGTTTTACCGATACCTCAAGGACCTTCTACCAAAAAAAATTGAGCAAACAAGCTTTCTTTAAGCTTATCTCATATTTTTTTTAGTAAATCCTGAGCAGATTTATTGCCTACTAACATAGTTAGATATATATATTTTTACCTTTTCTAAAACCCTTTCAACTAATTCCTCAAAAGTTTCACCTTCTTTCATAGTAACTTTAAATCCTGCTGCCGCTTTGTGACCACCGCCTCCCAAAAAAGTAGCTAACTTATCTGCATCATTTTTAACAGACCTAATAGATCCTCCAACTAGATTTCAATACCTTTTGAATAAAATAACATAATCAACATCTTTTATTTTTAACAAAGGAGCCACATATCACTTTGCCTCTTCAAAATCCAATCCAAATTCAGCAAGATCTTTATCATCAAACCAAGTCCAAGCAAAACCATCCTCTAGTTTTAGTCTATTTATAACCCTTGATAAAAATTGATATCCCCCAAAATGTTTGTTCAAAAATATTTTTTCTACAATTTTAGTTTGATTTGCTCATTTTTTTAGCCAAAAATCGGCTATTTCAAATGTTTTTTTATCTACTCCCCACAAAAAACCTCACGTGTCTGTATACATCCCCAACAAAAAGGATGTTGCAATCCTATCATCAAAAAGCTCATTTGGAAATTCATCAATTATAAGCTCACTAATCCGCTGACAGTTGGATCACTTATTCCCATTTATCAAATTTCGCTTTCACCATCCACTATTGGAATGATGATGATCAATAACCAAAGTTTTATCCAAAATATCTGGACTAATCTTAGTGTCCAAAAGTCAAAAGACCATTCGTTCATCACCACTATCCACCGCTATTATTAAGTCAAATTGTTCAAGCTCAGATGCAGATTCTAAAATTTTAAAAGAAACTCATACTATATCAACTAAGGCTTTATTGGGCTGATTAGGGCTAAAATAAGTTATATTTTTCCCTGTCTTTTTCAAAACTTCTCCAAGACCAACTGCTGATCAGACAGCATCTCAATCTGGAAACATATGAGTAATAATAGCTATGTTTTGATGCTCTTTTGTCAACTCTCTGATTCCCATACTCATCTTGATTAGCTATCTAAAAATCCCTCTTCCGGTGCCAAATCAAAAAATTTCATAATAGATTTTTCAAATCTCAAAGCTAGTTCTCATGTAGGTCAGTTTCTGTTTTTTCTTACAAATATATCTGCTATACCTTTCCTTTCGGTATCTGAATCATAATAATCCTCACGAAAAAGCATTAAAACAGTATCCGCATCCTGCTCAATAGCTCCTGATTCACGCAAATCAGAAAGTTGAGGTTTTTTATCTGCACGAGACTCAACAGCACGAGATAGTTGGGATAAAGCCAAAATTGGGACGTTTAACTCACGTGCCAGCTCCTTGAGCCCTCTTGAAATTTCTCATATTTCTTGAACTCTATTTCAGGCCAATTTAATATTTGGTGAATGCATAAGCTGCAAATAATCTATCACTACAAAATCTAATTTCCCCTTTTCTATTTTTAGCCTTCTTAACTTTGATCTTACTTCAGCCACTGTAGCTCATCATCTATCATCAATATGGATATCTGCTTCCCCAAGCTTGGTCATCGCTGCTCATATTTTTTCAAAATCATTATCATCAAGCTGTCATTTTGTGATCTTGGTCAAAGGAACTTCTGCTTCCAACGATAAAATTCTATCCGCTATCTGTTCAGAACCCATTTCCAATGAAAATACTGCTACAGATTTTTTGTACTTAACTGCAGCATTTGCTGCCACATTGAGAGCAAAAGAGGTTTTACCCATAGAAGGACGAGCAGCCAATATTATAAGTTCTCAAGGTTTGAATCCTCCCAAAAAATCATCAATCGTTTTAAAGCCTGTATTGACCTTTCATCTGGTGAGAGAATCTGGATCTTGAGCCAACCTCATATAATCATCAGCTCTCATATCCAAAATCTCCCTAATATGCCTCATACTATCGAAAAAATCCACTTGAGTAAGATTAAATATTTTGCTCTCTATGGTATCCAAAATATCTCTCACATCTTTTTCTTCATATACTTGCCCTATAATATCTTGAGAAACTTTAAGTATTCTTCTCAAAACAGATTTTTCCTTTACTATCTTTGCATAATCATAAGCCAACGAAGGTGAAACCACAAAAACTGCCAATTCATTGATATAGTCTGTCCCTCATACTTTCTCCAACTCTCATTCTTTTTTAAGCTCATCAGAAACTGTAATAACATCAATCCTTTTGTGCTCATGGTAAAGAGTTTGAATAGCTTTGTATATGGACTGATGCTCTGGTTGATAAAAATCCTGTGGTTTTAACGATAAAGCTTCAATGTTGTGCATTACATCATTATCCAAAAGCACAGAGCCAATTACTCATTTTTCTGCATCTATGTTATGAGGCGGAAGTCTTAGATCTTTAGTGTCCATAGTCTTTTACTAAAATTTATAAATCCATAACCATATAAGTACCTTCACGATAATAACCCAAGTTTTGATAATAATTTCTTACCCCAACTCCTGAAATAACACTTATTTTTTGTTTTCAACTTATTTTAGCAATTTTTTGAGCAGTTTCCATAAGTCTTTTTCAAAATCACTTGTGCTGAGCTCAGCCTATTTCAACATCCCTATTTAATTCTTTGAGCTGTCAATAAACATGAAGCTCCCTTACCAAAGCAGTGTCTTTACCCAACCCCTCCCACTCTATTCATTCTGTGAGCACCAGCAAACGTACAAATCCATAAAGATAGCCAAGTTTATCCTCAAAAGAAATAAAATATTCCTCTCCAGCAGAAGATAGATATTTGCGAATCACCAAAAATGGCTCAAAACCTGTATTTTTGCCCCTGATCTCTCTACATCTAGTGCACATACACACAAACTCTCTTTTGCTGGCAATATCAAATTCACCATCAAAAACAAAGGTTATAGTCTGAGCTTCTTTGACTTGTGTTTTAACAACTTCATCTAAATTTTTAGGTTTCACCAGCTGATTTAACCCTAGCCTAGTATATTGCTCTTTTCTAAATTCCAAATCCCTATCTGCCCTTTGTTTCAATTGTTGCAAAGCCAGTTGTCTTAGATTGGTAATATTAGCTCAAGCTACGACTTCATCTGCCGGAATATCTCTTATAAGTCTTTTAATTCTTGTCCAAGGAGGGATCACATTCTCTTTGATCCAAAATATTATTTCTTTGATTTCATCCTCAGTAATAGCCTTATATTTGCCTTCAAGCCATAAATTGTAAAGCTGGGTATTTGGGATCACAGCTGTTGGATAAAACTTAATCTCATCTGGCTTCATCCAAGGATCTGAATAGACTATTTCAAAAGTCTTTTTGTCTTTTTGCAAATCAGACCCATAAAGTCCTGCCATAATATGAATAGATATCTTAAAACCATATTTACGCAACAAATCCATTGCTTGACGAATATGTGCCACAGTATGCCCACGTTTGTTTGCTTCCAAAACCTCATCAAACATCGACTGCACTCCCATCTCTACCCTTGTCACCCCCAGCTCACGCCAAAATCTCAAGTTTTCATGTGTAACATACTCAGGTCTAGTTTCTATGGTTAAACCTATAATCCTATGTTTTGCATCTTGATTGATTTGTTGAGCTTCCTCCAGACTCTTAGCTCAAGTAATATTGACGTCCTGTGAAAGTGCTCTTAGTTCCTTGCGAGACAGGTTTAGCTTGGAAACTTTTTGCCAAAACTCAGGAAAAGTATTTGCAGCATCATAAAGCCCCTTGATAAATTCATATTTATAACTACGAGGATAAACATCCCAAGTACCGCCAAGCACAATCATTTCAATCTTATCTGTAGGATGTCAGGTAAGAGTCAGAGAAAGCAATCTGTTGTAAACTTGTCTAATAGGATCAAACTGATTGAGCAATGCCCTCATAGCACCAGGTTCAGAGCTAATATAGCTTTTGGGCATTGTAGGATCATTGGGGCAAAAAATACATTCTCCAGGACACCAAAAAGGCTTGGTCAAGACCTGAATTGGCACTATTCACGAAAGAGATCTGATTGCCCTTTTTCTCAAAGCAAGTTCAAACCCTTTGGAATGTGGCAAGATACCTTGTGAAACCAAATGCGAATAGGTTTTTAAAATATCAGCATTAGTAGGCAAATTGTTTATGTTTTTGCCTCTAGCCCATTCACGCTTGATTTGTTTAATTTTTTCCTTGTTCAAACCACCCTTTTCCCACTCTTGCCACAGTAATCTTACTAGTTTTTGCAAAAATATATACTTACAAACTAAATATCTATCTCAAAAACTTTATCCCTTGATGTTTGTCCGTGCAAAAGTTTAATGTGTCTTTTTTTAACACCAAAATATTTTGCCAAAATTTCAACAACCGCCTCATTTGCTTGCCCTTGAATAGGCTTGGCATTAACCCATACCTTCAAAAATTTAACATCAGGTCAACTTGCTAGCTCTTCAATTTTAGTCTGAGAAGCTCAAGGCTGCACTTTTACATTAACCCTCAAAACCATCTAGTCCTCCAAACCAGCTAAATAATGCTCTGCATCAATACCTGCCATAGCCCCACTTCACGCAGCTGTAATAGCCTGCCTATACTTTTTATCTTGAACATCTCCCGCTGCAAAAACTCATTTTAAAATAGCATCATCTTTAGCTTCAGTATTTCACAATGCAGGTCACCTATAAACAAATGGAGTTCAAGGTTTAGTAATAATATATCAGCTTTCATCAAGCAAAACTTGTCATTCCAAAAAATCAGTATTAGGCTTATGACCTATTGCATAAAAAAGCCCTCTAGCCTCCAAAACTCTTTCCTCACCAGTTTTATTATTTACAATCTTAACCCCCTTTAATCAAGTGTCATCTCAAATTGCTTCTTTTGCTTCAGTGTTTCGCAAAATTTCTATTTTAGGATTGTTCATTACTCTTTTTTGCATAGCTTTGGAAGCCCTCATTTGATCACGCCTTACAAGCATATATACTTTAGAACCAAATTTTGAAAGATAACTAGCTTCCTCTGCTGCAGTATCACCTCATCCCACAACTACTAAAGGTTGATTACGAAACATCGGCAGTCCTCAATCACAAACTGCACAAGCACTAATTCATCTTTGCCAAAACTCCTTTTCACCTGGAATTCATAATCTCTTGGCTGTAGCTCAAGTAGCTATAATCACGGCTTTTGCCTGACGAGGTTCAGACTCACCTTCTGCTCGAACCTTGTAAGGGAAGTTACTAAAATCAACTTTATTAACTGTTTTAGTTTCAATTCTAGTGCCATATCTTTGAGATTGTTGCCTCATTCTCATCATTAGCTCTGGTCCTTGAATAGGTTCAGGGAATCCTGGAAAATTTTCCACTTCTGTGGTAGTTGTGAGCTGTCCTCCTGCAGCCACTCCTCAAGCCATAAATCCTTCAAACATCAATGGATTTAGTTCTGCTCTAGCAGTATAGATAGCAGCAGTATGTCCAGCTGGTCCAGATCCAATAATAATCACATTTTCTACATCTTGCCTATTGTTCATTTTTTTAATATCAAAAAATATAAACAGCAACTTATAATAATCATAACAACTTAAACCTCAACCTAAAAATTACATCTGAACAAACAAAAATCCTGCACCATCACCAACCTCAATCTTTTTAGAAACTAATCAAATCCATACATCCTGTGGTGCCTCAAAAACTTTATCCCCATCATAAGCATAAACTTCTCATTTTTTCAAGTATGTGAAAGTCTCAAACTTTTGAGCAAATTCAAAGTTTTCTGAGGTAGGATAAATCTCCTCCAAAAACCTTAAAACTTTGGGATTATACTGGTGTTTGTGTGTATCAGCAGCCCCTATCAATCCAATTCGGGTCAAAAAGCTTTTGACAAACTCAAATCATCTATACACTCCTTGCTCACTATCGTGATTACCCACCTCCACAGCAAATCATTTTTTGCCCTTGGATATCATATAAGCTATCAGGGATCATCATTTGGACATATCATTAACCAATATCCATGGTACATCAAAAATCTCTTTGAGAGTATCAACATCTTTAATATCACCTATAGCCATTATATTGTCTCACTGAGAGACAGAATGAATATCCAAAACAACATCAAGTTGGTCCAAAACCTTTTTTAACTCCTCTCTTCTTCTAAACTCATAGCTTTTGTCTTCAAACGGTTTATTCCAAATTCTGTTTAGGTTATGATCCACCAATCTTTTGTTTTGCTCCAATGCCAATAAATTTGCAACTATAAAAAACAATTTTCATTTTTTAATTTGCGGTAAAAGCTTATCTTCCACAAGATCAAAAATCTTCAAGGCAACATGCTCATTTCCATGCACAAGCCCTACAATACCAACACTTGGTCAAGCTTGCCCCGTATCAAATACGCTAACTCCCTCAATGCCTTGCCAACTGTTTTTGATCCGTTTCATAACAATTCGTTTTATTCCAATAAAATTAAGACAGTAAAATAACTATCTTGCATCAAAAAGCAATACTTTTAAAAAATTATATTTTTACCAGTATATCCATTTTTATATCCCATGGATTTGGGTTTAGCTTATCCACTAGCTGCTTGGGCTTTAATACTCATATTTTAATTGCTCCAGGCAACTTAGCCAAAAATCTATCATAATAGCCTCTGCCTCTTCATTTCCTATGACCATATACATCAAATTTTTGACCAGGGACAAGCACTATCTCTATTTTTTCACACTCTATGCTCCTGCATTCTTTAGGCTCTAAAATTCACCATTTACCAAAATTAAGTTCTCCAAAATCAAAAACTTGGCAAGCCAATAAATCTTCTTCTTTTATCTTGGGACAAACCAGATTTTTTTTATTATCCAAAACCCATTGATTAACTAAACCAACATCTGGCTCATCTTCCAATGGACAAAAACTCATTATGATATCATAAGGAGCAAGAAACTTCAACAGTTCTCCAAAATCCAGAATTCTGACTTGTGTTAACGCCATTGCTAGTTTATTGAGCAATCATTTTTAGACATTCTTGCCTCAAAGCCTGTTCTGGCAGTTTATTGCATCATTTAGGAGATTCTATCCTGTGATTTTGTACCCAAAATTTCAAAGCTTGTCTTTTTCCTTCCAATGCATATTGATCCTTAGCTGGCAAACTTAAAAAATTATGATATTGATATACCTTTGCCCAATACATAGGTAAAATTTGAGGCTTGTACTGATCATCAACTATGGCATATATCTTGTCAAAATCAAAATTAGTATCTTTGAGAGCTATACATTCCACAAGTCCTGTAAATCCATCAATTTCACCACATTTGGGATAGGATGTCTTAACTACAGGGACAAACTCCTTTTGTAAATATTGCTGGAAATCTTGATAATTCCTATTGGAGACCACAGGTTGATTTAAGGCCTGATTATTTGTTTGCCCATTTTGAGGAGTATTAGGAGGCAAAAGTAAGGACAAAACAAAATATCAAGCCATGAAGGCCAAAAACAAATATATTACCCTGATCACGTTTTGATTTATTTTTTTTCAAGACATGATTTTTGTTTTAAAGATAAATATTTAACTTAATTACTACATTCTACAACAGGTAAGTTAGATAGCCAGCTACAAAACCAATCCAAAAAACCATTTATACCCATCTCGTCTGCCTCAAAATTTAGTACATTTACCAATGTTTCCAAGTAAGAATCAGCTTGATCTGGGGCGTCTATAACATCCTTTAACAACTTAGCATATGCATCACCTTTTACAACTTGCAAAACTTCATAATATCAATTGTAAATTCCAAGTAAATTAAGTCTCTGTGTATCTGCTTTATCTAACAAAAAATCTATATTTGATTTTCTAAGATTTTGTTGCAAGCCTACCAAAAAAGCATCATTATCCTGTAGTTCTCCCTTCCACATCTTAACTAGTTTATCAAAATCTTCATACCAGCTTTCTCCGCTAAGACTATCATAGCCAGTGAGTTGTGTAAAATTGAAATTTACCAGACTCTTTGACAATGCTAAATCTGTTTTTAAAATATTCTGGAGCTCTGCCAAAGTATAATTATCCATTGGATCATATGGATCATGAGAAATATCTATTGTCCCAGCTACTCCCAATACAACTCTTTTTAGTAATCAATCTTGTATTTGAGCCAGTATCCCTATATCTTTGAGGGTCACAGGTTGATATATATCATCGGCTGTGGCAAGCCTAGTATCAAACTTAATTTTTCCTAACACATTTTGATAGCCACTATAGCTCGTAGTAGTCAAAACATCCTCTATATCAAATCAAGGATCTATAACTGCAAGTTTATCGGTCAAATAAGAAATACTTTTGAGTTGCAACAATGCTATGTCTACAAATTGAGGTTGCCAATCTGGTGCTGTTGCCTCCAATATCAAATCTTCTGCTGTCCTGGAAACTATATCCCCGTTAATTGAGACTGCTACTCAACCTTCCGATAAACTCTCTCATTGATATGAAAGTGCCAAAGGTTTCTCATCATCTACCTTAAAAAGCACTGAATTCTCTGTTATCCCTTTGTCTTTTAAAATCTCATATGGATTGTTTGGATCTTTACAACTTATAGGTAACCAGATATACTTCCGTCAATCCGTATTATCCCCACTTATTTTAAAGAACGACACATATCAAGTATAAGGACAAGAAACTATACTAATGCCTCTTCTCAAGTTAAACTTATAAGAATTGGAATCGAGGGCTATAACACCAATTCTTCAATTTCAATGGGAATTTTCAACTTTTTTAATTTCCAATTTCAATTTTCACTCAACCAGACTACATCATGTTATCGGTGAAAGTTGCATATCTTTTAACAGTCCAAAGCTAAATCATACAACATATCAAGATGCCTCACTTTCTTCAATACAATCATTTCAACTTTTCAACTGATCACCTGCTATACAGATTAATTTATCAGTAGTTAATTTTACAGGCCAATAATTAATAGATAAATCCCTAAGAGCATCACATTCAATAATAACTAAATTGTCATCATTTCTAAAATCAACATTACCATCTCACATAAACGCAATATTAAGTCACAAAAATATGGCAAAAAGAGATAAAATTACGAAATAAAGCCTTCTATAATTTTTTGTTATCATTTTTATCATTTTATTTAATTTTAACATTAAAATTAATTAATACCCAGCACCTATAGGATCAACAGTATCAACCTCATTAGATCAATATCATCTATAAGAAACCGATACCAAATAAGGGACATCTCCACCTCAAGTTCCTCCAAACACACTATCCATAGGAATAGCAATTTCTCCTCATGCTCATACAATAAGTGTAAAAGCCACACTATTTTCACCACCAACAGGCGTAACTACAACTTGTACTTCGGCTCATTCCGGCACACCTTCTAACCGCAAATAAAGGTTATCACTCTCTTCATCTGCTAGCCACATATCAATATTCCGCTTTAAAGCCTTGAAGCTACCAGTTCAATTTTGTCGTTCCTTTTTTATTTCACTATAAACTATATTGGTCCAAGAATATACTTTAACTACTTCTACAGTTATTTCAAAAAGGTTGCCTGATGCATCTTGACCGGAAAATTTCAACGAATACTCTCCAGCTGGTAATCAAGTAGCATCTACTACAACAGAGAAAGTACCATCA
>JALTWR010000012.1:13942-14524 GCA_027046965.1 Candidatus Altimarinota bacterium | reverse complement strand
ATAATGCTGTCTTTATAGTTAGTTATGATGAGAATTATTTTAATTACGAGAAATTATTTGAGGAGGCAAAAAGTAAAAAAATACCAGTTATAATTTATGCAAAACAATGAGAAATTCCAAACGGTTCTCCTCATTGGGAAATATTTAATAGTTATATTTATTGTGATGTTGCAAATACTCCAAGTAGATTAATTATTATACTTTTAAATATTTTAAAAATTGTTTAATATGAAAAAAGAAGAAATAATCTCAATTTTATCAGAATGGAATTTTTGGGGAAAAGGATTGGAAACAGGAAAACCAAGAGCATATGCACAAAAAATACTTGATATTCTCGAGGGAAAGGTAAATAAAATAGCTACTGTATATGGTGTGAGAAGAGCAGGAAAAAGCTATATTTTGAGACAGGTCGCGAAGAAACTGTCAGAAAAATATGGTAAGGAAAATGTGCTTTATGTAAATTTTGAAGAAATAAGTTTCGGAAGAAGGGGTATTAAACTTCTCGATGAGGTATATTCTTCTTTTGTTGAAATTGTAAAACCAAACATACAACCTTTTGTTCTCCTAGATGAAATACAAGAA
>JALTWR010000012.1:0-13932 GCA_027046965.1 Candidatus Altimarinota bacterium | reverse complement strand
AAAAAAACTCAAAATTAAGAAGACTAGTCAAAGAAAAAATTTCTATTACTGAAGATGATAGGAGATTTGTTTCTAAAGTTTATAATGCTATAAGTGATGTTTTAGGACAGAATAATACATTGCAGGTTGGATCATATGCAAGATTTACTTCTATAAAGCTATTACATGATTTAGATGTTTTATATATTGTAGGAGAATGAAAGGAAGATGAACATTCCCCAAATTCTTTACTAGAGGAGGTAAAGAATAAATTAGAGAAAAACTTTATAAATCCTACAAAATATAAATATGAGATTAATAAACAATCTCATTCAATAACAATTTCGTTTTTAGAAAATAATAAAGAAGTATTTGCTGTTGATGTTGTACCTGCTTATATTTTTTCAAAAAATGAATTTAATGATGATACTTATATGGTTCCTGAGATTTTATTAAAAAAGCACCAAAAAAGACCAGAAATTTATAAGAATGTTTCATTAGGTATAAAGAAAAAAATTGATTGGATTCATACAGATCCAAAAGGTTATATAAAAATAGCTCAAGATTTAAATAATTATAATTCTGACTTTAGGAAAAGTGTTAAATTTTTAAAGGCTTGGAAAAATTTATATAAAGATGATTTTAAATTAAAGTCGTTCCATATTGAACAAATTATTACAAATTATTTTTTAAAAAATAAAAATAATACAATTTTTGATGCAATTTTTTATTTTTTTACAAACTTAGAAAATATTATTTCTAAACCACAAATATTAGATAGAGCAAATAGTGATAAATATATAGATGATTATTTAGAAAAATTGAGTGCAGAAGAAAAAGAAAAAATTTTACAGGCAAAAGATTGTATTTTATATAAGTTTGAAAATATAGAGGATAAGTTTGATTCAATTTTAGAAAGATGTTTTTTAAAAAGAAATTCAGAAAGTGAACAATTTCTTTTTGATTTTAAGATTCCTATTTTTGTTGATAAAAAGTTATCTTTTAAGATAGATGGATTTATAAAACCTAAAAACTGATTTAGATCTTGACGATTAAGTAGTTTTAATAGTTTTGTAGAAAAAAATAGAGAAATAGAGTTTAAGATTGTTAAGGATATAGAAAAAGATTATACTCTATGGAAAGTACAAAATGATTCTACTTCTCCAGATGTTCCTAAGGAGCAAGTAAGATGAGAAATTACAAAAAATAGGACTTTAAATTTTCCAGAAAAAACTGCCTATAAGTGAAGACATTATATAGAATGTTATGTTATTAAAAATTGAAACTGTATAGCTAAAAGCAGAATGTATGTGATTATTAAATAACCATGTTAAAAACACTCACAACAGAATTTGAAGAAATAACAAAAGATCTTTGTTTAAGGAATGATGTAAAATTTCATTATTTTTTGTATTTTTCTGATTGGAACTTATTTAATACAAAAATAAAAAATTATTTTAAAAGATGTTTTAGAAGATAATTATAGTGTTTGTTTTGGTAAAAAGAATCTGAAACATACAAAAGATGCTAATAAGACAACAATTTTTAGATGAAGATGAGCAAATCATGGGCTATCAAAAGAACTATTTCGAGAAAGTTCTTACCCTAGATAATTAAATAGAAAGGTTCTTCTAATTAAGATAGTTTTTTTCTAGAATTGAATATTTAATATTATACTTTTAGCATATATGTATATCGCAATGAAAATAAAAATATATTGTAACAATATTTAATCTTTTATCTTGTTAAACCTTCCCACCATGCTTTACCAACTCTCAATCCAAACCTCAACTAGGGAACAAGTAATAGATATTACAGATCAAGTAGTTGAATTAATTCCTGATGAATTTAGTGGGGTAGTGGTTGTATATACGCCTCATACTACTTGCTCAATAACTATTAATGAAGGTTATGATCCTGATGTGGCAAGAGATTTGTTAAAGTATTTGTCAAAATTAGTTCCTCAAAGTGGAGATTTTAAGCATTTGGAATGAAATAGTGACGCGCATATCAAATCAAGTTTGCTTGGAGTAAGTCAAACTATAATTGTCCAAAATTGAAAATTGCTTTTGGGTAGATGGCAAAGGATTTTTTTTGTCGAGTTTGATTGACCAAGGACCAGACAAGTTTTTGTTAAATTTATTGAAGATTAGTTAATTTTTTGCTTTAAAATTTGCATTTTGGGTATAAAAAGTTATACTAGTTATACTTTTTAGTTTTTTATTTATGTGAAATGAAGATTTATGGGATAGTCAAAGTAGGCCCCAAAGGGCAGATAGTGATTCCTGCAGAGGCTAGAGAAGAATTTGGTATTAATTCATGAGATAAAGTTGTTATTTTTTCACCTGATTTAGCTAAGTGATTCATAGTTACCCCTCAACACACGTTTGAAAAATTAGTTGAAAAGGTCCAGGAAATTCAATGAGTAATTAAAAAAGCAAATATTGATTTAGATAATTAAAACAAAATGATGAAATCTAAGATTTTGTTGGGAATTATTGTTCTTACTAGCTTAGCATTATCTTGATGTCTTCCCAAAAATAAGGCCAGTGTAGAAACGAGTGATAAACCTACTTTGATGAGTTGAGCTTATCAAACTTACAAGGTGACTTCGGGGGATGTTTTTGTAGATTTGCTTGATTGAGTCTTGAAATTAAAAAACCAAGCTACGGCTATATCTTACAAATGAGGTATGATTACATATTTGGACTGTGAAGAGGGGAGAGTGATTCACAAATGAGATTTAATTGCCAAAGTGAAACCTGACTATGCTTCTCCTGCAACTCAAACTGCTATAAATGCTCAGAATTCGCTGCTTGCTCAAAAAGCTAACTTGTTGGGTGTGATTCAAAATACAGTTCAGAGTTTTGATTCTCAAATTGATGCCTTAGAAAAGCAAAAGGTTAGTTTAGAAGAGCAGATTAAGATACTAAAAAATAATCTAAAAAAGCAAAAAACCCAAAAGAAATTGACTTCGGGAGATCTGCAATCTCAATTGGATTCGTTGTTAAAACAGCTCTCGGGATTGCAGAGTAATTATCAACTTCTATTACAGTCAAAGGAGTCTCAGTTAGGATATATTTCTTCTCAAATAGATTCAAAGCTTGCATCCTTAAAAGTTGCTTTGGATGATTTCTTATTGGGGGTTGATAAGCTTTTTGGTATCTCAGAGGACTATGTTCGTTACAATGATGGGCTTGAAATTTATTTAGCTGCACAGCAACCTTCTTTAAAGGAGGATGTTAGTCAGCTTTGGTTAAAAATTAACCGTGACTTTGAAAATCGAGATAACTTAAATAGGGATCAAAAGATACAATTAATTGGTGAGGCGTGAAGGCTTGCTGATTTGGTTATAGATGCTTTGGATGAGAGTGTGGCTTGACCAACTTTTCCACAAATTCAAATTGATACTATGAGAGCTAATTATGTAGAGGCATCAAAAAATTTCCATGATGCTCGAGGGGGGTTGAAATCTTTACTTGATCAATATGCTGCCACTGTCTCTAATTTTGATTCTCAACTCCAATCTTTACAAACTCAGATTAACTCTCTTAAGTTAAATATAGAAAACCTTAAATCTAATAAATCTAAACAAGCCTTGATATGAGCAGACATTCAAATAAATACATTGCAGTCTCAATTAAAATCTCTTGAGTCAAACTTACAGCAGCTCAATTCGCAGATTAAATCTCTTAAAAATCAAAAAGAGATACAGCTTAAAAATTTACAAAATCAATTACAAACATTGGATAAATCTTTAAATGATATAGGTATTAACTTAAAAACAGAAGATATTGTTAGTTCTCGAGATTGAGTAATAAAAAAGAGGTTAGTGAGTGCATGAGCTATCATAGGTCCAGGTACCCCGGTATGTCTTATAGGGCTCAAAGATGATAAGTGAAAAGATAAGGTTGTTAATTTCCGTTTTGAAGGGAAGTTGAAGGTTTGAGATCAAGTTCAGATTTTTGGCTTTGGTAGCTGAGACCTGCTAGGAACTGGTACAGTGGTTGTTGCTTATCCTTATAAAGACCCTCTAACACGCAAATTTAGTTATGATGTGGGTGCTAAGTTCCTTGATGATTTCCCAGAGGGTGAGAAGTTTAAGATTAAGGTTTTTTGGGCACAAGGGGAAGAAAAAGTGGTGACTATTCCATTAGATTTTTTAAAGGCGAAATTAGGATGATATTGGGTAGAAAAAATTGATGATTGACAGATCAAGCAAATCCCAGTGGTAGTATGAGATATTATAGACCAAAAGATCCAAATATTAAGCTGAGTAAATATATGAGATATCATTGTAAAATAATATTAATTTATTAAATCTATCGTATTAAAATGGTATATCAGCAAAAATTAGTTTAAATCAAAATTAAATAAAATGCTTATAAAATGGTTACAACGTATGAGGGCTTTTTTGATATTTTTGATGCTTTTTGTTGCAGTATTTGGGACAGCAGCCTTTTTCCTAATACAAAAGGAATCAACACCAGAAATAGATATCCCTATCTTTGCGGTTTCTACTATAGTTAAATGAGCTGACCCTCAAACAGTGGAGCAGCAAGTAACTAAACCACTTGAAACAAAGCTTTCTGCTGTTCCTGATCTTACCAAACTCAAGTCAGTTTCAGTGGATAATTTTAGCTATGTTTATATGGAATTTAATGAAGATGCAGATTTAAGTGAGATTAATTCTAATCTTCAAACAGCTGTAAATGCAGCTAAAACATCTTTTCCTGATAGTGCACAGGAGCCAAAAATAGAAAAGATTTCACTTGTTAGTAGACCTACCTATGTTTTTGTTGTTAAGTGAAATTGGCATCCACAACAAATGTATGCTTTATTGGGAGATCTGCAGGATGAATTAGAAAAAATAAACTGAGTTAGTAGCGTTGATATTATTTGAGGAGAAGATGATGTTTTAAAGGTTAAACTTGATTATCAAAAATTGCTTTATTTTAATGTGCCATTTTGAGCTGTTTATTCCAAATTAACTTCACAATTTTTGAATCTACCGGGAGACAAAAAATTTGTTAATGATGAGATATACTCTTATCAATTAAGTTCTTATCCATTGGATATCGAAGAACTTTTGAGCTGGACTAGAGATACAGATATTATTAATTTTTCTTGACTGGTTTTGAAATTAAAAGATCTAGGAGATGTATTCATTGCTCCTAAATTTAGCTCTAGGTCTACATATGTTGCAGATTATGGCAAGACTAGTCCTGCTTTGTCTTTTGTAATTCATTCTTCTCCAGGTGAGGATATTCCTAGACTTATTCAAAAGATTGAAACCGTCCTTGATAAGCGAAATCCATTTTTTGAAAAGCATGAGCTAGTTCGGGATACTGTTTATTCTGAACAAGAGGTGGTAGACGATGTTTTTGGAACATTCAAGTCAAATTTTCGGCAAACAGCTTTGATAATTTTTGCGGTAGTAGTTGTATTCATGGGGCTAAGACAAGCAGGCGCTATATTTTTGGTTTTCCCGCTAGTTTATTTGATGACTTTTTTATATTTGTTAATTGTTGGATTTAGCTTTAACAATATTGTAAGTTTTTCGTTGATTTTAACTTTGGGTATAATGGTTGATAATTTAATTGTGATTCTTGAATGATTTGAATCTGGCTTAGCAAAGGGAATGAGTAAGTGGGAATCTATATGATATAGTATAAATACTTATCGGAAGTCGTTGGTATCTTGAAATATGACAACTATTGCAATGTTTGTTCCTATATCTTTGTTTTTAACAGGGGTTATGGGAAGTTTTATGAAATATATGCCTGCTACAGTAAATAGTACTTTAATTTTTTCTCTCCTAGCTGCCATTTTGTTTTTGCCTATTGTTTTGAGCGTTGTTTATAAGGATAAACAGCAAGTAAAGGCTAGTAAAGATGAAGATTTTTTTGCAGTGAAATATGTTTTACCTTTGCTGGATAAAGTACTTAGAAGACCAAAAATTGTAATATTTGCTACCCGGATTTTGTTTGCATTTACCATAAGCTTGTTAGTATTTAAGGTGATTAAAGTTGACTTCTTGGGTAAAATTGATGCCAATAATATTTATGTAAATTTAAAATTTAGTCCTACAATCTACAAGGATGAGAATGAAAAATTCACTGCTAAAATGATTGATGAGTTGTTAAATGAGTTTGAGTACAAGGACCTGATAGAATTTGTACAAGTAAATATTGGCACTTTATTTTCGATGGATCCTATGGAGAATGTGGCTTATAATGCGGGATTTAATCCTAATTATAATTACTGGAATATAAAATTGGTAGATAAAAACGATAGGAGAGTCCCATCTTATAAGATTAGTGCTAGCTTGCAAAAATGGTTGCTGGAGCAAAAGCAACGCAACCCTCAACTAGATGAAATAGGGATTGTTGAGCTTAAATGATGACCTGGAGGCTGAAAAGATATCACTTTCAATGTGTATGTTAATAGCTATCAGGATAGTGCTGAACTAATAAACCAAATTTTTGAGAAAGTTAGTCAAATTAGTTGAACTTTTTGATGGGATAATGGTTTTGCTTATTCTCCTTGAAAACTTCAAATTTTGCGAGATAAGGATGTATTATCAGATAACAAAATAACTCCTTGAGAGCTAGATATGTTTGTTGCCAGCGTACAAAATAGTGTTAAATATGAACCAGCTGGAGTGTTAGCTCATAGCTTCTATGACTTTTGAGATGATGAATTACAGATGAGATTGTGGACTGTTGTGGGAGAAAAAGTTCCTCTAGAAGAGTTGGTATATAGATGACTACCTCTTAAAACCTATATTCGTGAACAAAAGATAACCCCTGAAATAAAGTTTATAAAACATTTGGATAGCAAAAAGGTAGTTCAGATAGGTGCTAGTAAGCAAAACACTCTACCTCTTGGAGCTGTGAAATCTCAAATAGATAAGATAATGAAAACACAATTTCCAGATGTTAAATATGATTGGGGATCTGATATTGAAATGATGCAGGATAGTAGTAAATCTTTGGCTATAGCATTTTTGGCAGGTTTGTTTTTGATGTTTGGGGTGTTAATATTGCATTTTGGTAATTTTCGTCAGCCAATTTTAATTTTTAGTACTATACCTTTGCTTTTAATAGGAGCGTTTTTACTTTTGGGGGCTTTGAGGCTTCCATTCTCATTTGCAGCTCAGTTGGGCTTGTTTGGCTTGATTGGGGTAGGAATTAACAACTCTATCCTACTTCTGGACAAATTTAATTCATTAGCTTCAAAGTGAATAATAAACATTGATCAAGCTCTGAGGGAAACTGTTGCCAAGAGAGTTAAACCGTTGTTTTTGACTTCCTTAACCACAATTTTAGGTTTAAGTATGTTGGCATTAAAAGATGAACTTTGGGCTTGATTAAGTATAGCTTTTATTGGAGGGCTTTTATTGGGAGTTCTTTTGATTTTACTAGTGTTGCCTGCAAAAATTAAATTGGATTGGTATAAGACTTCCCATTAAAAAGAATATAATTTTTTGATAGCTTCCCAAAAAGAAGTTAAGCTTCAAAAATATTTCTTAGCCACGCTTGGATAAATACTTGCACGAGTAAAGCCAGGGATGGTATTGATTTCTAAAAATCGTAAGTTCCCCTCAAAATCTTGTACAAAGTCAATCCTAGCCAAGGTGCTTATCTTAAGATGCTTGTATATATTAAGTAAGTCGTCTTTTATAATTTTGGTTAACTTTTTCCCAAAATTGGACTCAAATTCAGGCAGTAAATAATGGGCCTCTATACTAGCTCCTTTGTATTTTGCTTCATAATCAAAAAAAGCTTTTTTGTATTGAATGTGGCTAATACCCAAAATAAAAGGGTTGTTGTCTCGATCACTAAAAATAGACGCGGAAAATTCGTTTAAAATAGGTATGAATTGTTGTATTAAAAAAGTATTATTTTTGCGTTTTAATATATTATAAATTTGTTTTTTTGTTAAGTCAATGTCGTTGGTGCTTAATACGAAAGTATCAAAAGAAGAACCTCATTGATTTGGTTTTATGATTATTTGTGGATAGTTGATAAATTTTTTTATGATGTCGTCTATGTTAGTGGTGAGGTGGGCTTTTTCAAAATATGGTACTTTAATTTTTAGGTTAAGTTTTTGTACAATTTTATTGGTTAAATATTTGTCAAAGCTAATTTTCATAGCTTGTGGGGAGGAAAAAAGATAGGGTATGTTGGGATTTAATTTTTTTATTTTGGAAATTATGTATCAGTCTTCTCCCCCCTTTCAATGAATTAGTGGTATTATAAGGTCAAAATGGTGTGTATAACTTAGTATTGTTTTTTCATCTTGAGGTAAGATGAACACCTGGATATCTTCTTTTGCTGATTTCAAAAAATTTATCCAAGTTTTGGCACTTTTTAGAGACACTTCTCTTTCTTGGTCATATCATCCACTTAAAAGTGCAATTTTCATTAAGGTCTGATTCTATTGTAATATCTAGGGAATGGTATAGCTTCCCTAATATGAGGTATTCCGGTAATCCAAGCTAACGTTCTCTCTAAACCAACTCCAAAACCAGAAGTTGTAACGCCTCAGTATTTTCTTAGATCTAAATACCATTTGTAGTCATCTAAATTATAACCTCTTTGTATTATTCTTTGCTTTAAGGTTTCATAATCTCATATTCTTTCAGATCATCAGATAATTTCTCCATAACCTTCAGGAGCTAGTAAATCTGAATTCTTAGCAGTTCATGGATTTTCTGGGTCTTCCGGCATATAAAAAGCTTTAACTTCAAGTGGGTAGTTTGTAACAAAAACAGGTTGATCGTATTTTTCCATTAAAATTCTTTCTTCATCAGCTCCCAAGTCTTCTCAATATTTGATATCTATTCACATCTTTTGAAGTTCTTCAATCACTTCTTTGTAGGTTTTGCGTATGAAAGGCAGTTTTATATTTTCTAATTTTGATATATCTCTGCCAAGTAGTTCAAGGTCCTGGCGATGTTTGGTTAATACTTCTTGGATAATATGATAGATGAGCTGCTCCTGCAACTCCATACTTTGTCTAAAATCCATAAATGCCATTTCAGCATCCATCATCCATAGCTCATTTAGATGTCTTCTAGTCTTGCTTCTTTCAGCTCTAAAGACAGGACCAAAATCATATACATATCTATGTCAGTGTATGGCTGCTTCAAGGTAAAGCTGTCAAGACTGGTTAAGATACATTGTTTCCCCACTTGGATGTTCTACACTATAAAGGGCGGTACTATCTTCAGCAATAGTTGGAGTGAAGATTGGTGTGTCAAATCTTGTGAAATCTCTAGAATTTAGAAAATCTGTGATAGCATAATAAATAGTATGTCTTATTTTTTGAATAGCTATTTGTCTTTTTGATCTTAAGTGCAGATGCCTATTGTCAAAAAGGAAATCAATTCAGTGTTCTTTTTGTCAAATAGGGTAGTTTTGAGTTAAGGTAAATATTTGTAAATCGTTAACATGGAGTTCTAATTCATCTTTTTTGGGATGCTTTGCTAGGATTCATGTTAGTTCAAGTGATGTTTCAATTCATGCCTGCTTGATTTGTTCCCATTTTTGGGGAGAAAGGTTCTTTTTTTCTAAAATAGCTTGTATATATCCTGTTCAGTCTCTAAGCTCTATGAATCATATTTTGCCAGAAAATCTAATATGTACTATCCATCCTTGTAGGCTTATAGATTTACCGACATCTTCATGTGTTAAATGTTTGATAAGCATCTTAATTTGTTGGATATAAAATCTCTTTAACAATAGTAAAATTAGCTAAAACTTCAAATAAAAACTAGCTATATTGTTGACTTTAAAAAAATTGCAATGTATAATTTATTGCATATTTAAAATTTGATAACTTTTCCAATGGAACAGGGGGAAAACAAGTTAGATTTACATAGTGTCGTGCAAGACATTTTAGGTATTTACGAGGGTAAGGGTGAACGACCAGCTATTAAAGTTGTGATAGGTGGCCAAGAAATAAAAACTGTATGAGAGCTTGTAAATATGATATACGAAATTTTATATAAAGAAAATAAACTTCCAGATACACTTAAGCTTACCAGCAAAAAAATACCTGTTCCTAAGGATAGACGGGAGTCAATATTGCAGAAATATCTGGATACCAATATAGGAAGAGGAGTTGCAGTTGTCAAATTTGAAACTTGAAAAGACTTATCACAAGCACTTGCTCCTGGATGAGAAAGATCCAAAAATTGAGAGACTGTTCAACGAGTAGAGGTAAATATAGGGAAGATTAGAAAGTTACTAGAAGGCAAATGGAATGAAAATAAATCACAAATAAAAGAAATTTTTGAGATTAAAATGATTCACAAATGATATAGAGTATTGCTTAGATGTTTGCTTGATATTAA
This sequence comes from Candidatus Altimarinota bacterium, assembly GCA_027046965.1. Classification (GTDB taxonomy): domain Bacteria; phylum Patescibacteriota; class Gracilibacteria; order Absconditabacterales; family Absconditicoccaceae; genus JALTWR01. Next base: position 3,590 of record JALTWR010000012.1, on the reverse strand, counting down.
ATGTACAAAAGATAACGAAGATGTATTAGCAAACAATTTGCAAAGTTTATTTAATTGCCTTCAAAACAGGGCTAAAAGTAATTGCCTACAAGAAGAATTTAGCCTGTGAGGAAGAAAAATTTCACTTGAAGATCTAGGGATTGTAGTTTTGAAGTTAGTAGGTGTTGATTTTGAAGATTTGTATCAGCTTAAACTTGATCAGCAGGAGGTAAATGAAATAATTCAAAAACTTTCTGAGATAGGTTTTGGCTTGAATAGATAGTGATTAAAGGTATTATTTTTTGTGTTTTACTTTGTTTTAGGTATGATGTCTACTTATTTGTGACAAAATTTTCTTAAAGATTCAAAATATATTAAATGGACTGTAGATAAGATTTTTGATTTGGTTAAAAGATTTAAATTGAGCAAAGTTGTTGAAATCTGACCAGGTAAAGGAGCTATTACTAAGCATATCGCTTGAAAAATTGATTTAATACTTTTTGAAAAGGATCAATCTTTTTTATCTCTTTATATCAAATGGTGGGGACTAGAGCCGCTGGGGAAAAAATGAGATTTTGGAATTTGGCAAAATTCGGATTTTTCACAAAATGCCCAAGCTTTAGCAGGAGACGTAAAAAAGTTATCAAACCAAGCTTTTGAAAATGGTATCGGTAACAACTCAACTGTTAGGCTTTATCTTTGAGACTTTCTAAAGGCTGATAAAGATATAGATGACTTAGATAATTCTTTGTTTTTTGGGAATTTACCTTATTATATTACCTCTCCTATTCTTATTAAAGTTGCCATGGAATTTAAGCCACAAGTTGGACTTTTCATGGTTCAAAAAGAAGTAGGAGAAAAAGTAGATACAAATGCTTCTAAAAAGTCTTATTTATGGTGGATTTTGAATTATTTTTATGAAGTTAAATGCGTTAAAAATGTCCCAGCCAAAGCCTTTTCTCCACCGCCGAAGGTTGATAGTTGCTGGATTTTATTGATTAAAAAAAACACTTATCCACAGATTTCATTGCCTTGGCTACAAAAATTTTTAGATTTGATTGTATCAAAAAGACAGACAATTAAAAAAAATCTTGGTAGAGCAGGAATTAAATTAGATTCTAGTCTTGGTAGCAAAAGATTAGAAGAGTTAACTTGGAAAGATATGGAGACTTTATATAAACAGTTAAAAAATGAAATTTAATATTTATATAGACGAGGCTTGAAGAGGGCCTTTGGCATGACCTGTTTATGTAGGTTTAGTATTGCCTCTTCAAAAAATAGATTGGGATTGATTTGATGATAGCAAAAAACTTTCTGAGCACAAAAGAGAAAATCTTTTTGGAGTATTGCAAGATTGGCAAACCCACAAAAAGCTGATTTGGAGCTACTGATTTGCTGAAGCTGATGAAATTGATAAACTTGGCATAAGTGGAGCATTGAACTTGGCTATCAAAAGAGGACTATGGGAACTAGGTAAAAGACACTTTGAAATTTTTGCTAAGCCGGTGCTTCAATCTTCTAGTTTTGGGGATGATCAAGTTTTATTGATGGATTTGGAGGATTTGTTTACTCAAAGATTCAGATTGGCAAATCAAAACAGGTTATTGCAAAAGATGATATCTAAGCTTTGGCCTATAAAGTCTCAATTAGAAGCTTATACAGATTACAGACATATGCTAGGAGGAGTATTTTTGGATTGAAATAATGAATTTGGATTAAACAAAGATTTAAAACTCAAGATAAAAACAATAGTTGACGGAGATGCAAAGATCCCAGCTATAGGAGCGGCATCTGTGATAGCTAAAGTTTTGAGAGATAAGCATATGAAAAAACTAGCCAAAAAATTCCCTATGTATGGTTTTGAAACTCATAAAGGATATGGTACTAAGTTTCATCGTGAGCAAATAATACAAAATTGAGCTGTTAGTGGATTACATAGACAAAAGTTTATAAGGAATCTTAATTGTAAGATTATCAAAAATAATTTTAAGCCGGCAAAATTTAGATTTTCTTTAATAAAAAAAAGTTTTGTTAATAAACCTAAACTTTTGTTGCATACTTGTTGTGCCCCAGATTTAGCTTGGCCATTGAGATTTTTAAAGAATTATTTTGATTTGTATCTGTTTTGGTACAATCCTAATATTCATCCTTTTTCGGAGCATAAAAAAAGATATGGGGAATATCAAAAATTAACTACTAAGGAGATGGGAGATTTTAAAATTTTGGAGGATTGGTATGAGCCTAAGGAGTTTTTTGATTATCTAGAAAATAGATTTCAAAACTCTAAAAAAGAGATGGAAAACCTTGAAAACTTGAAAGTTAATGGTAAGCTCTCCAAAGCTGTGATTATGAAAGAATTAGCTAAAATGAAAGAAAAGGCGTCCAATAGATGTTGGTGGTGCTATGAGTTGAGGCTTGAAAAAGCTGCTCAAATAGCGGTCAAACATAACATTGACTTTTTTTCTACTACGCTTTTGATATCCCCAAAAAAGGATTATGAGCACCTTTTTGAAGCTTGAAAAAAAGCAGAAGAATTTGTTGGAGGGAAATCAAAATTTCTATTTTTCGATTTTCGTAAAAACAAGTGATATGAAAAAGCGGTGGAGATTACAAAAGAATACAATATACGGAGGCAAAATTATTGTGGGTGCGGATGGTCAATACAAAAAACCCCCAGATAGTGAGAGTGAGAGCTTTAAAGTGGCATTTAATGCTTTTTATTGCTGAGCTAATAGATAATAAAATATAGCTCTGTATTTATTTCTATTGGAAGAACCCATTTGTTCACAGACTTTGTGAAGATCTTCTAGAGAAGGATTTATTCCCAAATTTTGAATTACAGAGCTGGACAAAATTCTTTCAAGTTCTGTTTCATCTGAGCAAGCCACAGTTTCACTGTCTTCATTGAAAATAGAAGGTCCCAATGCATCTACAATTTTTTCCAGGAGTTGTTCATCAGGTTCTTTAACTAACTTTTTTAATTCTTCTAAATAAATTTCCATTTTTTGTTGTTTGGTAGCCATTTTGATTGTTAAATTAAAATCTAAATATTAAAATTATATCAAATTCAAATGCTTTTACTAGCTAAAAATGATATGTCTTGATACGCTAAGAGATATCATTATTATTCCTAAGTTTTTCCTAGATTTTCAATGATAATCTGCTTTAGTTGTGTTACTAACAATTGGAATGATCTTTTATCAAGGTATTGATGGGAGCTACTCAAGCTATGTGGCCAGTTTGCTAGTAAGTAATTTATGAGATACTTATAGTTCTGAAGGAGTTTTTTCATTTAAGGAATTATTTGAAAACGTGATAAATCAGTCTTGAATAGGGGTAGTTCCAATTGAGAATTCTTATGCTTGATCTGTGCATCAAAACTTTTTTTTGTTTTCAAAGTATAATGTTAAAATAATAGGGGAATATTATCTGCCTATTAGGCATGCTCTTTTGGGTATAGGTGAGGTTGAAGATATTAAAAAGATAATTTCCCACCCTCAGGCTCTAATGCAGACAGAGGATTTTGTTTCGCAGTATTGATGGGAGACCGAAGAAGTAGCTGATACAGCCTTAGCTGCAAAGATAGTTGCTCAAAAAAAAGATCCTAGTAT
>JALTWR010000011.1 GCA_027046965.1 Candidatus Altimarinota bacterium | reverse complement strand
TAATTTTAACATGAGGGGCCACATTAGGAACTTTTACATTAGTTTCACTACCTATTTCAAGCGGCAATGCTCCTACTGAAATTGTTAATATTGTCGAAAGATCAAGCAAAAGCAAAAACAACCAATAACTCAAAGGGATCCCTATTACAGCTAAAATTAATTTGGCAATAAGGTCTTTGGGCGAGGTTTTTCCCTTCCCTATCCCCACCATATAAGCCAAAATTCCTCATACAAACATGAAACCTATCACAAAAAAGGCAAAGGTTTTCATTGATGCCCAAAAAGCAAATATAGCTTCTCAAAGCCCGACTGCATCACCTGTAACAAATTTATTGGACAAAGCTAATCCAGCCAGACTTACAAAAGGCCATAGAATAAAAAATACCACTTGCTGCAAATAAGAAAGAAACTTTAAAACATCTATTTCTCAAAGATCTGATCAGACAGTGGATTGAGCAAAAGACAAACCAATGCCGGCCATCACAAAAATTACAATAAATAGCTTTTTGAGCTTTTTCATTCACCGCTTTGTAAAAATAAACTATTTTAATTATAAGCTCCTACAAGAAATTTTGCAAAAAGCAGCTAGAGAATTTTTAACTCTTTTAGTTGACTTATATATTTTTCCCAATCTGATGGATATTTTTGCTTAAGGTAATCTTTGAGCATCTCCTTCCAAGCACTAAAGCTAACTTTCATCTTTTCAAAATCAACATTAGAAAATTGCGGGATTTCAACATTTATTTTGTACTTTTTAAGTTTCACTGTTCAAAACTTTTCAAACAATTCAGACGGCACATCATCAATATCCTTGCCCTCTAAAAACAAATATATATTTTTAAAATCTAGAGCTATCTCGCTGGGAAAAACAACTGACCATTCATCCAAAAAGTTTTCCTGCCAGCTTTGATAAAACTCATTCAAAAATTTTACAGCGATCTGGTCTGTTGAAGTTTGGATAATAGTCCTAATATCCATAGGTATAGCGGTCAATTCCCCACCCACAAGCTCCCAGATATGCTTAATCTCATTAATTTCACTAAAACTAACAGCCCACACACTTCATGTGCAAAAATAGTTTTTGTACCCAAAAGCTCAATGCAGATGTCCAGAGAACATTTTAAAAGATTGGTCCAATGTCCAAGGAGCCAGAGCTATATCTTTAAAGCCAAATTTTGCTTGTTGCCCAGGGAACTTAGTGCCAGCAACGTAAAAATGATGAAAAACATAATCCACCCCTTTCATATTTTGAGCTAGCCACTCATTTAACTTAGCAGATATTTTTTCATTTTGATTTTCGCTTTCTCGTAGCTCTTTGTGCAAAGAAGCATATGGTGAAAGAAAATCTATTGACCTATTTAGCCAAATTTTGTGATTAAAAGGCAAAAATAAAACCTTTTTATCTTCTATTTGTGCTACTTGAGGTTCAAATACAAATCTAATCTGTTCAAATCCCGAAAGCTGAGCAAAAATCGCTGCCTCCTCAAAAACAAATTTTTCTGCTATTCGATCATGATTACCACTCATTATCCATAGCTTTTTGCCCTCTTTAGCCAATAACACAAACAACTCGAACAACTCTACAATAGCTCTTCTATCATAACTAAAATGATATACATAATCTCCTAAAAAAATCACATTTTTTTCCTTGGATGATAAAATTTTATCTTTAAGTTGATTCAAAAGCTTATCTTTAAATCTATTCTCTATATGTATATCTCCTACTAAAAGCATTTATCTGCTTTGTAACTTTTGATAAAAATAATTTGAATAATTATTGAACAAATCAAACAACCCCACCATATTTGTCCAAAAGTCTACATTCCTCCCTAGCCACCTTCTCCATGGATTAAGCCAATATGTAGACTCATTAAAAGATCTGGCCTTAGCAATACTAACAACCTCCAAGGTAGAAGGTGCTAGCACATTATATTTATTTTTTTCAAAATATGTATCCACTTCTCCGTCCCATCATAATGCTTTTTGAAATATCTGTTGATTTTGTTGTTGCTTGATTTCTTCCACTTGTTGAGGTGCTTTCTGTTGCCAAAGCGGCTTTACGCCTATCACAAAATCTATACTAAAAATATCTTTAAATTTCACTCCTTGCAATGATGTTTCCCACCACTCATCTGTTTTAGTATGTTCCATCAAAGCTCCAGACCTTTTAGCATCCTCAAGTATTGAAAGTAGTTCATCAACTATCTCCTCTATACTCAATACTGTCTTTCCGTTTGATGGAGGATTATATTGGCTTTCTATCCAGCATAGTTTAAAAGCTACTATACCCCCTAAATTCATATTATCGCACTCTCATCAGCTTGGGAAGTTAAAAGATGGATTTTTCTTTACAAAAGATGCTTGCGAAGGCTCATCAGGCTCTTTAAATAGGACTTTAGATATGCTTTGTACATCTACCAAAAGATCCCAAGGAGAATTACTCAAATCACCATCACTAAATATATTTTTGTTTTTAAGCTCCAACGCCATATTTTTTTGTTGTTTGTACACTTCGTTTAAGACCTTAAAAGTATTCAAAACTTCTTTTTGACAAGGGTCGATGACTCTTACATCAAATCACACTTCTGGATTTTTACATTTTGCCCGTTTATAACATATTGCTGGGATATCATTACTTATCGTCTCATATGTTCACCCTTTTTGAAAAAAATAATCCTTTATAAAATCTCCATATGGTAAAACTGCGACAATTTTTAAAATCTCATCTGGAGTCAAATCACACGCTAAACTTTCTGCTGTCCTTTGAGCAGCAAAAAAAGCACTACCTAAGGATAAATTTTGTACTTGCTCAAAACTATTAGAAAAAATATTGTCAATTACAGGAGGCTTATCTTCCATAGACATTTTCTGCAAGTAATCATACTTGACCTTCAGCAGTGGAGCCAATACCTCAGAAGCATGGGCTCCAACACCTGTAAGCAATATCAGTACTAATCCAAGCAGGCTACCTTTGAATATTTTGAACATTCCTTATTTTGTAGTAAAGCTGATGTAAAGGAGTATATACTTTTGCCAAATTGTCTCTAAACTTTTTCAAGTCTTCTAAATAAATCTTGAGTCATACATGAATAGGAAAGGTTTTTTGTATCTGCTTGAGCATATCAAAAGCTTTTTGAAGTGCATCAATAGCATAAGTAACCTCAGAGTTAGCTACGACAACTTCTTTTTGAACAATACTTTCTCTTAATTTAACGCCTCATGGAGGCAAAAAGGGAAGAAGATTTTCATTGTTCAACATTCACTGCTTGTAAGATTCCATCCACAATAAATAAAAATATAATTCATTCCAGACAATGTTCCTAAATCAATCTGCATCTGATAGTTGAGGAGTCGCCTTTGAGAACCCCTGAGCATAAAACTTGTCTTCTGAACTTAAAAGTTTATATCAATCAATAAAATAGGTTTTATTCACCTCCTCACTTAAACTTTCAATTACCTCCTTTAAATATTCATATGTTTGAGGATGATAGCATATACCTTCTCCTTGATTATCTAGCAAAAAACTTCATTTCTGATCACAATTAGCTGCAGGGAAATATTTTTTTGAAAATTTTTTTATAGACTTTCTAACATCTGTATCTCACACCCCTAAAATGTTGATCTCTTTTAAGTTAAAATATTCATCCATAATGTCTTTAAAAAGCTGTGCAGTCTCTTGAGCTAGAGGACATTCATTAGCCAAAGAACTATCTACGTAGCAATTTTTATTGGTTGGCTCAAAGCTGTTTTTTGCTATCTTTTTTGCAGCTGAATTTTCTATTGGATAATCGCCTAGCTGACAGAGATTAAACAAAAACAAGCTGTAAGAAGGCTCCAAAGCATAGACTTTAACATTTGTTTTACCTTCCTCGAACACGCTGCTGCAAAATCTATATATAAGGTCCTTTTTGCTATCAGCCTGGATCACCTCTCAAACAAGCCTTGAAGGCAAGGCCGCAAATGTCAGATTTATTACCCAGATCATAGCCAAGATTACAATTGCTTTTTTCATCTATCTTATCTTGAACAATTAAACTATTCTGCCCAACACTTTCCTCCTAAATTCCCACATTGCAACTCACAAGCATTTCCCAAAAGCCAGATCAAACTATTTTCTTTATCCCTCGAACCGATTATTTCCAATACTTTGTGTATTTGATCAGAAATATTTACTATTTCTATAGTATACATGCGTGGCTCCCAAGAGGTTCCTATAGCAATATCCTGCTTTATTGCTTTTTTCAAAACAAAATCCAATTTCTCTAAAGACTGGTGAATTGTCACCTGTTTTTCCTTCTCAGCTCTTTTTAGACTATCTTCTATACCAGATCAAGAAAGATATACCACCCTTAACAAATCTAGATTATCTGGCATATTGTTAACCATTGCATCTCCAAACAATTTTTCCAGTTGAGTTTTTTCAAAGACCTTACTAGCTACTTCTGCTCAACTAAAACCTAATAATTTTCCCCCCATCACTTTATGATCAACCAAAGAAACACCATCTGCCTTTAGTTTTGCATTTAAAGTTACCCAATTTCTGTGCCAAAATCCCCCTGTAGAATCAAATTTTTGTAAAGCTTCTTTTAACCTATTGAAAGAAGTTGTAAACTTTTCAATAGTCCCAGCTCCCTGCTTTGAAAAGGAATCAACAATTTTTTTAACCCTCTGTAGTATGTCTTGATCATTTGCACTTTTTTCACAAACTCCATACTCTTCGACAAAGCATTTATATTCATCTTGAAGTTGTTTTATATTAGCTTGATACAAAGATATCTTTATTTTCCCGCCCAAGGCTCGATTAAATAAGTTTATTAAGTCTTGACCACTTAAAATAGGTTGATAACCTTCTCCTAAAGCAGATTTTGCCCGATAATGTCTATTTATAAAATTTATTGCCCAAAGCATATTGAACAAATCTTCCCAGTTGGTTGTAGAGCCGATGTATTCAATTTTAATCACTCCCAAAGTTTGATAACCTGCTAAAAACTTATTCAAAAACTCTTTTGGTACCTTGTTCCACACAACATTTGTTCCTAAAATATTGAACTCACCTGACCTTATTGCCTGATCTATTTTGTCAAAAATTTTAATGTCTCTAAAAATTACTTTCGAAGAGTCCAAATATATATTCCATCACTCCAAAACTCACATAAGTTTAGAAAAGGAATATTTAACGGGGAACAAAAGATTTTCTACGGCCCTAGGCTTCTCCCAAGCAACTAATGGATATCTTCTAAGTTGAGAATTTATCTCATCCACAGCTCTTTGAGATTTTGAAAAATATTTATCCAAAAATGGGGCGTTTTCACACACAGCACATTCACTTTGGGCCAACCCCAAAGATATCAAGCCACTTATCACAATAATCACTCACCAGAAGATCCTTGCCAACATTTTATCAGTTACAAGATAAAGTTCATTTCACAACTCTTACAATATATCACCATATTCCAACAATTTTGTGAACTTTTTTTAAAAGCTCTTCTAATCTTTGTTGATCAAAATATTCTACTAAGTATCTTTCTACTTGCTCATTTATCACATATTCTCATTGTTGTTGCATTTGAGCTTCTATAAAAGCTTGTTCTTGCTGTGCTCTCCTTAAAACCAGCTGCTTACAACGAGGAACAAAAGCATTAGTTATCAACTGTGTTTCAGTTTCAAAACTATCAGGTCTCTGAGGGGCCACTAGGGCCTGCCAAATGGCAAAGGCTTCTGTACAAACTAATTGATATCTTTCAAATAATAAGCCTCTCTTTTCTACATTCCAATACATATCATAAAGATTTTTTATCTCTCCAGGAGTCACAGACGGATCCTTTTTTTTGAGCATATCCTCCAACTTAGACCTCCGCTCCAAACCTACTGGATCTGGTTCTAAGTCAAAATACAGTTGAGATTCTATAGCATCCAATTTTCTAAAACCAATATTTAGCAAATAATCGAGTAAAAACGGTGAGTTAGGATAGCTCTTATCTGGCATATAATCTTGATTGACTTCACACAAATCCTTATCAGCATAATAAGTATTCATCAGATCATACGCTTTTTTTAGCTCTGCTTCCTTTAATATTTGATTTTTTTGCAAACTAGAAGATGCATATTTTTTCCAATCAGAAAAATCAAAGTTTAACAAAAAACATTCACTTTGAGCGCTTACTGCACCCATTATCAATAAAAACATTACTAACATTCCCCATACCTTGCCTAATCTCATATCAAAACACCTGGGTTAAACTTATAAATTATTATTCCTCTCTTTTGCTCATCTTCAACAGTAATTTTAACCGTTTCATCATCCCAACCATAAGTTCATTGCCACAAATCATTATAAGGCTCTCTAACAAATAGACTTCAAGAATAATTTAACAAAGCCCTACATTCATTATCTAATCATTGTACCACACAATAGCCCTGAGGAAGCTCTTTGAGCATATAAAGCGGAGAGAGAACCTTAACATCTTGTAATCTTTTCCCAACCAATGGTATTTCATATATAATTTTACCTTGATATTGTACATGCAGTTGAGCTAGTCAATTTTTAAAATTCACGCCCGTCTTAACCTCTGGCAATAATTTTTTAACCTCCAGTGTTTTTAAATTTATCATAGCAATTTGCTGACCATCTGATGTGATTATTTTAATCCATCCATCAAATCATATGCTTCCTTTCACCTCATCCTTTTGTGGGAACAGATAAAGTTGCTGAACCGGGATATTCCTTATGTCTTCCCAGACACAATTCCCACTCAAAGCCTCTGTACAAACTTGAAATTTCACAACTCCTTCATCAACATCCTGAGACAAAAGTGCTTGCAAATCCAGCATATTAGAAGAGCTTAGCGCACTATCAATATTTAATTGTGGAAGATCAAGAACCAGGCTTATTTTCTCTGTTGCAATATTTCATTTCCAATCTTTTGCAACCACCATAAATATTTTTTGCATTGGTTGAAGAGAAAACAAATCGACTTTTAGGTCTTCTCAACTACTCTTAGAAACTATAACTCCAGTTTCACTCAATAATGCCAGATCGGTTACTTCTACATTATCATTTGCTGTAATTGTCAGCAAATAATGAGTATTTATCAATCCCCTGAAAACAGTTCACACTCTTTTTTCATCTGTTGCTGGCCTAGAGATGATAACTCATACAACAGGCGGTTCTTTATCTCACAATAAGCTTCTACCACCAACATCAAGATAGGTTCATACCCCTCCTGAATAATCTACCTTACCATATCGCCACTTCCTCTGAGGCACGTGATGCTCTCCAACAGTAATATCTATCCAGGGAACATTCAAATCAGCAAATATCATGTTTTTAGCCAACTGCTCTGTTTGAGAAATGCTAAATTTATGGCTATCTAAATTATATTTTTGAGACCAATATCATTTGTCAACAAAATCATCAATCCTTAACTTTAAAGTTAATCCATACTCATCTACTCAACCTATATTATACCACCTCCGCTTGACGTTGTTATAACTTTGAAAGGTTGTCTTAAGCCGCGAAGTTCATACGTTGTTATTTATTACAAACCTACGTCAATTTATGATTAACACGCCTTGCTGCAACTTATCTTTTCGCCTAATAGGTGCTAAATAGGACTGAGTGTTAAAATTCACAACCTTAGATCACACAAAGCTATTGTTTTTACCAAATTTAATATTAGCTGTGTTTTTGTCCCGTCGCAAGATATCCAAAACCCCATCATGGTTTATATCTTTTTTGATATATTGCCTATTTTGGTAAACTTCCTGGGCCAGTTTAGTGTCTCACATTACATTATAATATTTTTCATCATCTCATCTGTCCCATAAAGCTCCATCTACAGACACAACCTCTCACTGTGAAATAGATGGAGGGACACTTAAAGATTGTTGCTGAGCAAAAGCAACAGAGGGAGATAGTTTGGCTTTAAAAAGAGAAGTTTTTAGTGTTAAGTTTCAAATGTCTGATGTATTTACCAAAGATAAGCTAGATGGTTGAGTTTGAATTCTTTGTATCTTTTGAAATTGAAGCTTTTTGTAATAATCAAGATAATTTTTTAGATCAGCACTTATTTGATCTATCTCTTTTGTGTTTGGAGTAATCTCAAGATTTTTTAACAAGATTAATCTGTTTTTTATTTTGTCTAACTTTTGCCTTTGAGATAAGTTTGCTACAGAATAAGCTTTATCTATAGTGGCTATCCAAGTATCTATATGTTTTAATGCTTGTTGAGGAGAAATAAAATTATATCCTTGTGTCGGAGAAGGTAATTCAAGTTGAGGTTGAAGATTAATATTAATGTTATTAATTTGTGCCTCATCTATCTGATTTGTGACGCTTTCCAGTTGAGTTTTAAATTGCCTTAAAGTACTATCCAGTTGAGAATTTCGATAATCAGCAAAACTTTTGAGCTGGTTGTACAATGGCTCTAGCGTTATTTCTAATCCAATTTGTGTTTCCAGCAATAAATCTTTCCCTTTTAATGGTGGTTGAGGAATTCTCACCCTTAAATAGTCAAATGGAAACAATCTCTGCTTTCTTTGTGTGAGTTGCTCTATCCTTGACTTAACGCTCCACTCTGCTACTAAACCAATTCATCATTTGATCAAGCAAAATACAATATTTCCTAAAACATCCATTACATCTACTATAGCTTTTAGTGAAGGCATCAGATCAGGAACTTCTGGAGCAGGAGGAAGCACAGGAAGATTTAATTCTATTTTAGGCAATCCTATAGAAATCTCAGGTAAATCAGGAGGCGGTGGCAATTTTTGCATCACAGGAATATCTATTTTAAGCTTAGGGTCTATAGAAAGGTATGTTGCTGGAGGAGGAGGGATGGTGGGCAATCTTGGCAGTTCCAATTTATAAGGCTTAAAATTAAGGTTTGGAAGAACTATGGTTGCTCCTAATTGAATCTTGGACAAATCTATATAAATATCAGGAAGTTTAAATGGAGGGATAGGAATGATTGGTAAATCTATAGACAATAAAGAGGTAATAAAAGAATGAAAATCATAATTGTCTACCCTACATTTGCCACATTTAGACTTCCAATTAACAGTAAAGTCTATTATCACCTGAAAGGTATCAATAGCATTAAGTCCCAACACTATTGCATCAACCCATGCCTCAAATCTATTTGCATTATCGCTTAGCCATTGATTTATAGACCCCAAGAAGTCTTCTAAGACACACAATATTGCATCTATCCCTTGATCAATAATATGTTTGTACTCATATAACTTTAATGGCAAACGTTGGTAAGCCTTTATCATTTCAATATTGTATTTTAGCACTTCTTGATTTTGTTTTAATTTTTGCAATACATCTTTTATCAAAGCTTCCCTCTGCTTGTTAAGTTGTTGTTCTGTTGTCGTCAACCCCTTTGTTGGAAGATTTTCAAGATTAGCTAAAGCCTCTTCTCGCTGTTTTATTCTCAAATCAACCTCCTGTGCCCAAGAATTCAATTGAGCCTCAAAAACAACAAATCAAGAACTAGAAACATCAGGATACTGTATATTTATATCTTTCTTTTTTATGTCTATTAACGGAACATTTTCAAACATTTTCTGTAATTCTCCAAATGGATTAAGCGTAAAACGCTGAGATGCACCAAAGGCCTCTTTAACAGGTCAATTAAAGGTTTCAGCATCATCATTCAATGCCTTAGCAAGTTGCGAAAAATCTAAAGAAGAAAAGCCTTTTCACAAATCATCTAATTTAGGCAAAATTACATAGATACTAAAGTGGGTAAAGTTGTTAATAATATACTCTATTTGCTTATCCAACCATCCCTTAATCAAAGATTCAACTAGCCCAACAATCAAACCATCTTGAATAGATGCTCAAACATCATAGCCTGGTTGCAATTGTATTCATTCGATACTAGCCAGTCCATCTGCTCCCATTGTAATATTGAATTCTTCCTTTATGGTTACTTGGTCATAATTTCCAACATAAGAGCCCTCTCCTCCCTGACTTAAAACTAATGGAGAAATTAAAGATGTATCTACCCCTGGTAAAGGATTTTTGCATCTCAGCATACCACCTATTGCTTGTTGAGGGGGCATTCCATCATCTGAAAAATTACTGTTGATATTAGTATTAGTGCCAGCTGAACATGTGTGGGTTCATGAATTATCACAAGGCAAGTCTATAGCAGTCACCAAACATTTTCAGGCCACCACACCAAACGGTGGAGGGATATCTACCATGTACGGGCCAAAACAAGCAGCTATTCCAAGGTTCATTGTTAAGGTAGGAGAAAGATACAGCCTAAACCAAGGGAAAGTCCAAGGAGTTACTGTCAACCCTGGATCAAAAGCTATAGGGAGCCCCCAAATATTGTACATTCCTGGTGAGAAAAAAGCCATATTGAAAGGAACTGGAAGACCGCACTCGCTTCCTCAACCACACTTACCATTCAACAAACTCTCTCAAAAGGAAAGTAAATCTTCGCTTATAACTTGATCAACCGTTACTTGATCACCATCGCAACTATTTATCTCAGGAGGCAATAAAGTATCTAGCCTTTCAAGGCTTAGGTTTTGCTGGATCTCTTGTAATCTTTGCTGCTGATCCTGCTGTTTTTGACGTTCATATTCAGCTACATCTATTAATTCTTTTTGATAACTCCTAGTATCTCCTCATAAATTATTTTCATTTGTCCAATATTCATATTTTTTCTGACAACCATCTGTAGGTAAAAATATCAGATTGGGTAGAGTATTTTTTAATTTTCCCTGTGGATCCTTGTTAACTTTTTCTGTTTCTACTTTGTACCCTACTCAACCTTTATAAATAACCGAGTATATAATTTGCCCATTTCCAACTTGCCCACTAAATCAAAACAAAAATCATGCAGGGACATGTTCACTACCAAGCAGAATATCTCACTTTATATTTCCACTAAAACGAAAATCTATTTGTCCATTTTGAGTTGGCACTTCCCATGGTCCCAACAGCTTTTCATAATAAACAACAGGACGTGATGCTCATCTAAACACAATATGAACCTCTACCCTATCTCCAGGTTTTAAAACTTTCGGTCCCTCAAAATACTTCCAAACTTCAAAAGGGTCTGTTCATGTCAGATAAATAATATTCGCAAATGCTACGTCATCTCACTGTTGCTTGTCTTCTTCAAATCCAAACTTAGATGGAAGTAATGTATATTTCAATTGTTCAACACCATAAGATAAATTCATATCCTGAGCTTTCCAAACATCTTCCGTAAATTGAGCTGGTAATGAAGGCGTCTGCTTCATATATCAATTATACAAAGAGGGGATCATAATTGGTGGTAAAATAAATTTCCAAGGCCAGCCTAACCTATTTATAGGTTCATACAAATTTTGAGCATTTTCGATCCCTCAATTTAATATATTTTTAACTTCTTCCGGAGAATCTTTGGTTGGGGTCTCAAGTCATTGCCAACGGATAATAGAAAGATCCTTTTTAATGGAGCTATCCAGCAAGATCTCCCAGCTTTTCAAAGTCTTAACATCAATTTTATTTTTTATTTTACATTCTTTAGGATCCTCTGAAACAAAGGGGGTGTCTCTTCAGCCATAAAACAATCTAATACCATTAACTTTGCTATTTATCAAAACATCCTCAAATCAATCTCCATCAAAATCATCCACAAAAAGTTGGGAAATGTTGGTTTTATCCTCTCCAAAACACAAAGGATATGGATCAATCTCTATGATTCCTCTATGATTAAAGAAAACAAATAAATCTCATTCTTTAGTTTTTATTATAATATCCTCAAATCAATCTCCATCCACACTACCAACCCATCACTTTACAATAGGCATTGGAAGCTTTATGAGATTTCACAACTCTTCAAATGCCTGTGGACTTTTTCATCAATAATTTTTAAGAAGTTTAACCTCACCGTTCATTTTGAACACAAACAGATCATCAAGACCATCATTATTAAAGTCTCCTACATCCACAGATGCTATGTTTTCTTCATCAAAAAACACGTTTTGTCATAAAGCCCTACTATATCTAGTATTGCTGACCAATGACTTATCAAAATTATTTTTAAATAATGGATCTCAAAAGTTTATCAAAAATGGTGTTTGAAATGGCTTAGTAGCCTCTCAAATAGAATTTCCTCACACAAAATATGATATATTTTTGAATCACTCTCTAAAACCTACAGGATATGGATTTTCTTTGGAAACTCCTTCAACTCCCTTGGAATAAAGCTTTTGATAAGGAACTGTGTCATCCAAGATAACCCATCATTTTTCTCAATTTGTGGTTCCTTCAGCCCGACCTATTATAGCAGTAAGATGTTGAGTCAAAACAATAGGTTCATTTTGCAAAATATTATCAAATTTTACACTGAATCCTCATATTTCACGTCATTGATAAATTATATAACCCTTATTGTTTCTAATTTCTAGTTTCACACCTTCTCATATATCCAAATTTCCATCTTTATAAGATATTATTTTTTCTTGTCATTTTAATATGCTATTGGCTTCTTCTGACAATCACATAGCCTTTCCTACACTGCTCAAATATGCATCAAACATTTTTATTCTAACCGGTAGTTTCCATCATTTTCACAAAAGCATTGTTTTGTTTCATCCCTGCAAAATCACTTTTTGCCTAGTTAACACCTGTGTATCACTCAATATAACCGCACTTTTCTTTAAGTTGCTAGGAGAAACTAGCATGGTTGTAAACGCAATTCCTTTATCAGACTTGCCCAAAAACTCCATAGGAGCTTTATACTTTTTATCCAAATACCCCCATATATTACCTCCCCCCACACCAAACCGATTAAAATAAGCAATATTTAAACGTCAAAAATCTATATATGAATCATCTAAAATTTGTAGCTGTTTGATGGCAGGAAGTGTTTCATCATCTCATCTTATCTTAACCCCTAGCCAAGCTTTGCCTACACCCCTAGGCAGCACAGGAATTGTCGCCTTTCCATCTACAGCCACCACCGTTGCTGGGAAAGACAGGTTAGAAGAGCCATATACTTCTAACACAGTTTTGTCTCTTACTTTATTTCCTCGTCTGTCAACTATCTCTACATTAAAATTGTTTTTTTGCTTTAGCTGAGTTGGACCACTTAATACGACTTTAAAAGGTGGTCATATTAAGGGATCAAACTTTTGCAAAACTTTTTTTTGTCCTGCGATATCAACAACTAATTCTTCAGTGTCCTCATAGGGAATACGCAAAATAGCTATCTCTTTCCCTTGCTCTGGAATTGCAAAAATTTCTTGAGGGATGAAATTTTGTCCGCTCAAAACACCTGGAACAACTCTCCCTTCCTTGGAAGAGAGTTTTACAAAATAAGAATATGGCGAGCTTCATATATTTAAATATATTTTCCCCTTCCAAAGTTGCATATCTGATTGTTGATAATTCCCTGACACAATTTCAAGCGACTTCAAAGAAGCATCAATATCACTAATTTTTATTTGTTTTTGAATTTGTAGATCTCAATAGCTGGCTTTTAAAACTACAGTTTCCCCTGGAGTTGAAGCTCATAATTTACTAAAGTCTACAATTATTGGTTTCTCTACATCGTATATCTCTATATTATCACCCTTTTCTCCCAACCAAGAAATTAAATCTCCTAAAGATGTTTGCAATTTAATTGGTTGAACCAAATACCTAATTTGATTGCCATTGTCATCCAAAAGCTTCACATATACTTGTGCTTGCCCTCAAAGAGGAACGACAGAAGGCGACACTTCTAAAGCCAAAGCGTGCGGAGAAGCAGGGATAATTATCTTTTTGTTTATGTCTATGCAATTATCATTGTTATCATCGCATAAATTCATTTGAAGAGTTACTGCTCCATTTGGTGTAGAAATCACTGTAAAGGGAACCTGCTCCTGCCCATTTAGCTTAATTTCAATTTGTTGATCACAACTATTAACATTTTGAATTTCTACACATCATCAACTAGAAACAATCTTAAAAACTACTGGTTTAGAGGTAGTTAAAACTATTTTTCACTTTCAATTTAAAGGTTGCTCATCTACCAATAATTCCTCAACTCCTAATTCTTTTAATTTTTCAAAGTTCTTATAAACTCCTGATGTAGCTCCCCCTACTTTTATTTTACATTGATTTGGCGTTATCTTTATTACATCCTCTGATGAAAAAGATGAAATTTGATTAAGCCGACAAGAAATTTTGCCCATCCATTCCCATATAGAAACTTTACCATCTGGAGGGATGCCGCAGGCATCATCAGCCAAGTTTGTTTGTGTCTGCAATAACTCTGAAATGTTTGCAGGTGACGTATAAGAAGACAGGTCTTTATCTTTGTTGTCTTTTATCAATTTTTCCAAGAAACTATAATTTTTGTCTTGACTAAAATCAGTTACATCTTGCCAATAATTTGGTTCGCCTACCCATACTCCAATTTGATATCATCAGCGTTGATAAGCTGGTAAATAACTTTCTTTATCAAAATACAAGTAAGTTTGTATTAAACTTAAAACCTTTTTTTCTATATTGTATTGTGCGAGGAAACTGTTTATTATATCATTCACAGTGCTTCCAGAGACATTTAAACTATCCCATCATTGGTTTTGCAGCCACAAAATATGTGCAATTTCTTTTATTTTTTCCTCTCCTAGTGTTTTTATCAAAAATTCTTCCGGCAACAACTCATAGTCAAAAGGCACCAGCTTTGGATCCACAGAAGCTAACAAACTAAATCAAGTTTTGTACAAAGCAATATAATCTTCTTTTTTATTAAGTTGCTCTTGTAAGTAACGATTGTATTCTGCCGTTTTGTGACGCAAATATTTTTTGATTGATTCTTCTATCTGTTTAGGATCCTTTAGAACATACACACCTTGTCCCCCTGTAAAGACCTGCACCTCCAAAAGATTAGGGAAATCCCATCTTAAAAAATCCCCTCCAACGCCTTTAAAAGACACCCCTCTTTTTTCGTCTATCCCTCTATCCAAAGTTACAGGATTAATCTCTGCTATGTCTTTTTGAGTAGGATGATCGTGCAAAATTACAGTAGGGAATATTTTGTAATCATACTGTGAGTACTTTTCAGAATATTTCTCGACAACATCAATATCTGAACATCCATAAGAAATTATTGCCCCTGTCCACCGACTAGCAACTAACTTATCTCAACTAAAAATATTTATACGCGTACTAGAATCGTCTGAAGTCGCATCTTGCTCATACTTTTTTACCGCTTCTACAAAAAAATCAACATCTTTGGCTCTTTTATAAGGATTAGATGTATTGCGAGCACATGGATCACGTTCAAAAACAAAAGAGCCTCCAGGACGATTCCTTACAAAATTAAGATATATATAATCTTTGAATCCTCTAAAATCATTAAGATGTTCATTTGTGCTCACCTTCATACCTCCTCTATCAAATATGTCTGAAAACATCAAATTTGGTAAAAAGTCTTTCAAGGTCTGGTCATCATCCAGGTTCAAAGGCGTAGCCCCTCCCCGAGCAGTTAATATTCGTTTAGACAAACAATTGTTTTCCATAGCTGCCTCTGCATCTTTTTGATCTTTTTCAATATTAAGGAGGTTATATCACCTATTAGCTTCGACCTGTTGAGCTAAAAACCATTTTAATGCCCCTACAGACTCTCCTCCAAACCCATAATTAGTCTCCTCAATATTTCCACTCCAGAAATCTCCAAAATAAAAGGGCAGTGGTGTAGTAAGATTTTTTACAGAAGCCCCAAAGTAATACCCAGAATATTCCTGATATAATGCAAGATTTCTGCTAGTTCTTTCAATATCTCTTTCTGTATCATAAACACATCTTAACGATTTTCATTCCCGATGAACATATCCTCTTGGCACCAAATCCTTCAAAGCATATTCATAAGCTTGCTCTTTGATACTTTCCTCTAATTGTTGATTATACAAATTCAGTATTTTGGCCCAGTTTATATCCATAAACTTAGCTGTACTATCAACTTTTCAAAAATCATTATATCATAATGCCTCAAGATCTCTTACCAAATTATCATTCCTTGATGAACCAAAGCTTTCATTAAAAGATTTAAAATAGTTTTTTTCTGCAAATAAAAATTCTTGATAAGTAGGAACATTTATTTGAACATCCTGAGAAATATATTTTTCAAGTTGTGTTAATGTGGTATTGGCATAATCCTTTATCCTGGATAAGGCTTCTTTAGACTTATCTACATATCTATTCATATATTCATCAGCTGTCTGAACAATGTCATCTTCCTGAGAAATATAATGCGTGATATCAGATGTCACATCGTCTAATTTTTTCGCAACATCTTTAGAAAATAGATTTTGGAGCAGTGTTAATAACTTGTCTGAATATCTATGGTAGGCCCTATCTTGGGCAAATATCTGTCCCAGCAAATACAGTTTGAAATTTTGGGGATTAAAAGTGTTGCTATCCAACAAAAAGTTATCATACCATATTTTATCATTTACAAAATTGGCCGACTCTTTGGAACTTTTTAATTTCAAAAAATAATTTTTATAATCTTGAATATTTTCCATCAAAATCCGTCCATGCCAAATTTCCGCTTTTTTGTCTCATTGATGAGTAGGGACAAAATATCTATTCGACTTTTGATACACAAATTCTGCATTTTTTAAATCAACATAAGGCCATATGGTGGGAAATATCACACCTTCATCATTAACAACAGGTAAGGGCAGCTCCCCAATTAATACAATCCCTTTTAAAGAAGACGGTTGACTCTCAATACCAGCAAAATAAAGATTTTGGATAATTTTTAATATCTCTATCGCTGGTTCTTTAGGATCTATCGGTAAAATCAAAGCTATTGTATTAGGATTTTGTGTCTGAATGTAGTCTACACCATATCGGGTCAGCTCTTCTTTTAGATCCCCATAAAGATTGTTGTCGACAAGTACCAAAACAATATCTTGCTTGTCAAGTTGTTCCTCCGCATAAGTCTTTTTAATCAAATCATCAAAAAACCAAAAACCTCCTCCCAAAAATTGATGGATTACAAATATCGCTAGGGTCAATAAGGCCACAATTTTTATTTTCCTCCAACTCATCCAATCATATTTGTTATTACCAAGTGAATATGGTCCTTTAAGATATTACTTAATTATATTACTTTATTTCCCTATTTTTTGCAAGATTCAAGCACTAAATCAACAGGTTTAGTATTGCATTTTTGAATATTTTTATTATGGTATTTAGGCATCAGGTGAGGTGGCCGAGCGGTTTAAGGCGCACGCCTGGAGAGCGTGTTCCCGCTTTTTGCGGGACGGGGGTTCGAATCCCCCCCTCACCGGATTTACAAACAAATATTAGTAAAGTGAAAAAATTTACATTAACGCATTATTATTCTTTCTTTTCGCCGAACAAAGAAGTGGCATATATTCTATTCAAACCATCTGAATTTATTGACTTTGCAGAAGGTCAATTCCTGCTTCTAGAAAAGGATATCGACTCCAAGCCTATAAAAAGAGCCTATAGTATCGCCACAACAAGATCTCAATTACAAAAAGAAGGGGTTATAGGAACTATCGTGAAGCGTGTTTCAGAAAATGGAATGTCAAATTACTTAGTAAAGAAAATCCAACCCAAAGATAATCTAAAAGCCATAGGCCCTCTCGGTCATATGAAACTAGATGAAAACGCTCAAAACTTATTGCTTATAGCCATTGGAAGTGGGCTCTCCCCCATATTTTCCATCTATCAAGCACTAATAGAAAAAAACAACTTTCAAAAAATTGCCTTTTTATATTGAGAAAGAACATCTGACTTTTTAGTTCCACAAGTGATAAATAAGATAAAATCTTTTGAATCCACAAAGATTTATAATCAATTTTTTCTATCTAGAGAAAACAAAGAAGGCTTCCAAAAAGGATATATCCAACAAGGACTAGATTCTGCTATAAAATTTTTAGGGACAAATTTCAAAACCTATTTGTGCGGTAAACCACAAATGGTAGAGGACATCACTTCTAAACTAATTAACGACTACAAAACACCCAAGCAAAACATTGTTTTTGAAAAATACTAGACAACATAGACACTATGTAGACAGGCCTTTGTCTACATCTATTTGAGAAGAGTTTTCTTCTCTCCATTTTTTTATTTGGCTATGATTCCCGCCCAATAATACAGAAGGGACTTTTAAGCCGTATACTTCAACAGGTCTAGTGTACTGAGGATATTCTAAATAGGTATGCTTAGAATCTGAATAGCTTTCCTCAACTACACTATTTTGATCCCCTATCACTCCATCTAAAAGCCTAATGACACTTTCCACGACAACCATAGAAGGCACCTCTCCACCCATAGTAATATAAGGCCCTATTGAGACTTTTTCAAATTTTTTAGAGTATTTTTGTGATAAATATTGCTCAAAACGAAAATCTATTCCCTCATATCTACCACTAATCAATATGAGACTTTCTAATTTAGCATATTGATGAGCTCTTTTTTGAGAAAAGAATGCCTTTGAGGGGGACAGATATACTATTTTAAAGTTTTCAGTTTTAATGTATTTACCGATTATATCTTCAACTGCATCAATAAAAGGTTTCGCTTTCAAAACCATCCCAGATCATCCTCCATATGGATAATCATCTATCTGCTTGTGTTTATCTTTACAAAAATCTCTTGGATTAGTTAAAAATATTTCCACTGATCACCTTTGAATTGCCTTATGTACCAAAGAAGTATCCAAAAAAGACTTATATATTTGAGGGAAAATGCTAACTAACCAGATTTTCATTTATATTCAAGATGAGAAACTAATAAATTAATCAAGATTTGTACAACAAATGCCCATAAAAACAAGGGTAAAACTTTTTCTCAACCAACTCAAATCCAAGGAACTACAAAAAATACGCCTAACATTATAAAGCGGGTAACACTAATCCAAAACACAGAAATCCTCTTATTCCCCTCAAAGAAAGTACTAAAATATTTAGCTACTCATAGCATTACCAGATAGAGAACTAACACTGGCCAAAACAATGTCAAGGATTCCCAAAAATGTTGTTTAAGATAAACTCCCACGTCCTTAAGTCCAAAAATATAAAAAAGAACTAAGCTCGTAGATATTTTTGATATATTGGCCAATATCTTTTCTTTACCTTTTAATGAATTGCCAAAAAAATATTCAATGAAAAAAGCTAAAAATAAAGGCACAATAATTAATACCATTAAAGGAGCTATTGGGTTGATTTTACCGTCAGGAGCAAAACATGAAATAGAATCAATACCCACCTCCTCAAATGCACAAATGTAGAGACTTTGAGCACTACCAAAGCTCCAAAAATTAATGCTAAAATAATATATTAACGAAAAAAATACAAAATTAATCAAAAATAGTAAAAAGGCTTCTCTAATATCTCATCCACTTTTTTTAACCCAATAAAGCAAAAGGCCTCCTCCTGGCAATATTGAAAGTAAAATTAATCACTTTAATTGAAAGGCAGAAAGATCAAATAAATAACTACCTATTACAAAAGCTATTAATGGTCGAATAGCAAAATTTATTAAAATAGAAAAAAATATTTCCTTTTTGTAAGATTTTACATTTTTTAAAATTTCCCAAATATTAACTCTTAAGATTAAAGGTAAAATTATTCCCAATCAAGCAAACACACATACAAGAGTAGAATATGGAAATCAATATCCACTTATGCTTAGCCCTAATCCCAATAAAATAAATAAAATATTCCACATTATGTATTTAGACTATATAAAATATAAACTAATATAATAAAATAACAATAATAATAAAGAATTGTTTAAAAAGTTTCTTCAGTTTTATTAATAAAGGGTTAATTTGGCATGTGATCATATATTTATTTTTTCAAAAGGATGTTAATTTGTTAATAATCTGTAGAAAAAATGCAGATAAATAAACTTTTTTTCAACATTTTATCATTTTTTAAACACTATTGTGCCTCCAAAATTTGTTTCTTCTTGCTCTAACTCAATTTCATCTGAACATTGAAAATGGGTAGGACAACGAGATACCAAAGGTTCTTGTAGTAAGATGCTTTGCACCACTAAATCTTCTATGTCTATAGTTTCGTTTTTGGTATTTATTATAAATTCTTCGTCATGGATTTGTTCAGTAATATTGTGGTGCCTAGAGGGAAGAACAAACTTTGTATCAAAGAAGGGAACTATTACTTCTCTTTCAAAACCTTCTCAGCAAGTTCCACAAGTATCTTTTAAAGAGGCATGAATATTTTTCAACGTCACTTTTATCTCTCCAGAGTTTAATCATTCTAAATGTACTTCTCCTTTGATGCCTTTATTTGTTAAGTTTGGAATCTTTTTTGTAAATTTGTTGTCAAATTTTATAATATCTTTTTTTCCGGGATTTAATAGCAAATCAGATATTTTAATAATATAGCCAAAATCTTTCATTTTGCCTTCAAATACTTATAAAATTAACAAAAGATAAGTTTACTAAAAAAATACATCAATTCAATATTACTAAATATGCAACAATGGAATTAGGCAAAATTGAAGGCTTTTTGACAGCAGTGGAAGCAAAATTTCCCGACCATGTACGAATTTTAGGAATTTCAGGCTGAGGAGATAGTACTCTTTTGGCATGGATAATTGAAAATTTATTAGAAAAAAAAATAATTTCTCCTTCGAAAATTATATTGGCAAATGTTGATCATGGCCAAAGGAAGGAGGCTAGTTATGAGCAACGACAGATACAAAAAAAATGGGGCAAGGTTTTTGATGTGCGTGTACATAAATTGAACAAAGGTAAGCTTTCTGAGGATGAAATGAGAAATGAAAGGCAGAGGTTCTTTGAAAGCATAGCTCAAGAACAGGTTCAGCCTTCTTTATTGTTTTTGTGACACAACCTTACAGATAGGATAGAAACGACCATTTTAAATATTTTAAGAGGCACAGGAATAAAATGATTTTTGAACATGAAAAAAATCGATTATCAACCAGATGATAAGAAAATAAAAGCAGTAATTAGACCTCTGCTTGATATATCGAGGGAAGAGATTAGAGTTTTTTTAAAAGACTATTGAATTAGTTTTTTTGAAGATAGCACAAATAAAGATATTACCGTTTCTAAAAGAAATTTAGTGAGAGAATATATGATGCAATTTTTTGACAAGTATGCTTTTAAAAAGGACCTTTTTTATCATTCTTGGAAACAAGTTTACAAAGAATTAGAGCAAAAAATTGAAGGAAGTTTTCCAGTAGATTTAATTCCTTTACCAGATATTTGGATTGGAGGCAAAAAATATTTATGATTTAAGGCTATTATAGATCCTTTGGAGTTTGATGTTGGGAGGCTGCAAAATCTTTTAAAAAATATAGAGGCATATCAAGATATTACTCAAAACCTTTTGAGAGAGTTATTAGTATTTATCATTGCAACAAAAAGAGGGACAAAATACTTTAAAGGACGAAATTTGATAAAACACGATCAAATATTATACTTAATAAAAGGGCCCTACAAGTTTTGGCATAATTGAGCAACACCTCAAGATATGGAAAAAATGTATGGAGTTACTTGTTTGCCTCCGCACGGCGGAGAAATGCTGGCTTCGTGATTATCTGTTTCAAAGTGGATTAAAAAAAATAAAATACCAATATTCCTTAGAAATATTTTGCCTGTAGAGAGAAAAAAAGAGGGTATTTATATATTAAAGGAGAAATTATGAAAGTTTATGTAATTATAGCTATGTGGGTAATATCTTTAATGTTCTTTATATATCTTTACAAGGCATTAGTGAAGCAGATACTTAGTTTAAACAAATGACTAATAGAGACGATTGATTTTGTTTTTTTGAGTATTATTCAAAAAGCAATTTCTAATCAGGACAAGATTATAGATTTTCAAAAGACCATTAGCATATTAGAAGAAGAAAAGAAACAACTGTACACACCTCCTTATAATTTAATTTCTTTGAGAAGATGATGGGAGACAGCAAAACAACAACAAATTTTTTTATCAGAGCTACTGCAAGAAAAACCCTTTGTAGATGAAACACAAATAGATCAGTTATTAAAAATATTGGAAAAACTATGTAAAGTTAAAAAATTTGTAGAAGTATTGCTTGTTATTTTGACGATGGGAGTATTTTTGGTCGTTAAAAAGAGAATAATTAAAGGGGTCTATGTATATTGCTAAAAAGTTGACAATGAAAATTAACTAGAGTATACTTTATAAAGAAATGAATCTTTATTTTTATATCTATACAATATAATGAATCAACCTGTAGCAGCTATGACCGGCACGATCAATATAGATTCGATCTTATCTCAGATTTCTGATAAGGAAGTAATTTCTGATATTCATTTAGCCGCAGATGAGTATGTAGCTTTGAGGATAAATTGAGAGATCAAAAAGTTAACAGATCAACCGAAGCTCACAGATGAAGCAATGGAGATAATTCTTAAACAGCTTATGAGATGAAATCAAAAAGCTTTTTCTCAATTTTTGTCTGATAGAGAAGCTGATTTCTCGTATATAAGCATGGATGGTACGCCTTATAGGGTTAATGCTTTTTTTAAGCTAGGGAAGATAGGGATAGTTTTAAGAAAAATTAATGCTGTTGCTAGGAAGTTGGAAGAACTTATGCTGCCTGAGTTTGCAGAAGTTATAAAGGAAAAGGTTTTGGACAAAGATCAGTGATTATTTTTGGTAACAGGTCCTACCGGGTCCGGGAAATCAACATCTATTGTAGCAATGATTGATTACATCAATTCTCGTAGATCAGAACATATTTTAACGATCGAAGATCCTGTAGAATTTATTTTTGAACCCAAAAAGGCTATAATATCTCAAAGAGAGGTTGGGCATGATACGTGGGCTTTTATGAATGCTTTAAGAGCGGCTATGCGTGAAGACCCTGATGTGATTTTTGTTTGAGAGATTAGAGACAAGGAGACTGCAGAAGCAGTTTTGTCATTGGCAGAGACGGGGCATCTAGTTTTTTCTACCTTGCACACAGGTTCTGCAGCTGGTACTATCAATAGGTATATATCATTTTTTGCTCCAGAAATCCAAGATAGCATTGCAGATAGACTAGCTGATGTGCTTTTGGGAATTCAGTCTCAGAGATTAGAAAAAAGGAAGGATAAAAAAGGAAGAGTTGGGATTTTTGAAATAATGATAAATACCCCAGCTGTTAAAAATAATATCAAAAAGAGGCAAATTTCTCAAATAGACTCTATAATAGAGACAGGAATTAAGCAGTGAATGATTAAATTGGATCAGTATGCCAAAAGACTCGCTGAGTCCGGCATAATCCCAGAGGAGAAGGTATTAAGATATTCTATTTAATTTAAAAAAATGTAATGGTGGTAGACAAGGCCCCTCCAACAAGATGACGCTCTTATTTATCTTCAGAACAACGTAAAAAACTTATGAAAAGGCTCAAAAATTCTTATAAAAAAGTGGATTTAATAAATAACTATGCAAAAATACAGCAACAAAAAGCGGTACAAGAAGCAGAAGAAATCTTAAATAAAAATAAAAATTTATTTGATTAAGAATCTATGATGAGCACTAGTCTACACTTGATAAAAAAATATTTAAGCTCTAGGTATTGGACAGAAGCAAGGAGATATGATATTCCTGAAGAGTTTTTGAAGACAGACGCTGAATTAATTGAATTGATCCTTTCTTCAAGGGCAATTGATTCTCAGGAGGAAAAACAAAATTGGTTTAATCTTTTGCCAATAATGACAGATGCTCAGTTAGAAAAATTGAGAAATATATTAAAAAAAGAAAGACAAAAACTTCAGGAGATAGAAGAGAAATATGCAAGCAAAAAGAATGAAATTAAAAAGAAATATCTATTAAAATGGCAACAGTTAGGATATATTTCTCAGACATCTAAATTAAGGGAAGAAGAACAGCAAGAAAAACAAAAGGACGAAACGGAAGCAGAGAAACTTTTAGAAAATTTATAATAGCGAGCATGAAAAAGATATGGTTTGCTATCCTATGAACATCATTAATTTGGGGCTTGGGCTTTGCACAAGAGTTGTTAGAGAAAATTACAAATAGCAATAACAATATTTTAAAGAAAAACGGAGAAGATTTAGATACCATGTGAGCTAATGCTATTACATTGTTTTTAAAAATAGCGATTGCTTTGAGTGTTTCTTTTACTATTTGGGCAGGTATTCAATATATTTTAGCTGCTGGGGATGAGGCTAAAGCAACAAAGGCAACTAAAAGCCTTACTTTTGTGGGAATCGGCCTGTCTGTTGCCATGGCTGCATATTTTTTATTGCAACTGGCACAACAAACAGCACAAAGTTTATAAATAAATTAAAGCATAATGGCAGATGGTTTAAATGTAAATATAGTTACTGATGGATGAATGAATCCTATTAATGCAAATGGAGATTTATGGCAACAAAAATTTGCATTGATAAATGATTATTTACGATTTTTTTTAGTGGGAATTACTTTGGGTATGATCGTATATGGGGGCTTTCTTCTTATCTCTGCTCAATGAGATGAAGCTAAATTAAAAAAGGCCAATATGTTGCTTGTATTTGGCCTTATAGGAATTCTTGTAGCTATTTTTGCTGGGGCTTTAGTAAAACTTATTGTAAATTTCGCAGGATAATTTTATTGCTTTTTAATAAAAGACTCAGCAGATTTGTTAATTATTTCTATTGCCTTTTGTCTGTCAGACCAACCGGTTACACTCGTTTTCTTCCCATCAATGTTTTTGTATGTTGAGAGGAAAAATTCATACTGAGCTTTAAGATTTTTGGGAAAGTCTTGGATATCTTCGATATCCCCCAAAAAAGGTTCTTTAAGTGGAATTCCAATAATTTTATCATCGGATTCTCAGCTATCTATCATATGAAGCACACCAATCACTTTAGCTTGTAAAATACTTCCTGCTTGAATAGCATATATTGAGGGCACGATTATATCCAAGGGATCTCCATCTTCTTCGTTGAAGGATTGGGGAAGTAACCCATAGTTGTATGGCATAGGCATTGGTGCTGTAAAAAACCTATCGACCTCGATTGTATTAAACTTTTTGTTAAACTCATATTTTACCATACTTCCTTGAGGGATCTCTATTATAACATTAACAATTCCTTTTTCCCTATCAGCCCATAGAGGAAGATCTTGATATAAGTTCATAGTTGATATATTTTATTGTAAATAAGCGGGCGACGGGACTTGAACCCGCGGCCTTCTGCATGGCAAGCAGACGCTCTAGCCAACTGAGCTACGCCCGCATTTATGGCTGATCTGCTTGCAGATATAATATATAGTCAAATGCCTTTAAAAAGCAATAATAATTTGCAAAAAGGCACCGACGGGATTCGAACCCGTGATAGAGGGCTTTGCAGGCCCTTGCGTTAGACCACTCCGCCACGGTGCCGTAGCAGCACAAGTATAGATTTTTTAAATTCTTTTTCAACTTGAAAGGGTAAAGGTAATAGCTACTATTAGCTTAAATTTAACATTGTATTTATCAATATGGAAGCTGTAATTTTGGCTGCTTGAAAATGAGAAAGATTAATGCCCTTGACTCAAACCAAACCAAAACCTATGGTTAAGGTCTTTGGTAAGCCTATCTTAGAACATGTTCTAGAAACTATACAGCCTTTTGTAAACAAAATAATAATTGTTGTAAAACATCACAAAGAAGCCATTATTGATAATTTTTGAAAAGCTTTTAAATGAACCCCTATTCAATATGTTGTTCAATGAGACGAAAAGGGGACAGGGGCGGCTTTACGAAATGTAATGGTCGAAGAAGACTTAGTAATCTTAAATGGAGACACTATTTATTCTTCTCAGGATATTAAAAATCTAATCGCTCATAAGGGATATGGTATTTTAGCAAAAGAAGTAGAATCACCTAGTTTGTACGGGGTCTTCGAAATAGACCAGCAGGGACTCATTAAAAGAGTTATTGAAAAACCCTCTAACCCACCATCAAAATTGGCTAATATAGGGGCCTATAAATTGCCTGCAGACATTCTAAAATATGTTCATGAGATACCCATCTCCCCCAGAGGGGAATATGAAATTACAGACGCATTAAATATCTTATTTTCTATGTATGAGATAAAAGCTATACCTTTATGAGGAGTGTTTTTGGATATAGGTTTTCCGTGGCATATCCTTAAGGCTAATACATATTTTTTTACTAAATATGAAGCAGGTATTTATGGGAACTGAGATATTGAGGATTGAGTTCAAATTCATCCTGGAGCAGTTGTTATTCTTTCTCAAGGAAGTAGGATTAAAAAAGGATCGGTTATTGCCTGAAACTTGTTTTTGTGAAGAGGCGCAAATGTCGGGCCTAATTCATTTATAAGAGACAACGTGGTAGTGTGAAACAATTCTATGATAGGTTTTAGTGTAGAACTAAAAAATGTAGTGATAGGAGACAACACAAAGGTTCCTCATCTTTCTTATTTAGGGGACTCTATAATATGAGACAATGTTAATATATGATGAGGCAGTATTGTTGCCAATCTTAGGCATGATGAAAAAAACGTCTTTTATTTAGTAAAGGGTAAATTGACAGATACGGGTCTTAGGAAGTTTGGTTGTGTTATTTGAGATGGAGCTAAATTAGGAGTCAATACATTAATTTATCCTGGCAGGCAAATTGCTGCAGGGCAAACAACTTTACCTTGAGAGATAGTTAAATAATGCTTTATTTTGTTCCGACGCCTATAGGTAATCTAAAGGATATTACTTTGAGAGCTCTGGAGTTGTTTGAAACTCGTTCTGTGTTTTTTTGTGAGGATACGAGAAACTTTAAAAAACTTTTAAATGTGTACAAAATTTCTTTGAAATGAAAGGAAATTTCCCCTTTCCATGCTTACTCTTCCTCTAATATGGCGGCAAAAAT
The DNA here is from genome assembly GCA_027046965.1 of Candidatus Altimarinota bacterium. Taxonomy (GTDB): domain Bacteria; phylum Patescibacteriota; class Gracilibacteria; order Absconditabacterales; family Absconditicoccaceae; genus JALTWR01. The sequence goes on along the minus strand of JALTWR010000011.1, from coordinate 23,989 downwards.
TGCTCATAGAGGGTTAAAGGAAGATGTTGTGGTTGTATCTGAAGCTTGAACCCCAGGGCTTTCAGATCCAGGTAAAGAAATTATTAAATGGGCTTATGAGTATAAAACTCCTTTTGAGATTTTGCCAGGTGCAAATGCTTTAATTCCTGCAGTAGTTGCGGCGTGTTTTGATACAAGCAAATTTGTTTTTAAAGGCTTTTTGCCATCTAAAAAGGGGCTTACAAAAAAAATAAACGAAATAGTAACTTCTCCAATTCCAGTATTTGTTTATGAGAGTGTACATAGAGTGTCTTCTACTTTAAGAAAGATAAAGAAGGCTTGATTCAATAGAAAAGTATTTTTGGCAAGAGAATTAACAAAAAAATTTGAGCAAAAAGAATGTGGACAAATAGACATGATTTTAGACAAAATAGACAATGGTGCGATTCCCCAAATGTGAGAGTTTGTGTTGGGATTTGAGTGAATGTAGACAGGTTGTAGACATGATTTTAGACAACAGAAAAAAAGTGTGTCTTTAAAACTTAAATTATTAACAAATGAGGGTTTTCGTATCTTACAAAGAAACAGGTCTTGCAGAACAAGAGCTATCGAAATGGATTTGAGAGATTAGAAGTGTTTTGGATTATTTGGAGTACGACAGTTTTGTTTTCTGGTATGATATGAAAGGGAAAACTTTTGATCCCCAAGAGGTTATTGAAATTATGCAACAACAAATAAAATCATCTGATTTGGTTTTATCTTTTGTCAACTATGCAGAGAGGTCTGAGGGGGAATTACTAGAATTGGGAATGGCGTATGCTATGGGCAAACCTGTAGTTAATTTCATAAATGAGGAAGTAGAGTCGTGGTATAGATTAATAGATGTTATTGGCGAAAAAATTTTATTTAACGGATTTGATGATTTTAGAGAAAAACTTTTTCAATATTTTGGCCTATATTTACCAAGAGAACGTATTGATCAGATAGATGAGCAACTTCTAAAAAGGTTGAGTGAAAGATTTAAGTGGGTTTACAGGATCTGAAAATTTAAGAAATTAAAATGAGAACAATTGTTTCAACCCCAGAGATGGGAACAAGTACTTTCTTCTAGGGTTGCTCTAGCTCAAAAATTTTGATTGTCGGAAGAATTTATAAAAAAAGCTTGGGATCTCATTCACCAGGAGGCCATAAGCAGAGAAAAATTATTTAAAAAATAAAGACCGACAGCTTTAATCCGTCGGTCTTTTTAAAATTGTAACTATTTTATTCTTTATTGTTGAGGGTTTTTATCAAAGCATATGTACCAATCTTTACAATCATATCTACTTGTATTTTTTTCAGCTTCTTCTAATGATCCAGCTGGAGGAACTATTACTTTGTCCTCAAATCTTGTGTTATTTGGCCAGTCTGCTGGGGTAGCCCTTCCGTGATTATAGGTTAATTGGAGAGCATCAAGCAGTCTTAATATTTCTTTAATATTTCTACCATTTGTAAGAGGATAGTAGAGCAAAGCAGCAATTTTGCCCTCAGGGTTTATTATGAATACAGCCCTTACTGTGTGTGAGCTATCTGCACTAGGATGAAGCATTCCATAAAGATAGGCTATTTTGGGATCAGCTACGATTGGGAACTCGATGTCTACACCAAAATTTTTCTTAATGTTTTTTACCCATTCGATGTGAGAATATAGTCCATCTACTGAGTATCCAATTAGTTCTGTATTTCTCTTGCGGAATTCCTCTATATTATCCTGAAAGGCTATAAATTCAGTTGTACATACAGGAGTAAAATCTGCAGGGTGGGAGAAAAAAACAACCCATTTTCCCTTGTAGTCATTAGGGAAGTTTATAATCCCCTTTGTTGATGGTGCTTTGAAAGCAGGAGCCTCCTCTCCAATTAGAGGAATGTTCAATTCATTTTCTTCCAAAAATATTTCATTCATTGTTGTGTTTTTAGCATATAAATATTTGCCATAATGGCATGCTTATTATATATTAAAACTTTTTCTTATCAATGGGAAAAAATTTTTTGTCTTTGACTTTTTTGTTTTTATTGGTCTTGAAGAGTATAATAAATGTAATAAAAAGTTTATTTATTAATTGTTTTTAGATGAATATCAAAATGTTGATTTTTATCTGAGGAGGATTAGTGGTGTGAGGGGGAGCATATTTTTTAATTAGCAATTATAAGCAAACAAGCTCTCCTATTGTTTTGCAGCCCAAAAAGGTATTGGTTGTTAAAACAGAAAACAAACAAGCTTCTTGAGAAAGCTTACAACCTATTTTAGAGGAGGTTATTTCTCAGCAAGAGGAGCAAGAAAAGTTAACTGCGCTAATAAATCAAAAGCCCCAACTTAGAAAAAAGGTGGTAGCTGCTAAGATAAAGAAAAAACAAGCTCAAAAAAAAGTTCAGCAACTATCGGAGAGAATAGAAAATGTTTTAGGAACGGGAATAATGCTAACAGGAAATTTACAACAGCAAATAGAAGAGATAAAACAATTGATTCAAGAAGGTGTCTTGAGTGGCGAGGTAGTAGAAGAAGTTCAGAAATTAGAAGAGGAGGTTCAAGATATTATGGAATTGGAAGAGGAAGTTCAGGAAGAAATACAACAGCTTCAGGAGGAAGTTCAGCAAAGACAAGAAGAAATACAGCAATCGGAACCATTAGTTGATCCGGAAGTCCAGCAAGACACAACGCTGACATGAGATACAACACTGACGTGAGACACAACGCTGACATGAGACACAACACTGACATGAGACACAACACTAACATGAGACACAACGCTGACATGAGACACAACGCTGACATGAGATACAACGCTAACATGAGACACAACGCTGACATGAGATACAACGCTAACATGAGACACAACGCTGACATGAGATACAACGCTAACATGAGACACAACGCTGACATGAGATACAACGCTAACATGAGACACAACACTGACATGAGATACAACGCTGACATGAGATACAACGCTAACATGAGACACAACACTAACATGAGACACAACACTGACATGAGATACAACACTGACATGAGACACAACACTGACATGAGACACAACAACGCAACAAGACAGTGTTGACCCAATTTTTGTGTCTACACAGGTATGAAATTTAACATTGGAAGAATTAATGTATATCTTTGATACTTATTCTGGACTTAATGCAGCTCAATTTTATCATATAATAGGATCTCCAGGATTAATTGTTTTGGATCTTAGAAATGAACAGGAAAGAATTCTAGCTGGACGAATTCCAGGAACAGTGGAAAATATAGATGTACAAAAAGTAGAGGACATCTATAGATTGTCTCAGTTCCCTAAGGAATGACTTTATGCAATCTATGATAAAAATGGAGGAGTTGCTATAGAGACCTATAAGTGGATGAAGGATAACGGTTTTAAAAATGTTCTTTACTTGATTTGATGATTCTCTGCTCGGCTTCAAGCAGGATTTCCTGTTGCTCACTAAAGGTTGATATTTGCACAAAATTATATATTATCCTAAAGCCTCCAAGCTAGGGGATGGTTAACTGGATTCGATGGAGGACAACAGGTGGCTAGAGACTTCTCCTCCGGCTGGCATCCGGTAAATCTGCCATCAAAAAGTGCAAACAACATGAGATTGGCAGCAGCTAGAGCTTACGCTCCTGCTTTTGCTGCATAGGACGTCCCAAAGGGGACAATTAAAAACATCTTGATCAAAAGGAGGGCAGCCTGCCAGTGGGCACACCTCGCCTTAGGGAAGAAACACTGGCTATGGGAGTAAATGTCTTTAGCCGCCTCCTCCAGACAGGGGTTCGAATCCCCTCATCTCCACCATATGCCAGGATAGCTCAGTAGGTAGAGCACACCCATGGTAAGGGTGGGGTTGCGGGTTCAAATCCCGTTCCTGGCTATTGAGGCCGGTTAGCTCAGTCTGGTGAGAGCGCTACGTTGACATCGTAGAGGTCAGAGGTTCGAGTCCTCTACCGGCCATTTTAACCCCAATAAATAAAACATTGAAAATAATAACTCTTGAGAGGTTTTTAAATAAAATACAGATTTTTAAACAGGAGATTTTGGAGCAAAAAATTCTAATATATCCTACAGATACTGTTTATGGTATAGGAGGGATCTTCCCTTGAGCTTTAAGGAAGGTTTATGAAGTTAAAAAAAGGTCCTTTTTAAAGCCTGTTTCGGTGATAGTTCCTTCTATTGATTTTGTTTATAAGTTACCGATAGATTTTTCTAAAGTAGACAATGTAGACAACGCAGACAGGCTTGTGTCTAAGCTGTCTACATTGCTGTCTAGTTACTGGTCACAAGGTCAGTGAGTAACTTTTGTTTTGCCGCTAAAAGTTCCTTTGTGGGATAGTGAATTTGAGCAAGCTTATAATCTACGTCTAGGGATAAGAGTTTTAAATCATCCTATTCAACAATTTTTTGCAGAATTAGGAGAAATGTTTATTACTACGTCAGCTAATTTGGCAGGAGAGCCTGTAATTAAGGCTGTGCAAGATTTGCCTTTGTCGCTGAAATCTCAAGTAGATTGGATAGTTGACTGAGGAGAGCTTGGAAACGTTCCTTCTGTAATATTAGACGCACAAAAAAACTTTTCACCCATTTTAAGGACATAAAAATATATTTTATGGATTTGAAGACAAGGGTTTTTGAAATTGAAGCTGATGATACCCAATATCAGGCACTTAAGAATTTATCCAAATTTCTCCCAAAAGCTGAGGGAGGTTTCTTTGTAATAGGGATAGCCCTCATTTCTTATCAGCTCAGTTGAGTTGGTGAGTTGTGGCGAAAGGAGGTGTCTTTATTGAGTCAGCAACTGGAAGAGAAAATAAAAAGCCATTGTTTTTTTGCAGGCTGGAAAACTATATTAAAAAATTCATTGTATAACAAACGTTTACAAAATATGAAAATTAAAAGATTACAGCGTTTTTTGCAGTGAGAGTCATTTTTTTTTGAAAATATAAATGTTTTAGAGGATCTAGAATTATTCAACAGGTGGTTGAGCTCCCTTATGAACCAATCTTTGGACGCTAAAACTATTGTTTTCGCTACTAAAATTTGGTGACGGCGGTTAAGGATTTTTGGGAAGGTTGATATGTTTCCTTTTGCTATAAAGATTCCTGTGGATTCACGTTGGAGTAGATTTTTTAAGGGATTGGGGATTGAAGACAAAAAACTTATGCAACAGCATATTGATAGAATATCTGTAAAACTAAATATAGCCCCTTTACATATAGACTGAATTGTTTGGCCTATTATTGGGCGTGAGTCAGTTAACACATTGGAAGATCTTTTTCAATTGCTTGAATCCCGCTTAGGCATATCTTCCTACGACAACTCCCCAGATTTTTAAGTAAGGGTATGTATTTTTGATGCATTTACTAACTTCTTGAAGAGTGGCTCCAGTAGTTAAAATGTCGTCTATTAAGATAAGATAGTCTAGCTTTTTTAGGCTAACTACTTGGACTGGCCTGAAAGCCCCTAAAACATTTTTTTCTCTTTGATATTTGTTTAAAGTAAGTTGGGAAACAGTGTTTTTAGCTTTTTCACAGACTTTTATAGGCTTTTGTCACATTGTATTTGCGAGATGGTATGCAAGCCGGTATGATTGGGAATATCACCTTTTAAAGATTGTTTTTACTCGATGAGAGGGAACGAAAGTTATTCCTAAATTTTTATTTTTCAAAAAAGGGTTCCTTTGGATTTCCAATAATAAAAATTTAGCAAAAAATCTGCTTATATCCTTTTGATGTTTGTATTTAAGTTTTATTAAAAGCTTGCGAATAGGTGGTGTTGCTTTGAAAACTATACTTACTCCCTCAAAATAAGGCGAGTATTTTATTTGGCAGTCTGGGCAAACCTTTCCATTGGGACTATAATGATGGCACAAAGGGCAAATATCTTCATGAGCCTTGAGGAATCTTTTGCACTCAGGACATATCCGATCTTTTGTTTTACCACAAATTATACACGAAGGTGGTGGGATTAATGATGATAAGATCATCCTTTCAATATGTTGAAGGATCTATAAATTTGTTCTAACAAAACGATAGTAGCTAAAATATGATTAAAGGTTAATGTAGACAAAGATAACTTAAGATTAATGTGCTCTCTTAGCATTTCTTGATCTACTCCTCGTGCTCCTCATACGACAAAGACAATATCTTGATGTTTGTCTATAACTTGAGATGCAAATTGGACAGAAGTAAATTGAGACCCTTCTTCACTCAATAAAATTTTAAAATAAAAAGGATGTTTTTGAAGTATTTTTATGATTTTTGCAGACTCTTCCTGAATGTTGGAGGGAAACGGTTTTTTGGAGGGGAAAAGCATTTCAATTTTGACTTTTTTGTTTTTTAATAACTTTTCAAAAAATTCTTTTGCCGGTGTGAAATGTTTGAATTTATTTGCAACTACTATTATTTTGATCATTATTTACAAATTTTAGCTAAAGCTCTTTTAAATTAGTTTGTAATATTTATATTTGAAAAATCAATTTAAATATCTTAAAGCAAGTAATGAAAATCGTTGTTTCATGAGGGAAGACGGGGGGACATGTTTTCCCTATTGTTTCATGGCTTCAAAAGAAACCATCTAATGTTAAAGTTGTGTGGATGTGAAATGCCTCCAGTTTAGAGGAACAAGTGGCACAGGAATATGGTATTCCCTTTGTTTCAGTAGACATTTCTGTAACCAATAAGCTATCAATAGCGGCTTCTGTTGTTAAAGCTGTGAAAATTTTTCAAAGAGAAAAGATAAGCGGAGTTTTTGTTAAGGGGGGTTTTGTTTCTTTCCCAGCTTTAATAGCAGCTAAGTTGCTAAGAATTCCATTTGTAGGGCATGAGTCTGATGCTGTGGTAGGTAGAGTTTCAAGATGGGTTTATAAATTAGGTGGAGAGTTGTTTTGTTCTTTTGAGGGGGTTAATAAATGATGTATGAAAATAGGTCCTTTGCTAAATGAAGAACTTATAAAATGACTTTCAAATAGACGGGTTGTAGACAATGTAGACACCAACTTGTCTAAAACGAATGTAGTTGTTGTTGGCGGTTCTCAGGGAGCTAGGAGAATTTTTGAAGGAATAGCAAAGATCTTGCCTGATGCAAATATTAAAAATGCTTTTAATTTTAAAATAGTGCTCTGAACGGCCAACGTGAGTCTTGCAAAGATGTTTGATGGTTTTTCGAATGTTCAAACTTATCAGTTTTTATCTCAATCGGAAATGGGAAGGATTTATGATTGGGCTGATATTAGTATCACTCGTGGAGGAGCTAATTCTCTCTTTGAACAGATGCTTTTTAATATCAAAAAAATAATAGTCCCTTTGCCTTTTGCTTCTCAGAACCATCAATTTTTTAATGCACTATATTTTTCTCAAAATGAGTGAGATGTTTTGATAGAAGAGGGGGTTTTGTGGGAAGAAGAATTGATGCAAGCCTTGTTGAATATGCGTGGATTTAAAAAGAATCGTACTTATTCTAAGACATCTCTTAAAAATGAAATAGACACTCCCAAGGAAATCATCTGGAAATTTCTGCTTGAAAAAATTTGATAAATGTTTACTTAAAAGATATATACTACATTTGTTTTAGGATTTTAAAATGACTACAAAAATTACCACTATAGCAAATATTGGATTGGAAAATTATTTTGTGGTGGTAGAAGCAGATATGTCGCGTTCTTTGCCTGGTATAGAGATAGTGGGGCTGCCGGATTCCGCTGTAAAAGAAGCAAAAGAGAGGATAAAAAGCGCTTTTAGAAACTTAAATATTTCTTTACCTCCGCGTAGAATTGTCTTAAATCTAGCTCCATCTAATGTTAAAAAAGTTTGAAGTAGATTTGACTTTCCTATGGCTATTGCAATATGGGCTTTGCTAAATGAGGAGTCAGAACTTCCGCTTTTGAAAGAGGCAATATTTTTGGGAGAATTAGGATTGGACGGTTCTTTAAGAAAAATTAATGGGATCCTTCCTAGCGTAATTCATGCCTTTAAAAACTGACGGAGAAAATTTTTTATCCCCAAAGATAACTTGGAAGAGATTAAGTTTATAAATGATATTGAAGTTTATCCTATTGAAAACTTGCAAGAAGCCTTAGATCAAATAATGTCAACTGCTAGTGGTAAAACTTTTTCATATACTTATAATGATATTGTTGAATTTACGCAGAAAGATACTTTGACTTTTGAGGACATTAAGGGGCAGCAGTTTGTTAAAAGAGCTCTAAGCATTGCTGCTGCTGGTTTGCACAATGTGTTGTTGGTTGGCCCTCCAGGTAGCGGGAAAAGTTTGCTACTTAAATCTCTTGCTTCTATTTTGCCTCCAATGTCTTTTGAGGAGATTTTAGAAGTATCTCAACTTTATTCTATTATATGAGATCTCGGTCCTGAGAAGCCTTTAGTTGTGAACAGACCATTTAGGCATGTCCATCATACAGCTTCAAAGGTTTCCATAATATGATGAGGAAGCGCTCTTTTCCCTGGAGAAGTTAGTTTAGCTCACAATGGAGTTTTATTTTTTGATGAACTTCCAGAGTTTCCTAGAGAGGTGCTAGAAGTTTTGCGTCAACCTTTGGAAGATGGTTTTGTCACTATTTCTCGTGCCCATGGTAGTGTTAGATATCCTGCCTCATTTATGTTTGTAGCGGCAATGAACCCCTGTAAATGCTGATATTTTGGGGATAAAGAAAAAGCTTGTAGATGTTCTATGAATGAAATAAAAAGATATCAGTCAAAAATTTCTTGACCTTTATTGGATAGATTTGATTTACTTTTGGAGGTTCACAGAGAGTCGGTTGATACTCTTTTGTGATCGTGAGAGCCGGAATTGTCCACGGAAAAGATAAAAGAGAAGGTTGCTCAAGCTTGGGAAGTTCAACATAGGAGATATTCAAACGAAGTTTTTAATAGAAATTCTCAACTTACGCCTCAAGCAATTAAAAAATATATTAAACTTAACAACCAAGCTGAGGAATTTTTGAAACAGGCTTCTAAGCAGTTAATATTATCACCAAGAGTGATTCATAGGATTTTAAAAGTTGCTAGGACTTTAGCTGATTTTGAATGATTTGAATGAGATCTTGAGCTTTCTTTTATAGCAGAAGTTTTGCAGTATAGATCAAAAGAGATGTTTGTAGAAATATAAGTTTATGAAATTTGATTTAAATTTAACAAGGTCTAAATGATAAAACTATTAAAAGTTTTGTTTGGGCTATATTTTTTTGTTGTTTCATTAACTTTTGCTTGTGATCTTCGTATTTCACAGTTGAATATTGATGAAGATCGGATACAAGTTGTAAACAATAATGAAAGTGAGTGTAGTTGAGATCTTGAAATTTCATGAAATGTTTATTCTTCTACTTCTTTTGGTAAGAGAGTTGTAAACGAATTTGTGTTAAAAGGTTGAGGTTCGCTCATTTTGGGAAATGAGACAGGAGAGAATAAAATAAAACTTTCCCCTTCTCTAAGATTATCTTCAAAGGGGGGTATTGTAGAAATTTGGCTTAATTGAGTCAAAACAGATTTTCAAGAATGGGGCGATGATGTAGAAGATTTTACGCCAGATGAAGAAAACAAGAATGATTGTAATAAAGATGAAGATATTTTCGGTGGGAATTTAAAAATAGAAGAAATCCATCCTAGAGGGAATGTTCAATATATTGAGTTGGTGGCGTATGGCAATGTGAAATGAAGATTGGAGGTAAAGGGATTGTGAAGATGAAAAGCCTCCAAAAGTGTGGAAATTCTCTTATGGAGCGGGAATAGATTGATTTTGGTAGACACTCCTCAGCGGTTGTCTAGACAACATAGACAAGAGGGTGTCCAGGTTGTCTACATTCCCGGGCTGTCATTGAAAGATAGCTGAGAGGAACTAGAGCTTTATTTAAATGGCGACCTTACAGCCAAGTTGAGTTTCCCGGCTGCTAAAGATGATAAAAGTTTTTATTTTGGTTTTCAGGAGTGAGACTTACAAGTATTCGATAGAGTAGATATACCATCTCCAGCTTTAGATTTGCAATTTTTTAAGTCTCTAAAAACATCTTCCTCCACTAATTTTTCAGGAGTTAAGTGTGGAATTAAATGGCAGCATACAAACCCTATTTATGGCCACAATAGTTTAAATCTGATTGCTTTGTGGGGGGACGAGGATTTGTCCAACCAAAACACTAAATTTGAGTGTGAATGGACGCTTCCAAATGGACAAAAAATAGACAAATGTAATCCTTCTTACATCTCTAATCTGTGAAGTGGGCTGTTCAAAATAAAGCTGACCATTAAAAAACTTGACTCAGGTGTATTTTGTGAAACTTTTTCCTATCTTAACTTACCATCTAAACCGACGACGCCTTCTTGTAAGGAAAAGTATTATCAGAATTTGTATTTGCATCGAAAAGAAAAGTATCATGAAGATATAGAGATGTCTAGACAATGTAGACAACACCAGTTTAAATCAGGGAAGTCTTCAAGTGGTGCTTCTCCTATTTCTATAGAAAAGATTTTGCCAAATCCTTATGGTAAGGATGATGGAAAAGAAAAAATTCGGTTCAAGACAAACAAGGAACTTTCGTTAGAGGGATATTTTGTAAAGATCAATGGTAAAAAAACTCGACTTCATGGGGTTTTTGGGACTTGAAAGCTATTTGATATTCAATGAAACCTAAAGTTAACAAATTACGGAGGATGTATAGAGTTGGGAAGCGGAGATTTTATCCTTCAAAAAGTTTGTTATTTGACGGCACCTGAATGAAAAATATTAAGTTGAGAAAAATTGCTATCTCAATTGAATATTGAAAGTCATATTTTAAAGTCCTTATCTATTTCTAAAATAAAGATAAAAAAAGACAAGGCGTGTCTAGTATATCATCAAAATGAGATTAAATGTGAACCTTTGAAGTATACTTATCAACAATATGAAGATCTTGTGCGCCAAAAAAAGAAATTGGAAAAAGAAATTTCAAAGTTGACAAAGCAAATTACAAAAAATAGGAATAGGTTTTTAAAAAAAGAAGCAACTCTGCTGGCTAAAATAGCATCATTAAAGAAAAAGGCTGCTAGATACAAAAGGTTATACAATACCTATAAACAAAAATCAAAAAATAATTATTACAAATATTTGTCTGCTACTCGCACCAAGAACCAAAAAATCAAGACACTTTCTCAAAGAATTAGACTTTATAAGGAATGGAATAAATATGTGAAAGATCTTTTCAAAACCGAATGGTATCCTTTGTGGAAGGAATATGATATGTCGACAAAATATGAGATTTTATCAAAGCTTGATAGGATAATTGCTCAGGGCAAGGAGCAAATAGTTCTTAAAAACCAGACATTAAAACCATGGGAAATTAAGAGTTATTTTCAGGTTTATTACACTCCCTCTTTCATTTTTGCATTTGAAAGCACAAAAAGGAAGGTAATGAGAAATATACTAAAGCCTTTAAATTACCTAGTTTGATATACATGACCTTAATTTTATTGAGTTTTTCTCTTGTTGTAGTTGATTTAACCGTTTTTAAGGGGATGCCATCTTATATTTTTTTAGCTATCATATTGGGTATCGTATTGGCTTTTGGTGGTCTTAAAAAACTATCTGTGGTTGTCGTATTGATTCTAATGCTTTTTTTGAGTATGTTTTTTCACCAAAATAGGATTTATGGATTAAATGTAGATAGCTCCCTTTTTAGTGGTGAGATTATAAATCAAGAGAATGAAAATAGATATATAGCTAGAGTGGGTTCTGGCTTAATTTTGATACGTGATGAGCAAAACTTGATTTCTTCTCATTATGAATGATGATTTTTGTGATGATGAATTTTTAAAAAAGCTATTCCTGGAGGGATAACTTTTTTTAAATTTAGTGATGATATAGACTGGTATTCTCATCGACTTTTTATGAGGTGATTTTGATGAGTGATGTATTTGAAGTCTTTTTTGCCAATGCAGACTTCTTATTATGAAAGAAAAACAACTTTAAAAGGTCTTTTGGACAAAAGTAAAAAGCTCATTTCTCACAAAATTGATATAAACTATCCCAATCCATATAAATGAATTTTGAAAGCTATTTTGCTAGGGAACAAGGAAGATCTGGATAGTAGACAATATAGACAACTTATAGACACAGGTCTTGTCCACATTGTGGTAATCAGCGGAGCTCACTTGGGTTTGATAGCTTGAGCTTTGGGGGCGCTGTTAATGTGGACTCCTTTTTATCTGAGGCTTATTTTAATTTTTTTGTTGAGTAGCTTTTATATGTTGTTGGTTGGTGTAGATCCTAGTATATTACGTGCTTGGTTATTGATGAGTCTGTATTTGTTTTTTGTAGCTGTAGGAAGAGAGGTTCTGATATGGAGAGTGCTGTGAATGGTATGGATTATAATGTTAATATACAACCCTCGGTTCTTAACTTATGATATAGGTTTTCTTTTGTCGTTTGCAGCGGTTGGAGGAATTGTACTTTTTCTCAGTCTTATTAATGAATTTGTGAAAAATAGGCATTTCCAGAAATTAGTTGGGATAATTTTCGTACCAATTGGGGCTTTTTTGGGGATATTGCCTGTTCTATTGTTTTTTGTTTGAGAAGTCAACTTGCTGAGTTGGGCTCTAAATATTTTAATTTTGCCATTACTCCCAATTATTATGATAGGGGGGATTTTCTCATTGTTGGTGCCATGAATTGCTTTTGTGGTAGAGAGAATGATTGATATCTTGTTGATTATTAATAGATGGGGATTGGAATATGGAGTATGGCTTCAAGCTCCTAAATATGGTCGACGAGTGATGTGACTTTTGTTCTTAAGTATATTATGGCTGTATTCTGCTTATCTACTTTTTTGGAAGTTTTTGCCATATTATCGTTATGAAAAGCTTTATAATGGCACCCAAAGGCATAAATCGGTAACCGATCAAATAAAATTGTAATTTTTCATATTGGGTTGCATGTTTTTTTACAAATTGATTTCTATTTTTGATTTTTTTAATCAATGTTTTAAAGTTTCAATATCATCCTTGTTCAGCTCGGGTTTTATCTCTTTCTCTGTGTAGTATTGGTAGGTTAATAGTATAGAGTTCTCCACCATTGTCTATGAAGCTACGGTCGAAATCTACATCCTCCCGCAAAAAGCCTATTGATGAGTCGTATTTGGCGAGTTTAAAATCATTAGTTTTGCCAAAAAGAGCAATTCCTCCTAAAGCTCGTGCTTTCGAAAATCTTTGGGCAGGAGTTTTAATATAATACATCTTGGAGAACAGATAGTTAAATTTTAACCCTGCTGTTTGGATTTTTCATTTTTCCTGATGCCGAGAAAAAGGAGCAATTATTATAGGCTTGCTAGTAACCTTTTTGATCTCAAAATAAAAACTAAGAAGTTTTTCTAATCGATCCTGTTGGGGAAGTAAGTTGTCATCATCGATTAAAAGTAAAAACTCGCTGGATGCTCTATTAATCAGTTCATTTCTTTTGCCTGCCACATTTTGTACACATTTGTCATATTTTACATTTAACTCCTGTGGGAAATCAAAATTGTCAATTTGATCAAATAATATGATAACTTCATTAGGTTTGACTGTCTGTTTGGATATACTTTTGAGCAAATCTTTTAGCTTAGGATTGGGAGATCTGGAAGGTATTCCTATAGATATACTTGGATTTTTCTTCATTTTTTAGATATTCAGTGCTGATAAAACTTTATCCATTTTGGTAAGTTTTGTTTGATAAGCAAAAAATTGGACAGGCAATCCCATATATTTGGCTATCAAAAATAAGTGCAATCTAGCACTTAAAACTTTTTTACTAGTCCCTAATACTTTTAAAAACTTATGAAAGTCCTTGTCCCAGGAATTTATAGATATTGGTCTGCGGAGCTCTTGTTCAATAAAAGATACATATTTTAAGTCTTTGTCGAATTTGCCCAAGCCAGCAGGTACAAATTCTATTTGATTTGGGTTGTCTCTATGTAAAGATTGCAATAGATCATTCATAAATTGATGGCTAAATTGGTGTATGTTAATTGTGTATTTTTCTTGAGGAGTGTTCGTCTTAAAGTTGGCTCGGTTATCTAATGCAAAAAAGCTAGAGTCCATGACAAAATATGCGTTTTCAAAACCATATTTTTTGACCTTTTGAATGCTCTCAAAATCTCTACAAAGACAAGCTAAAGAGTGACGCAAAATGATGTTGAAATAGAATTTGTCTTTGGATGTGTTTGGAGGGCTTACTCCACCCATTACCACGATTTTGGCTTTGCTTGTCTTAAATATGGGTAGGAGGGACCATCGCCAATATCGAAAGCTCCCTTTGGTCTCTGGAGTAAGAATTTCTCATCCCCCAAGAATTATTTGGTTAGGTAAGATATATGTTTTAAGTCAACTAAATCCTTTTGAGGCATATTTAATAGAAGATCTGATCCCTTTGGGAAACTCAGGAATTATTACAGGAAGCTCTTTTAAAAATTGTTTTAAAAATGTTTTTGAAAAAGCAACATTGCCCGATGGGACAATGATGTTGCTGGGCTCAAAGCCTATTTGTAGAAGAAGTTTTATTAGGCCCACTAAAATTAACTCATCTCATAAGTTCTTGTTCCCCCGATTTCCTATAAGTAAAATTGGTTCATGGGAAATCAGATATTTTTGTAGATGTTGTATGGCTTGGTTTCTAAGCTCCTGCTGTAAATTCATTTTTCACTTTTTTTTGAATCACAAAAAGTTAATCTTAAAAATAAGTATGCCGAGCTCAAACTTTAATTCAAGACTATTTATGATGAAAAAAGTTAGATTTTTGACCCATATGCCTCTGATAGCTGGTTTTGGGGGATTGGAAAGGCAGGCTCAGGGATATTTGGAGAGTTTGTCTTCCAAATATGATGTAGATTTTCTTAAGCGAAATGAAATAGATTTTGACATATTGCACATAGTCGGTCATCGTTTACCTTTGGGGCAATATTTTTTCTCAAACCTTAAAGCAAAATGAGTGAAGATTGTTTTTTCCCCTGTTTTTTATATTAGACCAAAAAACCTTTTGGATTTTAGGAGGCCAAGTGTTTTAAAAATTCTTGTTAAGCTTCCTTATACTCAATTTAAAGCGTGGAAGATTTTGCGAGATAATGCTGATTTGATCCTTCCAAATTCTGTGGCTGAAAAAAAACAACTACTAAGTATTTTTGGTCGTCCTGCTGGTAAAATTGAAGTTATATATAATTGGGTCCCTGGGGTGGATTTGTCTATTGCTGATGAATCTATATTGGAAAAACGAAGCGTACAGCCCTATAAATATTTTGTAAGTATATCTCATATTGAACCTAGAAAAAACACTCTAAACTTGATCAAAGCCTTTTTGGAGTTCAGTAGAGAAAAACCAGGCTATAAATTGCTGCTGGTTGGTAGGATGAGGGGAGGATTTTGAGGGTTCTTTGGGAAAGTACAAGAGTTTATAAAAAAACATCCAGACCAGATTGCCCATATAGATGGTCTAGAGCATGGAAGTAAAGAATTTGTTTCTATCTTGAGATTTGCTAAAGCCCACCTTTTGCCATCTTTTTTAGAAACGCCTGGGCTTTCTTCTTTGGAGGCAGCAAGTTTGGGAGTTCCTATTTTGATAGGTAATGATGAGCCTGTAAAAGAGGTTTTTTGAAAGTGGTGAGTTAACGTTAATCCTTATAGTGTTTCTAGTATAGCTTTAGGAATTAAAAAGATTAGCGAACTGCCCCATTCCCAAGAGATGGCAAAATGGGTTGAAAGGTATTCTCAATGAATCATTAGTAAACGCTTGTTAGAGCTTTATGAAAAGGAGTTTTAAAATTTTTGTAAATTTAAACAAAAACTCCCCTTGTGCGGGAGCTTTGTAATTCAAGGGGGCCAGGACTCGAACCTGGATCACCGGCTTCGGAGACCGGTATTCTAACCAATTCGAACTACCCCCTTATAATTTCAAGTGGTAAATAATATATTAAATGTAAGCTTATAATCAAGGATAAATTTTTTAAATAGTTTGTCACAAATTTGTTTTTTTGTCGTCATAACAAGTGGGAAGATGTATTTGTAAAATAAAAAAGAGAAAGTTTGTCAACAAAAGATGGTGCAAAGGACTTGAAATTGAGGTGCTTTTTGTTAATTTAGTTTGTAACCGCTAGGTGCGGTGCGGTTTTATATCTTTAAAACCCGTGGTTTATTTTTATATCTTATTACCACAAAAACAAATGGTCAAATTTAAGAAGGTTCTTGCTGGATTGGCGGCAGGAGCTGTGGTGGCTACACAAGGCCTTTTTGGCGTAGCTCAAGCAGCTGAAGCTGGCTATCCACAAGAGTTTCAAGAGGCGTTGCAATGGGGTTATGAAAACGGATTAACCTCTTACAACACCTTTGATGAGTTCATGCCTTACGGGGTGTTGAACAGGGAACAGGCTGCAAAGTTTTTTGGTGTTTGGGCTGAAGATGTTCTAGGCAAAACTCCAGACACAACAAGAAACTGCGAGTTTAATGATGCAGATCAAATTACTCCAGTTTTGAGGCCTTATGTTGTTAAGGCTTGCCAATTAGGATTGTTCAATGGTGATGCAGATGGAAACTTTAACCCTCATCAACAGCTATCAAAGGCTGTTGCATTGGTTCTTATTGTAAGAGCTTTGGAGGGACAAAAAGATGAAAATGCAACTCCTTGGTGGAGAAATTATTATGAGAGAGCGGCAGAGCTAGGAATTACAAATGATAGCATGGACCAAGTTGCTCAAAAGCCTGCATACAGGATTGAGACAATGGTTATGCTTTATAGAGCTGCTCAAGATCAAGGAGGTGACTTGGCAGATCTTCTAGATGATATCTTAGGTGGTACAGATGAAGGTACAACAGATGAAGGTACTGATATGTGAGGTGAAGATATGACTGGTGATATGTGAGGTGAAGATATGGTAGCAGGAGCAGATGTGTTGGATGTTTCTGTTTCTCCAGATTCTCCAGCAGAAGTTTACGCTCCTAATGTGGCTGACAGATTAATTGTTGGTAAAGTAGACTTCCAAGCAGGAGATGCTGATGTTAATCTTGAAAGGGCTACATTCAAATTAGAAGGTTTGGTTGGTTCAAATGATGTGGATAAGGTGTATCTTCTAAATGAAAATGAGGAAGTTGTTACTACACAAAGATCTTTTGATGATACAACATTTGAAGCTACTGTTTTCTTCAATGAGGATGATGTAGTTCCTGCAAACACTGTTAAATCTTACTATGTGGCTGTAGATTATGATGGAGCTTCAAATAGAGTATTTGATGTTACTTTGAAAAATGTTGAAGTAGCAGGAGATACTCAGGTTCAAGGAGCATTCCCATTGAGGTTCGCTACTGTTCAAGTAGTTAGTTACGGAAGTGTAACAGGAACCTTTTATGGAGATTATGCTGTTAAAGCAACAGATCCAACTTTTGCTGGAACACCTGATGAGGTAGAAGTTGGAGATACAAATGTTATGCTTGGAGATTTTGACTTCAAGATTGATACTCCTAGTGGAAGAGATGCTTGGTTAAAATCTGTAAAACTTAAAGCTATTAGTACTATTGATGGTGTAATTGATAATGTAAGATTGGAAGATGAAGATGGTGTAGTAGTTGCTTCTGGTGCAGACATTGTAATTGATGGTAGATATATTACATTTACCTTCCCTGGAGAAGGTTATGCAATGGAAGACAATGATACTATAACATTTGAGATTTATGCAGATGTTGTTGGTGGTGATGAAGGTGACTATATCCAATTCTATCTTAGAGATGAAAAAGATATAGTTGCATTTGAAAAAGATACAAATATTGCTGCTACAGTTGTTGTAGATGGTGGCAATAAATATTTGGAGGCTAATAAAATTACAGCTCCAAAGAACTATATATCTAAATCTGATGAAACACCTGCATCTAGCTATATTCCAGTTAAGACAGACAATGCATTAGTATTGGTTGCAAACTTCAATGTTGAAGATGATATGAATGTTGATACATTTACAGTGAACTTTGCTGGAACAGCAACATCTACAGATATAACATCTGTAAGGTTTAGGTTAGATGATGTTGTTATTGGTGAAGAAGATTTTGCTGCGAGCGTTCCATTTGACTATGAAGATGTTGTTACTAAAGGAGCACACAAATTGTATGTATATGTTGATGTTGATGAAAATGCGACAGAAAACAATACTGTTAAAGCTAGCATTGATGTAACTGCTTTGGAAAATGATTCTGAATATGTAAATTCTGATAACACAGTTGTAATTGATGGTAGTGCAGATGGTCCAACATATACAATTAAAAAACCAGCTATTGTGGCTGTGTCTAGAACAGATGACGCTACAAATGGTGATGTGTTGATAGCTGGTCAACAAAGTGCTCAATTGTTGAAGTTCAAAGTTGCAGTTAACAATATTAGAGATGTTGAATTGAGAAGCTTTGACTTCACTGTAAGTAGTGGTGATGATTCTGTTGATGCTGTAAGATTGATGTACAATGGTAATGAAGTAGGAAATGTTACACTAAATGGAAACAATGGTAGAGTGTCTAGTATAGATGTTATAATTCCAAGGGGTGGTGCTGCAGAATTTGAATTAGTAGCTGATATTGATGCTGACTATACAGGAAGCTTACAAGCTACTGTAACAGGATTCAAAGGACAAGATACTGAAGGTGTTGATGTTGAATACAATATGGGAGTAGCAGGAGCTATATTCACTGTTAAAGATAGCTCTTCAATCAATGGCACTCTTGATAACACCAACACACCTAGAACAAGTATAGTTGCTGCAGATGGTGATACACGGATTGAAGTATTGAGATTCCAATTGGAAGCTAAAGATGCTGATGCTAGATTGGAAGAGTTGACATTGGTTAATGTAGATAAGGCATTTACAGGTGTAGAAGTTACAGGAGGTGTATCTAAATACACTGGAGCAGATAATGTAGTTACAGCTGTTAAGTTGTATGACTCTAATGGAAACTTTATAGCAGAAGCATGAGCAGGATTGGTTGATGGTGTTGCATACTTTGCATTGCCTACACCATACACACTTACAAAAGATGAGAAAGAAACATTCATCGTTAAGGTTAAGGCTAATGTGAATGATGTAACCAAAACAAATAAATATGTAAGATTTGGTGTTCTTAAACCAGGAGAAGAAATTAATACATTTGTTACAAAGATAGTATCTACTGCAAATAATGAAGATGTTACTGTAAATACATTTGAAACAATTGGTTATCCACAATATATGAGAGCAACAATCCCAACATTTGCTGCATCTGATAACACTGTTTCTGATGTAAGAAATGGTGTTAGAGCTATCTATGAGTTCTCTGTAACAGCAGCAAATGGAGAAGATGTGGCTCTAAAACAGTTGGTATTTGACGTTACAACTGGTGGTGGAGCTACAGCTACAGGATGGGAATTGTATACTGTAGGTACAACTGAGTCTGCATTTGATAACAATGATGTTACTTATACATTAGTAGGTAACACTCTAGTTGTTGAATTTACAGGTGCTTATGTTGACGGATATGATATCACAGCAGGATCTACTGAGAACTTCAGATTAAAAGCTGAACTTGGTGGATATACTGCTGATACAGCAACAATGAGTGTAAAACTAGATCAAAAATCTTCTGATCTAGGAGTGTATGTTTATACAGGTGTACCAGCACCAACTGCAGTTATTTGGTCTGATAATGCAGATGGTGATGCTTCTCTAACAGAAGTAGATTGGTTCACAGATGCAGAAGTTCCTGGATTACCAGCAGGAACATGGACATTGAACTACTAGGATGCTGAGGAATATCTTAAAAGCCTGGCCACCTGGCCAGGCTTTTTTAAATTTGCAATTTATATATCTTTGATTAAAGTTCCTATTGTTTTATTTTGACTATAATAAAAATTTTTTGAAATGAGAAAGTATATATTTTTATTGAGTGTTATTTGATCTTTGTTAATCTTGTTAATTGCCTGGATTATTCAAGAAAGGGGATATTTATACCATCCATCATATATAAATAAACCTTTAGTAGTTCAAAGCTGATGGGATGAGTTACGATTTGTTGGCTCACCGGATCCTATTTTAGGTGAGCGGAGGGTCCCTAATCAGACTTCAAAAGTGATTGATTTCAATCTAGTTAAACAGTTAATTTTGGAGGGCAAGTGAGAAAAAATTTTCCCTAACTTAAACTTTAGGGTGGGGATCACAGATGATTGAAGTATGGCAGAAGCTGCCCTGATTACACTATTGGCTCGTAAAAAATGATTGAATCTTGTTAGTTTTGTCAATCCATTTGATTTTGCTACCAAAATAACTGTTAAAGAGACAGAAATCAAACACGTAAAATTGCCTTCTCTAGACGCTGATAAGATAGATGTAAAAATGCTAGATTTTGGAAAGTACAAATTGGTTATAACTCCTTATAAAGACTTACTAGGTAGTTGAGATATACTAGTTTATCTCGGGGCAGGAATTGACAAGAAAACGGATCCATTAAGCGGATTGATAAATACGTTTGATAAAAATAAAGTGTGTTATATTTATTTATGAAATGTTGTGGATAAAAAAGGCTTAGATATGCACAAGTTCAATGAGAAAGTTAACGATTGTTTTGACTTTGTGCCTAATAATATTTATTTTTACTTCCCAAAATATTGGTGGAGGGCGTCTATACCTATTTTGTTTTTGACAAATAGTCAATATCTTAAAAAGCAAAAATAACAAAAACCATCTTTTAATGTCAAAAAATTGTTGAAAATACAGGATAATTGACTATAAGTTAAATTGTAAATAAAAACAAAAGATGCTGGTATTCCAGCACGTCGGGCGTTAAAGCCCAACCGCACCACCTAGCCCAATATATTGGACAAGGGGTGGTTGGTTGACCTAACCTCCACCAGGGGGTAAGGCAACAAGCAAAACCACTCAAAATGGGCTGGGGAGGCAACGGCGAGATTCTATATAGCTATGGAAGCCTGTGGCTGTATAAAATCTCGCCGGGAATTCCTGCCTCCCCAGCTTGAAAGGCAGGTTCCTGGCATTCCAGGGGCCTTTTCTTTTTGAAAAAAATATGTTTATTTGTTCTTGGCTTAGGATATAAAATAACTATACATAAATTAGTTTTCATAGGTTTAGCTTATAACTTGATTAAGCTCAATGGAACTTAAACAGGAATTACAAAAAAGAAATTTAATTTACCAATATACAGATGAGAAAGTTTTTGAGGTGTATGAAAAGGGCTGACAAAGGCTTTACATTGGTGTTGATCCTACAGCAGATAGTTTGCAGTTAGGAAATTTAATTCCTATAATGGGGGCTGTTAATTTTATGAAGAGAGGCAATAAATTGGTCTTAATACTGGGGGGAGCCACTTGAATGATTTGAGATCCTGGTGGGAAAGACACAGAAAGGCAGCTAAAGTCCATAGAGGAAATACGTGCTAATGGCGAAAAGATAAAAAAACAACTTCAAAACATACTTCGTAGATTAGAGGAACTTGCAGGGCAAAAGTTAGAATTTGAGGTTGTCAATAATTATGATTTTTACAAGGATATGAATATACTTGATTTCCTTAGGAATGTGGGGAAATATATTACTGTTAATCAAATGATAACTAAAGAAACAGTTAAAAGAAGGATTGAAGATCCAGATAAGAGCATTTCTTATACGGAGTTTTCTTATATGCTTTTGCAAGGGTATGATTATTTGCGTTTGTATCAAGATAAAGGGGTTCGCTTACAACTTGGAGGATCAGATCAATGGTGAAACATTCTTACGTGAATTGAATTGATAGGCAAAGCTTTGGGTAAATCTGATGCACGAGGCTTTACGGTTCCTCTTTTGACTACATCTGATGGGAAAAAATTTGGAAAATCTGAAGGTAATGCTATATGGATTGATGCTAATAAAAACTCTCCATATTTTGTGTATCAGTATTTTGTCAACGCCACCGATGAGGATGTAGGTAAGTTTTTAAAGGTTCTAACATTACTACCTCTTGAGACGATTGAAGAAATCCTCTTTAAACATAATCAATCTCCAGAAAAAAGATATGCTCAAAGACGTTTAGCTTATGAAGTAGTTAGATTCCTTTTTGGAGAAGAAGCAGCAGAAATTGCCCAAAAAATTTCTGAGCTAGTGTTCTATACTGATTCTAAAACCCAACTTTTAAAATCGCTAAAACCTGAACAAGCAGAAGCCGTGTTTGATGAGCTTGGAGGAGCAAAAATTGATCCCCCTATTCATATTTTAGAAGCTCTTGTTGCCAGCTGACTTGCTTCTTCCAAGTCTGATGCTAGACGTGCTATCGCTCAATGAAGTGTGTTTGTTAATGATGAAAAAATTAGTGATGAAAACTTTGTGATAACAGAAAAAGATATGGTATGAGATGGTTTGGTGTTTTTAAGGAGATGAAAAAAGAAGTTTAAAATATTAAAAAGAAATTAAATGATCTTTTTCATCGTTGGAGTTTCTGGTGCTGGGAAGTCGACTTTGATTAAAAACTTGAAAAAATATTTTGATTGAGATGAGCGTATAGTGTTTGTACCATCTTTTAGCACTCGTGAGATGAGGGAGTGAGAAAAACAATGAGACCCTTATTTTTTTATCACTAAAGAAGAATTTAAGAGAAAGATAGAAAATTGAGATTTCCTAGAGTGGGCAGTAGTTCATGGAAAACATTTTTATGGGACTGATAGAGATAGCGTTTTAAATCCGTTGAAGGAAGGGAAAGTGGTGATAAAAGAGCTTGATATGAAGTGATTGCTTTGGCTTTTGCAAAAAAATGAAATTCCTGACAAATTTAAAACTATCTTTTTGGATTTACCTATTAAAGAGATTAAAAATCGTATTTTGCAAAGGCAACCACATATAGCTATGGAAGAACTTGAAAGCAGAGTTCAAAGCTGAATGGAGGAAAAAGTTCTTGGTCAAAAACTTGTGGATTTTATGATAGATGCCTCTGTCTCTCCAGAGAAGGTGTTGGAGGAAGTTTTAAAAATTATTCAACCCTATTTAACCAAATAACATTTGCAAAATAGTTAATGAAAAAATTTGAATTAAAGGCAGATTATCAACCTCAGGGAGACCAGCCTAAAGCTATAAAAGAAATTATTAACTGATTTATCAGGGAGCAAGCCTCTAAAATTACATTACTTGGTGCTACTTGAACCTGAAAAACTTTTACAATGGCGAACGTCATTCAAAAGCTAGGGCGTCCAACTTTAGTAATTTCTCATAACAAAACTTTAGCGGCTCAGCTTGCGACGGAGTTTAAGTATTTTTTTCCTAATAATGCGGTTCATTACTTTGTCTCGTATTTTGATTATTATCAGCCGGAAGCTTATTTGCCTCACAAAGATATGTATATTGAAAAAGACTCAAGCATAAATCAAGAAATTGAAATGTATCGCTTGGCAACTCTTTCATCTTTGCTTTCCCGTGAAGATGTGGTTGTGGTAAGCAGTGTTTCAGCTCTTTATGGTTTGGGCTCTAAACAAGTTTTTGAGCAATCTTCTATACTTTTTGAGGTAGGTAAAAAATATGATTTTGGACAAATCAAAAAAAAGTTATTAGATATCCAATATCAACCTGCTTATTCAAAGATAGAGCCTTGAACTTTTGATTTTAGATGAGAACTTCTGGATATTTATTCAAGTGTTGAAAATGTAATTTACAGGCTAATTTTTGATGAAGATGTGCTCGAGAGAATTCAACTTAAGGATCCTCTAACTTGGAAAGACGTTGGCTTTGTTTCTCATATCAGAATTTGGCCAGCTACTCAATTTTTGCAAGATATGGAAGGGTTGGACCAGATTTTAGAGGAGATTTTGCAAGAGATGCGTGAACGTGTTCAGGAATTAAAAAGTCAGGGCAAAGAGCTTGAGGCTCAGAGGATACAAAAGAGAACAGAATATGATGTGAAGATGATAAAAGAGACGTGATATGTTAATGGAATTGAAAATTATTCTCGTTATTTTGACAGACGTCAAGTTTGAGAACCTCCATCCACACTTAT
>JALTWR010000010.1 GCA_027046965.1 Candidatus Altimarinota bacterium | reverse complement strand
TTACTCCTTCCTCACCACCCTCGGAAATTTTCAACTTAAGTCCCATTTGAAGCCTGCTGGTAATTGTGGTAATAAGCTAGGATCGCTTTTAGCTTTTGCAAGCATATCAGCAACCTTGCGTAATTTATCAGCACTTAATCACTCTTGAACTTCTTCCAAGCTTGGATTTTCTCACCAATCACCTTCATCAGATGGTAAAATTCATAAAGTCTTTAACAAATCTACTGTCCCAAACTTATCTCCTCAAGTTCAAGTTTCACCTGCTAGCTGAGATTCCTTGAGCAAATATTGTATTTGAGGTCTTTGAGTCTGGAGCCAGAGTCTTTGAAGCTCAAGAGGTTTTTCCCTAAGAGTGATATCAAAAGCCTTTTGAAGTTCAAAGATCCTAGCTGTTCTAGGATTTTCCGGAGTGATTAATTGTCAGGATTCAAATAAATTTTTTTCATAAGGAGGTTGATAATATTTAATTAAGTTCCATAACGTTTGTTGTTTTTTGACTTCATAGTTTACTTCAGCTTCTACGATAGGTTTTTGTCATTCCAGGTTATATTGCTTTATCCTTTCCTCAATGGTTTTTCTAACCTGCTCCCTCAAAAGCTCATTTAGATGTTGTTGGGACTTGGCTTGCATCATTAGTTCAGAAATGTCCATATTTTGAGATTCAAGCAATTTTGCCAAGGACGGCAACTCAAAAGCATCATTTAATTTTTCCAACCCTACTTGATATGCACTATACTTGGGATATCCAGGTGGGGTATGTACCAGATCAGTAACCCATATTGATCCATCTGATCTCACTTCCATTTCCAAAGGCATATCATCTATACGAAGTTTAGATTTCACATTTAATCAATCCTCAACTCTAATACCTCACTTTTCAAAATTAAGTTGAGCCGCTAAATTTATAGGACCATGCAATGTTTGAATAGGAAAATCAAAAATCTCTGTAATCAGATCCCTTTGAGATTTTAAAGCTTCAACACGCATCTGTTGATTCATTCCCAATTGCAAGTCCTGAATACGCATCTCAACTTCGCGCTCCAAAAAATGTTGATAACGAGCTTTTTTAGTAACATCATCTATAGAATTGGGATTTTTTAGCCACTTTTCAAAGTCTTGAAAACTATCATTTGGAAAATTACGTTCAAAATTTTGCTTAATATCTTCTTTGAACAATTCAAAAACCCTCTTACGTGCTGATTCATTAAGCGTTAACTTACTAGCCTCATATCATTCTATACCTTCTCCATATATTGCAAACTCTTGGGTCTTTTGATCAAAACTCTCTGAAAGTCATGTCGGAAATGCAAGATCATATAAATTTTGTTCAAGAGTTGGGAAAAGCTCCTTCAAACTATCTACTCATGATATAATCTCAGGCGAGTTAAAATAGCTTAGTAATTCACTAGCTTGCTGATCTCATCTTTGGGCTTGGAGTTGGAGAAACAGTACTTTACTAACGGTAATAACTTCTTGTTGATTTAATTTTTGATTATCTTCTAAGTCTTTATTTAGCTTGGCAAGGGATTCTAAAATATTTTGTCCTACCACATCAAAGTTTGATATTCATTTTTGAGATAAATATTCTTGGAAATCTCTGTCTAGTTGAGGATTTGCATCTAGGCGAGCTTGGATCTCTTTGGAAGCCTGCTTGATTTTTTTAAATCGTAGTTCTAGCTCTACTTCCTTTTCCTTTGTTTCTTTTTCTTTTTCCTTTGTTTCTTTTTCTTTTTCCTTTGTTTCTTTTTCTTTTTCTTCTACTTCTTTTCTCTTTATTATCTCATCTAATTTTGTATACATATATAGTAGTAACTCCTCTTCTGGTAGTTTAGTTATTTGTTCTAGTCATGGATTTTCTTCAATAAAATCAATCCACAACTTCAAAATATGAGGCTCTAAAGGGAAATCTTCTATTAAATCCTCTTTCCAGACCTTTAGGCTTTTTTGCAAAAAAAGTTTTTGATTAGGGTTTAATTGACTTATTTGTTCTTTAAATTGAGGAAATTCCTTGGTAATTTGAAAAGTAAAAACATCTGTATGCTCTGGATTTGTTGGAGTTTGTTTTGTTTCTTTTTGTCATTTTGAACTGTTGAGCTGTTCTTTTGTTTTGAATTCTGGGTTATTCATTGAGGTTAGTTAGATGATGTAAGCTGAGGATAAGCTAGTTTTTGTGCCATTTCTACAATTTCTGGAGGATAGATTTGAGGATTTTTAAGAATATTATTTATTCCTGCGTTTAAAGCACCTATTATTTCTCAAGGATTGGATGGAACAATGTCGTAAGAATTAATAACCGCTCACCATATTTGAGCCAGTTGGGGATAATTAGTTTGTAAGAATTTCAAAGTATATAAGACCTTAGATGCCAAGATATTTTGAGAAAATAAATTAGTTAAGAATTCTATTTCTTTAGAAGAAAGTCCCTTCAAATAAGTAGAAAAAACCCTTTTGTAGGAAGACCTAAAGAATTCTTTTGATTCTTCTAAAGTCATAGCGAATCATTTATTAAAATCTATATGTCATTCTATATCCTTGATAAATTCTTCTCAACTTTGATATCATAAATTTTTTGCTATTTCTTCATATACTAATGTCATAGCTTCATAAAATTTATTGTTATCAATATAACTGTAAAATTGATTTAATTTTTGAGGCGAAAATAGATTTGGATAATTAGGAAGTTCATTTCTTAATCGAATCAAAAATAAAGGATATTTATAAAAACTATTTATCATTTCCTGTTTCGCTAACTTAGCAAATTGTTCATCTAATTCTGCATTTTTTCTATCTAATTCTGCATTTTTTCTATCTAATTCTGCATTTTTTCTATCTAATTCTGCATTTTTTCTATCTGATACGATATCTGATATCCTCTTATTGGCTTCCGTTGCTATAACTTTATTTTTAGAATTCCAAGAAGCTATCTTTTTACCTAATAAATCTTCTACAAATGAAGAATCCCCTTGGGGGCCTAAAATGTACTTTATTATTTGCTTCCCCTCTTGACTCAATTTGTCATAGTTATTAAATACATAATTCAAATATGCAGAAAGTAAACCTTCCTCAGCTAGTTGTTTTATATTTTCACCAAGTTTAGCAAACTCTTGAGGTGCTAATTCAAAACTTTCAAAATGTTGGGGATCTATTCATTTTTGCAAGGCCTGATATATTTGTTTTTCAATCTCTGATAAAACTTTATCAGATAATGAAGGAGTAGATAACATCACGTTGTATGCCAAATCTCCAAATCAACTTTGAGCAAGCTGGTTTAGTTCTGTAATTACCTTGCCTTCTCATACATCATTAATATATTGCTGAAGTTTTGAACTATAAAATAAACTTGCATACTTAAACAGAAGATTTTCAACTTCCTTTGAAACTCAACGATTTTGAGCTTCTTGAAACCAATACTTAACATAATAAACATTTTTACCTATGGTAACTCCAAGTTTGCTTATTAAAGAGGTGTTAAATATATCTTTCCCCTTTATATCACTGTCAGGAAACAACTCATCCCATTGTTTAGCATATTGATTCAATAAATCTTTTTCAGGAGCTTTAAATAGCTCTTTAAACTGTCAAACTAGTGAATAAGAACTCAACTTACCATTATAGTTGGGATCAAAGAGAGCTATAGCAAGCTCTGAAGGCTTTGTTAATGAGTCTGAGGGGTTTTGATACTTTCAAGCTTCCCAGAGCACCGCTCCTACAGCCATACGCTGCCATCACTCTTCTTCCCATACTTCTAGTGCTACTATAAGTTCTATGAGCTTCTTTATATTTTCGGGAGGTATACCAGCTATAAATTTTGCCAATGTATCCTCATCAAGTCAGATTTCGACTAATACATCTTGAGCTTCTTTATTCAGTAAATCATAAAGATAACCATAAAGTCCTAGTTCCACATATCCCTCTACCATTGTATCAAACTGCTCCTTAGTTACTGGACCAAAAAGTTTTTGAATGAGCCTTTCACTCATTGCCAGAGTAATAGGATAAAGCCTACCATCCTCTCATTTTATATACAATTTGTTGTGTTCATTTGGAAGTTTGTAAACTTCTGCTCCAAAGGTCCCATCGTATTCAGGAGCGCGAATAGCAAGTGCTGGGACAGTATTTCCGTCTGGAGAAACTATCAATACTTGTTCACCAAGTTGTGAAAGTTTTTGTCTAGTTTCATCTACTATTGGCTGGACCATATTCTCAGGTACATTGGAATTATTCACACTCAACCCTCCTTCAACATTTCCTCACATATCAGGACTTGCTATCGCCATTTTGAAAATATATTGAAATATAAAATATGGTTTCTGTATTAATTATAACCATACTTCCACTCTAGTCAATTTTATTTTTCCTATCTAGCTACTAAAGAAAGCTGATAAACTACGGAAAATTACGGAGAATAGTGAAAAAGGAGCGATATTTTGACCGATAGTTACCTATTTCGCAAAAAACTTGCATAACGAAATGCTTTTTATAAATTAAATATAATATTTTTTATCCTGATTAATTATGTTTATGCATGATAAATAATTTAGAATATCAAATAAGAAGAAGAATTTCCCACTTACAAGAAGGCTCAGAGCCAATAAGAATAAAAGCAATTTGTGATTTTTCTAGAGAAGAACTTCTACAAATTTTTAAAAAATTTACTTTAAGATTAAGTCCTATTTATTGACCTCAAAAAGTGCCATTCAAAAAACTTTTAGACTCTACCTCTAGAACGGCTAAAATATTAGAAATTAATGGTGTCCCCATTGGCATTTTAGCATTTAAAAATGAATTGATAAAAGAAGAAGAATGTTTACCATTACAAAATTGATATCTAGAAATAAAAAGTCTATTTTTACGAAGTAATTTTTGAAATTGATATATTCGATTCCTATGGGAAGAGTTGGTAAATATCTTAAGAGAGCAATATAAAAACGCTGATTGAATCTATCTGACCGTTTCTACTACTAAAGCACCTGAAAGTTATCAAATGTTTAGAAAATTAGGATTTAGAGAGCTATATAGAGTACACAATGAATATTCACTATGAAACGAAGAATCTCATATGTTTTTACCACTCAATATAGAATTGCCGCCCAAAAGACGAGAATTTACAATAAGAAAAAGATATTTAGAAGCAATAAAAAAAGGATTTAAAACCGTGGAATGAAGAAGTGGTAAAATATTTTTAAAAATTAAAAAATGAGATATTATTACTTTTAGAAGTTGAAGAGAAACAAAAGAGGTAACTGTGAAAGATGTAATAAGATATACTTCCATTGAAGATTTTTTAAATAATGAAGGTATACAAAATTGTTTACCAGATGTTTCAAGTATTGAAGAATGAAAATCCATATATATGAATTTACCATGATATGCTAAAAAAGTTTCTAAGTATGGTATAGTTGCTTTTAAAATATAAATATTATTAACTTATGCTCTATACTTTTTGAGTCAAACAACCCTACAAAGACTTTTTACTCAACTGACAGAAAACTATAGAAGGAAGGTTGAACAAAGGTAAATTTAAAATACTACAGCCTGGAGATATTTTGAAACTAGAAAGCTGAGAAAAATTCATAGTAATAAACAAAAAACATTATCCAACATTCAAACAAATGCTTCAAAATGAATGATTAAACAATGTTCTCCCAAATATAAATGATATTGAGGAATGAGTGAAAATTTATTACCAATTTTATACTCCTACCCAAGAAAAAGAATTCTGAGTATTAGCTATAAAACTAAAGAAATTAAATAAATAAAGCTTCTTGTTAGCCCTTCTCAAATTAAGGCTCAATTTATCACCTAAAAAACCCCTATTTCTCCAACTATCTATTCAATACCCCATTCACCTCTGAAAAATATCCTTATCATCAGTTCCATTTGTTTTAAAATCTCCTAAAGTGGCCAATCAAGTCAACACTCCGATAAGTCCCCAAAAGCAAACCTTTTCACAAACCATAAATATCTTACTTTAAGTATAATTATTACAGGACAACCTTTCTCTCAAAAATATTTTTAGGCTATTTTCTTTCATTCTATTTCAAAAAATTATCGACTTTTTTAATAAACGGAAATGAAAAAGGGGCGGATTCAGCCCCTAGTTTTCCTACTTACAAACATCACACATCCTCCTCTCATTAACCTGTACAACAATGGTTTATTACAACCTGTTGCCCATACTTCTATTAAATCCCACCATTTCAAAAATTTTATTACCAATAATACAATCCAAAGTGGATAGTTCAGTTTTTTTGCAAGGGCATGAATTTCTATCTCCTTTTCTTCATCTCCTAAAGCCTTAAAAACTTTTTCAACAATCATACTCTTCTCTCCTTTCTGCTTCCCTAGATTCAGGGAAACTAGAGTAAATGTACTCTTTTTATTTTTAGTGTCAATACCTAATTCAATATTTATTTCTTTTTACTATTTAATTATAAAATCTTATATTTCTAGGGGACAAAGAAAAGGCTAATCCTACTTAACCACATAAGTACCTCTTTCAAGTTGGCTTCAAATCTTGTCCACATCATTGATATTGCATACAAAAATTGGAATTCATTCATCTGCCGCCAAGGCAATTGCTGCCTGATCCATCACCCTAAGTCCTCTTTTAAGTGCCTCATCTAAACTTATTACATCAAATTTTTTGGCATCGGGATGCTTCACTGGATCCTTATCATAAATCCCATCAACTTTCGTAGCCTTTACTACATAATCACATCCAAGCTCCAAACCTCTCAAAACTGCAGCACTATCTGTAGTAAAATAAGGATTACCAGTTCATCAAGCCAAAATTATAACTCTTCACTTTTCCAAATGTTTCAACGCCCTTTTTTGGATAAAAGGTTCCGCTACTTTATTCATTTCTATAGCAGACATCACCCTCACTTCTTGACCTTGCTTTTCAATAGCATCTCCCAAAGCAATAGCATTCATAGCTGTAGCAAGCATTCCCATATAATCAGCATAAGCCCTATTCATACCTTGAGATGCTCATTTTACTCCACGGAAAATATTTCACCCTCATACAACTATAGCGACTTGTAACCCTGCATACTTTGAAAGATAAACAATTTTCTCTGCTATTTTTTGTAAAAATTTAACATCTATACCATATTCCCCATCTCACATCAAAGCCTCTCCAGAAAGCTTCAAAAGTATCCTTTTAGGTTTCTTAGTAAAAGTAGAATCCATATTATGATTTTTAACAATTTAAACTCTAGGATAAAGATGCTTTGGTTGCAAAGCTACTTTAAACTCAGATTGATCAAAATTTCTTTTTATATCTCTCACCTTAGTCTTTTCAAAATCAAATCATTCAAAGGCTTCCTCACCTAAGATTTCCTTCACCTTTTGGACTGAAACTATGAGTATTGGTGAAATAATCAAAGATAAATTTCTTATCAAGTGTAATCCAAATTCCAAAAACTCTTTTGCTTGTTCTAAATCTTGTTTTAGCAAAACCCAAGGTTGCACTTCCTCCATCAATTTATTTGTAGCTTGTACCAAATCATACCAATCTCTAATCCATCCTTGGAAATCAAACTGACTCAAATAACTAAGCAAAATTTTATCATCCCATCAACTAGCCAATAAAGCCTTAAGTGCATTATCATCTGATATTAAATCCAATAATTTATCCATCCATCTTTGATGTTTGTAAGCTCTCTCTAACTCTGCTCTTTGAGCAAGTTTAGTAACCCTGGAAACCAAATTTCACCATCCTCAGACCAAATTGGAATTGTGTAAATCTTCAAGCCTTTGGAAACTAAAATCTCCATCGCTTCCAAGCTTCAAATCCGTAAAAAGATAATACCTAAGGCTATCTACGCCGTATTTTTGAACAAGTTCATAAGGAGGAATTGCATTACCAAGCGATTTAGAGATCTTTTCACCATTTACTGTAAAAAAACCATGTGTTAAAATTTGATCTGGAATTTTTTCTTGAGCCGCCATAAGCATAGCAGGTCGGTAAATACTATGAAATTTTAATATATCTTTACCTATAATGTGAATTACTTTGGCATTATTCCAAAATTTTTCAAACAAAGGTGAATTATCTTTAGCATAATCTAATGCTGTGATATAGTTGGAAAGTGCGTCATACCATACATAAAATACATGGTTGGGATCATCCGGAAAAGGAATCCCCCACTTTTTACCTTCACGGGATATAGAAAAATCTTCTAAACCCTCATTTATAAAATTATTTAACATTTCATTGGCTCTAAATTGCGGGAAAACAAAATCTGTGTGAGTAGTGAAAATTTCCCTAAGCTGGTCCTCAAAAGCACTCAATTTGAAAAAATAATTTTCTTCTTCAATCTGATCAACAGGATGCTTGTGAATAGGACAAATAAATTTATCTCATTCCTCAATTAAATCCTCTGGCCTGTAAAAAGCTTCACATTTCCAACAATAAAGCCCTGTATACTTGCCCTTGTAAATGTATCCTCTATCCTTGGCTTTTTGGTAAAACTTTTGAACTCACTTGATATGTCTTGCTTCAGTAGTCCTAATAAAATCATCAAAGCTTAGATTCATATCCTCCCAAGTCTTTTTCCAAACCTGTGCCATCCAATCAGTATAAGCTTTTACAAGCTCTAAAGGGATATCTTTACTAGTATCTGATAACCACTTATCCAACAAATCTCCTAGTCCCTTATCTTTTAAAAATTGTAAAAATTTACTCTCAGGTTTTTCCTTTTCGGCCAAGATCAGCTTTTGTGCTCATTCTATGGTTTTTTGAGAATTTTCATCTGTTCAGGTAAGAAAAAAAACATCATATCCAAGCAATCTATATGACCTAGCCAAAATATCAGCTGCAACAGTGCTATATGTATGTCCTATATGAGGCTGAGCATTGATATAATAAATAGGCGTAGTAATATATATGTTTTTGTTTGAAGGCATAAGTTGGATCTAATTATAAGATAAAAATTGTCTATAATAACTAATCTTGATAAGCCCCTCATAAAGCTATCTTTTTTTCTTCTTCGTGCGAACATCAAAATGCTGGACATATTATTAAATTTATCACATTAATAGGTAATGGGTTATTATTTTTTCTTGTCTGAAAGAACTTCCACATATGAAATATTAGCGTAGACACTTTAAAATCATTGATATCCAGGGAAAACGCTTCTTTTAACTCACTTATTTTAGTTACTATTTGATTTAAGTTTAATTTCTTATTTCATTCTTCACAAATATAAGAAATAACTTTTTTATATTGCTGCCACAAAGTAATTATCTCATTAGCAAAATCAACATTACGTCTTTGAGCAGGAGATGTTTTTTCAATTCTTTGAACTAGATTACTTAATTTTTGAAGCAACATCTTAACTTGTTCATCTGTTTTTTCCAAAGTTGATACTAAATCATTAGAAGTTTTTCCCGCAATGCCTTCAAAAAGTGGTTGTAAAATCCCTTCTTTTCAGTTACTCAGCCTTTGTGGAAAAAATGGTAAATCAGAAGTTTTCTTTTTTTTATTATCCTCTCATTCTGGAAGTACCCATACTGGAAACAATGGAACTTGATCTACCATAATTTCAAATTTTAAAATTATAAAAAAGCTCACTAAGAAAACTTATCCTAGTGAGCTTATAATTATTTAAATCATTTTGTCAAGTTTATATTTAATGGTGGTGATCATGGTCGTGATGATCATGTGCTTCTCAAAGTACGTGTTGTAAAATATGTTTAACTTGTTCATATGGATAAGCTCCAACAAATTGATCAACCATTACTCAAGACTTAAAAAAGCTTATTTGAGGTATACTATGAACCCCATATTGCATAGCAAGCATTTGGTTTTCCGGCTCATCTACATTAACCTTCACTAATTGAACTTTATCCTTGTATTCATCTGCTAACTGCTCCATAACAGGAGAAATCATCCTACAAGGTCCACACCAAGGTGCCCAAAAATCTACCATAGTTACCTTTTCATCTTTAATCATCTTATTAAAAGCACCAACGCCTTTAACTTCAAATACGTTATCTTTTACTTTTTTAACCTCACCTTGCTGCTCTGCTCAACCTTTACCCAAAGCTGCATCCAAAATCATCTTGTAATTATTTTCTGGATTCACACCTACTAACCTTTGGAATTCATCCCCATCCTTGAACAAAATAGTAGTAGGGATCCCTTGTATATTGAATCTTATAGCAGTTGCTGGATTTTCATCAGTATTTATCTTAACAAACTTTACTTGACCATCATATTCTTCAGCCAATTTTTCAAAAATAGGTTCAAGCATTTTACATGGAGCACACCAAGGTGCCCAAAAGTCTACCAAAACAGGTTTATCAGATTTTACAACTTCTTCCTCAAAATTCATATCAGTAACATCCACAATTTTGTCTGACATTAAGTTGTTTTTTACAAATTAAAAATTTTAAAGCACCTTGTTATACTAAATTTGGAGCTAATTTCAACAGATAAAGCTTAGTTACTATATTTTTAATTAACTTTACCAAGTTATAAGAAAAGTCAAAAAAACCCTCTCATGTCAAAATTTCAAATTCTTCTATACGTTCTCCCGCTGTCTTAAGCGCGATTAAAAATTTATTTGAATTAATATTGAAAATAACATCCCAACGCCCTTCTCCTCTAAAAATAAATTTAACATTCAAACTCCCTATCTGAAATTGTTCAATTTTTGGAGAATGAAGCTCTAATGGGATGGAAGAATAGCTCATCTGCATTTTTTATTTTTAAACTAGCCTCTTTTTATTTTTTTCAACATCTCTTTCAATGAAACTTAGCAAAAATTTTTATAGCAAAATTTATTTGATTTTTATGGAAACTTTGTTATATTTTATTTGTTTAAAAACACTGTACATATCTACCAAATGAAAAATCAATATTTCAACATCCTTGTTAAAAAAATATCAAAATACAAAAATAAGCTTGTACACATTGAGGATCTAAAAAAGATCTTAAAAAACATACTAGACGAACAATACAAAGACACAAAAGCTTACAAAAATATCTATTATCTTAAAAATAGATGATATCTATATCTCTAAGGAAAGATTTATTTTTTGTAAAGTCCCCTCAATTAGAAATAGATGATGATGAACTACTACAAAAATTTTACCGAAAAATCTTAAAGCAATCTGCAAAGGATCAACTTTCTTCCCAACGATATATATGAGACCTAAAAGCACTGGAAATCAACATTAACAACTATAACATCCCTGACAAAATAGTGATAATAAATCCATTTAAAAAAAGTCATGAGACTGTAATACTTGGCAAAAAAGCCATCTTTAAAACATTTGAAAGTAAGTCACAAAATATATACAATCACCTTAGAAAATTCACTTTCTCTGCTTTGATTGAGTGAATTTCATTTAAAACAGCCAGGTTAGAGCTAGCACTTTTGGAGGCGATGCATTCTCCTGATCCAGCAGAATACGAGTATATCAAGCAGCTTGTAAAAAGGATTTTGAAAAAGAGTTGAAAAAAGTTACAAATCCCTATATTTGAACAGGTTATAAAACTAGGCAAGCATCATGCCAGCATAAACAGATTATACAAAGTATCTCAAGCTATATCTCCAAACTTGGCAACACAGTTTAGAGAAATAATCAAAAAATATAGCTTTTTTTTAGAGGTGGATTAGCACAAGATGAAACTGTTAACTTATCTACAAAAAACCAGAGGCATCACTAGAAGAGAGTTTGAGCAAATGCTAAGACAACAGGTGATTTTAATCAATGATGAACCTGTGAAATCTTTTTGATTTGAAATAAAAGACTGAGATAATATGAAAATATTGCTTCCAGATGGAGAAATATATGAGGAAATTATAAGCACTCACTGAAAGTTTAAGCCAGTTGTTGTGCTTTTTAACAAACCAAAGTGATATGTGGTAAGTAAGTCTGACAAATACAACAAGACTATATTTGAATTGCTCCCAAAAAGTTGGAAAAAAGATATGTACTATATTGGTAGGCTAGATAAAAATTCTAGATGATTGCTTCTTTTGACAAATATACCAGAACTAGTTGATCGATTTGAGAATCCCAAAAACAAAGTGTTTAAGATATATGAAGTCAAGCTCAACAAGCCTATCAAAACTGGAGACCTAGAAAAACTAAAAAAAGGAATAACCTATCACGATAAGGATAAAAAAGAAGTGATTCAATTAAAATTTTATGACGTACATCCAATCAAAAATGACCCTAAGTATATCAAAGTACTATTAACAGAAGGCAAAAAACGCCATATTAGACGTGCTTTAGAAGAACTAGGTTACAAAGTTAAAGATCTCAAAAGAACAAAAATGGGAAAATATGAGTTAGGAGATATCAAAGAAGGTAAATATCAAATATTAAAATTTAAGTTTCCTAAAAAACAAAAGATTAAATAATTTCCATCCCCCCCATATAAGGCTTCAAAACTTCAGGAACAATTATCCTCATATCATCTGTTTGATAATTTTCAACTATTGCCACCATTGTTCTTTGTAAAGCAACTACTGTTCAATTTAGTGTATGAACAAAGTCTTTTTGATTACCAACTTTATACTTAATATTACCACGCCTTGCTTGAAAATCTACAGTATTAGAAGTAGAGGTTATTTCTTTGAAAGCTTGCATACCAGGAAGCCATGCTTCCAAATCATATTTCTTGGCTGCTGGTGCTCACAAATCTCAAGAACAAATCAAAAGCTTCCTATAAGGAATTTTCAAATCTTGATAAATTTCCTCCTCTATAGACAACATTAACTCATGTTCCCTAGGACTATCTTCTGGCTTTACAAAACTAACCATTTCCACTTTTTCAAATTGATGAAGTCTTATCAGGCCTTTAATATCTTTACCATAACTTCCTGCCTCTCTCCTATAGGCTGGGGATATTCAAACATACCTCAAAGGCAAATCATCCACATCTATAACTTCATCTATATGTTGAGATACCAATGGTACTTCTGCTGTTCAGATTAAAAACAGATTGTCATCTTCAGGATTTACATGATATATTTCATTTTTGTCTGCTGGGAAAAATCAAGTAGTAAACATAGCTCTTTCTCTAACCAGATTTGGAGGATTTATAGGACGAAATCATTTTTGATAAAGTTTATGTACTGCCCACTGAATCAAAGCCAATTCCAAAAGCACCAATCAATCCTTAAGATACACAAATCTAGATCAGCTTACCTTAGCTCACCTTTGAGAATCCAACATATCTCTTTTTTCTAAGATTTCCCAATGTGGCAGAGGTTCATTGGGGAGATTTTTTCACATTTTTTTTGCAATCTCCTCTATTTTTTTTGAAAATTCATCTACCCCTACGCGTGCTATCTCAACATTCTCACTATCATCCTTGCCCAAAGGTACATCTTCGAGTGGTGGAGCTGGAATTTGATACAAGATCTCCTCCCATTCTTCTTTTAGATTTTCATACTGTGCCTGCTTATCCTCTATTTGCCTTTTGAGTTCATCTGCCTGTTGCTTTACCTTTTCAGCTTGATCCGCCTCCCCCTTTTTTATGAATTCACCTATTTGCTTAGAAACTTGATTTCTCTGCATTTTTAAGTCATCCACTTGCTTTTGAATCAACCTAATCTGCTCATCAAGATATTCAAAACGCTCCCAGTCTATAGCTACTCCTTTTGCTTTAGCTCACTGTTTATAAATTTGAGGGTTTTCACGAAATTTCTTAATATCTATCATTGATAGTGTTATTTTACAAATATAAACTTTTACAAATATAGCCTTTTCACAGGCTTTTTCAACGCTGGGTTTATATTACACTTGATTTTTTTAAACTTTTAATTAAAATAGCACTGCTAGCACATAGGTGACATTTTATATCTTAATCTAAATACAAAATGTTCAAAGGTAAAATTATTATCCGCAGAAATATTAATGGAAAAGAAGAAGTAATTGAAAAAGAGTTTAATTCTCCTGAAGAATATCAACAATTTTTATCTCAAATGTGAGAAACAACTCCTTTAGGTTTCGAAAAAGAAATAAGTGAATTGAGACTGTCTCCATATGGATGGAGCTCTTTTGAAAATCTAATGCGTAGGTGGATTAGTGAAGGATTGGAAGATTTTTTTGGATTCCCACAGATTGAAGCTGAACCCGATTATACCCATGCCCAAGGACTCCCTGCTGATATTCAATCAAACTTACAAAGATATGAGGAGGAAGCTCAAAAAATAGAACAACAGAAAAAAGCCAAAGAGGAAAAACTTAAGTCTCTAAAAGAATCCTTAACAAAATTACAAGAATTCGAAAAAAAGTTTAAGGCTGAATGAAAAGATTCCCTGGCAAAACAAGTATTGAAAGATATAGAAAAGGTTAAAAAAGAGATTCAAAAAGCGGAACAAGATCTAAAATGATTACGCAACAAAAGAAAATAAACTAGCAACATTTTAACATTTTGGTAATATTAGCCGGTAGTAAAAGCTACCGGTTTTTTACTTGTTAGGATTGATAATGTTAAGTTGAATAATATTAGTCGGATTGGGGACTCTGCTATTGGAAATCAGCTCCTCAGGATACAAATTAAAACATCAAGAAGGTGATCCTCATCTACTGGCACCTTTGTTCTTTTTTGTAGGATTGTGAGTAATATCTGCTTTATTTGCTATCTTCACAGGAAAAACTCATTTTGAACTCTCTTGAGGTAGCATATTCGTGATAATACTTGTATCTGTAGCTACTTTATTTTTTAATCATTTTGGCTGGCTAGCAACTAAAAAAGCAGATAGGTCAACTGCTATGGTTATTGGAAGCTTAACTCTACCTGGGTTGATGATCACAGATTCTATCCTTTATCACAATCTTCATATTATTCAAATAATAGGAATATTGCTATTGATAGGTGAAGTCTTTTATTTGTTCAAAACTGCAATCTTAAATTCTCTATGAGCTAGAGAAAGCCTTATAGCAGCATTAATAGCTGTCATATCTATAACTTGATTTAAATACCATATTAATCACTGGAGCGATGTTTATGCATTTTTAATGATAGAGGCTATGATTTTGATAATTCTGACACTAATATATTTAATCTTTTACTATCATAGCATCCAAAATCTCTGGCATATCCTGTATCAAAGAAAATCTTATTTGACTATAGGATTATTGAGAGGATTAGGCGAAGTCCCAATTTCCCTAGCCTATAATTTTGGGCCAGCTTCTGTAATTACTACTTTTAAAAGGTGATTTGGACTCATTCGGGCAATATTGTTTGGCAAAGTTGTTTTTAATGAACAAAATTTTTGGCAAAAAGCATTAGCCATTTTAACCATATTTGGGTTAATCCTTATCATCTCATACCCAGAAAAATTTGTGCTTTTAATTAAAGCTTATATTTTATAAAAACCCAAACACTATAGTTTATCTTATATATTGTAAGTCATCTCTTTTAATCTTACCTACAAACAATTGATTTAGATCAAATCACTCTTCAACATACTTTTTTATAGTTTCATAGCCTTCCAAGTAAACCTTATCTTTTAAAAATATAGCTCATGGGTGGACTACTCCCGTGTTTTCTACTCCTCTTTTGAATCTAATCGCTCGTTTAAAAATCTTAAGCATATCTGCATCTGGATAAAGACTCTTGTAAAAGTCTACTAGCCTCACAAATGGCGTAGTCTGAGCTATATCAAAAGCCCGATATTTTAGATAGATATTGGGTTTTTCAAATCCAGAAGGCAATTTTTGATTAGCAAAATAAAGAGCCAACCCTTCTTCCTCTCTAATATAGTGAGCAGTGCCACTCTGTAATATTTTCCATCCAGATTTCAATCATTCTAAATAACGCTTGGCGTGTACATCTAATTCATGAGCCAATACAGATTCTAGTTCATACTCATAAATCTTAGCCTCCAAAGATAATTTAACCACCAACGAATCCCCTCTCCTTGAAACCATAATCCTAGAGGCCAAAGAAGGATGTATTTCTATCTTCCAATTTTCAATGCCCAACTTTTTAAGATAAGAAGCTACCTTTGCCTTAACTTGTGAAATAGATAAAAGTTTACCTAGAGCTTGCTCTATGGCCGAATCCTGCAATTCTAGTGTCTTTTTTTTGCCATATATTACTAAATCCTTATCTAGTTCTCCAAAAAGCCTGATATTGTAATTAAGAATATCATCAAATTTTTGACGCTTGTAAGCTCTCAAAAGATAAGTCAAATCCAAAAGTTCTTGTATCTTATCTTCAAAAATCTTTGCAAATTCACTTCCCAATCAACTTCCAGGGGTAAAGTATTTTTCTTGTAAGTATAGCAACTCCTTTTCTCGAGATTTAAGACTATCCTCTGAAGGCCACTTATACTTAAAACTAGGATTATAGTTACCACGCCAAGTAACAAAATTATCAAATTCATCCCAAAAGTTTATAGGTCTTATGTATTTCAAAGGATTAAGCTTTCTTGAAAGAATATAAAGCTTTTGGTCTAAAGTCTGTAAAGAGTCAATTTCTCCTTCTTGAACCTTGGACTTGGATACTATAGAAAACAAATCATATGCTTTTTTAAGAGGTTTAATCAAATACTCTTGTGCCAATGACCTACCTATGACAATCTCGCTATTTGACAAGGCGGGATCAACTTCCAAAGAAGGACCTTTAATAGTTATTCCGGAATCTGGAAGATACAACGTGATATTGTTAGCATCCTCGACAATTTCTTTTAACGCAGGAGAAATATAATTTTTTTGCTTATTTAGATTTACATTCACTATTACATTTTTGGAAAGGAACTCATCTCCTTTTTGAACCTGAAGTTCTCAATTTTGAGAAAGATACAAAATCCCTGTAACTGGGAAGGTTTTTTGAGGGCTAAAAAGACTCTTCGCTATCTCTATTCACTTTAAGGGTTCCTCAATGTCCAGATCCTTTAATTTTTGTAAGCGTGCTTTAAGAGGAACCAAAGCCACATTCTGGATTTCCAACCCTGCCCTAGCGTTCATTTCCAAAAGTTTAGGGCCATTTGGAGTTATCACCCAATCCAAGGCCAAATAACCTAAATTGACAAAATATTGAATTTTGGAAGAAAAAAGCAAAACATCATCCCAATAAGGAATTTTTTTACCTTTGAGATGAGCATAATCAGAAGGAAATTTATCTACAAATAGTTCTCACTTAAAAAACAAGGTTTTTATCTCTCAACTTGAAAGATCTACTCCTAACCCCAAAGCTCATTGTGCCAAATTGGCTTTACCTCCAGAATCAGGAGTAGGCATCCTCACCATAGCTGCCACAGGCACAAGATTAAAGGTAATAACTCTAATATCAGCTAATCAATATTTACAAAAATCCTGGAAAGTCTCAGATGGTTTAAGCTTTTCTTCAATCAAAATTTCGTCTCTAGGAGAGATAGAATACTTACCATCTAGTATATCCACCAGTTGTCTCTTGAAAGATTTTTGGTCCAAAATCCTATCTCAAACCTTAAAATAAAACTTGTTTTCTTCTAATGAAGATTGTCACTTAAAAAAGCCAGATAAGCTAAACCATCAAAATGGTCTCTCCACTAAATTAACCTCCTCATCTCTAAGCTTTTTAACTATTAAAATTCCCCTTCATTTGCTTCATCTATTTGGTTTAACCACGAAATTTTCAGGCAATATATCAAAATCAAATTTTTGCAATTCTCAACGCGATCTAATTAATGCATAGGTTCTGGGGACAGGAATCCCTCTTTCTTCTAAAAATTGTTTAGTCTTAAACTTATTATCTGCCAAACGGATTGTTTTTTTGGGATTGTATCTTTTGATATATAATAAGTTCCTAGCATTTTTTGACAAAAGTCCAAAATCCAGATTCATTATACAAGATTATTACAAATTAATTTTTATTAGCCTTTTTCAAAAGCTTAATAAGAGAGGCATTATTTTTTAGCCCCTCCTTTTTTAAATCCTCGCATACTCAAGTATAACATTTTCCTATTTCCAAAACATCCTCTAATCTTTTTAACCATTCCTGGGGGGTAAATTTCATATTAAACAATGTCTCTAGTTCCTTTTTTAGTAAATCAGCCTTTTGCAAAAAATCTTCACGTCTGATATTATCCACGTCAGAGTCTTTCAAAGCAGCTTCCAATAAGTTTTGGGGCTCTACTCCTATTTTAGTAGCTCTAATCATATTCATAATTTGTTTTATCCAGTCCGAAGGAACCTGCCCCTTTAAAAACTCTTTTGCGATCTGAGCACTAACTTCCTCATGACCGTTGTAAACTACTAAAAACCCCACATCATGAAATAAAGCTGCTAATAACAATTTACAAGTATCACTGTAAGAAAGACGCAATTTTGTGGCATAAAATTGTGCATTTTCAAAAACTTCCTTAGTATGTTCCCAATTGTGAAAATAGTATCCTTTATCCTTTAACGGCATTAACAAGGTCTTTACCAAAGTATAGCTTCTCTCAATTACCTCCTTACAATCCATAACGATAAAAACAAGTCAAATAATAAATTGGTCTACTTAAAAATTATAGTGAATACTACTTTTAAATCAAAAAGTTTTGGATGGATTTTAAAACAATTTTGCCTTGATTTTTATTTTTTTTTGATTAAACAAAAATATATTTATCCCCAAAGGATTCTGCATGAAATTTAGAGGATTAATTCTCAACATTATCCTATCAATCCCACCAGGCGGTAGGAGCATTTAGGAATTAATCCTAAAACTAAATTATAGCTCCCACCGCCTGGTGGGAGCTTTTTATATTCTAAAGATATATAATGCAAAACTCCCAACCAACTCAGTTAAATGTTGACGACTACAATTATTATTCTATAACAGTACAGGATTGAAGAGAAGCTGTTGCCGAACATTTTTCAAAGACAAAAGCTACTATTATAGCGACTATTAAATCGGTCTATGGAGTAGAAAACTTACCAGATCAGTTTCTAAGTGATCTAGCACTTAGAGCCTTTTTACGGTGAACCTTCTGAGATACATTTTTGTTACCACAATCTATGAATGAGACTCAAAAAAAGTTCGCCGCTCAATTGGCTGAAGTTATCGATATAGAAACTAGCAAAGTAAAATATTGAACTGTCCAAGAGTTATTACAAAAATTTTCTCCACAAGACCGACAAGAACTCCAACCATACATGAAAACACCTCTGATCTACTGACAAAGTGAATACTTCCGAAAGCAGGTCGTAAAACAACCCGGCTTTATACAACTTATAAATTTAGTTAGAAATCTATGAGACAAAGTAGGATTAGTTAAATTTTTGATGGAACAGGAAGCCTCAGAATTTATACCTCCTAACACTGAAATAATAAATGAGTGAGATTTAGACACAAGACGAAAAAAATTAATATACTTGGTAAAGCTTAGATATAACCAATGTAAAAAATGAAATAGTTTAGGATTTATAATCAAAGCTGGAGAGTGAGCTTCCTGAGAAAATATTGTAATTGTAAAATGTAATAACAGCAATGTAACAGCTAATTGAACCTCTATCCACGATGAAGATACCCTAATCTGAATTATTGAAAAATCTATTCCACAAGATAGTCGCTATATCAAATGAGAAATTAATCAACATAATCGAGAACAAAATAAAAAACTACCTCAAAATTTC
The DNA here is from genome assembly GCA_027046965.1 of Candidatus Altimarinota bacterium. Lineage (GTDB taxonomy): Bacteria > Patescibacteriota > Gracilibacteria > Absconditabacterales > Absconditicoccaceae > JALTWR01. The sequence continues at coordinate 32,012 of JALTWR010000010.1, read as the reverse complement.
TTGATTCAGGAACTCATACCTCTTACTACAGACCAACGACCAAATGATATTTTACGAAAAGAAAGCTCCATTAACTTTTTTATTGATCCTGAGTCATGAAATATCAATTTGATAGCTACAACAGCTAACATCACAAAATGATGAGTACATCAAGGCAATATTGAAATGGTTTTGCCGCACCAAGTAATAAAAGAGCTTACTAGACTGGCAAAAAAGTTCAAACAATATTGATACCGAGGTCCTTTAGGATTCGATTTTGCTTGGAAATGGAAGAATAATCAAAATATAGAAATAGTAATATTTGAAGCAAACACTCGTTTTACAGCTCCATGGTCTGGAGCAATGCTGGCCCATAAATTCAGGTCCAAATTTAGCAGATACCCAAGCTTTGCAATCAATCAACACTGCACAAACTGTAATAAAAAGTTAAAAGAGATAACTTGACCCACGAGTGAAATTCCATTCTCCAGCCCAGATAAAGATGAGCAATGAGTAGTAGTTCTTGGGAGAAACCCTTGAAATCCCTTACCAGACTTAACTGATCATACAAGCTCTTAAGTAGCTAGAACCTTAATGCCATACGATTTAAATCTTAAAATAAAATCAAAATGTGCAGAATACTGTATCTTGAATGAACCAACAAAACCAAGGCCTTGGATTATCTTGATGCTTTTTGGCAAGCTTGATATCACGACACCACAATAGCAAACGTTACAAAAAAATTTGGAGTAAACTGAAACTGGCATCAACATCCTCATGGTTGGGGATACCTACTAGTTACTCCTTACAGAGTTAATCACTATCTTAGTGGAAAGGCATTTTTTGAAGACAAAGAAGCTTTCAAAAGATTAAAACAAAAAATAGTTGCTATGGATCAAGACACCCCTTTCCTGCTTATGGCCGAATTTAGAGCAACAGATGAATGACGAGTCAGTGCTTTAAACTCTCATCCTTTCCCACTGGTAAGCTATAGTTGATATTACTGATGGCTATTTTACAACTGATTACTGGATTACAAAAAACTTGCCCAACTAGAGTGAATAGACTTTAGACATTTTGAAAAGAAAAATGGAACTTTAATTATGGCACTAACCATCGCAAAAGAATTAGATGCTACGCACAATATCCAAAAGGCTTTAGAAAGACCTAAAAAGGCCTTGAAAAGCTGATACAATCTAATGCTATTTTTGGCAAAACCTCAAGAATACACGGCTTACATACATCACCAAGTTTCACAACTAGTGCTAGAAGACCCCACGGTTTATGAATATTATAAGCTAATTGTAAAAAAAGACCAAGATCTATTATTCGCCTGATCCTCTAATATTGCCCAATACCTGCCTCAAAATTATGAATTAATGAAACCATGAGACACCATCTCAAGGCCCATTGATTGGATCAAAGAAATTTATATAAATGTATACGAGAATCCCGATCTTAGACCTTGAGAGGGAGAAGTACCTAGATTAACTTAAGTTATGAAATTTGTAGTAGCAGATATAGTCAATCCTCAATTTAATCAATATTCTTTAGAAGAGACAAAAATTTTAATACAAAATCTATGAGGCGTTATAGATAAAGTTTTTTTGCAACCTAGAAATTATGCTTCTAGTGCTAGCTATATAGGTACTTGAAAAGCAAGAGAAATAGCTCAGCGGTGTTTGGACAACAAAATTGATGTTTTTGTAATCAATAATATGATAAGACCTTCCGTCTACAATACTTTAAGAAAATATTTTCCACGAGAGACTCAAATTCGAGACAAAATCGACCTTATTTTAAATATTTTTGAAAAACATGCCAAGACTAAGGAAGCAAGATTGCAAATCGAATATGCTCGCATTAGATATGAATTACCTAGGTACAAAGGCCTCGGAAAAGAACTTTCAAATTTGGGAGCTTGAATTGGAACAAGAGGCCCTGGCGAAAGAATTATGGAAATCAAAAGAAGACATCTTGAAAAAAGACTCAATCATATCAAAAAACAGTTAAAACAGTGGCAAAAAGTGCTGGATAGCCAAAGAAGATGAAGAGAGGGAATGAATACTTTTTTATTAATGGGATACTCCAATGTGGGTAAATCCTCTCTTTTTAATGCACTAACCTGAAAAGACGTCTTAGTAAAAGATATCCTCTTTGCAACTCTAGACAATAGGATTGGAAGACTAAAAACCACATATCCGATAGATTTATTAGTGATTGACACCATTTGATTTATACATGGGATACCTCCCCTTGTAATAAATTCATTTTTGCCGATTTTGGAAGAAGCAAAACGAGCCAGTACTATAGGTTTAGTTTTAGACGCATCTTTGCTAGTCAAAGATCCAGCATACTTTGATATACAATTTGATACAATTCTTGGGGTTTTTGATAGAATCAATTGATTAATAAATCAAGGACAAAATCTGCTTATAATTTTTAACAAAAAAGATTTAGTAGCCAACCCTCAACAAATCGAAACGAAAATTTCCAAATATTTATCTCAAATTAAGCAAAAAACCCCTTTCAATAAGATAGAGCGACATTTTGGCTCAGCCGAAAGCAAAGATGATGTAAACCAGCTAAAAACGAAGCTTTTGAAACTTACAAATGATAAAAGCCAATCTTAAACTATACCTGGCAATTCCACAATGTTTTTAATGGAAGAAAAATCTACCACATTAAAGTCTGTTACTTCCTTTTTTCTTTTTTGATGAAGTTTAGTAGATAACACCTGTCAACCTAATCCAATTTCACCAAGCCAGACAGTATCAGATGATAAAATTTTGTTTTTATACTGGCCATAAATTGCTGCAGCCAGAGCCAAATCTAGGCCACTATCATAAAATTTAAATTCACCTGGAATATTAACAAAAATATCAAAATATCCCAGCTTAATATTGAGATATCTTTCCAAGATTGCCACGACTAAATCTAGTCTTGAGCTGTCAATACCTATTGCTGTTCTCTTGGGATACTTGTAATTGGTTTTATTGAGCAAGACTTCTAAGCTTACTAAAACTGGCCTACCGCTATCAATTCCGACTGTCAAAACAGACCCTGGAACAGAGGTTTTAATCCCCTCCAAAATTCTCTGTTTCATATCATAGACTGGTTGCAAACCAAACAAAGTCATTTCAAAAATTCCAACCTCATCAGCTGGTCAAAATCTATTTTTCTTTGCTCTTAAAAATCTATATTGTCCAAATCTATCTCATTCTAGATAAAGCACAACATCTACAATATGTTCAAGATACTTGGGTCAAGCTATCTCTCCTCATTTGGTAATGTGACCTATCACAAAACTTGTAACTCCATTTTTTTTTGAAAATTCACTTATTTTTTCAGATACAAATTTAACTTGAGATACACTACCAGCTGGAGAATCAATCAGCTCTGAATATATAGTTTGAATAGAGTCAAATATTACAATATCAAATGTTTTTGCTTGGGCTGTAGTAAAAACATTTTCCAATACACTAGAATAATATATATCTAGATTTTCACCTAATTTTGTATTTTCCAAATTAAGTCTTTGCAACCTTTCAGAAATCTGAGCCTGATGCTCCTCTCAAGAAAAATACCCAATTCTAAGATCCTTGTTGTTTGATAATATATCATCTAAAAGTTGTAAAATTATAGTAGACTTACCAATACCAGGTTCTCATCAAAGCAAATAAATACCTCACTTTTTGATCCCTTGAGGTAAAATTCTCATTAGCTCCCTTTCCGAAATTGGGAAATATAGATCTTTGATAGTGTTTTGATCAAAGTCTAATACTTCTCACCTAGCGATCCTCTTTTTTTTGGATTTAATAGGTTTCGATGATTGCTTATCTTCTACAAAAGAACCAAACTCTCAACAGTTAGGACATTTACCAAGCTTAATTGCCGAAGTATAACCACATTTAGCACACTTGTACATTGAAAAAAACATTAAAAGATAATACCTCAAAGATATTCAAAAATTTGTAAAATTCAACCAACTAACATATAATTTAAATATGATATATAAAACTTAAATTACTATGAGTGATTGGATATTTGTAATTTTGCTGACAGGTATAAATGTTTTAATTTTGACAATATGGTTAGGAATTGTTCAAAACATATTTTTTGTATCCCCAGATGAAAAAAGATATTTACAACTAAACTCAATTTTTATAGGAATAATCAGTATGTGATGAGGGCTCGCAATAATATTGGCAAGTTATCCTTTCATATCTACGTTGGTAAATCCAGACTTACCTTTGATAACCCAAGAGCTACATAACACTAGCTTTTTTTTCTTTTTAGCATATATCTTAGCAAGTATATTGGCATTGCGTATAGTATTTAAGTTAAGTTGGCATCGCATATCCTTATTTATTTTAATATGATATATAATTTTGTTAATCACTGAATTTTTAGTTTGAAAAATATCAACTAATATCATAATAATTCAAATATTAATTCTTGCCACCATAGAGGAACTTCTAAAAATAGTATGATGAGAAGGAGTCTTTCAAAAAATTCGCCTACTTCCATCAGATATAATCCTTAGTGCGTTGCTAGTTGCACTTGGATTTTCCTTTGTAGAGAATATTATCTATATCATTAAAACACTACAAGGTATTATGGGGATAGAAAAGACCCTGGAAGAATGATTTAAAATAACCTTATCAAGAGGCTTAGTTTGATTTATTACACATATGTTATTTAGTGGTATTACCGCTTTTTTTATTTTTCTTGCCCTCTCTCATACCAAGAAAAAGTTATTGCTATTGTTGATTGGAATTTTGTTAGGCGTATCCTTACATTTTTGATACAATGCTCTTCTTTACTATCAACAAGCTATAGCAATATTGCTAGCCGTAATAGGTTGATATTTTTTCTTAGCATTTTTGTTTTATCATATAGATAGGTTATATATTCCTAAAAATTTAAGAATTTAAAAAGAGGGACCGCTGGTCCCCCTCTTACAAAAATCATGCATATTGATTACAACTACTATTGAGCAAATTGCTGTTGAAGTTGTTGTAATTGCTCTGGTGTAAGCTCCTCAACATTCACCTCAACTGGTCCTCATTCTCCACCCATATCCTGAATTTCAATCATAGGAACATCATTGAATTCTCCACCTTGTGGAATAGCAGGATTTGGTGCCATATCATAATTTGCTGGTCACACACCAGGTGCAATACCGAATCCTCCCAAATCTCCTAATATTTCCTCAATGTTCACAAAATCTGTAGGCATTTGAATGTTAACATCTTTATCAACGTATGAATCTTTTTCATCTAGGTTGAATTCCAACAAGATAGCCTCTCCCTGAGGAGATACAAACTTAATTTTTGCATATCATTTTGTTATAACATCCTTGCCTTTGACTTTATAATCAATATTCATATCTACATCAACCAAATCTGTTTCTTTACCTTCCATATCCTTACCTCTGATAGCTCATTTTATAATATTTTTCCCATCTTTTGCTTCCCAAACAATAGTTCCTTGAGCATCAGCCTCATTTATAACCAACTCTAGTTTATCTGGATAAATTTTTACAGCACTACCAGTAATATCACCCGTTCAACTCCAACTATACAAAGGCAAAATAATTTCATAACTGTAGTTTACATCAACTATAGCTTTACCTCTCCAATTAGCCTCATCCAAAGTTTGACTTATTTCTTCCTTAAGCTGCTTTATATCCTCTTCGGTAATAGGTTGACCACTAGATGAAATTAATTGTTTTCAAACTGGATCATTTACAACATAATCAATCAAAGAGTTTATATTCTCAGCAGAAAAAGCCAAAATAAACTCTTTTTTGTTATCTACTAAATTTTCGCTTTCAACCACCAAAATTGGTTTCTTTTTTAACTCATCAAAGAACCCATATACAAGCTTAATAACATTTGTTGGATCAATATTTGTAGATGTATAATTTACACCACTTAAATCTATTCTTATTCGCTTTTTACCATATTGACTCAAAAAGCCACTCAACATCCCTTGTATCATAGCAGTTTGCATAGGCTGAATTTCCTGACCTTCCATATTGATTTTAACATCATCAAGCCTGACAAACAATTCTTTAGAAGTTGAGATCAAAGCTCATTCCAAGCTTCCATCAAAATTAATTACAGGTTCTTGTAATGTAGATCCCTTAACACTAATTTTCCCTCTAGATTCAGTATCAAAAGTTTTGAAAGAATTTTTTAGAGTAGAATCTATAGTCATCTCACCTTTGAATTGCTGTGGAACCTCAAGACCTATTACAAAATTCACAACGCTTTCTACTCCCTTACTAGAAGCAATCAAATCCATATTTTTTTGCAAGCTAGAAGTAACCTTGTCTATCATGTTAGTGTATACCACATCCCATTTTATATCCTGAACGCTAGCAGCTTTTGGTAATAGCTTCACACTAGTTGTAGGAGTATTGGACTTGTTCCAAAAAAAGAAAGCTCCCAATGCTCCTCATACTATCAAAATTAAAATTAACCATAATGAAGAACCACTTTTTTTAACTTCTTGATTCATTACTTTAATTAAATTAAAGATATAAATTAACCTAATCGGTTGTTACAAGCTTAAAGCTTTAGCCACAATTTTCAAGACCCTTTGACACTTTTAATTGTGTTTTTTCAAAAAAATAACACACCCTATATTGACAATCAGCAACGTAATAAACAAAATTTCAATAATTTAACTAAGATTTCCTTTGACAAACTTCTCTAAAATTAATATACTTTTATTAACTAAACTATTTTAAAAAATATTTAAAACAAAAATGTTAAAAAAATATTTATTTTCTCTCAAAGGATGAGCTATATTTTTGGCTCTGGCTTTTACAATTGGAGCTTCCAACGCTTATACAATCACACTAAACGGGCTAGCTCAAAGTCTGAGAAGCTGAATAACTCTAACCCATTTTAATGTAGGAGGCAATTATTTTGGTGGGTTGTTTATACTCACATCGCTCAAAGATCTATGAGATGGTAACAGTGTAAACATCACCTTAAACTCTTCTAATGTACAATGTGGTAAGCAAGTAAAAGGATATTATTGGACTCCACTGAGGGCTACAGCCCTATACCCATTGGATAATGATTCCAAAAGTTATTGGCCTGGATACAATGATCTTACACTTGAGGGATGATTTTATACTGATTGTAAATGACCCAGCATTGATACCAACAACATAGTATGACAAATAAAATATATTTACAGATGAACTGATTTATTCTCGCTACAGGCAGGAATTGATCTAGATCCAACAGCAAATAAGCCTAAACGAACTAAGTTTGCTCCAAATTTTGGGTTTTGGAATAGCAACTTTTTAATTTGATTTTTATGGGATAGTGAATACGGGGTTTCATTTGTGTGAGGAGAACTAGATAATCCTACCTGCTTGATCAATGCTACTAATGGAGGTACAAATATAGAAGATTTAGTATGATGAGTAGATGCTTCAACAATATATTTTACATGAGCTTGTGCAGGATTAACTTGAAATACTTACTGATTTGGAGGAATTGTTAAATCATTGCTAGGAATAGTAGGAGGTTATAGTGTTTCTCAAGGTTCCAAATGAGATACCATAAACCTTGGACAAATAAGCGGTACAACTTGAGATTATTATAGGAGGACTGCCTTCCAAATATGATGAAGTATATCCAATATATCTCAAATAATTAACCAAGTTAACAAAAATGCAGAGATTCTATGTAGATGAAAGGCTACTGTGACAACTATCAGTAAGTGAGCAATAAATTGTATCACCCCATGACAAAATGCAACAATATCTCAAGATTTAACTACAGATGGTAAAGACACTTACATAATCCTAAGAGATGGAAATCTTATTGTCAAAAAGAGTCAAAAAGGTCCTTGAGCTATACACGTATTTATAGATAAGTGAAATATGCTAATAGATAACAATATAGACACTCAGCTTATGGATTCACAAGGAGAACTAGCTTCAACCTCTCCTGTGACCTTTGGTGCACTGTTGAGGTGAAATTTTATAATCAGATGACTTGTAGGATGATGGAATGGAACTCAAGCTACAGGATTTAAGCATAAACTATATATTCATTGAATGCTAGCCACCTATAATACCTTAGATGATCCTAATCCAGTTAGAAAAAACTATATCATCAACGAACTTTGATGAGATAGTGATATTATCAAATTTGAAGATGCATTTAGTTGGCGCTGCCAAGATACAGGTTTAGGAACAGATGGAGCTGATTGTTCAAATCCTACTGATCAATGGGCTACTAATCCTATAATAATAATCAAAAAAATAATCCCTTCTCTCCTATTAAGATAAATTAAACAATTTATAAATCACATTGGGCTTTGGAGAAACTTTGCTATCTGATATATATCTTCTAAACCATGTTCTTTGCTTTTTGGCATAATGATGAGTGTTGCGTTTAAGTATTTCTATAGCTTTATCCAAATCATATTTACCTTGTAGATATCACACAATCTCTTTATATCCTAATCACTGCATCGATTGCAAGCTTGGATCATATCTTTTTAATAGCCATCTAACCTCATCCACCAATCCCTCCTCTATTTGTTCCAAAATTCTCTTATTGATTCTACGATTAGTATCATCCTTTTGTCTTCGTAAGCCCATCATTAACAAAGGTCGTTTTACCGGTTGTTCATAAGCAAATTCAGATTTTGGCTTACCTGTCTTATAATAAATTTCCAAAGCTCTTACAATATATCTCAAAGAGTTTGGATGTAATTTTTGAGCCTCTTTGGGATCAATTTTTTGTAATTCTTGATACAAACTTCAGGGTTGTTCTTTTTCCTGCATATAAAGCTTTTTGCGAAATTCAAAATCAGGTGGAGCGTCGGGCATTGGGAAGTTTTTGTAAATCATATCAATATAAAGTCCTGTTCCACCTACCACGATAGGAATTTTTCATCTAGATAAAATTTGAGGGATTATTTTCTCTATCTGTTGTTTTCGCTCTCATGCAGTAAAAAAATAGTCTGGGTCAACAATATCTATCTGATGATGGGGAATAATCTTTCTATAGGATAAAGGGACCTTATCTGTGCCAATATCCATAAAACGATAAACCTGCCTAGAATCTGCACTGATAATTTCTACTGGATATATCTCAGATAAAAGTAAAGACAATGCTGTCTTACCAGTCGCTGTTGCTCACCAAATAATTATTACTCATTTGGGAAATTTCAATAAAAAATTATCAACTTCCTGTTTTACTCAAGAAAGTATATCTTTTACCTCCATATTTATTTATTAAACTCATAAGGCAATGGGAATTTTTGAGCCAGTAACAATACCTGCTGCTTTAGATCATTCAAAACTTTGGAATTATTGTAATTTTTTAATGCTGTATCTATTATATCTCATATTTGCATAAACTCTTCAGAGGCAAATCATCTGGTAGTCAAAGCTGGGCTACCAAGTCTGATTCAAGAAGGTCTCAAAGGCGGATTGGTGTCAAAAGGTATAGAATTTTTATTAATTGAAATTCAAATCTTCTCCAAGGTATTTTCAGCAACTTTTCAGTCCAAGCCCAATTCAGGGAAACTTCATGCCACATCCATTAATACAAGATGATTATCTGTTCCATTAGTAATAATTTTCCATCATCTATCAATCAAAGTATTGGCCAGTGTTTGAGCATTTTTTAATACTTGTTTTACATACTTCTTCCATCATACTTTATTGTCCTTTAAAATTTCTCCAAAAGCTACAGCCTTTGCTAAAACAATATGTTCATGTGGACCTCACTGTATCCCAGGGAATACTCATCTATTGATATCTTTTTCTAGTTCACGCCTAAAATAAATCAAAGCTCCTCTAGGTCCCCTTAATGTCTTATGAGTGGTAGTAGTAACTATATCAAACCAAGGGAAAGGAGAATCCAACTCCCCTCAAGCAATTAATCAAGCGATATGAGCAATATCAGCCATCAGATAAGGCTTATATCAATACTTTTGCTTAATTTTGTCAGCTATTTGAGCAAATCTTGACCAATCCAATCTCCTAGGATAAGCGCTATATCAAGCAACTATTATTTTAGGCTTGTGTTCCAAAGCCATCTGTTCCACTTGCTCCCGATCGATCAAATGCGTTTGTCTGTTGACTCAATAAAAAACTGCCTTATAAAATATCCCAGACGCATTTAACTTAAAGCCGTGGCTAAGATGTCCTCCAGCGTTCAGATCCATTCATAAAATAGTATCTCCTGGTTCCAACAATCATAAATAAACAGCCAAATTTGCAGGAGATCAGCTAAGAGGTTGTACATTTACTCACCACACAGGAGAAGCTTGTCCAACGAAGTCTATCAATTCCTTGATTGAAAAACTAGAGTCTACGAATCTCTCTTCCTTTTCAGAACTGTACTCATCAACTAAATCAAAAATAGCTAAGGCTCTATATTGAGTTAAAAGCTCCATCCTATCAACCCAATCTTGTCATCAATAATATCTTTTTCAAGGATACCCCTCTGAATATTTATTGGTGAAAACATTTGCATATGCATTTAAAACATCCAAGCTAACATAATTCTCAGAAGCGATAAGCTCAAGTTCTAATTGTTGACGTCTGAGTTCTTGTTGAATCAAAGTTGATATAATGTTTTTCATTAAGGATTATGATAAGTTCAGTAAAAAACTTTAAGGAATCAGTAAGGAAAATAAGTTGTATCTACTTCAACCAAGTAAAAATCATCATTTCCATCTCCATCAAAATCATATACTCACCATTCGAAGTAAGGATAATTTAGTGGTAGGTCTATATTTATTGGGTCACATGTACCAAGGTCAGCTCCTTGGAACTTTCAATTACTGTTATTTTCAAAGCACCACTGATTAGCACCAAAATCAAAATATACGAAATCCTTATCCCCATCTTTATCCAAATCTATGAATATTCAAGGCATATCCCAACTTATCTTGGTGTTATCATCAAATAAAATAAACCCTACATAACTTCAAGATTCTGCATAAAAAACATCCCTTGCTCAATTTCAGTCTACATCCTCAAAAGAATAAAATTCATTTATCCCCTCAGGAACTTCATAAGACTTTATAACTCTCCAAGTCCCTCCATCATTCTTAAGCACCGCTACTCTTGTTTCATATGGAACAATTATTTCCTTATAATTATCTAGATCTATATCCACAAAAAGTATATTTTGAGCCGATCAAACTACCTTTTCAGGGTTGTTCCATACAACTCATCCCGACCAGACATATCAGGTTAAAAAACTTCCGTTTCCTTGATTTATAGCTATTCCAGCAATTTTCCCAGTAATTTCGCTTCCGCTAAAGTAAGGGATCTCAAAAAACAAATCATCTTTGTTATCTCAATCCAAATCTCCTATAGCCTTGATATAATATCAACTAGCTAGGCTCAAAGGGAATTGAGTCTTAGAAGCAATGTTCCAAAAATTTAAATTATCCATACAATAAACCCAATCTGAACAAGCATAAATCACATCATAATATTCCATACTCCATCCATCATTCCCTCTTAGATTATTACCAATCAATCTCAATGTATCTCATGTAAGAAATACTCAGCTAAAACTTCATCTACTTACATTTACAAATAAAGTGTTTATAGAAGAAACTCAAATTTGAGCATGCACTGTGGAAAGCAATCATTTTCTTTTAGCTTTAAAAAGTATAAGCCCTCATCCTCAGGAAGGATTATCTTGAGTTGAAAAAATATCCAACTTCCCATCTCAATTAAAATCCTTAACCCTAACCATTTTAGAAGAAAGTGGATTTACACCAGTAGCTACACTGAAACCACTAAACGTATAATATCCCCCGGCAACCACAGAAGAGGGAGTAGTATTAGTAGGCGTTACTCATCAGACACTTGGTAATGCTTGGGCTATATCTCCAATATTTATACTCCCTGCATTAGACCCACCTACTTCTATCACATCCGCTACCCAGTACTCTCAGCCTCATACTTCAACGCCTCACACACTAGTTCAACTTATATATTCCCCTGTCAATGTAGTTAAGTCAACTTTTATATATCATCCGCTACCCAATACCTGGCTTGTTATCATTCAAAAATCTGGATGTATAAACGTCATAGGTTTCAAAAAATATCATTCTCTCTCCCTATATTCTCATAACACATATGGCACCCTACTACTCAAACTTATTGCATATGCTCTGTTAAAGGATTCTCACAGTAAATTAAAATCTATTACTTCCAAAAATGCTACCAGCTCATATCATTCTCATTTGTTAGTTAATACACTATATCAGTAATACTCCTTATCCAATGGGTCCCTTGGGACTTTTGTTAATTCGCTCATCTTACCTCATACACTATCATCAAACAGTCATTGATATCATATCACCTCATCATTCTCATCCCTTATTTCTATCGCCTCTCCCGGCATAGGATACCCTGGTCTTCATATCGACGCCTGGGAAAAATAATAACTTCTTAATGCCGTCTGTAGATCGCTTAAATCAGTTACTCTCTTAACATTCCTACTCTTTACAAACCATTGACTCAATACCACAAAGCTTGTAACCGATAGTATAGCAAGTATGGCTATTACTACTATCAACTCTATCAAAGTAAATCATTTATTTGTTTTTATTTTCATCTTTCTTTGACAATTTATAGATTTAAAATCTTAAGTATCCTAATAGTGTAAATTTATCTTTATTTTTCAACTTAAAAAGGGGGCCACAGCCCCTTATCCTGATATAAAACTTTACCTTTACAATTTATGCTATATTGTATGCGCTTTCAGGTTTCTGATCCAATAGCCTAATATCTACAGCTTCTTTAGGCAATTCGACAATCTTTGATCTACTTACTACCCTTTGAGGCAAATGAATAGTGATACCCTTTTTATGAATAACAGTAGGTCTTACCAGAGTTTTGTAAGTAATCTTAATTCACCAAACTTTGCGTCCAAATCTATTTTCAAACTCTCCTGGTCATTCAATTTTAAAGTCATGAGCATAACCAGAAAAATAAATTCTTTTTGCATATTCTCTATTTTTACCTGTATGCTTATATACAAGCCATTTCACTACACCTTGTCTATATTTCACTTCTGTAGGGATGTATTGATCTGCTTTTTGTTCTTCTTCCAATAGCCTTTGAACGTATTGCTCAATAGTTTCCTTTTCATCAATTTCCTCCTCTGACCATTTATAAAATTCCGTTTTCCAACCACTAACTGTAGCAATAATATTTGCTAATTTTACAGTTCTTTCTTCTTCTTTATGGACTAACTCCTCTACCTTATCATCTACATCTTCAAATCTCTCTTTAAAATCTGGCAAATGGGTGATAGCCACCAACAAATCAGATTTTCTTTTGAATTCCTCAAGCATATCTTGATCCTTTGCCAAGATCATACCTTTTCTTATCTCACAAAAATTTTGCCTTAACTCTTCCAAAATTTCTGGAGAAACCCTAAGTTCTTCAAAGTCCTCCTCTAACTCACTTAAAATTTCTTCAGGAATTTCAGACAACTTTTGCTCGATAGTTGCATCCTCACTACCCCATGGATCATAGGCCTTGTCCCATCCATGATATTTGGCAACATAATTAGCTAGTCTTACTGTGACTCTATTTTCCAACAAAGCAATCTCTCTTAGTTGTTCAACCATTGCTCCAAATTTCTTTTTCCACATAGGAGAAAAGGTCAAGGTGCACAAGTAATCAGAACGCTTCTTAAGATCTGTAAGTTCAGCTTCAGAACCAACTGCCAACATTTCATCACGAATAATACAATTAATTCTTTCAATATCCCTAGGTCCAGAAACTTTACCATATATCCTACTCATGGTTGTTAAAGTTAGGATATAAATATTACCCACTAATGTTATAATCTACAAAACACAAAAATCAAGAGGAAATAGCACCAAGTTTCTATAGGTGATAAAATTTAGAAGTTGGTCATACTACCACAGATTTGCTCTTTTCCTCACAAACGTCCTTTGTAACCAACATTTACACAAAAAATTAATTCTTTAGGAAGTGCATCACCACAACCAGGTATATCTCCATCACTACAAGATATCAAATAAGCATTGTTTCTTTTGTCCAATAATCATTTAACAGATACTTCGCGGAAAAATCTTCATTCCTTGGTAAAATTATCGACTGTATCAGGGCAAGCTTCCCATCAATTACTGGTCAGACACAGAGCAAAGTGATTATCAGCAGAGTTAATTCAATCTTTTAGATTTAGAGCTATATTGGTCTTACCAGTTAAAAGCCAGTATTTATCAACAGTATTAGATTGAGTGATAACCCGAGATCATGGTTGAATCCAAGGATCATTGCTACAATTTCCATCATCATCTTTTAGAGGATCAGCTTTTAACCAGCACTTATCTTTGAGACCTGCCCACCTCTTAAAATTGGTATCTCTAATATTATACATTCATTCCATACCCTCTCTTGCTAAGTTAATGGCTATTACCTTTTTCCTTGTTTTATCCATAAAATTTAATCCATATCTGATAACTTCAACAGCAGTAATTATACCTGTAGATAAAATTATAAGTACGATTATTACTTCTATCAAAGTGAAGCCCACCTTTTTTTTCATTTTTATTTTGCAAAAAGCATACAAATTACTACAGTTATATATATTGATTTTTTAAATTCAACTTCCAAATGCAAAGCCAATTGATATTTTTAATTATAATAATATTAATAACCACAGCCATATTAAGTTACTTACTATGATTCAAAAAGATAATATGATGATTAATAGGTAACTTGGTTTTCTTAGTATTAATAGTCGCTCTCTATCAAGGTATTCAACAAATAGACCAGCTCAATCTATTGGCAAACATAGGAGTTTTCACCGATCCTGATAAGATAGAGAAACTTTTAATCACCTTAAGGCCCGTTTTAGGATTGGTACTCTTATTTGGCAACACTTTGATATTCCTAAACTCCATAGAAGTCCAGATACCCACCTGACTCATCAAAAAAACAATAGGGCTGATCTTGGGAGTTCCTTTGTTTATAGCAAGTTTCGTATTAAATACCATTGTGGTCTTTTTTTGATGAGAGCTATTTTGCAGTACTCTAAAAGGCAACACCTTAAATATGCTCAAGCCATGGATAAATATTTTTTTGATCATCTACAGTGTTTTTTTAATACTGATATTAACAGATTTCAAAAGCATCCTACCTTCATTTTGAATGAAACAAAAAAGCTCCCCTCAGCCGGAAGGGCAAGGAGAGCAATCAAATAAACAAGACTACAGACCTAGATTCAAATTATTTTAATGTCTGAACCTCCACAGGTACTCCAGGTCACATAGTAGGAGCAACCACTACTTTCCTTATTAACTTACCTTTTACTCCTGATGGTCTAGCATCCTCAATAGCCTGCAAAAGAGCATTAAAGTTTTCAACAAGCTTATTGGTATCAAAATCAACCTTACCAATACTTACATGAATATTACCTGTTTTGTCCAATTTAAATTCAACCCTACCTTTTTTGATTTCTTGAATAGTTGCAGCTATATTAGGAGTAACTGTACCTGCCTTTGGAGAAGGCATCAGTCATTTGGGTCAAAGGATCTTAGCTACTTTTGCCAACTCTCTAATCATATCAGGAGTTGTGACCAATACATCAAAGTCAATTTCACCCTTTTCAATCTTAGCTAATAGATCCTGATTCCCAGCAATATCTGCTCTAGCTTTTTTTGCTTCTTCTATTTTATCATCACTAACAAAAGCAGCTACTCTTACCACCTTACCTGTACCATGAGGCAAAACAACAGTTCCTCTGATCTGTTGATCCTGGTATCTGGGATCAGCTCCAGTTTTGATATGAACTTCAACACTTCCTGGAAATTTTGAATAGGATAATTTCTTTACCAGCTCCATAGCTTCTTCAACAGAATACTTTTTAGTCCTATCTACCAATTGAGCTACTTCTTTGTACTTTTTCCCATGTTTTGGCATCTTTAAATGTTTATCAAGTTAAAAGCGGTACTAGCAGGCTCACGGGGTTGTGGCCCTCCCGCACTAGATTTTTATAATTCTACATCTACACCCATATTTCTAGCTGTACCTGCGATACTGCGAATAATAGATTCAACATCTTCAGTATTCATAACAGGTTTTTTGATCTCTGCTATCTCTTCTAAATCTGCCCTTGTAAGTTTACCTATCTTCTTTTTATTTGGTTCTCCAGAACCCTTTTTTTGCTTAACCTTCCACAAAATAAGATGTGAGGTGATTGGAGGTAATACTTCCATTTCATAACTTCTATCCTTGTACACTATTACCTTAACTGGAACTTTAATATCCATACCTCCAAATTTTTGCATCAATTCCCTGGTCTTATCATTGAAGTCTTTAATAAATTGACCAATATTTACACCTTTGGAACCCAACAGTGGACCTACTGGTGGGGCTGGTGTTGCCTTTCCTGCTGGCATATGAATAGTAAACTGCTCTTGAATTTGCTTTGCCATCCTTTGAATTTTAACTGTTAAAATAATTCCTAAGCCACTGCTTTAGCGGCTCTCCATACACTTCTGGTTTTATTATTAGAAACCACAACCCCCTACGCGAATCGACAAGCATAAAAATGTACTTGCCCTTGTAAGCCTCAAGATTTAAAAACACTACTTTGTATCCTGGCATATTATATTCTATCATTTCCTCATCACTCAAAACTCTGACATTACCTGTATAAGCCCTAGAGACAATCTCCAACATTTTACTATATGCATTTTTTACAGAATCAGATAATTCTAACCCATCTACTCCTCAAGTTAAGCTCTCAACACGTTTGACATCAAAATTAAGCCTCTTTAAGACTTCCTTAGGAGCTGGAAGCTTAACTTCAGGAATAGGATTGTCTACTATTATCAAATTAGGTCATGAATTAATTGTTACTACCTCCTTTATTTTTCAAGTTGTAGGAGGAGTAACAAACTCTACTGCCTCTGGGGAAGTTATTGTTTTTACTTCTCTTTTAACACTTGTAGGATTTTGGAGGGCACCTTCCAACTTGTTGTAAATATCAGTATTTATAGCTGCTAGCTTTTGAGCTCAGGAAATATATTTAAATCAAAAAACTGCATATATCCCCCCAAATAACAACACAAAAGCTACCAAAGCCCAATATACATTTTTATCTCACATTTTTATTGTTTAGATTAATTTATATATCCTCCAACAGCTTCACTTTGTCAAAATCAACCACAACTGGAATGCTTCTACCCAAAAGCTCTATTATGACCTGAATAATTCCCCTTTCAAAGTCTACTTCAGACACTCTACCTTTGGTACCTTTAAAGTCACCTTCCAACAGTTCTACAACGTCTCCTGGTTTAAAAGCTATGGCATGTTCACTTTTTTCTACCTTTTCTTGAATCTTTTGTAAGATAGCATTGTATTCTTGTTCGCTCAAAGGTATAGGATGAATATCCGCTCCTACGATAAGCCTTACCCCTGGAGTATTTCTAAGTACGTTCCATATCTTATCATTCATTTTGGATTTTACAAAAACATATCCTGGGTATAACTTTTTTTGTCTAACAATCTTTTTATCTCATCTTTTATATATCTCTGGCACAATAGGGATCATAAAATCTACTATATCATTTTCAAGCCCTGCCCTTTTGATTCTTTCTTTAAGGTTTTCCACCACTATCTGCTCCTGTCCTGAAACCACACTAAGAGCATATCGTTTATGTTCATCTGATTTTATTTGTTTTTTAATATCTATAGACATTGGTTTGAGTGTTAACTAAATAATCTAGCCTATAAGATTGGACAACGTATTAAAGAGAACCTTAAAAGTACTCAGCCCGAGCTGATCAACAATCGCAAAAAATACACCCATAATCATAATGATAGCAAGTATCAAAAGCATCATGTTTATTACCTCTTTTTTGGTAGGTAGTTTAACAGTTCTCAAAGTGTCCAAACTTTCATAAAAAAAGTTTAACATCATTTTTTAATCAATATTAAAATTTTTGCCTTCTTGGATATTAATTATTTCCCATTTGCAATCAAGAGGTTTTACCATCATTCATTCAAAATCTCTCCTTCAGTTTTTTTGTCTTTGGCCCATCGCTTGCCATAAAATTCTTCAAAGTAGTTTTTAACAGATTCATAAAATGGAAAATATTTTTTTTGTTTTGAAGTTTCTTTTATCTGCTCTAGTGATTCCTCTTCAACTCTTTTGATATCTTCATCTTCTTTTATTTCTTCGTAAAGACTTTTAGAAGGGCCCCTCTGGTCATTTTCATACTGTTTTTTGTTTTGTCCTTTTTTGTCTTTTTTAGGGGAAGAATTCAGCATCTGATTCAATTTGTTCAAAGAGTCCGATAAATCTTTTCAACGTCATTGATCTCAATCTTGGACATTTGCTAGAGATTTACAGCTTAACTGACCAGCCCTAGATAATTGCTCCAACTTTTTGGAAACCTCCAGAATATTTTGAGATATGCTTAAAATTTGAGTTGCTAATTCTTGTAAAGTATTTTTCATATCTGATTTGATATTTTTTTGATGTGCCAAACAAGCCAAAGGATCCTCAAATATCAAATTTGCTTGTTTCGATATTTTATTTAAAAATCAATCTAATATTTGCTCCAACAAAAAGAAACTTTCTCTAGTGTTGATCAAATAATTTTTAAAATCATCTATACACTTTTGGTCCAAAGGATTGCTGGCTTTGATATTACCCAACTTAAAAATCATCTTATCTAACACTTCCTTATCCTTTTTAGTAACATCCAACAACAACTTAATTTTATAAGAATAATCCTCAAAATACAAACTACAAGTTAAAGCTGATAAGTATATATTCCATCTTAGCAACTTATTGTATGCTTGTACATAATCCTGGTCTTTTAAGACATCTTTTATATGTCCTGATAACCCAGCCAAAGCCCCGTCCACAGTCTCCAAATGTTGTTCCAAAACATTTATTTTATTGGATATCGATGTACTTACATTGTCTCATCACTTTTGGTAGTTAGAAGACCCTAGATCTTTGAGAATTTTTTGAATTTCGGTAGAATTAAGGCTAGCAACAAAAGGCAAAAGGATAGAATTATAATCACTATTCCCTCTGAAAAACTCTTCAGCTTTGTCATAATCTCAATTCTCCACCCACAAAGCACCCTGATAAGTGTTTAAATAGCTTTTTAAGATTGGACTTTTGAAAGGAGTAGTCTTTTTTTCAACTACTAAAATTTGCCATGCATCTCAAATGCCTTGTGCCAAAAACAAAACGATCAAAACACTACCTATCAGACCCCATAAACTTTTATTCATCAGACTCTCATCATTGTAATTCTAAAAGTTGATCCCTTAACATAGCTGCTTTTTCAAATTCCCATTTGGAGATAGCTTCATCAAGTTGTTTTTTAAGCTCCTTTTTTAAAATCTCTTTTTCTTTTTTCGTAGCTTTTTTAAGCTTTTTAGCCTTGCTTTTTTTGAACGCATCAAAGTTTACCGGTTGATCTGTTTTAACAACATCCAAATCTTTAATATTAGAAACTGCAATTTTAGGCTTGATTCCATGCTTTTGATTGAATTGTTGCTGTATTTTCCTCCTACGATAGGTTTCCCACAATGCCTTGAGCATAGATCCAGTAAAACCATCAGCATATAACACAACTTCACTATTTGGATTTCTAGCAGCACGCCCTATATTTTGAATCAATGCAGTTGTGGAGCGGAGAAAGCCCTCTTTATCTGCATCCAATATAGCTATAAAAGTAACCTCAGGCAAGTCAATCCCTTCTCTCAAGAGATTAACCCCAACAAGCACATCTATCTGTCCACTTTTGAGTTTTTTGATTATTTCCCAGCGCTCCAATGTATCTATTTCAGAATGCAAATAATAAGCTTTTATCCCTTTGCTCAAAAGAAACTGAGCAACATCTTCGGCAGATTTTTTTGTCAAAGTCAGGACCAAAACCCTCCCTCCTTTATCAATATGCTCATAAACCTTTGAAAAAAAATGATCCATAAAAGATGCTACTTTTTGCCCTTCCTGCAGGTCCTTAACTTGCAAAAAGTCCTGTAAATTAGGATATTTGGACTCAAAACTTATATTATCCATAGATTATTTTGATAAATACCTAATTAGAAACTATCTGTTGGATATGCTCAATATCTAAAAACTGCTTTTGCCCTGTAGCTCTTGTAATAAATTCTATCACTTCTGGCCCTTGTTGAAGTGTTTTATCAGAGATTACAATTTGATAAGGATACCCTATTAAATCTGCATCTTTAAATTTAAAACCTGGTGAAACTGCCCTATCATCCAAGACGATTTCATTGCCAAATACTTTTTTCAAAGCAGTATAAACTTCAAGTGCTCTTTGTGATGCATTTTCACCAATAGGAATTATAACAAACTCATAAGGAGCAATAGCTCTTGGCCACACTAATCACTTATCATCAGAAAGAACTTCGGCCACAGTTCACATCAATCTTCCTAAACCTATACCATATGATCCCATAAAGACATACTTATCAACGCCATCTTTATCTTTGTAAGTTAATCCCAACGCCCTACTAAATTTATCTCACAAGGTAAAAATATTTCCAACTTCAACTGCTTTGCGAGGAACTAATGATTCCTTTTGAATTCATAGATCTTGCAAAACTTCATCCACCAGTACTTCTTCATTAATGGCTATTCATTTTTCTTCATCAATCCGAATAATATCCTCTCCCGCCTCAGTCAAAGTTTGAAACTCATGAGAATACTTGGAAAAACTTCCTCCGCTAGCAAAAGTTAAATAAGTAAGATGTCCTATACCAACTCTATCAAATATATTAAAGTAAGCTTGCTTTATTTTTTCATAAAATTTATCATGTTGAGTTTTATCCTTTGAAAAAGAATATAAGTCTTTCATATAAAATTCCCTTGCCCTCATTATACCTGATTTAGCCCTAATCTCGTTTCTGAACTTAAGCTGTATCTGATAAGGATAAGCTGGTAAATCTTTGTAAGATTGGATAAATTTTTTCATCATCCTGGTAAGAGGCTCCTCATGAGTGAAACTTAAGCCCAAGTCCTTGCCTGACTGAAGTTTAGTCTTGAACCATACATCTACAACCTGATCTGACCATCTATCAGTAGTTTTCCAAACTTCAGGATCTTGCAAGGCTGTAAGATGGATTTCTTCACCTCCAATTTTATCCATCTCTTCTCTAATAATCTTAGCAATTTTATTAAACACCCTCCATCCAAAAGGCAAAAAAGCATACACTCAAGCCATTTCTTTGTAAATAAACCCAGCTCTAATGAGCAACTGAGCATTTTTTGATACCTCATCTGCAGGAGCCTGTTTTGTGGTTTTAACAAAAGTTTTAGATAGCCTCATAAATGTTTACTGTCACTAATAAAACATACATTACAATAATGGTTTAATGTTTTTTTTCAATTTAATAGTCGGCAATCCTACCACTCCCAAAATCTAAAAAGCTCCCCTTGGCCACCTAGAAGAATTCGCTTTAAAATGGCAATATCACTGGACACGTAGAAGAATCCACCTCATTCAAAGTCTCCAGAGAAAAAGATCCTATTGAATATGGCAAATTCGTATTTAAGGTAGGAGGGATATCGTCCGACCGAGTAGATTGCTCTATTTGATTAACATCCATATCTCATCATGTTAAATTATCTACTTGCACTGTATATAGGCCACTTTCATCAAATCAAGCTCCTCAGTTTTGTTGAGTTATAAAAAGCACACCTCAATTTCCAATTCCAACTATGCTACCATTAGATAATTTAACCATATTATCAACCAATAACACCTCTCCCCCTAATCTCTTTGCTCGGATAATTCAATTAGCTAAATCTTTTTCAAATACAACTCAATAACAGGTTCATTTCGAAGCCAGTTCTAATCTACCTCACCAATAATAAGAGCTGTTACTAACAAGGGTAGTCATTTGGAATGAATAATAAGCGGTTCATCCTGAAATAAGCTTCTGATCAAAAGAAGTTTTATTGTCTGAGATTATGTTTATATATTGAGGAGATCTATAGGTTAATAGACCCTCATTATTATATACTTCCACTGACCCTAAAGAATAACTCTCTCCTCAGCTTCAAAAATGTCTTGCCCAAAGCATCAATCAAGTTGTACTAATTTCTCACCAAAACATATCTTTATAACCAAAAGGAGCTATAGTAGTATTTCATGCCAAATATAGACGAAAATTCAAGTTATCTGCCTTAAGATATTCAGGTTGGAAGTTTCATCAACTACCCAAATACCTCTTCAAAAGATGATTTCCTAACAAGTCAAGATGAACTAACATCCTCCTACCATCTTTATTGGCTGTAGAACTTGTTGTATAGCCCAATATAAACAAGTCTCCTTCTCCAAACCGCGCTGCATCACTAAATAGATTTTCGTAAATATCTGTACCCGCATCTCCTAACGCCTTTTGCCATAATATATTTCAATTAGAATCCAATCTAGAGACAAATATATCCGATAATTCACTAGCAAAATATCCTCATTGAGTATTTCAAAAAACAAACAAATCTCATCCTCATGGATACGGAACTACCTTCTTTAGTTCTACCCCACTAATATATGTCACTCGTACAGGAGTAGGAACAGCCGTAGACATATCCAACTTGGCAACAAACCCGCTATTTATATTATCATCTCCTCGAACGTTTCAAACCACATACACAAAACCATTGTCATAAGCTATATTAGAGGTAACCCGATCATACCCACCTCAAGTAATTAACCACATATAACCACTGGCTTGTGTAGAAACTGTAGAAGAGCTTACTCCGCCAACTACTGGCAATGCTTGAGAAACCTGATTAGGATCTATTACTCCCGACGGATATATTTCTATCACATCTGCCACCCAAAACTCTCATCACTCCACATTTACACCTCATACCACTCATCCACTACTCTCATATCACGTCAATGTATTTGTGTCTATCTTCACATATCATCCACTTCAGAGTATCAGGCTTGTTATCACTCCATAATCTGGATGAATAAACGTCAATGGCTTCAAATGAAAATCTCATTTCTCTTGATATTCTCCTATCACATACGGTACCCTACTACTCAAACTTATCGCATATGCTTTATCCACTCCTCACAACAAATTAGTATCCACTACCTCCAAAAATGCCACTAACTCGTATCACTCTCCATTTTTTACCAAAATGCTATATCCATAATATTCTTTGTCCAATGGATCCTGTGGCACCTTCGTTACCTCTCTCATCTGACCTCATACACTCTCATCAAATAGTCACTGATATCATATCACCTCATCATTCTCATCCCTTATTTCTATCGCCTCTCCTGGCATAGGATACTTAAAATTACTATAATAATAACTATTCAATGCTGTCTTTAGTCACTGCAAATCAGCTACTCTCCTTATATTCCTACTCTTTACAAACCACTGGCTCAACACCACAAAACTTGTTATAGCCAATATCGCCAATATTGCTATCACCACTATTAGCTCCACCAATGTAAACCCCCTAAAAATCTTTTTCATTTTATTTAAGTTATTAATAAACCTAATTTAATGAGTTTTTAACCGCTTTAAGGAATTTTTCAACTCTATCTTTCCGGTTTTTGAACATATCAAAACTTGCACAAGCAGGAGAGAACAAAATGTTATTTACTCAATTTTGATGAGAATAATCTAATGCTCTATTCACAGCTTCCTCCATGCTATTGACAATTACATACTTGATGCCTAATTGATCAAAAATCTTAGCAAATCTAGAAGATGTTTGTCACAAGAAAACTCCAAAGGATACCTTACTTTTGAATAGATCTTTTAATATCTCAAAATCTGCGCCTTTGTCATATCATCAAGCTATAAGAACAACTCTATCCTCCATCGCACCAAGAGCTGCTCATAAAGCCTGAGGAGTGGTAGACTTGCCATCATCCCAAACTTTTGCCCCCCAATCAGTTTGTCCCACAAACTCAATTCTATGAGGTAAGCCTTTGATAGGGGAAAGGGCTTTTTTGATATGATCTAATTCAAATCCCAAACCTTGTAAAACTGCACCAGCCAAAGCTAGATTTTTTTGATTATGCTGCCCCACAAGGAAAGGATTTGCTATATTTAAGCTCTCCTCATCCACTCTTTGCCACTGCAAATAGCTAATATCAACACCCAGTTCTTTAGCTACTTGTTCCAAGTCAAATCAGGTTAGGACCCTTTGTGCCCTATTTGCCAAGTTAACCTTAGCCTCAAAATAATCCTTTAAATCTCTATGCCAATCTAAATGATCTACTGCAAAATTTGTCCAGGCCACTATTTCAAAAGGTATTTGTTTAATCAAATATGCCATAAAAGATGATACTTCCACAACACCAATCCCTCAGCTGTCCAAATTATTTAAAATGGCTCTTGCAAAAGGTACATCAAAATTGCCAGCCAAAAACGCTTTTTTTCATAATCTTTCAAGTCCTTGATGTATCAAATGAGAAACTGTAGATTTTCAATCTGTCCCAGTAACTCAAACAAAACGAAATCTATTATCCAAATTATGTTTTTGCAATATATCCCACACCAAATCGAGCTCTCAAACCAATTTTTCTCTAAAATTGCTATAAAGAGCATGGTGGGAAGGCACTCAAGGAGATGGAATAATCCACTCTGTCTCTTCTAAACTTCATATACACTCTGTTGTCAATCTTCATCTGTCCAAGCAATCCTTGTCATCAACTATCTCATACTCAATTCAAAAATAGTTCAAAAAATCTCTTATACCTTCTCATACCCTACCTTTACCCCATATTAGTATCATCTTTGTTATATAAGATTTAATTTAGTGCCTCCTCTCACTCCTTTTTGTTGTCCTCAAATAAACGATTATCTTTTTCCTCCCAAGGTCTAAAAACACTCTCCACCTCTTTTTCAGAAATTTGATCCAATGGCGTATATCTATTTTTAAGTTTCACATCATTAGAATGAATCTTTCAAAGTGCTCAATCTTTGTATCTCAAAGTTATCGCTCCATCATCAATACTCAACACTCCTCTAAGTTCTTCATTTTCTTTGAGAGTTGTCGCTACCAATCCACGTTGTGCTCTCTTTTGCTCTTTGAGATCTTCCAGAGCTATAAGTTTACCACCTTTTTGACTATGAACAAACACGAACATCTCTCCCTGATTTTTGGTCATATCTGCCACTTCATCTCCTGCTTCCAAATCTATTGCTTTTACTCATCAAGCAACTTTACCTGAAGCTCTGATATGCTTTTCTTTAAAGAGCAAAATCATACCCTTTTTAGTAATTATTACTATTGTATCTCATTCATTTACATCTATTGCCTTGATTATTTTTTCTCATTCTGCCAGCTTCATGATTTTAGTTGGTGTTTTTTTAAGACTGGCAACTAGTTGTTTGGTGACTTTTTTGATATTATTTTGATTGGTCAACATCACAATATAATCAAACTTTTTTTCCAATGTACCCACATAAACAATATCCCCTTCTAATTCAAACTTTTCTTTGAGATCCAAAGGATTAGATTTGATCGTAAAACTTCCTAAATCCTTAAGACGCTTGCTAATTATCTCTCCTTTGGATGTAATTACTATAAGCTTATCCTGATTATGGGTATGAATAATCTCTAAAGTATGTTCAGGTATAATATTTATCCTAGATTGATACAAAACCCTTATTCCAAATTGTGAGTCAACATGCAAAATAACCTTTTCCTTAAAAGCGTCTTTTGCTGACTTAAGTTTTTTAATTCTAGACTCAAGATCATAAACAGTCTCATCATCTACAACCTCTGTCCTCCTAGCATCAGCATATTTATCTTTGATATAATCAAATTCTTGTTCAACCACTTTATCCAACGAAGCAGGATTGTTGATAATATCCTCCAGCTTAGCAATCTCTGCTTGCCTTTGCTCAATCTCGTCCAAAATTTTTTGAAGCTCCATACCAACCAAAGTCTGCAATCTAAGCATCAAAATATACTCTGCTTGAGGATCAGTGAATTCAAACTTTTTCATCAACTGCTCTTTGGCCTCGGACCTAGTCTGAGATGCCCTGATAGTTGCTATTACATCGTCCAATATATCTATGGCTTTTTTGAGCCCTTCTAAAATATGTAATCTATCTTGAGCTTTTTGAAGCAAATATTTAGACCTACGTAAAACCACCTCTCTTCTAAATTGCAAGAACTCCCAAAGCAAATCTTTGATATTCAAAAGAGCTGGCTGCAAGCCTCATTCAATTAAAATGACATTATTAATATTAAAAGTAGTTTGCAGATCAGTGTATTTGTAAAGCAAAGTCAAAATATTTTGAGGATCAACTCCTCTTTTTAAAGTAATACTTATCCTAATTTGATCTCTATTTGATTCGTCAGTGATGTCCGCTACTCATTCAAGCCTTTTTTGTTGTATCAAAAGTCATATCTTACTAACCAAAGATGCTTTGTTTACTTGATATGGAAGCTCATCTATCACTATTACATCATGACCTTTTACTTTTTCAATATGAACTTTACCACGTACTATTATCCCACCTTTTCATTTGGCGTATACCTGTTTGATTTGCTCAGGATCAAAAATGATACCTCCAGTTGGGAAATCTGGGCCTTTGATAATTTGCATTATATCTTCAATATCAGCATTCTGATTTCTAAGCAAAAGTTTAAGAGCATCTATAACCTCCCCCAGATTATGGGGAGCCATGTTAGTAGCCATCCCCACTGCAATACCCATAGTACCATTGGCCAAATGATTGGGAAACTTAGTAGGCAAAAATTTAGGCTCCTTGGTGCTTCAATCATAATTATCTTGCCAATCTACAGTGTCCAAATCTATATCCTGAAGCATCTCTTCAGCAATAGGAGTAAGACGAGCTTCAGTATATCTCTGAGCAGCTGGTCAATCCCCATCAATAGAGCCGAAATTCCCCTGTCAATCTATCAAAGGATATCTAAGATTCCAAGGCTGAGCCATCCTGACCATAGCATCATACACACTACTATCTCAATGAGGGTGATATTTTTTTAACACCTCCCCTACCACAGCAGCGGATTTAGCATGCTTTTTGTTGCTCAAAAGTCCCTCTCTATACATAGCATAAAGTATTCTTCTTTGCACAGGCTTAAGCCCATCACGTACATCTGGCAATGCACGAGAAACAATTACAGACATCGCATAATCTATGTATGATTGCTTAATTTCATCCTCAATAGGCTTTGGAAAAACTATCTCTCTTGTCTGAACTTGCTCACTCATCTACTTTTGTTAAACCAAAATAAAAAACTACCAACTCTAGTTTAAGAATTTAAAAGCTAGTTTCAATTTGTGTTTTTAGTTGTTTACAAGTATAATTTAAAAGATTTAGCGATATCTGCCATCACAAATATGTTAGAAAGAGAGCCTTCCTCACCTAGCTATCAAATAGAGATAGATCCCATAAACTCATGAAAGGGCGATATATCTCTAGTACAAGAAACTCCTTGAGAGGGGAAAATAGCAAGGGCAGTTATTGGATATCAAAAAGAGTGAGAAAGTTTAATATTAAATATAGCTCCATATGAGATACAATCTTATGCTCCTTTTTTGATACAACTATTAGAACCACCAAATCTATCTGAGATACTTAATGAATTAATGGGTAAAGAATTTCAAATGTATACCTCTAGATTAGCTAATGAAATATGACAAAATATTATAAAAATTATTATAAAAATAGTATATGAAGGGAGAAAAGAAGGATTAAAAATAACCATCACTCCTTCCAACAAAGTTAGAACTTCCTACAACGTCAAAATTGAGAAACCCAAACCAGCGCCAAAACACCCGGTCTCCACTGCTAAAGTTATAAATTGATTAAAGCAACTATTGTTAAATATCTTGTCTCCTTGATCAAAACATGATGCAGCCCAACAAAGATTACAACAATTACTAAACAGGCTTCAGCAAATAGACCCCTGCTTGGCTTCAAAATATGAAAACTTTATTAATCAAATTTTAAATTCCAATGGCCAATAGGCTAACACCCGAAAAAAGAGAAGAACAAATATCAAAACTTAAAGGAGAATTATCTGCTCTAGCTAGAGAAATCTTTG
Source organism: Candidatus Altimarinota bacterium (assembly GCA_027046965.1). GTDB lineage: Bacteria > Patescibacteriota > Gracilibacteria > Absconditabacterales > Absconditicoccaceae > JALTWR01. The sequence continues at coordinate 3,918 of JALTWR010000010.1, read as the reverse complement.
CCCAAAAACAAAACATTTATGATTTCCTTTGAGAAGACATAATAGTCACTCGGCTTGATTATGCTCGCAAACACTGATGGAGTAAAGAAAGATTGATATTGGTTTTAAGTTTAGAAATATGTTGAGAGAAAAATGCAGCTCTCCAAACCTGTTACCAAGCTATCAAACAAGGAGAAGACATATATATCAACAACTTTCCAAATATTCATCCAAATATTCCCAAATGAGCAATTACCAAGGCCCAAAGATTAAAAAGTTTTAAAAATGAAATAGTAGTATTGTCTTATCAAGGTCTTTTTTATTTGTTTTATTTTGAAGGAGAAGAGATAAAGCTAGCCTCATTGGCTTCTCCGTGAGATTCAAATCATCAAACTCCTTTCCGAGCATTCAAAACAGACTTCAAAGAAAAAGCATACATCTCTCAATCCTTCCCCGGTCCTATGCCATGGTCAATCTACCTTGGAGAATGATGATATTTTATTCATATGGGATACACAGATTGAACACCCAATTCCCATGGATGTATAAGGCTTCCTGGAATATATGCAAAAAAATTATTTGAAATGATACCTGCCAATGCCAAAATACCTGTTAGAATCTACCGGGATTAAATTACTCATTGGATTCAATATCTTTGTATTTCATAAAATTTTTATTTCCCAATAGACTCTCAATAAATTTATCCATAACCTTTTTATTGGTTATCATCTCTATCTTAAGTCTCCCTGTAAATCTTCAATCTTTTACCTCCCAAAAAAGATAAAGATCAGGATAAAGCTCTTTTAGCTGTCTGTAGGCCACTCCGTATTTGCTATCCTTCAAAGGATTTTGCTCAATCCAAAAATGTTCCGGAGTATTCTCAATTACAATAAGCTTTGCTCAAGTCTTGGTCTCCACGATTTTCCATTTTAAATTTTTTTCATCTAAGACCTTCATATACTTAAATTTTTAAAATATAAAAAAGGGAGACACTAGGCCTCCCCTCTTATTTTTTTTTGAATATCAATCTATCCTTTTTATCATCATAGTCTACAATAACTATATCTCCCTCCTTGACTTTTCCCTCCAAAATTTCTAAGGCGAGCTCATCAAGCAAATACCTTTGGATAGCTCTTTTCAAAGGTCTAGCACCAAATACTGGATCCCATCAAACCCTCGCCAAGAAATCTTTGGCTTTATCTGTAACCTCTAACTTAATATCTCTATCTTTTTCCAACATTTGCTGATATCTGCGAAGTTGAATATCGACAATATCCCTCAATACCTTGTTTGAAAGTGGATTGAATACCACCACATCATCAAGCCTATTGATAAATTCTGGTCTAAAAAATCTAGGTATTACCTTCTCATTTAACTCTTTTTCAACTTCCTCTCTCATCTTATGAAGTGCATCTTCATCAACCTTCGGATCATCCATCAAAGGCTTTAATTTATCCATAATAATATCTGAACCAAGATTGGAGGTCATAATTATTACCGTATTTTTAAAATCAACAGTTCTTCCCTTGCTATCTGTAAGCCTACCATCATCCAAAATTTGAAGCAAAATATTAAATACATCATGATGGGCTTTTTCTACCTCATCGAGCAAAATCACACTATAAGGTCTACGCCTTACCGCTTCAGTTAGCTGACCTCCTTCCTCATGCCCAACATACCCTGGAGGACTACCTATAAGCTTAGACACGCTATGCTTTTCCATATATTCAGACATATCCAGCCTTATCATAGCTTTTTCATCATTAAACAAGAAATCAGCCAACGCTTTAGCAAGTTCCGTTTTACCAACACCTGTAGGTCCAAGGAAAAGGAATGAACCAATAGGTCTATTGGGGTCTTTGAGACCAGCCCTAGCACGTCTAATAGCATTGGCTACTATTTTGATGGCATGATCTTGTCCAACAACTCTCTGCTTGAGAAAATCTTCAAGATGAACTAATTTTTCTTTTTCAGATTCCACTAGCTTGCTAACAGGGATACCAGTCCATTTACTTATAATACTAGCCACATCTTCCGCTTCCACTACATCTTTAATTACCAACCTACCCTCCTTTTTTGCCTGTTCTATCTTTTTTTCGACTTCATCCAATTTTTTTTGAAGCTCAGGAATTTTACCATATCTCAATTCTGCTACTTTATTATAATCAGTTTGCTTTTCGGCAAGTTCAGCTTCATGCTCAAGCTTTTGGATCTGTTCCTTTAACTCTTTTGCTTCCAACAAAAGCTGTCTATCTTGTTCCCATTCATGCTTTAATTTATTATACTCCTCTTTTAAGTTAGCAAGTTCTTTTTCAATAATTTTAATTCTGTCTTCAGCTTTTTTACCTTGTTCAAGCTTTAAAGCTTCTTTTTCGATTTCAAGCTGCCTAATTCTCTTTTCGAGTTGTACAAGTTCTTCCGGCATAGAAGTAAGCCCCATTTTTACACTAGCTGCTGCCTCATCAATCAAATCTATGGCCTTATCTGGTAAACGTCTGTCTGGAATATATTTAATAGAAAGATCTACTGCAGCCACCACAGCCCCATCTGAAATCCTGACACCATGATGTGCCTCGTATCTGTCTTTAATACCTCTAAGTATTGCTATAGCATCTTCTCTACTAGGCTCATCTACCATTACAGGCTGAAACCTCCTTTCAAGAGCGGGATCTTTTTCAATATACTTACGGTACTCATTAAGAGTAGTCGCTCCAATTACTCTAATTGTTCATCTAGCCAATGCAGGCTTTATCATATTACCCATATCCATACTACCTTCCGCCTTACCTGCACCTACTATGGTATGCAACTCATCAATAAAAAGAATTAATTTACCCTCAGATTTTTCAAGTTCATCCATCAAAGCTTTGAGCCTTTCTTCAAACTCGCCCCTATACTTAGTTCCTGCCATCAAAGATCACATATCCAGTGCAATAATTTTCTTATCCTTGAGGATATCAGGCACCTCTCACTTTACAATCTTTTGTGCTAATCATTCAACAATAGCCGTTTTACCAACACCTGCATCACCAACCAATACAGGATTATTTTTGGTCCTTCTAGATAATATTTGAATTGTTCTCCTAATTTCATCTTCTCTCCCAATTACCGGATCAAGCTTGCCTTCTTGAGCTTCTTTGGTAAGATCTCTTCCATATTTATTGAGAACATCAAGACTAACTTCAGGATCTTGACTAGTAACTTTTTTATCACCTCTAATCTGCTTAACGGCATCTTTTACCTTTTGTTCAGTAATTCCAGCAGGAGCCAATACATATCTAGCAATATCAGATGGCCCCCTAAGCATAGCCAAAAGCAAATGCTCGGTAGTTACATATTGATCGCCCATAGATTTTGCAATCTGTTCAGCTTCGGTAAGAATTCTATTTAACTCATGAGAAATACCTATCTGGTAATTACCAGTGGCTGTTGGTATTTGAGCAAGATATTGAGATAAGGCTTGCTCTATCTGAGCTTGATCTACCCCTAACTGCTTAAAGATTAATGGAATGTAGCCATCTTTTTGCTCCATCATCGCTTTTAGCAAATGCCCGGCATCAATAACCGTGTGACGAGAATTTAATGCTAAATCATGAGCATGTTGGACAGCCTCAGCTGCTTTGGTAGTATAAATTTCGAAATTTGGCATTTTATTTTAAGTTTAAAGAATTAAATTTTCCTTTATTTTTATAGCACCTTGTCAAATAAAGTGCTAAATCATATTAATCAAAATTTTTGGAAATGCAAGAGATTTTAAGCTAAGACAATAATAAAACCCCACTCGGGTTTCCCGAGTGGGGACTGGAGGGGGACAGTATAGCAAATTGGAAGAGTTGGTGAAAAAACTTAGGAGGTGTAGGACTTTAAAGGCCCCTCCAATATAAAATAATAATATTTTAAAAGTTATTTGTCAAGAATAATTGAAAAGCCCCCAGGGGG
>JALTWR010000009.1 GCA_027046965.1 Candidatus Altimarinota bacterium | reverse complement strand
ATTTATCTCTCTAAAAATATTATAACCCTCAGAACTATCATTAATATCCTTCATCATTATAATAATCTCCAGAAGTAGCATACCATTCAGCTAACAATCACTTACCTACCTCACCATTTAACAAAAGAATTACCTTCTCATCACCTTTAAGTTTAGACCACCTTTCATCAAGCTCTCCAAACAACCTTTTAACTTCTTCAATATCCTTTTCTCATAAAGTTTTAAGTATCCCCATATTTTCTCTTCATTTTCCAAAAGGGGACAAAACTCCTAATCAATCTTCAGGTATCTTAAAGAACTCTAAAAACACACGCAAGGTACTAGTAGGGAGCTCTAAGAGTAGATAATCAAACGGGCTATCTTTAAGAGCTTTAAGTTCTTCCATAGATGAAACATGCTCCAAAATTAATCTTAAATTATCTGGTTTGGCTTTTGGTAAGATTTTATGAATTTTTCAATTTGGATTTCTAATTCGTTTTAGCTTGTCACCTTCTTCATAAACCTCCCTTAGCTTATCCAGCCACATTTCCAAAACCGTTGGATTCAATCAAAGCCACTGTGCAACCGTATAAGGCAGATCCTCCAACTCACCTGGAAACTTTTCTACAATTAGCTTCAATCTTCCAAATACTTGCTCAAGATCTGATGGAGTTTCACAGCTTCCATTAACTTCCTGTATGAATAAGTACAAAAATTGCACGTCTGATGGAAATTTAATCTCTTTATTATTGATAGCATTAATAATTGCCCGTCGAAGTTCATCTTTTTCAGAATCATTAACTATTCTCAAGATAGATGCTATATCCCTATTGCGTGAAAAAGACTTCACCTTTAAAAAGCCATCTATAATCCTAGCCATCTCACTCAACGGTGTTCCTGGTTGTACATTCTCCTCCAACATTCCTATCATCTCATTATCAGGCCCTTTCCCCCCAAAAGAATATCTTCTATAATATTCCCTATCAAACACCATAGCAAGAGCAGTACGAACCGAATCTGACAAATCAGCTATAGCTGAAGAATTTTTTGCATCTTCAATAGAAAGATTTTCAAATACATTATTTTTTCACATAGCATATTTTTAAAAAATAAATTTTAACTGTTTTTTATACAATACATATTTTTTAAATAAAATCAATATCATTTGAATAAATATCCTATGTAATGTAACACAACACAATACAAACAAAAAAATCCCGCATAAGCGGGAGCTTTTGCTATAAGCCGTATTCTGGAATTTCGGAGGAATTTATCTAGACCAGCTTATAGCTGGCATCAAGCACCCAAAGGCTTGCATCGGGTAGGGTTTACCCTCTTACCAGGCCTCACCTAGCAAGAGCAGGAGTATCCCGTTTTGTCCAACGAGAACCTCCCCGTTGCACCTTTCCCTTGACTAGCAAGGTAGTTTACGTCTCTGTGGCACTTTCCTTTTGCCAAATAGCTCAATCTCCGTTAGAGACTACCCTTTTTGCGATGTACGGACTTTCCTCTCTGCTTTTTACAGAGTACCTCCAGCAAAAGCTCATAAATTTTATACACTTCTTCAAATTTTTCAAGTTGAAAAAAACAACTAAATTAGTATTACTTAGTATAATTTTAGTTATTTAAATTCAAAGAAAATCAGATGTATACTTTATTGGTAGCTGTGTTAATTGTAAGCGGATTGTTATTTGTTTTATCAGTACTTATGATGTCTCCAAAATGAGGGCTAGGATTTTGAATATCTGGAATTGGAGGCTCCAATGAATATGGAAGCAAAAAATCCATAGAAACCACCTTAAAAAAAGTAGCTAATATAAGTATAGCAATATTTATCATATCTGCAGTTTTGCTACCTTACTTCCACAACTAATAATGAGTAAAATAAAATTATCTAGACTATGGTATATAGTCATAACTGCTATCTGGGTATTGATAAGTGCCCATCTTTTTTACAATTATATAGAATATACTGCCCAAAAAATTCCTGTAAAGGGTGGAGTGATATTCCAAGCTACCCTAAAAGCTCCTGTCTATCTCCCTTATATGAGTTTTGATCCTCAGGATAGATATATTCAAAATATACTTTTCAAAAGTTGTCTCAAAGCTACTACTGAAGGAATAAATATAATATTTCACGAGGATATGTGTGATGTCAAAACCAAAGACTATCAAACTTTTTTGATCAAAATGAAACCTGACTTAAACTGGTCAGATGATGTTCCTATAACTAATAAAGACTTATTGTTTACATATCAAGATATAATTCAAAAAAATATTCGAAATATTGACACCCTCCAGCCATTTAAAAATATCAAAATTGAATATCTTACAGGTAAAGAACTTCTGAAAGTGACCTTCCCATCTCCAAGTATAGACAATCAAATATTTTTTAACTTCCCTATTTTACCAGCTCATATTCTCAAAGACACCTCTCAAACCACTTATCTTTCAATGATGAGCGTCAACTTAGTAAATTCTTCTTGTGCAAAAATTAAAAAAGGTATCCAAGATGTTGATTCTTTAGTATTGGATTTGGAAAACTGTCCTGACTGGTGAGTAAATAATCTCCAATTAAAAAAATTTGCTACCCAAAATGACCTTTTACAATATATCAAAAAACATACAAAGCAAGAATATGTAGATTTTTATATCAGCAGGACTCCAATCTCTGGATTCAATACATCTGATAGTATTATAAATACGTTTTACGTAGTGTTTTTTAATACTCAAGGAAAAATTGACACCAAAGGTAGACACATATTAGGAGGCATATTAAACAATTACTTTTTAACTGGAGAACAAAAATTTTTGCAGCAAAATTGAATCAATTACCTAATCAAAGATCATTTTATATTCAATCATATCCCCTCATCCACCACTGGAGAGTTATTAGATTATCTTTCAGGAAATTTCAGCGTATGGGTACCAGCCCCTACTCCTATTACCTGAGAACAACTTAAGCAAAAGGAGCAGCCTCAATTTGTGACTATAGACCAAAATCCATTTCTTATCAAACTCAGCCAATCTCAAGCTGCATTTTATTATATACCTAAACTGCCCGTCAAACAGACTTTACACATATATTTACCTGCCCAAGGTATTAAAGTAGGCATACAAGCAAATGGTGGAGTTGAATACTTCCCAAAATCTTTCAAAAAAGACAACTTTTTGTACAACTTAGCACCATGATTTGGAAATATCAAAATAGGCAAAAATACGTATACCATAAATCTTTATGACCAAGATCAAAAGATAGCCACATATCAAATAACTTTATGGGTACAAAACAAACCTTCAGATTGGCAACAAGAGCCCCAACCTAAACAAAAAACAACACCTAAATTAATACAGATAAAAAAGCCTATTAAGGTAATATATTTGCCAGATGAAGTAAGCAATGTTATAATTTCAAACACCAAAAAAATAGCCCAAAACTTACAAATAGCAGATTACTTTGAATACATACCCCTTACAGGTGAAAGCTTACGTCAAACCTTAAGCAGTTGAAACTATGATATATTTATATCTCCGCTAAAAATGGGCCTCAAAAAAGATATATCACCACTTTTAATTTCCAAAGACCCTCTAATAAATCCATCTAGATATTCAAACACTGTACTAGCCTCTTTGGTAAATCAGTATCGAATAAGCTCTCCTCAAAACCAACAACAAATTCTCCAAGAAATAAACAAGCTATATGCTAGAGAGCTTCCCTTTGTAATATTAGGCAAAAAGATTATCCAATTCCAAGTTAATCCTAATTCCAACATTTATATTCCATTGAGATTATATGACCTCAGTCTATTAGAAGAACGGCTTAAAAAAGTTAGATTGCTATACAAACCTCAACTTGACAAAGAAAAACTTTACAACGTGCAAAATTTTTTCAATTTCATATATTCCTCACTAGGCTTTTAACTTATTCAAGTATTTATCACAATGGATATCATATCTTTAATTCTGATAGTTATTTTGCTTTTGTCGCTATCAATACATGAGTTTGCCCATGCACGAGTAGCCACTAAATTGGGAGACCCTACTCCCAAAATTCAGGGTAGACTAACACTTAATCCTATTGCTCATATTGACCCAATAGGACTCATAATGTTGTTTATAGTAAAGATCGGTTGGGCCAAACCTGTTATAATCAATCCTAGGTATTTTGAAAACCCACTACGCGATGAGTTACTAGTAGCTTTAGCTTGACCATTCTCTAATCTTTTAATAGCATTTTTTAGTATTGGTATATCTTCTATTTTGATTATAACGGGTTTGAGTATGGATTCTCGAATAATTCTTTTGTTAAATCTTATAGCAAAATACAATGTTTATTTAGCCATTTTTAATTTAATACCTATACCTCCTTTGGATTGATATAGAATCGTCCAATATTTTTACCCCCCAATCAAAACTTTAATAGCTCAGTATTACTATCAAATAGCACTTTTTGTGTTTTTAATGTTTATAACATTTCAACAACAACTTTTTTTATTTTTGGATCACTGGTCAAACTTAATTTTATTGATATTTACCATAACCCGAGGACTTATTCTTAGCATATTTATTCACAAATAAGAAATTAAGATGGAAGATTTTTTAAAAAAAATAGAAGAAATCCAAAAAAAATACCATCAATTAAAAAATGAGCTCCTTAAAGCATCTGAAAACAGTCAAATTGAAAAAATAATTAGTCTCAACAAACAACTATCAGAACTAGAAGAGCTCAATGCATTAGTCCAAACTTACAAAAAATACCATGCTCAGCTTAAAGAAGCCCAACAATTACTAGAAGACGAACAGGATGCGGAATTAGTTGAACTGGCAAAGTCTCAATATGAAGAAGCACAAAAAAATTTACAAGAACTAGAAAAAAAGATAAAAATACATCTTTTACCTAAAGATCCTAATGATGAAAGAAATATATATTTGGAAATAAGGCCAGCTGCCGGATGAGACGAAGCAGCGTTGTTTGCATCAGAGCTATTAAGGATGTATCTTAGATATGCAGAACGTCAATGACGAAAAGCAGAAATAATAGACCATTCCCAATCAGATATTGGGGGGACTAAATTTGCGGTAGTTAAGATTTCATGAGATAAAGTATATTCAAAACTCAAATTTGAAAGTGGGGTTCATAGAGTGCAAAGAATTCCGGAAACAGAGTCCGGCTGAAGAATTCATACTTCAACTGTCACAGTAGCAGTGTTGCCTGAAATAGATGATGTGGATATTGATATCAAGGAAGAAGACTTGGAAATGGATACATTTGCAGCTTCAAGTGCATGAGGACAACATGCCAATAAAAATGAAACATGAGTTAGAATAACCCATAAGCCAAGTGGATTGGTTGTGACAGTTTCAGATAGTAGGTCCCAATTACAAAACAAAGAAAAAGCTTTAAGAATATTAAAAGCTAAACTTTATCAACTTGAAGAGCAAAAAAAGGAAAAAGAACTCAAAGAAGCTAGACTTAATCAAATTGGAAGCTGAGATAGGTCAGAAAAAATCAGGACTTACAACTTTCCTCAAGACAGAGTTACAGATCATCGTATTAAAAAATCTTGGTCCAACTTGCCAGATATATTGGATGGAAATATAGATGACATAATTCAGTCTCTAATCATAGAGAACCAAACCAAACTTTTACAGACTACTTGAAACGATGCAGTCTCTCAATGATAACACCCATTGCAAACAATGAAAATATTCGTAATCTATAAAAAATTAACTTTTTATTTCATATATTATGGACAAAGCCAAAATAGATTTCCTCAAAGCACTGTGGGACAAATATATTGAAAAACTATCCACGATTGAAGATATCAAAAAAATTAAATCACTACTTCAAAATGTAGCTATAATAGATATTGATGAGAAAAAAAAGAAAGTGATAATAGGAGCTCCCAACGAATTTATGCTATTACAAGTAAAAAAATTTTTTAAACCTCTACTCGAAGAAATAACAAAAGAATTATATAATCCAGCATTTGGGATTAGCCTAAAAGTAGATCCCTCCTTAAATGATAAAAAAAATCCATTATTGATAGATTTAAAAAAAGTCCTAAAAACTCAACAAAAGGAAGTTCCTATATTAGATCAACAAACAAAAAAAATACTCACAGATTATTTTGGAATCCTTTTTAACCCTAAATATAAGTTTGAAAATTTTATCGTGTGAGCCAACAATCAGCTAGCTTTCAGTGCTGCCCAAGCTGTGGCTCAAAAGCCAGGACAAGTATATAATCCTTTATTTATATACTGAGATGTGGGATTAGGAAAAACCCATCTTTTGCAGGCTATTTGAAACTACACTCTAAAAAACCATCCAGATAAAACTATAGTATACCTACCTACTACTAAATTTATAGACAAAATCATTGAGGCCATTAAAGGGAACAAATTATCTTCACTCATCAAAAAGCTCGAAGGATTAGATATCTTGATACTTGATGATATCCAATTCCTGGCAGAAAAAGAAAAAACCCAAGAAATATTTCACAATATCTTTAATGAACTTTATCTCAAGAGGAAGCAGATTATCCTTTCTTCTGACCGTCCACCTAGAGACTTAAGTTCCCTAGAAGCTAGATTGAGGTCTCGTTTTGCAATGGGACTAGTAGTAGATATCAAGCCCCCTGACTTTGAAACCAGAATAGCCATTCTAAAGCAAAAATTAGCTGAAAAGTGAGAAGATTTGCCAATGGAATTTTTAGAAATCATTGCTAAACATATAACTACTAATATCAGAGAACTAGAAGGAGCTCTAAATCATCTCATAACAGTTAAAAAGCTTCAAAAAAGAGAGCTTACAAAAGATGATGTCTATAATGCTATCAAAACATTGGGCATACCTATTAATTCTAATGGGCAAACTCCGATACAATCTGCCACATTTGCTCAATCACTTAACACAACCAATGAAAAAAGCTTTTCTAAACTGGTAGATTTCATAGCTAATTACTATTCTATTTCTCCACAAGATATACGTTGAGATAGTAGAAAAAAAGAAATATCTATAGCTAGACAAATGCTCATGTATCTAGCCAAAAATAGATTTGGATGGACCTTAGAAAAAATAGGAGATTACTTTGGAGGGAAAAACCACTCCAGTGTAATCTATTCCATCAATAACTTTCAAAAACTACTAAAAAGAGATCCCAAAATAGCAAAGGACCGAGAAGTTATCAATAACCATCTATGATAATGTCAAATACCAATACCTTCCACCAAACAAAGTATGATTTTAAACCACTCATAAGTTTGCTATTCGCTGGCATTTATATACAAAGACGGAATACTTTCCCTAAGGTAGTTTTTATATCCCAGATGGAACATGGAGCTTTAGAAATTCAACTAGCTTATATAATTGCAAATATTATCAAAGAAAATCAAAAGGTTGAGGTCAATCTATTAAAAATATATGAATACCTATTTTGGAGACACCTATTTGATTTCAAATTCTCAAATATCAAAAAAGATGTGATGCACTATATAAAAAACGATTATAAGCAAATATACGATAAATTGTGGGAAAAACTAAAAAATGATCTAGTTCAAAGCAATATCCCTTTGTCTCTAAAAAGTTGAATTAAAAAATTTTTTACACACCCTCCTAGGAAAATCGAGCAACAAATCATCGAACTAAGCAAAAGCATCGTATCTCAGATAGAGATAGAACACAACAAAAATATATTTGAAAATGAATATGATTGACCATTTAGTTTCCTGCAATCTACGGAAAACAAGTTGATAAAAGAACTATGAATCACAGATAATCTACACAAGATAACTAGAATCTTATATAAACTAAAATTTGTAGAAAGATGGAATAATACTCAAAGATTAAATCATATGTCCGTATTACAGCACACATTTTTAGTATTCGCACTAACCTATATACTTGGAGTCACAAAAGAGATACAAAATTTAGAAGAACTGCTATCCAAAGCCATTTTTCATGATCTAGCAGAAGCTTTTACAGGAGATATTCCATCTCCAACAAAGAAACTTTTACCAGAATTAGAAAATACAATAGAGGAAATAGAAAAAAAGCTAGTTACAGAAAATTTATTGTACTTATTCGCTCCTTACAACTTCAAAGACGCTCTAAAGAGTTATATATTATCTCCTTTTAAATGAAGAAATTTTAAATTGTTAAAAACCTCGGATAATCTTTCTGCATTAATAGAAGCCTCTCTTGAAATATTCCCCATATTTAGAGAAAAGACTGACCTTTTAATAAGTAAAATAGATACAAATTATCCTACTTATGCCCAAATAATAGATGATATTTTATCTTTTTCAGTTCACAACTAAAACTTGAGATGAATAAAATCTTTAGTATACTTCCAACAGTTTTTAAAATATCACAAAAAGCAAATGTCACCAACCAAAAAGACCTTTAGGCATAGAAAAATTTCCAAATCATCAGGGGCAAACCAAGGACTTATAATTTGAGTAATCATATTATTTTTTGTAGGAGGATTATTTTTGGGGAAATATTTTTCAAAAACCCCAAATTACACTGTTTCTAATACTCAACAAAATGACCAAATAATATTACCACCTGCTGATAATCAGCCAAATCAGCCAAATCAAGCAATACCAATAGGCACTCCGATAAGCCAACTTAGCGGAAATATTGCTCCATCTTTAAGTATTAATAATGCGACCTCCTTTTCCCATATACTAACAACACCACAATGACAACAATACGCTGTGAAATCAAAAAAAATAGATCTTAACAATATACAAAATCCTATACTAATAAGCTCTGGGATTGTAAGGGATATATCCCCTGATGGTCTACCAGTGATAGAAGTTTTTGACGCCAAAAGTTTAGCTCCCGAAGAGGAACAACCAAAGTTAAATATTATCCCTTTTACAGGTGCTTGATTTCAACTTAACTTCGGTACTAATACAGGATTCAATGCTAAGCTAAACAATGGAATTTTAATAATAACTCTATCTGGTGAAGAAAAGTTCAAATGATATCTTAAAGAATGCAAAGAATTTGGTATGAGCTGCCAACAATTGCATCAAACCTTTAAAAATATATCTCCACCTATCACAAACCAATATGGTATAGATTTTTTTAGATATGCAGAGACTACTGGATCTTGGATAGTGATTTTCCCAAATAAATTTATGAATATGTTTGGGTCAGAAGATTATATAAAATCTTATTTTAATTACTTTGAACCAATAACTGAAAATACTCAACCTACCTCCGAGCCTACAAATAATACACAATCAACAACTAATAATGACTCTCCATCGCAACCCCAAGTACAACCTGATACGCCTAACCTAGATGATCTGAATTCTTATACCTTTAGAGCTTGATTTACTGTATACTTCCCAAAAACAGCAGCTTATCAAATGCTGCTTAATGAGTGAGAGACCCTTACTGATTGCAAATATGTAATTAATACAATCTATTACAAAAACTCAGACGAGCTACAGTCAAATCCTGACCTACAAATCTTTGTATGTGATAATCAACCTAGTGTACCAGACGGTGGTAAACTCCTACAGGCTCAAGATAAATATTTTGTAGTTATACCTTTGACTGCTCAAGGCCAACAATGGAAAGACCTTATTTATGTGAAATAAATTAGCTAAAATATGCAACTACGAATCCACGTTTACAACAACAATATTTTTAAGAACTTAGAAAGTATATTATACAGCGATGATAGAAAAGTTGCTCGCTGGTTTATAGAAAATTTACCTTGAGAAATCTACGAACAACTATCTCCTCAATACGAGATACAGGTGCAAAGTGCGATGCAAATAAGAAAAACGTTAGGGTCCAATGCAATAAAAAATATTAAATGATTCTATTTTGGTACTGAACAATGTGAATATTTGATGCCCACTTTGGCAGAAGTCAAAGAAGCTATTCAGCTTATGAAAGAGTTTGATAAAAAATACGTTACCAAAGATATTAAACAATTTGTTATGGTTACTCCATATTACGGGCACACAAAAATTAAAGATAGAATAATTGAAGTCCTAGCTTATCTAAATCAAAATGCCCATAGTATCAATCCTAAGACTAAAATTGTAGAGGTAGTTATCAATGATTGGTGAACCTGGCAGCTTATCAAAAAGCATAACTTAAGCAATCTTAAACCAATACTAGGTAGATTACTAGTAAAAACTCTCAAAAATCCTCTCGTAGATACATTTGGATTAGAAAAGAATGTCCATATCCCTGGAGAAATGATGAAAAATAAATCTCCTCAAGAAATCCAACAGCTCAAAAAACAAATTGCTCAAAACCAACTTCAAGGATTCTGAAGATCAGCATTAAATAACAAATATTTTATACGTTTTTTAAACAAAAAAAACATTCAAAGGGCGGGTATAGATTACCAGCAAGATTATCCTAGTTTGTATCAAGTACAAGATATACCTATAGACATTTATTATCCTTATGCTCTAATCTTTGTAGGTAGACTTTGCGATACTTCTGCACTTGAAAATGTCAGGAGAGGATACTACGCAATTGATGAGATTTGTCCCAGGACTTGCCTAAAATATGATCTAAACATACAAAATTTTGATACAGTAGGCTACAAAATATTGCAAAGATGAAATTCTCAATACAAATCTCAAATAAATCTCAATTTCAAAGAAGACACTCTACAAAAATATGAAAACAGACTAATTTATGCTCCTTTAATCTAAAACAATGAAAAGAAACTTCAAACTAATATGAGGCTTTGGAATAGCTGAGAAAGAACTACACAAAAGATACAAAAAATGAACTCCAACAGATGAAAAAATCCATCCTGCTATTAAGCAAATTATTGATAGATTTTTAGACTTAGGCATTAACGAATTTTTCGTTGGGTACAATCCTCCATATTGGCATCAAAAATTTGGTTTTGAGTTTTCTCCAAACGGTAGATTTGGTGAAAATGAGCAAATCACAAGTTATAACACTTTGAAACAAGCTGTAGACTATATACATCAAAACCATGCGGAAGTGTTTTTAGCTGTTAACTTCCGGTACTATTCAGATATCACCATGCCTTACATTCAAAAGATCATCGATGATGCTTTAAAAGCTTGAGTTGATGGACTAATTATAAGCGCTCCTGAAATTTTGGAGTACCTCAAAGAAATAGGCTACCAAGGGAAAGTTACGTTCTCAACGATATGGACAATTTACAATGCAGAGCATATAGAATTTATACTAGAAGAGATAAAAAATGCTCCATTTAAGCTAAACAGAGTTATACTACCAAGAGAACTAACTCCAACTGAAATTAAAAACTTAGCACAACAGTTTCCAGATATTGATTTTGAAGTTTTTGGGCATGGAGATTATTGTAGATATGCAAATTGACTATGTTTGGCTGAACACAAATATTTTTCTAGAGATATATGCTGATTTGTTATCAAACATTGATTAGAAGTTAAAAAAACGATCAGACCAGATTTCAAAAAGATAGTATTAAACAATGATCTGGATAATGTTACCAAACAAGAGATGCTAAACAATCAAATCAAGGATCTAAAAGAAATCTTTGTACAGCATAATATTTTTTGAACTAGCAAAGAAAATTTACTTCTGGATCAATATTTAGCTAAACTTGCTTATGGAGAAATCGAAGATACAAAAGAAGTTTCAAAAACCATAGCTCAAAGCCTCAAAAAAGAGCTCAAATTAAATTTTTACAAATATATTCGGGATTGATTAAGACCTCCAACAGATCTACATAACTTATATATTCAAAAAGTTCTAAGCTTGTGGGATTACATCAAACACCATATAGATGACTCAACTAAAAGCCAAATACAAGCATATATAGACAAAGTGATAAAAATCAAGCAAAAGGCACAAGATTATTTTGAAAAAAACAAACTTATCAAAGGTCCCTTTGGTATGGAAAAATTATACAAATTTATGCTATACAATAGAACCTCGGTACCATTTTATCACTTCTTTAATCAAATACCAAATATCAAAGTTGTAAAAATTCCTCTAAGGGGCAGAGATATTGCTGTATTGCTATTGGGACTTGAGATGATTGATGATGCTATAAAAAACCCACAAAAATATATTGATGAAGGAAATATAAGTGGCAAATACTTTCATTATGATCCAACTAAATTAGAAACTTACATTAAAAAATTAAACGAAATTAGCGAACTATAAATTATATTAATCCATTTCTTGCCTCTTCCAAAAACTGAGGAGTAAGTTTAGGCTCTATATTCTTCCATATTTCATAAAAAGGATGTTTAGGATCATTCAAGCCTTTTAATTCTTCTTTTAAAACCTCAATAGCAACCGTAGGTTCAAATCCTGGCCTATAGGGTCTATCTTCACGTAAGGCATCATATATATCTGCTATAGTGATTGCTAAGATTTTTGCTTTATTCTCATTAATCCAATTTGTAAATTCTTCAAAAGACAGTGATTGCAAAAAGTCTAGAGCATAATCAAAATAATCAAAGGAGTATTTTTGTTTGATCTGATCAATTTGTTCAGTCCGATCTTGTTTTTGTTGCTCAAATCTTTCAGCAGTAATATTAATCTCAAATGGATAACCTTTTGACAAAGAATGATGAAGTAAAGCAATCATACTAGCATTCCAAAGTCTTTTAGTAAACCTCCTATTATTTTTTCAAAACTTCCACAACAATGCAGCTCCCAATATAGTATGCAACTCAACAATCTTTTTTTCCTCATCTTTTAACCCTCTTGACAGACTTACATAATATCCAGGCAGTCCAGGCTTATCACCAATTTTACCAATATCATGATATCGGGAGTCCATTGAAAAATCATTAGCATTTCAAGCTCCTGAAGATGGTCTAAATAGTTGCCCTAACCTTACCACTACATTTTTGACAATGTGTGAAATACCTGTTTCATTATCATTATCTTCAAATTTTCAATTAATAAAACCTAAAACGGCTTCATAAACTTTAGCAACTTTTTCCAAATGCTCTTTAGTCTCTCAAGCTTCATAGATTACAAAAAAATCCAATAAAGCTCTTAGATTAAAACCCTCTTTTTTTATAGCTTTAGTTATTACATCTAGCAAATCCTCATTAAAAGGAGGTAAGTTCCTTCCTCCTCTTATCACTACGATAAGAGCCACGTCTCCTTCAGAAATTCAAAAATTAGTCAATCTTGCAAAACTACCGTATGGAAGCAAAATATCTCATATCTGCTCAACCATCTCTCGTCCTCCAGGATTGCTTTTGAAACGTTCTTTTAAATCTTCCAAATATTGTTGAGAAAATAAACCTTTGTAATAAGAATCCTTTCAATATGCAACTACATTGGATTGAGCAGGATACCATATTATTACTCAAATTGGACCTATCATGTTCTCAAGATTTTTTATTAGTTCAGGAGGAGTGAATTTTTTTCTTGGTTTCATTACAAATTTAGTAACAAAATTCTCATATTTTATTTTAACATCATCTATTATTTCATCTGGCCTCTTATCTAATATTCTTGATAAAATTCTTATATACCAATTGCTTACATTTAATTCTCCCAATCAAAAATATGATATCAAAGTAAGAGATATTTTACGCCAAAGTTCTTCTATTTGTTGCTTAATATTTGGGTTGCCATTCTTACCTAATTGACCTAGTAGTTTTAACTTAAATCACCAAAAAGGTATTAGATTTGTTTGAGACTCTAGCCTGATAATCTCACTACTATCCTCAATAAATTGTTCAATTTCCTTCAAAAGTCACCCATAAAATTCATCATAATTGATAAATGCCTGGCCATCTAAAATATTCCTAAGTAGTCACCATCATACATATGAGTAATTTTGTGCTTGAAGCGAAGAAATATAAGTATTTAAAGCACTTGTTGCTTCCTCATACTTTTGCCAAAACTCTATTAATTTATAAGCCATATAAAAATCTCATTTAACTTCTTGGCCTATTTGTGAAGGTAAATTCGAACTTTGCTCATTTATACTATCACCAGACATAAACCTATTAAATACCAAAATTATAGGAATGAAATAGTTATATCGCTCCGGCTTAATACAAAATTTGTTTTCACCTATACTAACTACAATCTTCTTTTCCTCTCCATCACAAGCCTTTTCTTTAACAAGATTAGGCACATTTTGGGAAAGCCACCCCTCCTCTCCTCTATCATATAGAGCCAAGTGCCAGAAAGTATAAAAATCCTTATCAGAAGTGATGTTATTAATATTTAATAATCTTGATTTTTGTTCTTCGTCACCTCCACTTATTCCTTTTCTTATACGTACGATACTTTTATATAATTCAACTGACCATCCTCATTTTTGAGAAATTAAATGATTTATATAATTAAATCAATACATTAACCAACTAATAAAGTGATCATTTAACCTATTTTTTAACCCACTATGCTTTAAATCATTCTCAACTTTTTTTTGTGCTCGAATAATAGTACTTAAAAGATAAAGAAATCAATACTTCGACTCTATTTCCCTAAAAAAATTAGAAAAATCATTTACAATATCAGTATAACCTTCATTGCCACTATTTTTGCCCCCATCCATAATTGACTCAATGCCACTATTTATTTCAGATAGCCTTAGCACCTTATTCTCCCCATTATTTTCCTTTGTCTTTTCGCTCGCATCAAATAGGCTTTTATTATGTTCCATTATATATAGTAAATTTACATATTCAAATATATTGACATATTAATTATTTATATATATAATTTCAATACTTTATATCTTAAACACAAATAAAATGAAAAAGACACTATTGCTACTTGGCGCTTTAACAATCTCACTAACAGCTTTTCTTGGTAATTTTACATTCAGCACCCTAGCTGTGGCAGATCCAGGTAGCCTTGAAGGATCACCAACACTAGCTGTGGCAGATCCAGGTAGCCTTGAAGGATAAAAAAGCTTAATACTTAATCAAGCCATCTTTAGAGTCCCTCCAGTGCTTGGCACTGGGGGATTTTTTATTGTAGTAGCTCCGGAGTTAACTGAACTAAATCAGAAGGAATAAGACCATTTATATCTACAAGGTTTCCCTCAATAAAATCTATACTTTTTAGAAGCTTATATTCTTCTCCTCACAGCTTTATACCGCCTCCGATAGAAAATGGAGGAATATATACTTTTGTATAATCATAAATATCTGTATAAATATGACCACTATTACCAAAAAGATCAGAAGTAACCAAATCCTTGGTCTGATAAATCATTATCAATGGATAAGCAATATCGCCTACTTTCCTATGTTTTGTCACTATCCTAGAAAAATAAGGATACCTCCATTTCAAATCTCTTGTTTCCACTTGACGTTCTAAAGACTCCAAAAAAGTAGCAACTTCCGAAATATACCCTCCTCATCAAAAATCACATACCAAATAAGGTACTAACCTCTTATCAAAAGGATCATGAGGCACACTAGTAACTGTTTCCAAAGA
>JALTWR010000008.1 GCA_027046965.1 Candidatus Altimarinota bacterium | reverse complement strand
TCCAAAAATATTTTTCCAATGGATAATCAACCATTCAATGTTTTGCTATTACTTTAATGATAGGTTCAAAAAGATCGGTTTCAAATACGGTTGGAACCTCTTGCATTATCATTGTAATTCTCTCAAGGCCCATTCAAGTATCAACATTTTTTTGAGGCAAAGGAGTATAGTTACCCTGCTTATCTTTGTAAAATTCCATAAACACATCGTTCCACACCTCTATATACCTATCATTGGTACCCAGGTTTCGATCATCTGGTCCCCATGCAGGTCATCTATCCACATAAATTTCAGTAGATGGTCCACACGGTCAAATTTCTCAAGCAGGCCCCCAAAAATTATCATCTGCCCCCAAAGGCTTAATTCTCTCAGCAAGCACACCTACTTGTTGCCAATACTTTTGAGATTCTTCATCTTTGGGTATTCATTTTTCTCATTTAAAAATAGTTGCTCAAATTTTATTTGAGGGTATCTTAAGATAATCAGTCAAAAATTCATATGACCAGCTAATTGCTTCTTTTTTAAAATAATCTCACAAGGACCAATTACCCATCATTTCAAAAAAAGTTAAATGTCTTTCATCTCCCACCTCATCAATATCTCAAGTCCTTACACACTTTTGAATATTGTAAAGTCTTTTGCCCAAAGGATGAGGCTTCCCCATCAAATAAGGCACAAATTGTTGCATTCAAGCTGTAGTAAAAAGAACTGTTTTATCTTCTTGAGAAGGGATCAAAGAATCAGGTTTTGCTCGTTTGTGATCTCTGGGAGATGATTCCCAAAATTGCTTCCAAAGCTGTCTTATTTTTTCTGAAGTAATTTTTCCACTCATTGATTAAACTATATATTTTTAAATCTGCTTTATGCCATCAGTATATCAGTTTATCTTAACAATTCAATTTTTTGTAAATAAGAAAAGCCCTGGGGAAATACCCCAGGGCAAACAAACTCAAGAAAACTAATCATTCTTCTAAGGGGTATCCATTTCCACATTAGGCACAATTGTAGTAGGTCGGAAATATACCTTATAATGGTAAGGACTAACATTAGCCTCTCTCAATTGCTCTGCAAAATAGGTAACGGTGGCACTTAATCCAAGAAAATGCTTAACATACTTACCTTCTCCTACCTTACATGTTACACTCAGCTCCCTTTCTTCATCGAAATTGCCCAAAGAACAATATCCCTCTACAACAAGAATATAATCGCCTGTAAACCCATTATAGAATACAATTCGCCTGTAGATCTTGAATTGGTCAGCTTCTCTACTAATATTTCTAGAGACAACATCTGCCTTACTATCGCATCCCGTTAAGACTAAAGAAAGACCTACTATAACACCTAGTAAAACCTTATATAACTTTTTCATCATCATCCCCCCCTTTCGCATTGACTATTGTAATAACATCTAAATAAATGTCAAGAGAAAATGTTCTAAATATAACAAAAATGGCACCACTTCTCTCAACAACTTAATTTCATAAACAAAAAATCCTATAGGGAAAACTCTAAAGAATTCACTCCTATTACCACTACCTCAACTTTTCTCTACACTCATAAGGCAAACCACGTGGTATTTCACCTCCTGCCCCTAAAATTATCCCCATTTTGGACAAAAAGTTCCTCCATATAGCCTTAACACATTCCCATCCAGGATATCATAAAAATTCTGATACTCAATCCAAGACGCTACCCAATCTTTTTGCTGTATTATTTGCAATCTTATAAACTTTAGAACCTGAAGGGATCTCTCCTTCATGTTTTTCCGGCCCTGAATTCCACGAAATTCCCATAAGCATATATATTAGATTTTAAAAAACATATACTTTAGTATAACCAAAAAAGCGCTGTTGTCAATTTATAAAACAAGCCAATCCAATATTGACACAATTCCAAACTTAGATTATAATATAAAATATAGACATTAAATAAGCAAAAATGAAAAAATTCGTGATAATTTTAATTAGTATATTGTCCATATCCCATACTTTGGCACGAACCTATCCTGTCTCTCAGGTAGCTAAACCAAGCTGCAAATATTTGGCGAACCGAGACCTTTTACCTTCAAGCTGTAAAATAAAACTCCCTATAATTAAGAATGCTAATTACAACTATTATAAATCAAATAATATTTACCGTCTTATATACTCTGTTTTATGGACTGCTACCTATAAAAATTGACGAGATGTCGGGTATTGATCACACCTTGGAGTAGATATAGCTAGTGCCAAATGAACTCCAGTTTTAGCAATTTGAAACTGAACGATCATTAAAGCCTGATGGAGCAATTGATGGTGAAATGTAGTAGTAATCAAGCATAACGTCAATGGTACTACCATATATTCTAACTATGCTCATCTAGATAAAGTATTAGTTAAAAAATGACAAAATGTTAAAGAATGACAAATTATAGGCAAAATATGAAACAGCTGATATGCCTGGGGAAATCACCTTCATTTTCAAATAGATCTTGATAATCATACTAACTCTCACCCCTATTACTACAATTGCTGAGGAGACCCAGGAGTAGTTGTAAATAACGGCGAATGCCAAGATCAAGTTAAATTTAAAACATTGGACCCCATCCTATTTTTGGAACAAACAAATGCTTTACTAGTCCAACTCAAAAATTCTTCTCCTAGTCAAGTCTCTCAAAAAGCCTATCAAACCCATAAAGTTTCTCCAAATACCTTTAAATCAAGAGAACAAATTTTAAAAGAACAAATCAACGACTATCTAAAAAGATACTCTCTCCACATTAAGACAAATACAATTGCTCTTAAAAAATGAGGCACTACCCAAATCTTTATCCAAGCATTCGACAAAAAAACCGGTAAACCCAAAACATTAGAATTACCTCGAACATTAAGGGTGGGGACCACATCCAATATTCGTTCTAATGTTTCAAAGATACTTATAATTCCAAAGCAGTGAAGATTCGTCACAATCAAGGCTTTGAGACCTTGAAAAGCTACTGTAAGACTAGAGATAGGTCCTGTAGTCTTGAAAAAGATCTCAATTAATATTTATGATAGTTCTAGTCAAAACCAAATCCAACGCTTTAAAATCTTAACTTTACCTACTAATCCAATTCTAGGCAAATTTAATATAGGGATAGCTGTCCCTATTGGTAAATTTTCGCAAAAACTTATAGGCATACCTTG
Organism: Candidatus Altimarinota bacterium; assembly: GCA_027046965.1. GTDB lineage: Bacteria > Patescibacteriota > Gracilibacteria > Absconditabacterales > Absconditicoccaceae > JALTWR01. The sequence goes on along the minus strand of JALTWR010000008.1, from coordinate 146,159 downwards.
GGAAGGAAATTTTCAAATTAAATTTGTAGATGCAAAAGGATGTCTGCCCCCCTCTTCTCAAAAGCAAGCACTCATAAAATTTGTAAAAACATCAAATTGCATATCAACTATATCTCAAAGAACCTTTAACTATCAACAAACTTACAAAGGTATATTAATATTCAAATTTTTGCCCCAGTCTAGTAGCCCAGCAATACAAATAACGAATTGAAAAATAATGAGCGACAAAAAGCTCAAAGGCACTTACCCAATAGATATCTTTGATTCTGCTTATTCACAATCCATAATACATCTTTTGCAAAAAGGTAAGATTACCATATATCAAAAAAACAAGTTTGCCCCAAATTTGTTTATCAAGGAAAAAGATTTTGCTACCTGGCTAGATCTAGCAGGAATTAAACACAATCTTAGCCGTTACAGTGCAAAACCCCTAACAAGATGAGAGATTGCAATATTGTTGTCAAAAAGTTTTGGACTCAAAAGCAACATCACCAAGCCGCTTTTCAAAGATATCCCCGCCGACAAAAGCCATATTTTTAATCGGTGGACTCAAAACGGGTTATTTTTTAAAGATAAATTTGGAAAACAATATTTCCAGCCAAACAAACCTGCAACTAGGGCAGAAGCAGCATTTATGTTAGAAAAAATAATACAAAAATAAAAGGGGAAGGAAAACATCCCCTCTAGCTAATCTAGCTAATGGGTGTTGATTCAGGTAATGGTAGTCTACCCGGGCGGGGAGCTTGTTGCTCCTGCTCCATTTCCTCACCAACACAAACCCCTCTCCGCTTCAATTCTCTTTTAATAATTTCTTCCAACGGCTCCCCTTCACCATCACCGTTATCGCCATTATTATTCTCATCATCCTTACAAAAAACATACTGATTGGGTAATCTCCCAATCTCACGCCACCCCATTAGAGTCATAAATCCCCACCCTCCTAGCATACTCAATTTGCTTTCCAAGGAGAATGGGAAAAACATAATTCCCCCCAAAAATCCCAGCCAAATTAATAAGACGTGTCCTTTGATTCTACCTTTCTTGAACTTAACAAGCTCTGTTCTCACTAGTATTACCAATGCTCCCTTAATTGTGGAGAATGAAAGGTCCATTAAATGATACAATTCCCATGCTGTAAACCATCTACATGAATTCTGCTTCAGAAAAGACAAGACCTCCGCCGCATAAACTATACCTTGGGGATACTTTTTCATCACGATCACCTCCCATTTAAGAAAATAACAATAACTGCTTCAAAGTCAATATCAAAATTAAATAAACTCTATATCCAACTCCTTTTCATTGGGTATTGCAATTTTAGGTACAATTATTTTCAAAACATTATCTGCTGAAAGTTGAACTACAATCTTGTCAAAATATACATTCAAAGGCAAGGTGATTTCCTTGAAAAATGGTCCCCAAAAGCACTCTTGTAAGATTGGTTTGAATTTATCTTCTATTTTTGGCTTTTTTCTTACTCCCTCGATTATGATTTTTTGGTTTTTCAAAGCTACCTTCAAAGAAGATTTCTCTACTCCCCCAAGAGGAATTATTACAACAATCTCTTGAGGTGACTCCCAAACATCAGTTGGGATCTCTACTCCATCTAGTTTGCTCATTGACCTTCCGTTTGATCATAAATTCTGATAATATCCTTTATTTTTTCTTTTAGCTTTTCTGGAGCATGTATATAATTAAGCATTCAACTTCATCTACCATCCATATCCCCCTCAGACAAAAACACAATACTTCAAAAATTAAATAGACTTCTCAAAAGTCCTGCTTTTTCAACTGTTATGGTCTTGATTTTATCCACATCCAACGTTCTTAGTTGACGTGAAAAAATTCCCTGTTGATTATAAAAGCTAACCTGATAAGGAGTTATAAGAGCAAAGTCAAGCTTGTAGTCAATATATTTCCTCAATGCCCTTCAAGCTACGATTAAAAACCCTGGTCCAAACACTATCCAAAAAAGAGCCCATTTTATTTTATTACCTATACCTCCCCAATCCCAAACTAAAGCGATGATCAAAAATAGCAAGAACAAAATAAAAAAACTTAACAGAGGCATTAAAACATTTAAAACAAAATATATCTTATCCCTTTGCACCATCAAAACCTTATCTTTTCAATATTCTTTTTTGGCCTTGTTAAAAACTTTTATGTGATATGTGGTATCAAAGTTAGAAAATAGCTTCATGAGGTTGAGATGAAAAAATTAAATTTGTCAAACTATACTATAATCAAAATGAAAATCAACAATTTTGTTTCAAACCACTAAATCATAGTAGGCACCTTAGGTAACACTTGCATCAATAGATCATCTGCTTTGAGCCCCTCTACTTCAGCTTGTGGGGACAAGATTAACCTGTGCCTTAGAGAACTTAGTGCAACTTGACGAATATCATCTACTTCTACTTCTTTTTTTCATTTAAGGTAAGCCAAAGTTTTTGCAGATTGATATATTGCGATCTCCCCCCTTGGAGAAGCTCACAACAATACATAATCACCCAATACACGAGTAGCCCTAACCAATCCAATTATATATCTCTTGAGTTGAGCTGGGACATTGATTAATTCCATTTCTTTTTTAGCCTGGAATATTTCTTCAACTCATATTATAGGCTTAATTAGTTCAATATCTTCATTGGCTTTTTCCAATATTTTGACCTCCTGTTCAAAACTAGGATAATCAACCAACACCTTGAACATAAATCTATCAATTTGTGCCTCTGGCAAAGAATAAGTTCATTCTTGTTCAATAGGGTTTTGAGTAGCCAAAACAAAAAAAGGATCTGGAAGATCAAATTCTTCTCCACCTATATTAACTTTTTTCTCCTGCATTGCTTCCAAAAGAGCAGATTGAACTTTGGGGGTGGTTCTATTTATCTCATCCGCCAACAAAATATTTGTGAATACTGGTCATTTTTGTATCTTGAATTCCTGGGTTTTAAGATTAAATACCTGGGTCCCAATAATATCTGAAGGGAGCATATCAGGAGTAAATTGTAGCCTTTTAAAGTCCAATTTTAACAATCTAGTTAAAACTTCCAAAGTCTTCGTTTTAGCCAGCCCAGGCACTCACTCTACCAAAATATGATTAGAACTCAAAATGCCGATTAACAAAGAATTTACAAACTCGTCTTGTCAGATTATATATTTATGAAGATGCTCCTTTAAATTTCAAAAGACAGGATGTGTTATCTGAACTTGTGCAAGTCCTTTTTCAAAATCTCCACCTTCCCCACTCTTTTGAGAAAGCAAAACAGCTGATTTTATCTCATCATCTAAGATATTATTTGACACTTTTGAAAGAAGCTTATCCTCTTGATCTGAAGAAGACAAAAAGGTTAAATATATCAAGACAATGCTAATTATCAATATAAGCACTCCTACGATTACTAACAATCAATCCATTTATGTTTTTATTTAGAGATTAAACTATTAAGTTGATTCATTAAGTATTCTTTTAGCTGCTCTTTGAGTTGATCAACAATCTGTTGTTTTTGGCCAGAAAGCCACTGTTGCCACTTGTGTTGATCTATCTGGATAGTTCATCATGAAAAAACTACCATCTCTTTTAGTAGATCAGCATTCACTCCAGAAAGAGAGATGTTAACATCTTCAAAGTTAATCTTTTTAACCAGAGAATACACATTTACCATACTAAAAGTATAGCCAAGCAAAAATCATATAAGTAAAAACATCAAGTTTGATAAAGCTTTTTTCATTATTTATCTAGCCATAATTGTAAAAGTGCTCCTGAATCATAATACATTATTTTGCCAGACATAGACTTGTATCCCCTAAGATCTAATTTAGTACAATCTACTGGCAAGGAATAAATGCTTCTGATCTCCTTGGGAATTCAATATTGAGATTGCTTTTTGATCTCTGGCAATCATATATCCAAGTTAGGATTATATATTACAAATGCAACTACCAATGCTATTCATACAATGCCAATTAATAAGTACTTTAACATTATTTATTCTCAGGATATAAATAAGGGAATCGGTCTCCAAATTCTTCATCCCAATAATACCCCCGACGCTCCTCTTCTTTGGCAAAAGGGAAATAAACATATCCATCATTAATATCTATAAACCCTTCTTCAATAGCCCTTCAAAGCATCAGGCAAAAACGTCTATTCAAAGGGATATCCTTTAACTTGCCTGCCAACTTAAGAATATTTTTTTCCCTAAGCAGGTCAATATGTTGTTGCCAGTAAGGCATACATTGTTGCATTTTATTATTAACAGCTTGTCTAATATATCCCAGTTGGACTAATCTTCCAAAATCATGCTTAACATCACCACTAGCTATATTTGAAGCATCATTAAGTAAAATTAACTCTATTTCATAAATAATTTTTTTATAAGCTCTTTGAGCTTGCTCTAAATCAAATTCAAAATTACGACTACCTGACAATTTTTCGCCGAAACTCACAAAACGATCAAACCACAAATTTAATGCTTTGTCATGATATCATAATCTACTCTGAACTACTCATGCCATATTTAACGCCGCCTTAGGAGCATCTTCGTTAAATGCAGAGATTTTGTAGTATTTATAGGCTTGATCTGCATCCTTTAGATAGTAAAATCGATTAAAAGCATGTAAATAAGGAATACGATAACTTCTGCAAGGATTTTTTAGACCTTCCCAAACTTCATTTTTAGTAGTGATGGCTTTGACAAATTTGTCGTTGGGCAAACTAACTATATCAGAAATTTTCTTTTTATCACAATTAAAGTTAATCCCCTTATCACCTATTTGAATAGCTTGCCTGTAAGAAAGTTGTATGTCTTCTTTGGTAGAAATAGATTTCCTATAGGTATCACTGATAGGGAGCAAAAGTTGTCCAAATTCATAAGGTGCTATCCAATAAGGAGCAAAGGTGGTGAGGTTTTGAAGATACCCATAAAGCCCTTTAGCCTTGAATTTGGCCAAAGACTCTCAAACATATTGGATAGATCAGATCCATATGCCATCTGCTAAGCTCTGTTGAAAGGGGACAAATATACAATTTTTTTTACGCTGATGGCATTGATCCATATAAGCTAGCAAAGCAGTATCCTCTCGTAGATAGATAGGCTGGGAAAAAGAATTGAAATAAAAACTTACATAATCGTTGCCAGAATATGCTTTTGACAATCGAGTGTTTCAAGCTCTATATGAAAATTTATGATTCAAAAAATTCATATATCCTAATGCGAGCAATCCAAAAAACACAATAACCTTATACAAGTTTTTCATTCCTGATTACTTTTGCTCCTTAAAATAAATCCTTGATTTGAGCTGTGGAAGCTGATCATACCAAGGAGGAGAAATCTTAATCCAAACACTATCTATTTGATCTCAAAAATCCTTTCTAATTATATCAACTGCCTCTTTGGCTGTTTTCCCTTTAATCTTTTCCTTGATCGCTTCTTTTATAAAATTGGTATCTCTTTTAAAATCATAACCGGCAATTATCTTAAAATCGGTGAATATTCTCAGTACTTTGTATGGAGGCAAATTGAAATCTTCACTCCAATCTTGAATATCCAAAAATTGTACATCAGATGTGGAGATTCTAACGACTTTAAATACTTCAGAAGGCCTCTGCATAAGATATTTGTCCACTGCAGCTCTAAAATCATCCGAGTTTATATATTTGTAAGAAACTTCAAACACTCCAACTCATTTAACTTCCCCTTGATTAGAATTAAGAGGAGTTTGTATATCCCATCTTTTGATTTTATAGTCAGCCAATGACACCGGCAAAGATATTTGATCAGTGTTGGCCCTAAGATGGGCCTTTATTATTTTTTTGAGATTTTTTTGAAATCTGGATTCAATAAGTTTTTTTAGATTAGCTATATCTCATGTTGTAACAGTACCAACTTTTTGAGTTTCTCATCATTGAAAAGATTTAGTGGGATACGCTACTATCTTTTTTTCAAAAAGACTTTGTCAAAGATTTTTAATATACAAGACTTCACCCGTAGAAATATTTCATCTTGCTCAGATTACATTACCCTGCTCGTCTACTTCATCTGCTCTAACTTCCACATATGCTATACCTGGATTAGCTGGGGTACCTGATGGCACATTAACCCAATGCTTACTCCTAAATACCAACCCATCTCTGGTAACAAACCTTGTAGTGGCTCTCAAAGGATAAGATTTTGGAGTATAGTTATAAATTTTAAGGACACCTTCAGCTTGTTTTGAAAGATATTTAATATCCTGGGTAGGAATTGACAAAGCTTGCTCATATTCAAAGGATCAAGTATAATAAGGGACATATATCTTTTCTTCAGCAGGAATAAGTTTATCAATATTTAAAGTGTTATCATAATAAACAAATGGATAAACATAATGCTTTACTTCATAAGCAGGTTTAACAAGCACAACTGCAGAAGTATTCAATATGTTCCAGATATATCTCACACCCAAAAAAATAGCTAATAATTCTATGAATAATATAAAATAAGCTCCTTTGCTGCTACGAGACAAAATTAACTCTTTTTGTCTGGAACCCACAACAAAAAGGATATCTACTAACTTTTGTCGCCAAGAAGGAGTAGAGGTCTGATCTTGAATATTCAACCCAGCCTCCTGGTAATATCTTTGCTGAGCTTTGTTTAATGGAACAAAGGCATATTTTATATTTTTTGAACCCAATAATTCTTTAATCTGGAGTCATCGCCAGATATTATCAAATATAGGATTATCTTCATCTATAAAAATATATACCATTTTACCAGGTATAAGTTTTTCTAGTGAAGAAAAAATCTTATAAACGCTATCTTTGGAGCCAAACTTTAATTTCATTTAAGATGGCGTAAGTAAAATAATATCATCCAGAGAGCTATTATTATAGTAACATAATTTACTAAATCAAAAGAATATCATCCAAAGCCAATAGCTTGATTTATAAATTGTTGATTCAAAAGTTTCACAAAGCTATACCAAAAATACAAATAAGCCACTAAAAGTAGCACCACTAATCCCAATCCCACTCATTGCAATTTTTTACTTACTAGTGCAAAACCTATAAGCCCTATCAAAAGTCATACTAACCACAAAAATGCTGTAGTCATTCATTCTCCAATAATCAAAATTCATTGCCTACTATAAAACACATAAACATAGACAACATTTATCCCTATCAGCCAGATCAAAAACATAAACCACCCCCATCAAGCTCTTTTTTTAAAGTGCAATATACTAATACCTATTATAAATACAATCAAGGACAAAAGAGAGATGAACAGTCATACCGGATAAACTTTCATTCCATAAATATTGGATGATGGCTCAAAGGAACTTATGCCCCAAAAAGAATCTGTCACACGACCATAAAAATTATCTCCTAGAGTTAAAAATATCCCCATAACAAAAGCTGCTATAAAAAAAGAATATACTATAGCATCAATCCACTTTTTCATCTCACCTTTGGAAGTAGAAAACCTCAAAAAAATCACTAAAGCTACCAAAAAACCTATTACCACTCCAACCAAATTAAATCACAAATCAGCTGAAAAAAACAACCCCAAAAGCTGTTTTATTGAAGTTGGAATTATTATTTTATATGTTAGTGCCATATCCATCCACCTTCCAAGCAGATAGGGGAAAATCAAAAACAAATAAAGAAGACTTACTAACTTAAGATAATTAAGACCTAAAGCTTTACTAAATACCCAGCTGACCCACAAAAATACAAAGAAAGAAAGGATTATCCCTATAATTTCTGCTTTTAAACTACAGCATAACAAATCTATATAAGGAAACATCTGTTTGCATTATATTTAAACTTATCTTACATAGGAGGTAACCTTTGATTCCCTAATTACAACCACCCTTATAATACCAGGGAATTCAAGTTGTTCTTCAATTTTCTGTCATATCTCTTGAGCAGTTTTTTCTAGTTCTAGATCATTTACTTGTTGAGGATCAACAAATACCATAATTTCTCTTCAAGCCTGCATTATATGAGATTTTTTTACTCAAGATGTAGTATTTACCAAATTTTCCAACTCTCTCATCCTTTCTATAAATATTTCTCTGGTATCAAATCTAGCACCAGGGCGAGATGCAGAAATACCATCTGCTGCCACTACCACATATCAAATAGGACTTATCAAAGGCACATCAAAGTGATGCCCCTCTGCAGTGTTTACTATCACCTCATCCATCTTAAACTTTCTCAAAATATCAGCTCATATCCTGGTATGTCCCTCATGAGAATTTTCAGCCACTTTCCCTATATCATGAAAAAGCCCGGCTTTTTTAGCCAAGCTAGGATCTAGCCCAAGTTCAGATGCTATAGCTGCTGAAAGTTGTGCTACTTCAATACTATGTTGCCATAAATTTTGTCCATAAGAATACCTAAAAAACATTTTTCATATCATTTTTGTAAGTTCAGGATGCATTTTTGGCAATCAAAGTATAGACAAGGCCTCTTTTCATTTTTCAAACACAAAATCTTCGAATTCCTCCATAACCTTATTGTATGTCTCCTCTATATAAACAGGATTTATTCTTCAACTCTTTATAAGTTTCTCCAAAACTTTTTGAGCCACAAAACGCTTTTGAGGATCATGAGACACCACCTTAACAACTTGAGGAGTATCATCTATCAATATTTCAACTCACAAAACTTTTTCAAAAAATGAAATATTCCTTCACTCTCTACCTATTATTTTTCATTTCATTTCTTCATTTGGCAAGTCCACCATAATAGCAGTAAACTCCCCTACATATTCTGGAGCCACCTTGGGCAATGCCTTTGAAATAGTATCTGCTGCCACCTGTTTAGCATTTTGAGCGAGATCTTCCTTGAGTTTATTTATATAGCTTAATATATCTTGCTGATATTGTTCTTCAACCTTTTTTAAAAGTAGTTCTTTGGCTTCATTTATATCCATATCGGTAATTTCTGATAATTTCTCTATTTCTTTGCTTTTGAGTTCTTCCAAATCCTTTTGCAACACTTCAATTCTTGCCTTTTCCGCATCCAAAAACTCCTCCTTTTTTTCTAATCTACCTTCTTTTTTAATAAGATTCTCCTCCATCTGCTTCAAAAATGCCATTCTTTTATCTATTTCTTTTTCAGCCCTTTTAATGATCTGCTCTGCTTGCTGCTCTGCCTTTTTGATCACTTGTTCTTTACGATTTTCCAATTCAGCTTCCTTCTTCTCATAAGATTTAATTTTTTTTGCCAAAGATTTTTCTATCCAGTATTTGCCTATTAAAAATCCTAATACAAAAAGTGATACCAGCAAAATTCCCAGCCACTGGTTGGCTATTACTTGTATTATTTTAGAAAACATATCTTAAATAATTTTAATGTTCTAAAGGTTAAACCTTTTAAAGAGTAAGAATTGAATAACTATTTTCAAGCTAAAATTATTGAGCCACGTTTGATTTACAAGGACAAATTGTTAAAATCTTAATGATTTAATTCCTAGTAATTTGAATGCAGCCCACCATCCCCATATTTATTATTCCCCTAGCAATAGGCTTCAGCATACAAGTATTAAAAGTAATTATTGATTTCTCTATTGAAAAAAAACTGCATATTAGCTACTTACGAAGAGCTGGTGGATTTCCATCAGTCCACAGTGGTATATCTTCATCATTGGTAACAGTAATTGGTCTTTTCCAAGGTATAAATACGCCTGAGTTTGCAATAGCTTTTGTGTTTTCAATACTCTTTTGGTACGATGCTATCAATGTAAGATACGAAGCTGGAAAACATGCAAAATATATTAACTATATATCAAACGAACTTAATGCAGTACTAGGCTTGGAACACGAACCTTCTTTAAAAGAAAGACTATGACACACATTTTATGAAGTAGTTGGTGGAATCCTAATTGGATTTTTGCTAACAGTAGCTTTAGTCACCCTAATAGCTTAATTGATGAGAAGATATTGATCTAGAACACATCAAAAAAGGATATCCTTTGCTCTGAACAAAAAGAAAAGAACCAATCTAGCAAAGATATTTAAAAAACTTAGAATCTATATCAAAAAATTTAAATTTTTAAGGTTACTACCTTGACTTTTACTAATAGTGTTCATCTTTTGGATATGAAATAAGTTAGTTATAAGCTCCCCTTCCAATATAATTCGTCAAATTCAATTTGATAAAAAAACAATATCCTATTATGACAACCCTGACCTATTTAGCAAAATTAGCAACTTTTTGTCTGGCAAAAATGTGATTTTGGTTTCCAACAAACTTGGACTTTTCAAAACTACCTTAAAACATCAATATCCACTTATCGATGATATTATTGTCAAAAAAAATGCTCCCAATAGCGTTATAATCAATATAAAATATCTGCCTCCTGCTTTCATAGCAATGCTAAGTTGAGAAGCTTGGGGTAGCATCAATCAGACCTTTTTCCCCATACCATTAACTTCTACTTTATTAAATGATAAAAATATCCCAAAATTTTATCTTCCTGAATATTACAATAAAAACTTTCCTCTTAGCTGATTCTTTTTTAAAGTAAAAGAGAGTGATTTAACCCAACAACTCAAGAAAATCCAAAAACACTTATCCCCTCAAAAAGTAATATACTTACCTGGCGGATCCAAATATGAGGTATTTTGGAAAGATAAAATTCTTTATTTTGATGGCACTAAAAATATTCAAAATCAAATAAAAAATTTCCTATTGTTATTGGAAAACCAAGGCAAACTCAAAGAGTCTATTCGCCAACGAAAAAAAGCTGATATTGGATCTTTATCTTGAGCCATAATACTGAGTCAATAATGAAATATATAGTAGGGTTTTCGGGAGGTATAGACAGTGTGTTTGTGAGTTGGTATTTGAAGCAAAAGGGGCATGATGTGATACTAGTACATCTCAAAAATACTGTTGATCCTAATAAATGCTGCCATCCTCCATTGGAATTATTCAAACAAGCACAAGCATTGGGATTAGATATAAAAATAATAGATGTAATAAAAGAATTTAAAAAAGAAGTTATCCAAGATTTTATAGAACAATATCAGCACTGATTTACTCCGAACCCATGCATTAATTGTAACCAAAAAGTTAGATGGAAAGTACTAGAGAAGGTAAGGGTTCAACTAGGAGCTGATAAAATTGCTACATGACACTACGCCCAAATTAGCAAACTAGAAAGTGGTCTATTGACCCTAAAAGCTGCCTTAGATCCCAAAAAGGATCAAACCTATATGTTGCGGAAAATCATATTTAACAAAGCCTCCGATGGAAAGCAACTTTTAAATTACGTACAGTTTCCGGCGGGGCATTTTACCAAAGAAGATATAAAAAAAGAAATAAAAAAGCAATGATTACCGATAATCTCAACTCAGGAGTCCCAAAACATCTGTTTTGTTCCTGATGATGACTACCCCAGATTTATACGCCAACACTCCAATACACCTATTCCTACCGGCCCCATAAAACATATAAAAACTAACAAATACCTAGGTGAGCATAAAGGATTGATTTATTATACAATTGGCCAAAAAAGATGATTAGGGTTACAAGCTGACCCGCCACTTTATGTGATAAAGATTGATACCTCCAACAACACCCTGTGGGTAGGAGAAGAAAAATATCTTTACCACACTAATATATCAGTAAAAAAGCTAAATATGCTGTATTTTGATAAAAATAGTATATTAAAAGGAAAAATAAGATATCATTGAGAACTAATTTCTGTCAAAAAGATTAATAGCCAATCCAATCAGATAATATTTGAAAAACCCCATCGCGCTCCCACGCCATGACAGCATTTAGTCCTGTATGACCAAGAAGGAAGAGTCGTATGAGGATGAGAAATTTCTACTAAAATATACGAAAATCTTTAATAAACTTTACTTTGGCCCCTGAAAGAGAAGCAATTTTATCAATCACATCAGGTAGCCGATATCTAGGTTGTTGTTGATTTTTGTAATATCGTATATGCGGACGCCGCACTATTATTTGTTGCAGATTTATCCAATTTTGAAAGACTCAGGAATGAGTAGTAAATATAGTTTTAACTTTCCCCAGACTTATCTTCTCAAAAGCTTTCTTTTTAGCAGATCTTGATTGCCATCATCACAATATTAGATCTGGATGATAAAGCTTAGACATCTTAACATTATAAAGAGTCCACAAATCTGGAAATACCACTACCGTCTGAGAGAAAGCATCCCCTCCTGAGAGACTTTTTTTTATTTTTTTAAAAAACTTCATATCCCCTATATCTATCCAATCAAAAAAAAGCCCCAATACCGAAGCCCGGGAAGCAAACCATCTTTGATGCATCCACGATATTAGGCTAAGCGTTGATTCATACACTACTCCTGCCACGCTTTCTTTAACTGAGCTGGGTCTATGTTTACATTCAAGATCTATATATTTTGAGGGAAAACTAAGCCACAAATATCCATCTTGTAAAAAAATATTTCAGGCCTTTAAAGAGGTCTCTATACATTCATCCCGCTTTACTCCAAGTTTTAATGCCTTCATTAAGGAATCAATTTAGTAAGCTCTCAAAATAGTTGATAAAACAAAAGCAAGAACAAGGCTATAATTATAATTATTATAAAAGCCACTTTTAGTATAGTTTTAGCTTTTTGATAAGCCTCCTCATCTCACCTGGAAGTTATGAGCAAGACTCCTGCATACAAAATCATCAAGACTAAAGAAGCACCTATCACCCATCATAACACTTTAGCCACCCTTACCAAAAAATCTCATATTTCTGTTCTAAAGGTAGATCTAGAAGCCGCACCATATATAAATTCAATCACTCCTATAAATGCTAGAGCTATAGCCACGTTCATCACTCCTCTTCTAGCATTAGCTATCTTGTCCTCCTTATCAAAAGCTGCTATTATTTTGTATCAAAAATAAATAATCAATATTATAGCTACAAAATAGGCCAGTGCCCTCAATATTCAAATGGTGGCCAACAGCACAGCTTCAGAAGTGTTCCTAACCAGCTCGTCAGGAGCAATAGGAGATCATAGTTTTAATCCCGAAGTCAAAATCCAGTTGGCTCCAAAAAACAAAGCAGTTCCATAGAGAATGTACAAAAAAGAAAGTTGGGCCTTTTTCCTTTTATTCTCATCATTGGCATTCAATATAAACTCGGTACCCGCCCACATTAGAAAAAACAAAAGGATCAAAACCCCGATCCTCATCAAAGAATTGTAAAAAAATCATCAATCATTACCAGGATAAAAAAGTCCTCTAATAGTCTGCTTGAGCCCATCCCCTACCGTCAAATTCCATTGCCAATTTTGGACTTGCTGAGACAGCTCACCATTATCCAAAATGGTCTCTTTAGGTGCTGCAAAAGTTAATGGCAGCAAAAAACTCACCATCAACAAAACCTTTAAAAGAAATTTTCTCATGAAGAGATTGTTAATTTATAAATTACTAATAAGAGAAACGACTATTTTTACCAAAGTTGGGAAAGCAAACAACAAGACAACTCATGCAAACAAAGCTATTAATCTAGTCTTGGCACTATTTAGCTTGCCTTCATCTCACTGAGCCGTAATAATCACTACCCCATTGTAAATAATCAAAATCATGGCAATAATCAGTGCAAAATATATGGTCCATTGAATATAACTTGGTATTATACCATCTCCACTAACCAAATTATTTAAGACTTCGGTTATTCATTTTACCTCCATATCACCCACATTATTTACTGAATTCGCAACTGTTTCATCTTTAACAACGGCATCCAATAACTCAGTAGGACCGTTTGCGGCGGTAGAGCTTGTCTCGCCGTCTGCGGCAAAAACTGTTGACCAAAATAGTGTCATTTTATTCTAATTTTATGTAAAGCTTTTGTAAAGGCTGTTTAACTTTTATTTTATTTTTGGACCTCAAATATAGCCCCAATTTAACTATTTTCCTTACCAAATTAATTTCCTCCATAAGTTTTTGATCAATATAATGAGCAAAAGCCAATGGAAACCCTTCAAGATGTATACTCTCTTCTCCTCGCATAAGACCAGCTTTTTTTGCCTCCAACCATATTTTTTCTGTCATAAATGGAGCATAAGGTGCCATAACTTTTAGCAATCCTTCAAAAATATATGATAGCGTCCAATAAGCTCCTTTTTTATCTTCATCCATTCCCGAAGCCCAGAATCTCCTTCTAGACCTACGCAAATACCAATTAGTAAATTTATCAATAAAGTTATCTATTTCTTTCACAGGCAAATCTAATACATACTTATTTAAGTATTCCTCTACCCTTTGTAAAACCAGATTAAACTCAGATAAAATCCATTTATCCAACTCACTTTTAATCTGTTGTGTAGGCAATCAAATTACTTCAAGATTTTCCATAGATATAGAACCACCAACCCCAAGTAATTTTGAAAACAACAAGCCACCTACTTGCTTATGAGAAACTATCAGCGCCTTTTGACCGGGATAATTTTTAACAATATCTTGATATCATTTTAAAACTCTATCTTGAGGAACTTCTAGAGCTAATTCCTCCAATGATTTAAATTCTTTAAGACTCACTCCAATTTGCTCCAACCTCTGTCTAATATATTCAGCTGTTTGAGTTGTCCTAAGCCATGGAGAATACAAAATCACATCTGGACGTATCCTAAGTAATATCTCATCCAATTCTCCATTTTGTATCCTTTGAAGATCTTGTGGTAAAACAGAAGCATCTTTGTGAGTACCTTCAGCTTTGGCATGCCTCATAAACCATATCTTTGGAGAGTTATTTTGCCATCAATCGGCTTTTGCATACATCTCCAAAAAATTATAAACATTACCCAACGGCAATACCATAGACTTAAGAACTTGATCTACTCATTTTTCGCTAAATCTTAGAGGTTCTGCTCTAACAGCAGGCGATCCTAGCACATAAAGTCTAAATGCATCAGGTCAATACTTATCTAGTAATTTTTTAGGGTCTGGGTAATTTTTTAATTTCTTAGACATTTTTTTACCATCTTCTGCCAATATCAACCCATTTACCACCACATTTTTAAAGGAGTTGGCACTCATCACCCCATTTGATATCACATGCAATGCATGGAACCATCCTCTGGTTTGATCCAGACCTTCAGCTATAAAGTCTGCTGGAAATGGAAATTTATCTTTGGGAATCCCATATCTGCTGTATTTATGAGGATAATTTTCTTGCCCATAAGGCATAGATCCAGACTCAAACCAGCAATCAAGAACCTCCTTTATCCTAAAAAAAGTTAAACCAGATATATCAAATTTATATCGATCAACATATGGTCTATGCAGATCTACACTATGAGGCGATTCAAAATGCTGAGTTTTTAATTTATCTCCAAAAATCAAATAAGACTGTGCTTTGGGCAACATCAACTCATCAATATAATCAAGCTTATTTTGAATAGATCCTTTACCCTCCAGAATATGTCTCATAAGCAAAAGTGGAGCTCCATGTCAAACTACAATTATACTCTTCCCCCCGAATTTAACTATAGTATCCTTTAAAAATTGCTTAATTCTTGCCTCAAAATTTTGATAAGACTCATCCCCATTAAAGCCTGCGGTAATGAATTCCTCTCATTTACCAGGAGTATTACCCTCCAGAGAAAAGAGGCCTCTCTCTGCAAGCCTAAAATCAACTAAGACCACTCCATCCTTGAGCCACACTGGAGACATATTGAACACTGAGAGATCCTTGTTTTGGATAGCCTGTTCCCACTCACTAGCAATTTTCTTATATTTTTTAGAGAGTTCCTCTGCCTCTGTCCCTAAATACTGCTGAAGTAAAGGATAAATTGTGTCAAATGTTCTTCTCAAAGGAGAAACAATTATCACAAAATCACCCCTTTTAAGATCGTCAGCTGCCAAATTTTCCAGCTTTCAGATTAGCTCTTTAGCTTGTTGTTGCCCTTTTTCGGTTAAAGCACTTCATTTCAAGTCAAAGGTTTTTTTGATATTTGAAATAGCCTCTCAATGCCTCGTAAGCAAAATTCTACTTATAGACTGTCCTCATCCAAATTTATCAAACTTGTAAAGGTCATCCAAGGACCCAACAATAATCCTTCAATTCCTTTTATCAAAAACAGTATCTTTAGATATACCCCGCCTCTGAAGGGTTGCTTTTATTTCATTAGCTTTGTCCAAGTTATAGTCAGTGCTCTCCCACACAGGCAAAGGAGAGCCCCAATATCTAGCCCTAGAAATGTTCCACTCTGGAGCAGTTTTTAAAAGGTTCAAAAACCTATTCTTTACACTTTCAGGTACGAAATAAAGATCTTGTGCTCTATTTACCAACTCCTCACTAAGTGCAGGTTCATCCACAAACCGAGATGGTACAGCCTTGTAAATCAAAGGTGTACCGCAACGCCGACAATGAGGATAACTATGCTCTATAGTTTGGTGCTTTACTATTTTTCCGTGTTCTTTAAGATAAGTGATAACTTCCTTATTTGCCTCAAAAACACTTTTTCATTGCCAAAGACCTACTTCATTAGTAAATTTTCAAAAATCATCAACAGGATTAAAAAGCCACCTATCAGTATTTCTAAGCCCGAAATCAGGTTGACTGGCCACCAGATTAAAATCATCTTGTCAAAATGCAGGTGCCATATGTACGATTCAAGTTCCCTCTTCAGTACTAACAAAGTCTCAAACTAAAACTTTGAAAACTTTATCTTTGTAAAAAGGGTCTATATGAGAAGATTTTAAATAAAAATCAAAAAGTGGCTGATAAGCCAATCATTGAAGCTCCTGTCCAGGAAGACGATAAACCTCAATAAAATCTCATCTACTTTTGTAATAGTCTTTTAGCTTAGCTGTTGCCAAAACATAATATTGCCTATCATTTTTATCCCAGATGATTGAATAGAGAATATCTTCTCCAACTGTTAAAAACATATTGGATGGTAATGTCCAAGGGGTTGTAGTCCAAGCTAGAAGATTAAATGGAGCATCTAGTGTGCCTTCATCTTTTAAAATTCAAGATTGCAAAATCCACAAATCAACGTATTCCCTTATAAGTCTTGATGGATCATCAATTATCACACCATCAACTTTTGCCCCCCAACCCAAGGGAGAGTCTAAATCCTGAACGACCTCAACTCGCTTTAGATCTTTATGTAAATGAGGCTCTTTGTTTTTAATTTCACCTTCCCAATCTTGTACATCAAAATAATAAACTTTGTATGGCCTACCTCTATGAATAATCTTCATCGCACCAAGCTTTTGGGCAGATCTAGTCTTGATACCTAACTCTTCTTCAAGCTCTCTCTTTAAAGCTTCCTCTAAAGATTCACCTTGTTCAACTTTACCACCAAATAGTAAGAATATATTTTCCTTATTGTGGTAAGACATTAATATTCTTCATTGTGAGTCTTTAATAACTCACGCCACTATGGGGGTAAATTTAGATAGTTGTTCATTCAATGGAAATCTCACCGTAATAGCTGGATCTTGCTTGGGTGCATATCATTCGTTAATTTCATTGTTAGAAAGTGTTGTTCCACACCTTGGACAATATCCTTGTGGCTTAAAGGCTTTATATATAAGATTATTTTTGTACAAAGAAGAAAACACCCATATCACCGACTCCATAAAATCCACATCCATGGTGAAATAAGCATTTTCCATATCAACCCATCTTCCAATATGATCCACAAACCGTTTCCATTCATCGTTAACTTGCATTACTGCGGCTCTACATGCTTCAACAAACTTCTGAATTCATAACCTTTCCTCTATTTCCTTTTTTCAAGAGATTCAAAGTTTCTTTTCAACATAATTCTCAGCTGGCAATCAATGACAATCCCACCCCCATTTCCTATATACTCTCCATCATTTCATAGACATAAATCTTGGAATCACATCCTTGATAGACGATGCCAAAAGATGGCCGTAATGAGGAGTCCCTGAAGCAAATGGAGGCCCATCATAAAAAATAAAATTCCTATCTAGTGGATTATTTAAGACAGATTTTTGAAAAATTTTATTGTTTCTCCAAAAGTTCAACACTTCTTCAACAACTTTTTTATTGTCCTTCATTGAATTTTATCAAAATTTTAAATACATAAATATTGATTTAGTTTTTTTTACCATTCTCCTCTATCAAAAGAGGAGCTCCACACCACGTACAATATTCCAAGTCATTCCACACTAGATTTTTACACTCTTTACATTGAACTTTTAAGGTTGCTCCGCACCATCCACATTTATCCCATTCACGCAGATTTAATCCATCACATTGTTTACAGACAATACTCTGTAGTTCCAAAGATTCTCTCCAATAACCATCATCTTTCAAAAAGAATGGTGGTCTAATCAGAAGATATACAAAATACCCAACAATAGGTACTAGGCCAATCAAAATAGAAAATAGCTGATAAGCAAATGAATTAGTTCTTAGAGAAATATCCTTAGCAATCCACAACACTACCCATACCCGAAAAGCTATAGTCAATATCAGTAAAAAGTTAGCAACATTACTAACCAGTCATGAAGCCATCTGTGCAAAATCCACCAACTCTCAACTCATCTGCTATGAGATTGAAAAATATAAATTACTCGACCAAATCTAGTTTATCACATATTACCAATCTACGCTGATTTTTCAACTCTTTGATTAGATAACCAATTTTAGCTGGTTGGGTTAAAGAAAGTACTAATTCAGTAGCCACATACTCTTGTCCATCTATCATCTTTTTGTCTCCTAATTTGAGGTCCAATATGTTGATTCTAAATTCTTCTAAAACGGAAAGTAGCTGCAACAATGCCCCAGGCCTATTCAAAACCCAAATTCTAAAAGAAATTTTGTACGGTTGAGGTTGTTGATTTTCCCAATGAGCCTCTAAAAGATGAGCATAATTAATAGATTTTAAAGATTTGCAACTAATTTTGTGCACTTTGATAGCTGTCCTACCTGTCTTAGCTATTATTCTATCTCATACTTTAGGATTACAAGCCTGACAAAAGGAGTAATTAAGTTTAGATTTATCAAAATCTATGATCACCTCACTTTTAACAGATGCTAAATCTTTTTGAATCTCATCCTTTACTTGCTGTTTAGCTAATTTTTGTTTTTCCAAAGCCTCTATTTCTCTTAACCAAAACTTTTTAAGAAATCTCAGCATAGGAAGTTGTCCTTGAGCAATTAATATCAAGTTGTTTTCTAACTCATCTTTTGATAGTTGTTTGGAGATTTTATCCTCCGCCGAACCCAACAACGGAAGGCCCAATTCTTCTAATCTGGCATTTAGAAGCTCTTTCCCCTTTTGAATATACAACTCTTTGTCTTTTTGCTTCAAGAATCTTTGAAGTTTAGCCCTAGCACTAGGTGTAACAATATAGTTTAACCAACCTTTGGAAGCAGAATACCTATTTTTATAAGTTTTAATCTCGACAATATCTCAGGTTTTAAGCTTATAATCCAACGGAACAATCTTTCAATTAACAATAGCACTTTTAACTTTTAGTCAGATATCTGTATGAATTCTAAAGGCAAAATCCAAAACTCAACTACCTTGAGGTAACTCTACAACATCCCCCTTAGGAGTATACACAAAAATATTTTTACCTAAAACTTCAACCTGAAGCTCATCTTCAAAAGATTGCTTATCATCATATCATTGGTATTTTTTAACTATTTCTTGAAGCTTTTGAATCCAATGGGCTTGTTGTTGACTGACACTAACAGATTTACCAGCCTCCTTGTAAGCAAAATGAGCTGCAACACCATATTCTGCAATTTGATCCATCTCAAATGTTCTTATTTGGAATTCAACAGGATAGGAAAAAAATCCTAAAACAGTCGTATGCAAAGACCTATATCCATTTGGCTTAGGCAAAGAAATATAATCCTTAATTTTGTTTAGCAAAGGTATATAGTACTGATGAATAATCCCCAATGCAGCATAACAAGATGCCACATCAGGCAATATTATTCTAAATGCTATTATATCCAAAATCTTCGCTGGATTATCAGTTTTGTATTTTTGCATCTTTTTCCATACCCTATATGGAGACTTGATTCTTCATTTAATTTCAAACTCTTTAAATCATTCTTTTTCAAAAAGCTGGGTTAGTTTTTGTATTCCCCTTTTAATTATTACATCTGATTGGGGGAACTTTTTTTTCAAAAATGAGTATATCCTATCAAATTCCTGAGGATTCAATATTTTAAAACTACCATTTTCCAATAATGTTTGAAAATAACTTAATCAAAGTCTTTGAGCAATAGGGACATAAATTTTCATTGTCTCGAGAGCTATTCTTTTCCTTTTTTCTTCTTTGGGATGAAAATGTAAAGTTTGAATATTATGTACACGGTCTGCTAGCTTTATAAATATTACTCTCAAATCTCTACCCATTGCCAAAAAGGTCTTTTTTAGAGTTTCCAAGTGTCTAGCTTCTCCTGCCTTATCCTTGGGCAGATCTTTGTATCTAACTTTAGATACTTTTTCCAAACCACTACACATATCCGCTACTTTTTTTCAAAAACGGACCTGAATATCTTCATAAGTATAAGGCGTATCTTCTATCACATCATGCAAAAGAGCTGTAATTATAGTTTCAATATCTGGCTTCAAAACCATTAAAAAATTAGCAACTTTAACAGGATGAACCAAATAAGGCTCACCTGAAAGCCTCTTATCATCTCCATGAGCTTGCTTAGCAAATTCATAGGCTTGCTTTACTTTTGCAACTTCATCTTCAGAAAGATAGGTTTTTGCAGTTTCCAAAAGATTCTTGAAATCTGTCCTTTCTAACTCCTCAATAGACAAAACCGGTTTATAATCAAAAAACTTATCTAACGCTTTGAGCATCGAGCTTGTTTAAAAAGTAGACACTAAAAACTATACTTAAAAACTGGTTTTTTGCAAAACTATTTAGTTTTCTTTAAAGAATTTTGCTAATCTAGGTCATTTTTGTCCCTGATAATTATTACCAGCACTTCAATACGGCGTAGCCGGAGCTCATTTGGTAAAATATATTTCAAACATTCCAATAGGTTGCCCATCATAAAGTTTAATGTTTTCCCGAGCACGCACTTCCATAACTCCCTTTGCTCTAAATCCTGGATCAAAAAATCATGCATAATGAACTCTTAATTCTCCCAACAAATGAGAAAAAGGCTGCCATTCCAAGGCAATATTTAAAGGCACATTAATTATTTCTTTAGTAGCAAAAATATAAAAGTCTCCAGCCCTCAAAGTAAGCCTTTTAAATGCTTTACAAGGATCTAGCTTAACTGGCTTAAAAAAGTCTTCCGGATTGTAAAACGAAGTCTTAGTTAAATCTATAACTTTGGAGGTGCTTATAGCCTTGTATCATACAACTTCTCACTCCAAATCAATAGTAAAAACTAATTTACCATCAACCATCATAGAGTGATTTGAGGACAGCAGTATTTGCTCCTTGAGCTCCTCTACCTTTATTTCCCCTCTTTTTTGTCCAGCCAAAAACATAAGCTGAGAAAGAGATACCCCTGGACTAATATCCACATTAAAAGATTGAGGAGTAACCTCAAGTCGCAACCTTCATTTGCTTCAAGTAGGGATGATATCATACATTGCCACATTATCAAAGACTCCTCTAACGAGTAAGTCTATCCTTCCTATACTACTTTTGGGAGAAAGTCTTCATTCAATACCTTCTGGCAAAGATATATCTAAAACAGGAATCAGATAAGTTTGCCCTTTAAATAAAGTATATTTCTCTCATCTGCGAAGCCTAACTTTCTTTACTTGATGTCTTAACAGATGCTTTTCTACAGATCATCATAGGGGTAAAAACTTCTGGTCCACCAAAAAAATTTCTTTACCAACAGGTAAGTCCAAGCTGGCTGGTTGTACAAATGCATCCAACGATGACCTACTAAGGGATCTCAAAGCTTTTTGAGAAAGCAATTTTTTAATATCCTTATCTACCAAAACGAGCATCTTACTTTTTACCTGATAGGAAATACGCAAGAGGTGCTGCCACAAATATAGAACTATAAGTACCAGCTATCACACCAACTCAAACAACAACTGCAAAAATCTTTAAGATTTCTGTTCCAAATAAAAATAAAGCGAACAAAGCTAGCAAGGTGGAAAGAGAGGTTCCTATGGACCTACGCATTGTTTGCCACAAAGATTTATTGAAAACTTCTTTTTCAGTAATTTTACCTTTTTTGAGCTTAGAGTCTTCTAAGATAAGATTTTCCCTAATCCTATCAAAAATTATAATAGTATCGTTAATGCTATAACCCATAATAATCAATACCCCTATTATAAATATGCTATTTACCTGAATAGTTGGGTTTATAGCTTCCCACAGTCCATAAAACCCTGCCGCACTACTTACGTCAAAAAGCAATGTAAACAGTGTTACCAATGCTAAAAGCAAAGGTGATATATGCTCCCTAATGGATGCAAATGCAAAAAGCATATATACAACAATTAATATCAATGCCCATATGATAGCCTTCACAGCTGATTTTTTCATATAATCCCCTATGCTAGGTCATACTAAAGAGAAAGAAAGTATATCATCAACATTTTTTACATATCCATGAGAAAGCAAAAAACCTTTGACCATATCTGAAAACTGAATAGCATCTTGATCCTTAGGTATAGCAGCTTTTATAAGCACTGTATGATATGCCCCTTCTTTGGCCACTCCTATCTGTATATCTTCATATCCTTGGGACGACAAGTAACTCTTGAGATCCTCACTCAGCCTATCAGCCCCAGAAAGATTGGCAATTTTGGCTTGAGCTCATCCGGTAAATTCAATACTTAATCTCATATTGTTAAAAAACAAGAACAAAGCTGCCACCATCCATGTAAGAGCAATTCATACCCACAAAGGCCATTTCCCTACAATATCCCACGCTGTTTTCATAGGTTTTACTATTAACTAGATAAATTTAATTGGTTTTTCCATTCAGAAGAGCCTCATATGCTATTTTAGCTGCATCTTCCTGAGCTTTTTTTTTGTTAGGACCTATTCACTGAGCAACTTTTTGCCCCTTAACCCATACTTCAGATCTAAAAGTAAGGGGATTCCCTCTATCATCTGTTTCATTAACAAAATCCTTATAGGTGGGCAATGTCTTGTATTTTTTTTGGATTAGCTCCTGCAAGCTTGTCTTATAAGACTTAATGTTTACTTTTTCTCCAACTTTTGGTAACTTTTTGAGCACAGTGTTTTTAATGAATTTTTCTACTTCCTCATATCATAAATCTAAATATATATATCCTATCAAAGCCTCCAGACTATCAGCTAAAATTTTATTTTTAAAGTTACCACCTCTTTTTTGCTCTCCTTTGCCCACTAAAATCTGATGAGCCAAGTCAATTTCTAATGCGACTTCAGCTAACATTTCCTCTCTAACCAAAGCTATTTTGTACAAAGTAAGAACTGACTCAGATTGATCTGTTAGTGTTAAATACAAATATTTTGCTACCACACCTCACAATATTGCGTCTCACACAAATTCTAATCTTTCATTATAAGGGACAATATCCTTATAATCAGCTGCAAAAGATTTATGGATAAAAGCAGTAGCCAGCAGTTGCTTATCCTTGACTTCGTCTATATTTATTCCCAATTTTTTTAGGTACGCCTCTCGCTGAGGAAGTTTTTTGTTAATTGCTATCTCCCACTCTTTTATAGCCATCTTGCAAACACTAATTTAAGTAATTACCTTCGTTATTTTAGGAGTTTAGTTATTTTTTTCAACCACACTCTCTTCTATTATTAGATGATGACCTATTCCGTTAATCAACTTTGAGGATCCCTCATCTCAATATCTTTTCGCTAATTCTATCATCTCATTAAGAATCAACTTTGGTTCTGTTCCCACTTTCCTTTTTTCTACATACCCTAGTAAAAAAATAGCTCTATCCACAATATCCATTTCTTCAAATTTAAATGAGCGAGCCAAAAGATCTACCTTTTGTTCTACTTCATTTTTAAATTCATCAAAAAAAGGGGCAACTTTATCTATATACGCCCCATCTACAATATCTATCTCTTTTTGAAAAAAATTATTCAATACATAACTAATCATATTTTCTCGATCCTTTAGCTGACTTTGACTTAACTCCAACTGTTTTTTGAACTCACTGTAATCAATCTCCTTAAGCAAAGCCGCCTTCACTGCTTGATAAACGTCATCCAATACCCAGTCTTGCCTGGGCAAAAACTCCCAAAAATACCTCATATAAAAGTAAATGAACACTGCTTTTCTCGCTATAATCCTACCACGAATATTTACCATATCTTATTTAAATAACTTTACCCAACAATAAAACTAAGCTTCAACCACATTTTCCTTGGACTTAACTTTAATTGTGATTATTTGCTCTCATTTGTAATATCCACAATTTGGACATACTCTATGAGCTAAAATTTCTTCTCCACAGTTTGGACATCTAACTATATTTAACTTATTAGTAATTTTTTTGAGCTTTTTAGTCTCCCAAGTTGAATGCCTTCTATGCGATCTTGTTTTGGATACCTTCTTTTTTTGAACAGCCATTTTTCTACTTTAAAATTTTATAAAATATCTATTTAGGCTCTATCATCACCATAGTTTTTTCAAATCTTCTGCCATCAAACTTTCTAACTACTTTTTTGGCAAATTTCACTATACCATCCATTTTTGCATGAATAGTAAAATCTTTACTCATATAGGTTCCTGATCCCGGATAATATTTTTCGCCTTTTTGACGAACAATAACATTACCAGCTTTTGCAAACTGTCCACCAAACAATTTAACTCAACGATACTTAGGCTTTGAGTCTCTAAGATTCTTGGCACTACCAGCCGCTTTCTTGTGAGCCATTTACCACTTTGTTGACAATATAAAAAACTTTCACAGTACCAAGGATAATAATAATTTAGTTTCTTTTTTCAAGACAACAACAAAACAAATAAAAGCAATAAATTTTTAATCAACCTTTCCTAGATTTATAGTCCAAAATTTTTACTCTGTAGTTAGATTTAACAATTAAATTTCTATCATGCAAAAAGATCTAAATAAACTCCAGCATTTACACGTTCAAACTTCCTCTTGAGCTAACGTTTATATTTTGGATACCTGAGCTGTAATAGATGCTGAAGCAGAAGCTATGTTACAAGCATTACACTCTCGCTCCACAGGCTGAATTAAGCACCATCTTGAAATTCTCAAACAAAAATGAGCAGCCAATTTTATGAGCAAATTTTATGTATGATATGGACATAAAAGCATCGGAGATTGTGGCTCTGCTACACTCTTCGTTGAATGAATAAGTATGCTAGCTGCTAAGGCCATTCAACATCACAAATTATATTCTGGACAAGAGAGTTCAACAAGGTATATTGATTTTTCAAAACAAAAGATTCACAACCCAAGTTGAACATCGCTAGGAGAACAGATTCAAGAAAAGCAAAGACAATTTTATTTAAATATTTTGCCTCCCCTAAAAAATCATTTAGCAAAAAAGTATCCTAGAAATCCAGATCAAAAAGAGAGTATTTGGCAAAAAGCCATAAATGCCAAGGCCTTTGATATAGCAAGAGGGTTTTTGCCAGCCTGAACATCAACTAATTTAGCCTGGCACAGCAATCTAAGGCAAATACAAGATAGAATCTTACGGCTCAATCACCATCCTCTTGAAGAAGTAAGAGAAGTTGCCAAAGCTATTTTACAGGTTAGCATCCAAAAATATCCAAACTCTTTCACCACTAAAACTTATGAAGATACAGAAAGATACGCCGAGTTATCAAAAGATTTTTATTACTTTTTTGAGTATCCATATCCTGAATTCGAGGTTTACAAGGATAATATAGACACAAAGCAGGTTAAAAAATATCAACCACTTTTAGAGCAAAGACCTAATGCTAAAACAGAACTCCCTCAATTTCTCAATAGCTTAGGGATAATAAGTTTTAAGTTTTTGCTAGACTTTGGGTCTTTTAGAGATTTACAAAGACATAGAGCCCCAGATCAGCAAATGCCCCTATTAACAGACAAAATAGGATTTCACCCTTGGTACATTCAACAACTACCCAAAGAATTGCAAAAAGAAGCTCAAAAACACCTTAAGGAAATAAAACAATTAACAGATCAGCTTGATATATCCCCAGAGATAAGGCAATATTATATTCCTATGTGATACCTCACTACTAATTTTTTACAATGAACACTTCCAGCTTTAGTATATTTGGCGGAACTTAGATCAACAAGATTCGTCCACCCAACATTAAGAAAAGTCGCACACCAAATATGAAAGTATATTGAACAAAAGCACAACATAAAACTATTTTTGGACAATGAAGATATAGATTTTGACATTAAAAGAGGGTTGCAAGATATCCAAGTTAAATAATCTCAAAAACATAAAAAAGCCCCCTTCCTATATGGAAGGAGGTAAAACAAGTCATAAAATTGAAAAAAACTATCCAATAAATTAATCTGTTACTTCTTGTTCATTATCTGTAGAAACATTAACCAATTCTCATTCTTGCAATATTTCTACATTATCTTGCTTCTTTTTAAAATATTTTTCTTTGTAAATATCTCCCAAAGGTAATAGCTTACCAACAATTACATTTGATTTAAGGTCATCTAACTTATCAATAGCTCACTTAGTGGAAGCTTCAACAAGTACTCTCATTGTTTCCTGGAAGGAAGCAGCTGAAAGCCAAGATTCTGTTTCTTTAGCCACTTGAGTAATTCACAATATCAACCTTTCTCACTTGGCAGGCTTTTTACCTTGAGCTTCAAGCTGTTCATTAACCCTATTAAATTCTTCCCACCTAACGATACTTCATACTATAAAACTACTATCTCAGCTATCTATTACTAGAACCTTGGAGAACATCTGTTTAACGATTACTTCCATATATCTCTCATTAACATCTTGTCCCTGACTTGCATATACTTTTTTGACCTCTTTAACAATATATTTTTGAGCCATGAGGTCTCATACGATCTCCCTATACTCCTTAATATCATAAGACCCTCCTGTAAGTGGCTGTCATTTTAACACCTCATCTCAATCTTTTACATACACTGCAAAGCCACTTGGAACAGTCTTTTTTATTTTTTTGACCACTCAAAGTACAATCTTATCTTTGTTAACTTCCAACACCTCTCACTCTTCTTTTACTTTTAGTTGAGACTTTCCTTTAATAGCATATACAGCACCTTTTTTGAGCCAATCTCATTTTTTAACAACAATTGTATAACCCTCTTTAACAAAGTAAGTTTTTGGCTGAGGTTTTGATTGAATTTCTATTTCAGTATATCTACCCCTTTCTTGAATAGCCACTATTCCGTCAAACGGAGCTATTACAGCGGGATTAGAAGGACGTCTTACCTCAAATAATTCCTCAACCCTTTTAACACCTTGAGTGATATCTCACTCTGACTTAGCAATACCTCAAGTATGGAATGTACGCATTGTAAGCTGAGTAGCCGGTTCTCATAAGGACTGAGAAGAAACTACTCCTACCGCTACCCCTAGATCAATCTTTTCCCTAGTGGATAAATCCATACCAAAACACTTTTGGCATACTCCAGAAGGTGTTTTACATGTCAAAGGTGACCTAACTCTAATTTGCTCAATTCCGGCTTTTTGTAATTTTTCTAATTCTGTTTTCTTAATTAAAGTGTCAGCAGGCAAAATAACTTCATCTCATTTTTTAACATCTTCAGCAACATATCTACCATAAATATATTCCCAAAAGTCTCCTCATTCTGCCTCAATTACATCCTTTAACACCAATATGGATTCCTTGGTACCACAATCTTCTTCTCTTGTAATTACTTCCTGTGAAGCATCAACCAACCTTCTAGTCAAATATCCGGATTCAGCTGTCCTCAAAGCCGTATCTGCTTTACCTTTTCTACCACCGTGAGCAGAAATAAAGTACTCAATAGGACTTAGTCCCTCAACTATAGAAGATTTAATAGGAAGTTCAATAATTTCACCAGACGGAGAAGCAACTAATCATTTCATACCGCTAAGCTGTACTAACTGTACCCAAGAACCCTTAGCCCCTGAGTCAATTAACATAAATACATCATTGTCTCATCCATATACCTGTCTAATTTTTTCCTCGATTTTCTTTTTAACTTCCTCCCAGACTCATATAACCAGTCTATGCTTTTCTTCGTCAGTAAGGAAACCTTTGAACCACCAATTATGAATTTCTCTAACTTTTTCTTCTCATTCCTCCAATATCTTTTGTTTTTCTTCAGGTACTTTCATATCAAGTACATTCATAGTGATTCCAGATTTAGTAGAGAATTTGAATCACCATTTTTTAATCTCATCTGCCACCCTTACAGTCTCTTCTCTACCATGTTCATCATATATCTTATCAAGTAATTTTTTAAGATCTTTTTTACCTAGCCTTTTGTTCAAAAATCTAAGCTTAGGAGGTAATATTTCATTAAAAATAACTCTACCAACAGTTGTCTCTATAATCTCATTTTCCCATTTTAACTTAACCTTATCAAATAGATCTAAGTCTCCTCAGTAAAACTTTTCTGTAACTTCTTCCAAACTTCCAAATATTCACTTTGTCTCACGTCACTGCTTCTCTGAGGTCAGATAATAAACTCCTAGAGCCATATCCTGAGTATGAGAGATGATCGGCTCTCATGAACCAGGTTTAAGAATATTTTTAACAGAAGCAACTTTCTCTGCTGCTTCTTTTTGAGCATCTTCAGAAAGCGGTAAAAACACTGCCATTTGGTCACCATCAAAGTCAGCATTATATGCTGGACAAACAAGAGGATGAATCCTTATAGTTTTACCAGGCATAAGCTTAATCTTGAATGCTTGAATACCTAATCTGTGTAATGTTGGTGCACGATTCAAAAGTATATACTTATCCTTTACAATGTCCCTTAATATATCTAGAGCTATCGGATGCTCTTCTTTGATATAAGATTCTGCTTGCTTTGGTGTATGAGCCAACTTTCTAGATAAAATCTCTCTCATCACAAAAGGAGCAAAGATTTTCAAAGCTATATACAATGGCAGACCAGCTTCATCTAGTTTTAATCCCGGTCAAACTGTAATTATAGAACGACCAGAAAAATCTACTCTTTTACCTAGCAAATTCCTTCTAAACCTACCTTCTTTACCAGACAACAAGTCAGTTAAAGATTTGTGTACTTTAACTCCTGCGCCTCCTTTAGCTTGCTGTCCTTCTCCCACAAATAAATTATTAACAGCCTCTTGCAAAAGTCTAATCTCATTTTTTTGAATTACTTCAGGCATCATATAATCTTTCATCTTTTTGAGACGAAGATTCCTCATCAAGACTCTCCTGTAAAAATAATTTACATCAGAAGAGGCAAATTTCCCTCACTCAAGTTGTACAATAGGTCTTAAATCAGGTGGTATAACCGGCAAATATTTAAGAATCATCCATTCTGGTCTAATATCTGCTACAAATAAATTAATAAGCAATCTAAATCTCTTAAATGCTTTTTCTCTTTCAGCTCATTTCATCTTCTGAATTTCCTTGGTCATCCTTTCAATTTCTTTCTCCAGGTCAATATCTTCCAGAAGTTTTCTCAATGCCTGTGCTCCCGAATCAAATTTAAAAGCATAATCATATTTATAAAGAATATTCCTATAATCTGATTCACGAACTGTAGATCATTTTTTTAGATTCGCCAAAATAGATTTAATCCTAGAATAGTCCTCCTGCAATTTAGCCTTATTCTCAGAAAACAATTTTTGTATTTTTTCATGCTCTTGTGAAAACTCCTCAGCAGACATGGACCCTTTTTTGTCAGAGAGAGCCTTTAATTCTTGCTGATACAAGGCTTCCAGATCTTTCAAAGCTTCTTGATATTGCTTGTCCCAATCTTCTAATGCTTCCTTTTTTTTATCTTCCTTAACATCTATAACTAAGTACTTGACGAAGTTTATGACTTTCTCTATTTCTTTTACTGAAAGATTAAGTAGCAACCCTATTCTTGAAGGCGT
Source organism: Candidatus Altimarinota bacterium (assembly GCA_027046965.1). Classification (GTDB taxonomy): domain Bacteria; phylum Patescibacteriota; class Gracilibacteria; order Absconditabacterales; family Absconditicoccaceae; genus JALTWR01. The sequence goes on along the minus strand of JALTWR010000008.1, from coordinate 116,200 downwards.
AGCTTTAACATACCAGATATGAGCTACGGGAGCCTGCAAAACTATGTGTCACATTCTCTCTCTTCTTACTCTGGAAGTTGTAACTTCTACTCAACATTTTTCACAAACAATTCCTTTATATCTCACTCACTTATACTTACCACAAGCACATTCATAATTTTTTAATGGTCCAAAAATAGTCTCACAAAAAAGTCCTTTTTGTTTTGCTTTACCCGTTCTATAATTAATTGTATCAGGTAAAACAACTTCTCCTCTTGACCAAGACAATATATCTTCGGGAGAAGCCAGCTTTATCTCCAATCCATCGAACTCTTTTCTAATCATGGTAGATTATAAGTTAATATAAAATTTTTTATTCAAGTTCTCCGTATTCTTCTAAATCCTCCAATACATTTTCCAAAATTTCCTTTTTAGCATCTTCTTGTGTAGTGACCTCCAAATCCTTTTCAAGCTCCTTTTCCAAAGATCTTATATTTAATCCTCTAAGACCAAGTTTGGTTATTTTTTCTACCCTCTCTTTGTGAATTTTATCAATATCTGTTTCCTGCAATGGAACAATATTTTGTAGCAAACCTTTTAGCTCATAAACAAGCAGATTAAAAGATTCTGGAATACCTGTAACTTTTATAGGCTTTCATTTTACAATAGCTTCATAAGCCTTGTTTCTTCATATCAAATCATCTGACTTTATTGTTAACATTTCTTGTAATGTATATACTGCTCCATATGCTTCAAGTGCCCAAACCTCCATTTCACCGAACCTTTGACCACCATCTCTTGCCTTACCTCCCAATGGCTGCTGAGTAATTAATGAATAAGGACCAACAGATCTAGCATGAATCTTATCCTCAACCATATGAATCAATTTGAGAATATACATATATCCCACAGTTACCCTCTTATCTACCTTTTCTCAAGTTCTACCATCATATACTTCCATCTTACCATCTTCTGGCAAATCTAGCTTAATTGCCAAGTCCTTAAGATCCTCTGCACTAAAATCTGAAAATAATGGGACGGCTAATCTTTCTCACAACGCCTTGGCAATTAATCACAATTGAGTCTCAAATGTCTGTCCTATGTTCATACGAGACACTACACCAATTGGGTTCAAAATGATATCTACTGGTTGTCCATCTGCCGTAAAAGGCATATCTTCTTCAGGAGCTACTAATGCAATAACTCATTTATTACCGTGTCTACCTGCTAACTTATCACCTACTTCAATTTTCCTAGTAGATGCAACATACACTTTTATCTTTTTCAGAACTCCAGCGGGCAAACTATCTCCCTTTTCGGCATCAAGAACTACTACATCCACTACTTTACCCTCATCACCTGATGGAAGATACAATGAGGTTTCCTTGTAAGACTTAGACTTATCCCCAAATATAGCTTGAATCAATCTTTCTTCTGGAGTTAGATCTCCTTCACTTTTTGGAGTAATTTTACCTACCAATATATCTCCTCCTTTAACTGTAGCTCATATTCTTACAATTCAATTTTCGTCTAGATTTTTTAACTTGTGCATAGAAAGGCCAGGAATATCATTAGTTATAAGTTCTGGCCCTAGCTTAGTTTCTGCAACTTCAACTTCATACTCTTCTATATGAACTGATGTCAACTCATCATCCTTAACTAGTCTCTGGGAGATAATAACAGCATCTTCATAGTTATATCCCTCCCGAGACATAAATGCCACTCTAAGATTTTTACCAATAGCCAATTCTCCTTCAGCTACAGAAGACCCTTCTGCCAAAATATCTCATTTTTTAACTTTTTGACCAACCTCTACCCTAGGTCTTTCATGAGCCACTGTTTTTTGATTTAATCTTTTGTAATTTTGAAGCTCATATTCCTTTGTTCACAACTTTTTGTATTTAACCTTTATCCTTCTACCATCCACGTAAATAACTTCTCCATCATCTTCTGCAAGCTTGACAGCATTTGTTACTCTTACTATATCCGACTCCAAGCCGGTACCCACCAAAGACGCCTCAGGTTTAACCAAAGGAACAGCTTGCCTTTGCATGTTAGTACCCATTGAAGCACGTACTGCATCATCATGATCAACAAACGGAATCAGGGAAGTATTAACTGAAAAGATTTGAGAAGGAGCTACATCTACATAAGAAATGTCATTAACATGATAAATACCAAAATCTTTATAATGCCTTGCTGGCACGCGTTTTTGCAATATATTCATATGCTCATCCAAAGGCAAAGACCCATCTGCTATTATATATTTTTCATCAAATTCAGGAGAAATAAATTCAACTTCGCCTGAAAGAAATGGTCTTACCCTGATTTTTTGACCCTTCAGTTCCTTTTCTATCTTTTTAGCACTTTTTTCATCAATATATTCTCAATCTTTAACGATAACTTTCCCCTTAGAATCCATTATATCAAAATCCGCAATTCTCCCTACCAGCTGATCTGCTTTGGCTTCTACCTCTTTTTGAACTTTAGCACCAGGGGTTTCAATAAATCATTCTTCATTTATCCTAGAGTAAAGAGCTTGATATATCACCAAACCAATATTTTGTCCTTCTGGAGTTTCAATAGGACAAATTCTACCATAATGAGAATAATGCACGTCACGCACTTCAAAGGTCGCTGTTTCTCTCTTAAGACCTCCTGGTCAAAGTGCTGTGATTCTTCTTTTATGTTCGATTTCAGCAAGTGGATTTACCTGATCAAGGAATTGTGAAAGCTGTGAAGTAGCAAAAAAAGATTTGATAGAGTTGTCTATCATTTTAAAGTTGACAATATCTGTGAATTTCAGATTTCAGCTTGTAATATCTACTACCGAAAGTTTTCCCCTTACACTCTTTGCGAACCTTCTAAATGTAGGAACCAAATGATCATACAAAACTTCTCCCAAAGTTCTTACACGTCTATTAGAAAGATGATCAATATCGTCAGTAAAATACCCTCTTTTATGATTTGCCAAATTAACTAAATACTTAGTAGCAGAGACCAAATCATCTATATCAAACAAATTAGAAGCAGGATCGTTTAAGTCTTTTTTTAAACCCAATTTAGCATTTATCTTACGCCTTGCCACTCTTCCAAGATGAATTTTTTCTGCATCCAAAAATAAAGATTTAATATAATCAAGGGCACTCTCTGGATCTATAATCTCTCCAGGTCTAATCTTACTATAAATATGTTCAGCTGCACTGAGAGCGTCATTTGTAGGATCTTTATTAAGAGTTGCCTCTATATAATTTATGTCATCTCCCTCAAAAGAATCACTGAAAGTTTCCATTATAGATTCATCTGATTCTAGTCACATAACCCTTAAAAGAGCAGTAAGAGGAAATTTCCTAGACTTGTTAATTCTAACCATAATAACATTTGATTTTTCTATGAAAATCTCTGGCCATACTCATCTTTCTGGAATAACTTTGAAAGAATATTTTTGGGTTTTAGCATCATATTTAAAAAATATACCAAAAGATCTAACAATTTGAGAAATTACTACTCTCTCCACTCAATTTATTATAAAATATCCTCCTTCTGTCATAAGAGGCATAATACCAATATTTACTCTTTTATTCATTAGTATCTCCCCAGTTTGATTGTCCTTAAGAGTAATCTTTCCTGAGATTATCCCACCATAAGTTAGTTCCTTAATTTTACAAGTTTTTTCATCATGAGTTGGGCCTCCAACTTTGATATCTGTAATTTCCAGGGAAAGTCTTTCACCAGCCAAATCCTCAATAGGATTTAACTCATCAAAAAGCTTTGGCAAATAATAATTTACAAAACTCTCAAATCCTCTTTTCTGAGTTTCCAGCAAATCCGGAACTGGAGAAAATTGTCTCTTTTCTCTCAGAAGGAGTCTACCACTTTTTGTACGTTTGTCTTTTATTCCAATTTTTTTAACACTATCCATGATGAAAAAATTTTATTTAATAAACACTTTTTTCCATTATTAGGACAAACCCCCTATCCATTTTACAATAGGGGTTAGCATATATCACCATCTAAAACAAGATAATAATTTCATAAACCCATCAGGGTAAATATTAAAGAAGATGTAATCTCTTAAGCTCAAGGACCGAATTTCCTCTTGTAATCTGATACAGTTAAAACCTTCCTTCCTTTTCTCATTCTACGCAACAACACTTTTTTTCAATCTTTAGTTTTAATTCTAGCTCTAAATCAATGGGTCTTAATTCTTTTACTCCATTTATATTTCCTGACTCTATTAAGTTTAGTTGCCATCTTGAAAAACAAATCTAATAAAACTCTCCAAATCCGCTTTACTAACGAATATATGGAAGCAAGCCTAGTTCTCTTGCTCTTATGATACTCTTCCTTATCTTTTTTTGAACCTTAACACTAACTCAGGTATACTTTCTAGGTTTAATATCTCCAAATCTTGTTACATATTTTTTAAGAGCTGATACCGCCTTCCAATTTATATACTCATGATTTTTGGAATCAGCAAAAAAAGTTTTTTTCATTACTTAACCTCAATAAATATAAAACATTTATTATTCCTCCTCTCCATTAGCAACTTCTTCTTCAACACCATTCTCTTCTTTTCTATCTCCATTCCTCCTCCTATCCAACAACAACAAATCATTAACTACCACCTCTGTTATAACCCTTGGTTTCTCCTCTCCTTCCACTTCAATCTTTCTATTGTGCAAATAACCTCTAATATAAACTCTTCTTCCCTTTGAAAGGATCTTGTGAGCCCTTTCTGCCAACTTCCCCCAAGTTGCAACTTTGTGATATTGAACCTCTTCTCTTGGCTCACCATCTTTAGTGGTCCAAAACCTTCTTGTACCCAAATTAAATACTGTTAGTTTTTGACCACTTTGACTCTCTTTAAGTTGAGGGTCATTAGCTACCCATCCAATCATAATAACTTCGTTTACACTTCTTTGTCCTGGCATTTTACAGTATGCTTAATATTATAAAATCTAAAATCATTAGCTCATATTCATTTCTCCAAATTCTCAAGATATTTCATCTGCTTTTGATAAAGATTCTTCCAACTTAGCATTTAACTCCTTAAACTTAAAAAACTTATCTTTAGGTCACATTTTGTAAAAAAAGAACCTCAAAACCCCTTTTTCCAAGGATATTTTTTTCCTAATCTCTTCCAGCATAGCAGGCTCAACATCCAACAGCAATGATAAGAAATAAGCTCTATCCACACCTTTAATAGCATACTCCAAAGGCAACAAACCAATATCATCCTCATCCTTAAGTGCAGAATCATCAAAAAATCATCTAAGCTTTTTACCCAAAGCCTCTACTTCCTCCTGAGGCAATCTAGGATCCAATAAAGCCACTAGTTCATATCTAGCCATTGTTTAATTTTATATACTAAATCTCCTAAATTCTACTACTTCTATTTTATCTCTCATAACATCCTTCATCTTTTGAGTATCATCTCTAATATAAGGCTGCTCTTCCAAAACCATCTCCTCAAAGACCTTTGCTAATTTACCTTCTATTATCTTTTCTACTATATCATCAGGTTTGTTTGAATCAGCTAATTCTTGTTTAAATTTAGCTCTAAGGTCTTCTAATTCCTGCTTAGGAATAGAAGCCACATCCTTAAAGGATGGGCTCATAGCCGCAACCTGCAATGCTACTTCTTTTGCCACTCCTTCATCTCCTTTATAAAACACCAATGAAACAACTCTATTACCAGGATGCACATATACATACACAGGCGTTTCTTTAGAAATAGCGAATAAATCTAATATTTTAAGATTCTCACCTATCTTACCTATATATTCTTGGACCAAAGATGTTAACTCAGATTTTAGATCTTCTGGCGCATCTTCCCACGAACCAAAAAACTCACCTCTTCAAGCAGTTTTTTGAAGGATCATATCAGCTAGCTCCAAAAACATATCATTTTTTGCCACAAAATCTGTTTCACATCAAAGTTTTACTCCAAACACTCAAGAGTCAGTTTCTAATACCTTTACAATACCTTCTTTTGTCTCTCTATCAGCTTTTTTAGCTGCCTTGGCAGCCCCTTTTGCCTTTAATATTTCCACCGCTTTATCCAAGTCACCTCAAGCCTCTTCCAAAGCATCTTTCACATCCTTAAAAGGAGCTTTGGTCATATCTCTTAATTGCTTCACCAATTTTATATCTACCTTCATTGCTATAGTTATATTTTTGAAATAAATTATATCCTATTTATCCTCTTCAGCATTAAAAACCTCTCTTACCCAGTCTCCAAGTCCCTTTAAAAAAGGGAATAATATCATTTTTTTGCCTTTTTTATCCACCACCACCTTACCATCCAAAGCATTTTTTACCAGATAACCTCAAAGGACCAGCCAACCAACAATTAACACAAATCATATAAACCAAGCAACAAATCCAATTCCTAGAGCCAATAGCATAGAGAGAGGCACACTCAAAATCCAAATAAGAATAAACACCAACCACCATCAAATCGCCTGTCTAAAGTGCCACTCTTCATACTCACTTTTGACCTTCCCAGATGAGGTTAAGATTCATACAAGCAGGTAATAAAGCACAGCCCTCCTTCTCTCTAGCTCAGAAGGGATGTAATCTCAACTAAGCAGTCCACTAAAGTCATACTTAGTCATATTCTAGGTGAATAATAAATCTCTAAGATAACACATACTCCAACAAACTCCTTAATGCCTTATAACTTTGAACATTAGTAACAACAATCCTATCTTCATCCAACTCTCTATTTAAAGATGGTGAAGTTATTACAAAATAAGGAATCCTAGACTTTTTAACTTCGTCTAGCAAAGAAGGTTTATACATACCATCCACAACTATAACTAAGTCTGGATGTGAATCAAGATCTTTGATCCCCTTATAAACCATCTCTAGCTTTTGTAACTCCCTCTCTTTAGTTAATTTTTCTTTTTTAGTCAATAGCTGGAACTGAGGAGAATTGATAAAGTCTCTCAACTCATTCATCGACCTAACCCTCTTTAATATAGTATCAAAGTTTGTAAGAATACCTCCTGGCACTTTGTAATTAAGATAGTACACCCCTTTTTTAGCAGCCATTTGCTCGATCTCCTCTCTAAGCAAGCTCTTTTCATAAATTATCAATACCTTCTTGCCAGATGATACTGCCTCATCAATAGCAGCTTTTAACTTTTCTACAGCAACTGCCACTTTTTGAGGATCCAAAATAACCACTCAATCTATCACATCAACCCACCAATCTCTAGTTTTGGGATTAGCATCCGACTTAAGCCCTCCTATATATCCCTTATTTTTTACAACTTCTTCCAAAGAAATAGCCATTATAGCTTAGAATAAATAATTAAATATTATTTCAAAGTAACTTTGGCTCCAGCTTCTTCCAATTTTACCTTCAACGCTTCAGCTTCTTCAGGCTTAGCCCCCTCTTTAATAACTACAGGAGCTTTTTCAACCAACTCTTTCGCATCTTTAAGGCCCAAGCCCAACTCAGCTTTAACCACCTTTATAACGTTAATTTTTTGATCTCCTATTTCTGTCAACTCTACATCAAAAGAATCCTTAGCTCCACCAGCCTCTTCTCAACCAGCTGCAGCTCATCCAGCAACCATAACAGGTGCCGCACTAACACCAAACTCCTCTTCTAGAGCCTTAACAAGTTCATTTAATTCTACCACACTTAATTCCTTTACCAAATCAATAATTTTCTGTGCTTTTTCTGATAACGCCATTTTGAATTTTAATTAACTGTGTAAAATCTAAATACTAACATTAATTACCTTCGCCTTCTTTTTGCTTAGCAATTTGGTCCAAAGCATAAGCAAAAGATTGCAATGGATAGTTGAGCAGATATGCAAATTGACCAAGCAATTCATCTTTAGTAGGCATACTCGCAATCGTATCAACAAATTGCGCATCCTTCCAAGCTTTTTCATACCATCACCCTAAAAACTTAAGACCAAACTCCTTGCCCTCTTTTTGCCAGCTTTTAATTTGCTTAGCAACCGATTTCAAAGGAGCATATTCATCATCCAAAGAAAACAACACCATCACCGATCAAGACAAATCCTCTCTAGCAACATTTTCATAACCACTTTCTTCCAATGCTCTCAAAAACAATCTCTTTTTAACCACCTTTAATTTGCCCCCGCCAACTGCTGCTCACTTTCTCAAGTTTACCACATCATTTACAGGAATACTACTCTGCTCCATAACTACCACATTTTTAGCATCCTGCAAAAGTTTTTTGTACTCATCTATTACTTTACCCTTCTCTTTCCTAGTTAGAGCCATCCTACAAATGTAAAAAATAAAACCACCTCCAAGGTGGAAAAATATTAAATTTAAGATTCCCACCTCGGTAGGCTTTACCCTTGCAAACACAAGGAACCTACTGTCTTTGGTAGTTTGATATTCAAACTACATTTTGAATGTATATGAGTTTTTAAGTTAATTTCAAGAGAAAATTATTGCACGCTCAGATTAATTTAATCAACTTCTCTTATCTCAAAATCTCCTTAAAAACTCTAAAACTATCCTTTACTTTAACCCAATTTTTTTGAGGATTAAGGATTAAACGCCGCAACCATTCCAATTTAAATTTTTGCAAGACCTTGGGTGCTCTAGGTTCAACACCACTCCGATGATCAAAAAGACCTCAAACATTAAACACCAAAAAACCAAAGTCACGAAGTTTATCTAAATTTTTAACTGTCCACTCTTCTTGAGGTCCCCCTCTAGATTGTAAAAGAATTTTTAATCATTTGTAAGATTTTAAGTAATTTAGCTGTTCCCAAGGCAGTTCACCATACCCATGAAAAAATTTGTCAAATCATTTTTTGCTAACTTTAGTAAACTCTTGTTTAGTTTTCTCTATTAAAAGTTCATCATTTTTACCTCAATATCCTACAACCACATAGTTTTTTTCCAACCCATCCAGCCGTCCAAAGAACCAACGCAAAAAATCATCTCAATTCATATTTTCCAAGCTCATTCATTTTTTCTTTTTGGCTCGCAGTCTCAAAGCAATACCATCTGGCAAGATCAAATCAGCAGACAAAAAATACTTTCAAAACTCATTACACGCTCCATCAATAATATTTCACTTTACCAACACTGCAAAATAAGCGAAATTTACTGTTAAAAACCCTTTAGTATGGTACAATTCCAAGACTTTGGAACCACAATTATCTTTACTTAAGCCACACAGTTTTTGCCAAAAAACCTCGAGACAATCTTGATATTCCATATACAAACTTCAATTGATTAAAAACACAAAATAATTATCATTTACCGTGCTTTACTGTTTTTAAAGAATTTTAACATGGCTTCAAGGACAAACAAACGTGGGATAGCAGCCAAAAAAAGACAGCTTCAAAAACAAGCTTCTAGAATGAAGTGAGAAAAAAGATTTAATTATCCCAAAAGGAAACTTTCTTTGGAGGAAGCTAAACAGCTTGGCGTAGTAATTGCAAAAGAAAACCCCAAAGGGCATCTTTATCACCGGTTCGCCAAAGGAAGGAAAATCTGCTGGGAGACTAGGCTAAGAGTAGACAGAGACTGATACAGACTAGTGAAACTTCCATCTGGAGGTCTTGAGTTTGTTGAGATCCCCATCTCTGGATGGATTAGAAAAAAATTAGCTAAAGCTTCTAGAAGATCTATTTAATTAAAGAACAAAAATACCATGCATAGGACGCATACGCTTGGAGAGTTAAATACCTCTCATATCGGACAAAACGTTGTCTTATCAGGACGAGTAAACTCTATAAGAGATCATTGAGGGATCATTTTTGTAGATCTTAGAGATAGATATTGAATAACTCAAATAAAAGCTGACCCCAAAACTACTGCCACCGATATAATGGAGCTTCTAGAAAAAATCGGACCAGAATATGTAATAAAAGTCCATGGAGAAGTTGTAAAAAGACCCCAATGAACTGAAAACCCCGACATACCAACTGGGGAGATTGAGGTGATCCCTTCTAAAATAGAAATCTTAAGTGAGTCACAAACTCTACCGTTCCCTGTGGATGTTGAAACCCAGCTTAAAGAAGAAACAAGGATGGAATACAGATACCTAGACCTCAGAAGACAAAGAATGCAGCAAAATATTATAGCAAGAGCCAAAATAACACAAGAGGCACTAAACTATCTGATAAACAAACACAATTTCCTATACATTGAGACTCCTGCACTTATCAAAAATACTCCAGAAGGGGCTAGAGAATATATAGTACCTTCTAGACACTCTCCAGGAAAAGCATATGTATTACCTCAATCCCCCCAACAACTTAAACAGATTTTGATGGTAAGCTGATTTGACAGATATGTACAATTGGCTAGATGTTTTCGCGATGAAGATTTAAGATGAGACAGACAACCAGAGTTCACTCAAATAGATTTGGAAATGTCGTTTGTGGAGCAAGAAGATGTGTTAAATATACTAGAGGATTTATTTACTCACCTTAGCGAATCACTTTATCCTTCAAGACCGTTGGTTTTCAAGCCATTCAAAAGGATGACGTTTGACGAAGCTATGGACCAATACGGTATAGACAAACCCGAACTAAGAACAGATCAACTGCAACTTCAAGATATAACTACTATAATATCACAAACTGATTTACAAGTTTTCAAAAAAATAATCGAGGCGGGAGGTGTTGCAAAAGCTATTGTAGTACCCAAGGTTTATACCAGATGAGAAATAGATAAATTTGAAAAACTTCTCAAAGAAAAGTGAGCAAAAGGACTAGCGTACTTTGTGGTGGAAGGGACAGAAATAAAATCACCTCTTACAAAATATTTTAACTCTGAGCTGCTACAACAATTTAAGCAAGCTTTATGACTAGGCAATGATTCAAATGCTACAATATTTATGCAAGTTGACGAATGGCTTAAAGCCACTGATTTTCTAGGATACCTAAGAAATATACTCATCAAAGATCTCAACTTGTTGCAATGAAAACAAAATGAATTAGCCTTTGCTCGAGTAGTCGATTTTCCAATGTTTGAGTATGATGAAGAAAGCGACGAGATGGCAGCAATGCACCATCCATTCACTAAACCCAAAGACGAATACATTCCATTAGTACTAGAACTAGCCCAAAAGATAAAAAAAGATGGTAAACTATCTTGAGAAGACAGAAAACAAATACTTCAAATAAAAGCTGATGCTTATGACTTGGTACTAAATGGTTATGAAATTTGAGGAGGAAGTATTAGAATTCACGACGCACAATTACAAGAGGCAATTTTTGTAATATTGGGCCTAACTCCTCAGCAAATTCAAAACAGATTTGGTCATATGCTCAAAGCTTTTTCTTATGGCATTCCCCCACATTGATGATTTGCAGTGGGATTTGATAGGGCTGTAATGGTTTACCAAAATGAGCCGAATATCAGAGAAGTAATTGCTTTCCCAAAAACACAAAAATGAGAAGACCTGATGTTAAAGGCTCCTAGTGAGATCGAACCACAGCTTTTAAAAGAGTTAGGATTAGAAATCAAAAAGAAAAGAGAAAAATAATTTTTATACAATTTCTCCATCCAATTCTCTCTCTGCTTTAGATCATTTTATCTTATCCAATAAAGTAGGGTCAAGATTCTCTTCGAAATTTTTAGCTACTTCTCTTTTTGCATTTTCAGGAGAGTTGTTTTTCTGAGCCACTCTCAATAAATCTATTTCCTTAGAGTGCAGCCCCTTTTCTTTGAGAAATTCCGTATCAAATTCTTTTTTGTCTTTAAACTCTGGATTTTTTTTATTAAACATCTCTGGATGTCCCATTTTTATATGTTTTGAAGTAAATCATCTAATTCTTCAGTTTCCCTTTCTCTTTGAGATTGTTCTCTCTTGTAAGCTTCATCAAGCATCTTGGAAATTTTCTCCAAATGGGCAAATTGTCTATGAATTTCTTCCAATGCAAAGGAATACAAGGCATTTATCAACGCTGCATATATCTGATCTAATTCTTCTCCTTTGAGCTTACCTGGATTTGCTAACAAAAATGCCTCCAATTTTTCAAAGACATTACCTGATTCTACCAAATATTTTATCATAACCAAAATTTTCTTCTCTTTTTCTTCATTTGATAGTTTTTTAAATCACTCTTGCAGTGCAAATATATCTCCTTGTGAAATAGCCATTACGTTTGAAAAATATTATCAATTTAAAAGCATATTTAATTATACTTCACACAATTTTGTTTGTCAAAAATTTTTACTTCACATTGTCTCAAAAATAACTAAAAATATGCATAATCTTTTACTAAAAATAAAAATAAAATGAAAGCCAAAAAATTGTTGAAAGAGATAATAACCCCCTCTGATGGGAAAAGATTTTTTCAGTACATACTAGCAGGTGCGATATTAATAGGAATAATTTTCCGAGCCACAATGGCAAATGATGGCAATATAAACAAGTACCTGATATTAGCTACAATACTAGGTTTTTACCTTGCTATGGCTATGGGAGCCAATGATGTAGCAAACAATATGGGCCCAGCAGTTTGAGCCAAGGCATTAAACTTGGTGGGAGCCGTTTTAATAGCCGCAATATTCGAAGCAGCTTGAGCGTTAATAGCTGGTTGAGATGTTACTCAGACAATCAAAGGATGAATTATTTCTCCAACAGCTATTAGTGATCCTCAAATATTTTTACATATTATGATAGCCACATTATTATGATGAGCTATTTGGGTCAATGTAGCTACCTTTATGAAAGTGCCAGTAAGTGCTACCCATTCTACAATAGGAGCATTACTAGGAGCAGGGTTAATGGCAGTACCTAAAATAGACATAATTAATTGGGGTAAAATTGGAGAAATAGCACTTTCTTGGATAATATCTCCTTTAATGTGAGGCGTATTAGCTGCTATTTTCTCATATATCATTGTTGTCACCATTTTTAGGCAAAAAGACAGGTACACTGCAACCCAAAGATGGCTACCAGTATTTGTATGAACAATGGCTGGTGTTTTTACAATGTATTTAATGTTAAAAGGGTTAAAAAAAGTGATAAGTATAGACTTAACTCAATCATTGTGGATGGGAACACTAGTGTGATTAATTACCTACATACGATTGAGAATCTATCTATTAAAACACAACTGATTGTTTAAAAACTCCAAAAAGTCCATCAAAAGAATGTTTAATGTCCCTCTAGTATTTGCAGTATCCCTTTTGAGTTTTGCTCATGGTTCAAATGATGTAGCCAATGCCATATGACCTGTTGCAGCAATTAATGATTTGGTTAAAAACTGAGAAATAGTGATATGATCAACCCACATACCTACATGGATTATGATGCTATGATGATTAGGACTAGCAGTAGGATTAATGATATGGTGAGCCCAAATCATCAAAACAGTTGGTAAAAAAATTACAAAGATTGATCAACCAAGAGCTTTCTCAATAGCCTTAGCAACTGCCATTACAGTGCTGCTAGCTTCTCACTTAGGACTTCCTATAAGCACAACTCATGTAGCTATATGAGGTGTATTTGGCGTCGGATTTTTTAGAGAATATCAAAAAAGACTAAAAGGGAAAACAAAAGACTATATCGAAAAAGAAATAGTAAGAAATATTGTATTAGCTTGGGTTGTCACACTACCTATAGCAGGCTTTCTGGCAGCATTAACTTATTTTATATTGGATCTTTAAGGATGGACTTTCCCAATTTCTATAATAGCTAAGACTTAAATACTTTATTATTAATAAATTTCCTTTGCCGATTAGACTGAAGGCATCACAAAAGCCCTCCAAATAGAGTGCAGTAAACCCCTAGTCACTTTTTAATTCTACCACTCAATCCCATATATCCATAGACTGTATCTGAACAGAATGTGTCACAACATAAAATTTTTTTATTGGCGATTTTTCTAAAAAATGCTTAAGCATACGTGCAACTCTACCAATTGAATCTATATCCAAATTATTTATTGTCTCATCCAAAAACAAAAATCTAGCATTTAATATCCTTGAAACAGACAATATCCATGCAAGACGCAAAACTACTTTTTGTCATCAACTCAAAGACTTCACTTCCCTTTCTCAATGCATATCTAGGATCTTAATATCAAGCTGCTGTTCTCCAGACTTAGTCTCTTTCATACTAAAGCGCAATTGAAAATCAACAACTTCACTTAGCAATGAGTTTATCTGATCTTCTAAGACAGGCAAAAAATTTTGCAGCACTACTACCATCAATTCTTTACCGAGTATGTTTGTAAGGTCCTTTAAGACCTTTTCTTTGTCTTTTAATTTATGAAGCTCCTTTTGCCTCCAAGTAAAATCTTTAATTATTTCTTCCAACTGTACAATATTGGTTTTTACCTTGTTAATGTCTTGAAGCTTGGCATCAAGAGATCTAAAATCTATATTATTTAATTGTTTGTCCAGTTCGCTTATCATACTTTGCAACTGCTCTATCTGTTCTCTTAGATTAGATTTATGCTTTTCAAGTTGGCTAATCTCCCCATTAATTTTTTGAACTTTAGCCATCAAACTTTCTTTCTCTTTTTGTTGAGACTTCAATATATTTATCTGTTCATCAATATCCCTAAGCTGACTATTAAGGTTTTCCCATTGGGGCCAAATTTGCTTTTTAAAAACAACTCATCAAAGCTTTTTAAAAGCCTCTCTCTTTGCGTTTAGGATTTCTTCTTGTTGAATTAGATCGATACGGAGTTTTTGTAATTGTTTTTCCAGATCTGCTAAGTCCCAATTAGACATAATTTGTTCTTTTTCTTTTTGAATATAAGATGAAATATCAACCGTTTTTTCTATATTTTTCAAATCACTCTTTAACTTCTCCCTTTGTTTTAAAAGACCTTTTAATTGCAAATCAATTTCCTTTAGTTCATCTTTCAATGTATTTATCTGTAAAACTAAGTCTTCTTGTGCTTGAATGCCAAAAACCTTTTCACCAATCTCTACAATTAATGGACAATCTGCATTTATCTTTTTGCACCAAAAGGTTTGTTTTTTAATGCCTTTTAATTTTACTTGCAACTCTTCTAGTAACTTCAAACTCCTCTTTTTTTCTTTTTCTAGAGCTTCTAGCTTTATTTCAATGTGTCCTAACTGCTCGTTGATCAATCTTTTTTGCGTTTCAATTTCCTTATGTAATAATTGTTGGTATTTTTCACCTCACTCCTCCAGATCCTTTAAAAAACTTTGAACTTTAAGTTTTTGTCATTCCAAGTTTTCTAGCTTATCTTTTAAGTTTCTAAGCTGCTGTCATAGCCTTTTTCACTCTTCTTCCAACTCTTTAAAAAATACAAAAACCTTTGGATAGTCACCTTTTTTGATTCCCAAAGCAGTCCAGTTAAGTTGATTGTCCAAATCCTTAATTTGATCAACAATAATCTGTCTTTTTTTATCTAGTTCATCAATATTAGATGCGTCAATTTGCTTGAGCTTTTTCTCTATATTTTCTTTATCCAAGCTGAGCTGGCCAATCTTTTCCACAACTTCATCAAGCTGCTTTTTTATTTTTAGAAATTGAGATTGTTTTTCGTCAAAGGATGTTTTCAAGTGATGATATTGCTGAATCTGTAATTTCACCTTATCTTCCCAAAATTTCAAGTCATCTGCTCTAATATGAAGATTAAAACTTTCTATATTTATCTTATCTCACAAAATTTCATAATCTTCAATAAAAGTTTTTATATCTGATGAGCCGCTATCACCGTTGGTTTCCAACAAACGTTTTAGCAATGTATATAGACTACTCAAAGACCTTTTTAATTTTTCATTAACAATAGTAACATCTTCCAAGGCACTTATTTGTCAGCGTACCTCTTTTCTTTTATCAGCAACTACTTCCTTAGCCATATCAATATCAAGCAGTCCAAACATTTCCTTAAAAACCCTAATCCTTTCCGATGGCTGTATTTCAAAAATGTTTTCTGAATCTTGCACCAAAAAAGAGGTACTCAAAAACACCTCTTTGGGAGGCATCAAGAGATCCAAAGCCTTTTGTAATTCCCTTGATGATTTAAATTCCTCAACCACTAGATATGGCTGAATAAGAGATTCAATCTCTACTCACCAATTAACTACATTTTTCAAAGAATCATCCAAATAGGTCTCAATATCATCCTTTGTTAGTTTGAAAAGCTCTGAAGCAACTTTTTCTCATCCAGAGGCACTACGACTAATATTCCTTTTTACAAACCACTTTTGCCCATATTTGTCCTCAAAAAGCAATTTCACAAAGCCTTGTGAAGCTCTAACATTCAAAACAGCCCTCCCTACACTTCTTGAGGATCAATACAATCCAAATAAAGGTGCATCAAAAAACAAAAAGCTTTTCCCGGTCCCAATAGGTGCTTTTATAAGATATTTACCTTTTTTAAAATTAATACTAACAAGCTGATCTTTAAAAGGTCATATATTTTCATAAGTTGCAGCTATTAGATCCATTTTTACAGACTTAATAAATTAATTTTCCTTTTCTTTACCATACATCTTCCCCTTTTTGTCCAATTTTTTTACCACAAATATATACCAATTAACACCAAAAAACAATACAGCCATCAAAAAAAATATAGTCAATTTTGCAACCTTGTTAGTTCACTGAAGCAAGACCAAAACCATAAAGAACAAAGACCATACTAGGACAAAAGCCCTTACTTCTTCTCTAGACCATCCAATGTTCATAAGGCGAAAGTGTAGGTGAGAATAATAATCTCCCTTCAGCGGATTTTTTTTGTAAATAAAAATTCTACTCAAGATGACCCAAATAGCGTCAAAAATTACAAGAGAGAGTACAATTAAAACAGTACCCATTTTCCCCCCTCCTAGTAAGGTCAACCACGCCAAAGCAAAACCTAAAAACATCACCCCAGCATCCCTCAACAACCCTAATGGCTTCCATTCCATTATAAAATAAAAAAAGGATAGTACTCACAATACATAACCTATATTCATAATCATTTCCAAAGTATAAAGCTCAGAAGGTTTAATATATTCCCAATAAGCTGGCACAACTATAAACTTAGTTAAAAGAGCTATAGAAAAAAAGCCTAAAGTTGCTAATCATGAAGCTTGACCATTGATTCCATCAAACCAATTCAAGGCATTTACAAATACCAAAAACCAAACAACACTCAAAATAAAATCTACTCGCAAAGGCAAACGTATGACCAAATCTCCTACCAAAATAGAATTAAACCCGATTCCTCCCACAAAAAAAACAACTGAAGCTGCCAAAATTTGAACAAACAGTCTAAACCAAGAGGGAAGTTTTCGAAATTCATCTAAAACAGCTACCAACACCAAAATTCCCCCTGCTATCACAAATGATATAAATCTAATATCACTAAAATAATTCGGATAAAAAACATACATAATTACCAAAAACAAAACAAACAACATAATCCCTTGCAGTGTAGGAACCTGATATTTTCTAGTTAAATCTGGTCAAGGTCTATCTTTAATACCAATCTTTTTAAATATCCACCATCCTGCTATTGCCCCAGTTAGCCCCAAAAGTCCTATCAAGACCTTCACTTCCATCATAGCATTTTTTTATCATTAAATTTCTTTACGCTAAATAATTTATATCAACTTTAAAGCAAAAAACAATCTAGTTTAGCTACAAAAATTTTTTTTACTTTTTTCCTTGAATACAGAATCGAAAATCATACCACTATATGTAGTATTTTGATCGCTGCAATCCCCCTATATCTAGTTTACATCCTAATTTTAAGAGCAATGGTGAAAATCGTAGGGAAAAAGTCTGTATTAGACGGCATCAAACTTGACGGATCTCATGATGTTTTTCGCGAGCTATATGTGAGGCAAAAGCAGGCAGTATGGTTTCCGGAAGAAATCAATATCCAGCAAGATGTTATGGATTACGAATCTTTGAATGATGATGAAAGGCGTTTATTTCACGATCTAATTGGTTATTTTGTCACTAGCGAATTATTAGTTCAAAATGTGCTATGAGAAGCATTTTACCCTTACATAGTTCATCCTCATGCAAAAATGGCTATGACAGTACAAATGTTTATGGAAGACATTCACTCAGATTTTTTTGAAATGATACTTAACACTTTCAGTATGGATCGTAAGCAGATGTATGAAAAAACCACTACAGACCCTCTATTAAAAGAAAAACAAGGACTGGTGGCTCAAGCCGCAGATGCCATTAGCGTGGGAGCTGGTAACATTATTGACCCTGACACATTAGAATGAAAAAAGAAAATTTTATATGCAATTTTAGTAAACAATATCTTGCAAGAGTGAATATTTTTTTACTCAGCGTTCACCTTGTATTTTGCTATGAGAGAAACAGGGAAAATGAAAAATGTTAACAATGGTGTAGATTTAGTATTAATAGATGAAAGCTTTCACTTACAACTAGGAATAGAATTAATTTTAGCTATGCTAGAAGAAACTCCTGAATTGGCTGAAGATGAGCAATTTGTGGAAAAAGTAAGAAAAACTCTAACTGATGGTGTAGAACTGGAATTAAAGTTCTTAAAAAGACATTTTGAAAATCATATAGTTTTTGGTGTCTCTTATGAAGAGATGGAATGATACCTAAAATTTATTACAGATAGAAGACTAGAGGAACTAGGATTTGCTCCTTATTTTGGTGTAGACAAAAATCCTATTAAATGGCTTGAAAAGCAAGATTTGATGGTATTACAAAACTTTTTTGAAACAACCCCAAACCAATATACAAACTTTTAGACTATAACACAATACTACATTATGAGCCAAAAAGTAGTAATACACAGAGACGGCACTCAAGAGCCTTTTAAAACCGAAAAGATTATAAAAGCTATTGAAGAGGTAACTCAACATGTACCATTTGAAGATCAATTTATACCCTTGGTAAAAATACTAAAAAATTTTGAATTAAAGCTACCTCCACAAGTAAAAACAGAAGAAATAGATCAGTTGCTTTTGAAGGCTATTGAACCTTTAATTACAGATGATCCCCTATATGATGAAGTAGCTACTGCTCAGTTAGTAAAAATAATCAATAAAGAGGTAAACAAACAATTTGCTTCTTTTGCTGATTATATAAACTGGTGAGTTGAAAACGGAATTTTAAATCCTAAAATGAAAGATTTTAACCTAGGAGCTATTGAGTTAAGTATAAATTATGAATTTGACAAACACTTAAATTACTTTGGACTTTCTATAATGAAAGATAGATATTTAACTAGAGACTCTCAAAAAAGATTGGTGGAAAAGCCTCAATGGATGTGGATGAGAATTGCAATGGGACTGTCTCTTACAGAACAAGACAAAGAGGAACTTGCTATAAAAATCTATAACCAACTGGCACAGTTAAAATATGTCCACTCTACTCCCACCTTATTTAATTCAGGTATGAAAATCTCTCAACTGAGCAGCTGCTATGTAAACGTAGTTGGAGATTCTCTAGAGAGTATTATGGACAAAGCAAAAGAAACTGCTTTTTTCGCTAAATATGCTGGATGAGTATGAACTTATTTTGGCAAACTCAGAGCATCTGGATCTCATATTGACACTCTTAACTCAAAATCATCAGGGCCTATTCCTTTTATCAAAATCTATGATACAATCATAAATGCTATAATGCAAGGAGGAAGAAGGAGGTCATCTGAAGTAATATACATGGAGCCATGGCACTACAACTTTACAGAATTCTTGGACCTAAAAGAGACCAACTGAAATGATTATCTTAGGACAAGATCCTTAAACACAGCCAGCTGGATACCAGATGAGTTTATGGAAAGAGTGCAAAAAGACCAAGATTGGTATATGTTTGACCCTAAAGAATGCCCAGGACTGGTAACTAAATGGGGTAAAGAATTTAGTAAATACTACTCCAAATGTATACAAAAAGCTGAAAAAGGAGAATTGAAGTTATGGAAAAAGATGAAGGCTACAAATCTTTACAAGGAAATTTTGATAAGGCTAGCAAAAACTGGTAACTATTGGATCACATTTAAAGATAGATTTAATGAAAAAAATCCTGCAAAAGAATATAGCATAATCCACTCATCCAATTTATGTACAGAAATATGAATTCCAAATTCTGAACAAAGTACAGCCGTTTGTAACCTTGCCTCTATAAATCTATCCAAATTTGTGAAAAAAACACATCATCAAGACATATCAAAGCTTTCATTTGAACAAAAGCTAGAGCTAATCAACTGGGAAGAGTTAAAAAAGACAGTACAAATAGCTATACAAGCTCTAGATAACGTAATAGACATAAACTTTTATCCTTCACCAGAATCCAAAAAAAATTCACAAGACTTAAGACCAATCTGACTTGGAATTATGTGACTGGCAGAAATGTTTATAGACTTGCATATACCTTATGAATCTCCTGAAGCAGTTAAACTCTCTGACAAACTTGGAGAGTTTATATACACTACGGCCCTTCAAACCTCTGAAGAATTAGCTCAAGTGGAAGGAGCTTTTCCATTTTATCAAAAAGAATATGCTAAATGGGAAAAGCCACCATACAAACCTAGAAAAAATCTAGTATTAATGGCTATTGCTCCGACCTCATCCATTTCATTAATAGCTGGGACCTCCTCTACTATTGATCCTTATTTTGCCAACGTATATTCTAGAGAAACATTATCAGGAAAATTTACCATAATTATAAAAGCACTTATAAATCAATTAAAAGAAAAAGGGCTATGGAATGAAGAAATAAAATCCAAAATAATTAATGCTGGAGGTAGCATACAAAACATACCTGAATTGGACTGAATAATAGATAAAAAACTGTTTAAGACCGCTTATGAAATATCACCTTTTTCACAAATTGATATAGCTGCTGCTTGGCAAAAATGGGTAGATCAATCCATTAGTAGAAATATGTATCTCAAAGAAGAATTAAGAGATAACATGGAGGAAATATACCTTTATGCTTGGAAAAAAGGGCTCAAAGCAACATATTATTGTTTTATCGAGAAAAAAATACAAGGAGAAAAATATACCCAAAAGGTTAACAAACGTGGAGCAAGGAAGGGGTTTGGAGTAAAGCAAAAAGTTAAAATCGCCACAACATTAACAGATTCATCTGACCCCAAACAAGCAAGAATTAAAGAATTAGAGAAAAAGCTAGAAACCATAGACCCCAATAATCCTAGTGCTGAAGAAGAAAAAATTATTGAAGAATATATTAGACTAACAAAAGGTGACGAGTACTTTGAAAAGTTAAGGTCTGGGGAGCTTTATTGAGAAAACGCCTGTCCTACTGATCCCTTTGAAAAAGTGATGTGTGAGTCTTGTCAATAAAAGTTGTATTGCTTAAAAGGAAGACGGCACTAACTTTCAAAATTTTTTAAAGAAAATTGTGTTTATTTCATCAACCTCTTCTAAAAAGTAGCCTAAGAGATTCTCGCCTTTAAAGAATCTATCTGCATATTTTCTGAATCTTTGAAATCTGTATTTTTGTTCTTTGGGATAATGCCCCATATTAAAACAAGCCCATATTCATCTTAGCACAAAGGCAAAATCAAAAACTTCTTCAACAGAGACGTCAAGTCTTGGGATTTAGAAAATTTAGACATGGTAATTATTTCCACTCCTTTGCTAATTAAACTTGCATTAGACATATTTTAAGAGTGAAAAATCTTAAATATTGACATTCTATTTAAATCCATATAAAAAACAATATAATCTAGCATTACTTTTTAGATTACCTTCAAACGATTATGATATCTTTGCATGGCCATTCAAGCTATTCATTATTGGATGCGAGTGCCTCCATACAAGATATAATTTCCACAGCTTCTAAGTTAGGCTTGTCAGCAATTGCTCTTACAGATTACTGGTGAATGTACGGAATTATAGATTTTTATACCAATGCAAAAAAAAACAATATAAATCCGCTTATAGGAGTTGATTTGCCTTTAATACAGACTATCTCTTCTACTCCCCCAAAAAACTGGGAACCTAAATTTGCTACTTTTTTGGCAAAAAACTATGAATGATACCTAGAATTACTTGAGCTTACAACATATGCGAACACCAAAGGGCTTTTTAATGATATCCCTAGAGTAGATTTTAAACAATTATCCTCCCTTAAAAACGTATATCTTATTGTAGGTTCCCACAACAGCGTCCTATGAGATTTAATACTTTCGTGAGGATCTCTAAATCAAGCTGAAGACTTACTTTCACAACTATCTGAAATAATTGGACCACAAAATCTACTTATAGAATTTAATATCCAAGACTTCAAAAAACTGCCTGTGTTCAAAGTTTTGCGAGAAAGTTTATATAAACTTAAAGACCTATGAACGCCAATAATATCCTCAAATTATCATTATGCCACAGCTTCTCAAAAAGAAGCATTTTTAGCATCATTGGAAATTAAATATTGAGCAGGCAATACACCTCATATATTTAAGCACTGAGATTTCCATATACTAACTCAAAAAGAGATTCTGGATATAGCTAAAAAAAATCAATTGGACTTAAGCTTTGTAAAACAACTCATCCACAACACTGAGCAATTAGCTAATCAAATAAATATAGATATTCCTATGGGGCAAATTCTTTTCCCAGATTACAGGCCCTCCCCAATCATCCAGCAGCTTTATTCCAAATATCAACAGCAACTAGATGTGGAATAAAACATTAAAAAAGGAAAGTATCTTAATTTTTGCAATTAAATTTTTTTTGATATTGCTGCTCTTACAGGTCCCTTTAATTGCATTATTTAAATACAAATTAAAACTGGTTCCCGATGCCATATGGCTTTGGAAAGAGATATTGATAATCTTAGTGTTTATTTGGGATATTTATCTAATTTTTAAAAATCCCTATCTAGCTCAAAAATTTTTTGAAAACTCTACAATTAAAACTGTCACCATTTGAACTATTTTTTTAGGAATTTGGGCTTTAGTCCTTGCCTTTGTACATCCATCTAGCATATTAGGATATGTACTCTTTGTGAAATATGATATCTTCTATTTGATTGTGCTTCTAAGTTTATCTTTTGCTAGTTATTATCTAGCTAGCACCAATCAGCAAATTTTTAAAAATTTATATAACTTTTTATTAATTTTCACCAAAAAATGGCTTCCTAACTTAATTATCCTATCCTTTTTTTGGTATGCTATGATATTTACAAAACCATCTTTTTTAACTCACATAGGATACCAAAAAAACTTAATAAACTCTGCTATGCATCTTTCTCAACCAATAGCAGCCCAGAAAACAGAAATACTTTATGGCTTTGTACGCAGTCAATTTGTGTTTGAGTTACCACTGTGACGAGCCTTTTTTCTAACCGCATTTTTCCCTATTTATTTTGTGATGGTTCTTAAAAAGTTAAAGTTTCAAAAGACTATAATCAACTGGAGCTTATGGCTTTTGGCAATAATGTTGACTTTTTCTAGAGCAGCTATAGCTACATTCTTACTAGAAAGTATTGTTTTATTTTGAATGTTTTTTTTATCATCAAAAAAATACTTCAAAAAGTTATTGATTTGATGAAGTGTATTAATATTGTTGATGTTTCCCTTCATTTACAAATGATATACTTCCAGAAGTGGATCAAATACTTGACACTTTATATTTACTTATGAAACCCGAAAACTTGTACAAAACAAACCCATACTTGGGCGAGGGCCCGGAAGTTCTGGTGCCGCATCACATCAACTTTGTAGATTAAAACCCCATCTTCAAGTTTGCAACAAAATTAGTCAGATAAACTCCAAATGAGGATCTGAATTTCTAAAATGACTAAATCCTGAAAACCATTACCTACAAGTACGAATGGAGCTGTGAATAATAGGTTTTTTAATATGGCTAGGTATACATCTTAATTTGCTCAAGCCTATTATGTATTTAAAAACAAAAGGGACACATATCCAAAAATTATTAGGTGCCCGAAGTTTTGGATTGGCAGCCCTACTTTTACAAAGCATTGTATTACACCCTCTCAGCGAAAGAATCGTAACCTATTTTTTTATGACAATAGGAGGAATTATTTGGGGATTGTACCTTTCTCAAAAAAGCTCTAAAGATTCTTTAAAAGCCGACTCATAGCTTCCTTCATATTCTCTTTAGAAAGTGAAAATGGCATTTTCTTTAGTGCTTCTTTAATCTGTTCAGCATCATAACCATAATTTTTTAAAATATTTATAATCTTTTTCTCTTCACTGGAAACAGAAGCACCAATCGAAGGAATAGCTCCTTGAAGCTCCACTATTATCCTTTTAGATGTTTTAGTCCCTATGCCAGGAATTGCAGAAAAAAACTCAACATCTCCCCTTTTCAAAGCTTCTTTCAAATTCTCCACTGGCAACGAAGCTATGTGAAAAGCTGTTTTGGGTCACAGGCCTGGAAGCTTTATTATCTGCTCAAAAAATTCCTTTTGTTCTAAAAAATCAAAAGCAAAATATCTGAGCGTATGCAAGTTTTCATCAAAATAAGGGTAAAGCCAAAGTTCAACTTCTCCATTTTGCTGGCCACGATAAAACACTTCTATCCCTATATGACCTCCATAAGATAGAACAAAACTTTTATCTTCTATTTGAGTTTCCAATTTACCCTTGATAAAATGAAACATCACTAAGATTTTGAAATTAAATACCCAACTTTAAAATACACATCTTCTATTTTTTTACTAGATATTTCATTGGCTTTTTGGGCACCTTGAGCTAATAATTTTTTAATTTCTTCATCAGGAATATTTTGATAAGCCCTTTTAATAGGCGCCAGAAACTCTTTTATTTTTTCATAGAGCAGGTCCTTTACTTCTTTATAAGCTAATCCTCCTTTTTCATACCTGTTCCTGATTTTTTTTTCTTCCTCATCACTTAAAAAATGCTTTAACATATTAAAAACATTGCACTCATCTGGATTTTTAGGTTCATCTATAGGGATCGGAGATGTTGGGATCCTCCTAATTTTTTTTAATAAACTATCATCATCTTCTAACAAACTAATAAAGTTGTTGTAAGACTTGGACATTTTACGACCATCTATTCAAGGTATAGTAGCAACATTTTTATCTATCCAGGACTGAGGAAGTTTAAAAGTCTCTCCATAAATACTATTAAACTTTTCAGCGATGTCTCTAGTAAATTCCAAATGTTGTTTTTGATCTTTACCTACAGGCACATAATCTGGATCATAAAGCAAAATATCAGCAGCCATAAGTATAGGATAATTAAAGGTCCCCATAGTTATTTCATCAGACTTTCACTTTTGCAAAGCGTCTTTGTAAGCATGCATCCTTTTCATATATCCTAAAGTAGTAATGCTAGCCAGCACCCATCAAAGTTGTACATGGCCTGCAACATCAGATTGTTTAAAAACCAATACTCTCTCAGGATTTATTCAACTAGCAAGATAGGACCTAACTAACCCAATTATATTTTTCCTTAAAGTCTCTCAATCATGCAATGTGGTGGTAGCGTGCATATCTGCCACAAATAAGATTATATCTAGTCATTCTTTTTGCCAGTTCAAAATTTGCTTAATTGCTCCAAAATAATTCCCCAAGTGAATCACATCAGATGTAGGCTTAACTCAGGTCAAAACTCTTTTTTTCATTTTACAAAATCTAGCCAACTAAAACATCCTAAAAATACAGATTTTCAAAGCTTTTTCTACCGAAAATAGCACAAAAGGACTTAATCAGCACCGTCTTTGGGGAGCTGCCCGTTATCTTTTTGGTTTCTTTTATGATTTTTCATATTTTCTGACAAAGATTCAATCAAATTTTTCAAAATTCCTTTAAAGTCTTCCCATTCTAAATTATCTAATTTCTTGTTGATTTGAGCTCTATTTACCACTCAAACAGCCACAAAATTATACCCACAATTATCAGCAGATTGAGTAGATTGGGCATCATCTTGACCTAAATTACCGTTACAAAGCCGATATAGAATTTGTGATTTTACACTATCTTCCAATTCTGAATTTTGTATTTGTTGTTCCATTTTTTTCCCTATTCTGTTTATTATCTCATCAGGACTTATCTTATCATACCCTATAGTAATTATAAATTCATCTCCACCCCATCTTCCAGCAATATCATTTTGTGACCTAAATGCCTCTGTTATAGCATTTCAAAGCATTCTTAAAACCTCATCTCCCGTATCATGCCCTAATTTATCGTTTATCTGCTTAAAATTGTTAAGATCCAAAAATACTAAACTCCCCCTTGATAACAACTCTATATTGCCATATACTGCCCTCTCCCAAGCTTCTCTTCTCAAAAGACCCGTTGTTGAATCTTTCCTAAGTTTATTTACCTCTTTTTTTAAAGCCTTAATTCACATTTTGACTATTAATAGAGCCTCCCAGATCAAAACCAATTTAAAAAAACTCCAAGCTCTCTTAACATTGTGCAAATCATCTCCCTCTAGCCGAGCAATTATACATCATTCACCCCATTTAAACTTAAAAATATTTTCATTGGAATCAGGATTATATTCGCATCAACATCTTCCCACATCTTGGCACTCATTTTCTTTTTGTCATTTTTCACTTTGTTTCTTTGGCCACCCTTCAGGAGCCTTACTAAATTTAATTAATGATCAATCCTCTGTTTCCTCAAAATATCCAATAGCCTTAGTTTTAACTCAAAAATTTTTCTCTATATAAGATGGTAACAATTCTCAAAACAAAATCCTAAAAAACAACCCTGGTTCTTGCTCGATTTTTTGGACATTTTCCTGCAATACTTTTTTTAATTCTTGATGAAACTTCAACGCATTAACAACTCCTGTAGTATGATTTTTGAAAATGTTAAAAATATGAGATAATACTTCTCAAGTTTTCTTTGAAATTAAAGAAACAGTATTTTCTCAATCCCTAGATGTAGGAAAAGATTCTTTAGGCTTAAGATCAGACATATACAACCTAAAAAAATTAAAAATTCCCTATATTAAATTATAATAGTATAGACCAATTTGCGCAACTTTAGCATTTATGAAGCTTTTTGGATGCATATTTTAGCCTCTTTACCTCAAAATTTTGGTCTTTTAAAAACAATAATTTAAACCTCTCCTCAGAAGGAGCAATATCCAGTGATTTAATTTTATCAAACCTGCACTGCCGTCAATCTACACCAACCATAAAATTATACTTACTAGACCATGAAATATTTAATTTTTGAGGATCTATTATTTTTAACTCAAAAGGTTTGCTAGCAATGCCTGCTATTCACCAAATATTAGCCTTTAAGGGCATCACAGGTCATCCCAAATTCAACCAATAAGCTGTGCTGCCAATGGGGGTACTTATAACTGTGCCTGTTCCTAAAAACTCAATTTGCTCCTTTTCTCCCTTAATTTTAAACTCTCCAAAGTCCAATATACTTCCTCATATAATAACATCATTTACAGCCACACAGTCTTGTTTTTGATCGCTGCTAACCTTCAGAAGATTTTCTTCTACAACATCAAAGTCCCTCCAAGTTAGACTCCTCAAAGAATCAAAAGAAGAGATATTGTTAAGCAAAAAGCCCAGTGTACCACAATTTATCCCTAGAAACGGTTTTTTAAATTTAAAAAATTTTTTGATGCTTTTCAACATCCATCAATCTCCTCATATTACCAATATCACATCAGCCAAGTCAATTTCATGTGTTACAAGGCCACTAGCTTGTAAGTTTTCAATATCAGACAATAACTTATCACACTTAAGATGTGCAGAGACCACTGGATAAAATTTTAACATATCTTGCTTTTGAATATTAAATCAGCTTATTATATAGAACTTTTGCAAAAAATAAATATAAACTAAAAGCTTTAATCTTGAAAAAGACAAATGTTAATAAATATTTCCTCTAATCAAATTTGGCTATCAACCAAATGACAAACACGAAGAACTTACGGCCAAATACAACACCAGTTTCCCCAATTATTATCTGATATTATCAAAAGATATCCAACAGATGAAGTCTATATTATAAATTGACCTGGAAGTTTTACCAATATTCGTATAGGCACTTTAGTTATCAATTTGCTCAAATGGCTTAATCCCAAAATCCAACTATATCAACTCTCCAAACCTATTTTTTTTAAGCACTTAAGTAAAAATTTCAACCTGCCAACAAAAATTTATCTATTTATAGGGCAAAAGAAAAAAACCTGGCTTTATGATTTGCAAAATGGAACATATCAAATTATAAATTATGAAGAAATCTCTATTGAAGAACAAACTGCATTTGATCAAACATTTGAATTTTCCCCTTATATCCCAGAAGAAAAAATGATAAACCTTCAATTTTTACAAGATGGAGAGTTATTTTTTGACCGAAATAGAAAATATTTTCAATGAGAAATCATAAAAAGCTTTCCTTGGCAAAAAATTTCAATGCTCACTCCAAACTATATGATAGCTCCGAATATTAGCTAATTATTAACTATAAAATAGGCCAAAAGTCTTGCCCCAAATCCTGTGGCTCACGGTCCATAAAGAGGATCCACTCAACTAAAAACCCCAGCAGGACCAGCTATATCCAAATGAACTCGGTTAGAGGTCTTCACAAACTGAGACAAAAATAATCCTGCAGTTATTGTTCAAGGTCACCATTTCTGATTAGAAACATTTGCAAAGTCAGCTATATAAGACTTCATAGAGTCAAAATAAGGTTTGAACAGTGGAAGTTCCCACACCCTTTCATATAGCTCCCAACTCAATTCTTTTAATTTATTGTTTAATTTAGAATTTGATCACATCAAGGCAGCTATTTTATTACCTAGTGCTATAATTTGAGCTCATGTCAAAGTCGCTACATCAATAATTGTTTGAGGTGAATATTTATCTTCTATAAACGCTAAAGCATCTGCCAATATCAGCCTACCCTCGGCATCTGTATTACCAACTTCCACAGTTTTTCAGTTATACATCTTTATTATATCTCAAGGCTTATATGCTTTGCCTGAAACTAGATTTTCTACTAAAGGAACAGCCACTATCAGATTATTAGAATGCTTTACTTTTATCAAATAATTCAAAGCCCCTAATACAGCTGCTGCTCAAGCCATATCCGATTTCATATCTTCCATATAACCAGTAGGTTTAAGGTTGTAACCTCCAGAATCAAAGGTGACTCCCTTACCAACAAGAGCGTATTTAAATCCCTTTTTGGACTGTGGAAGATACTTAATTATTATTAGTCTTGGCTCGTACTCAGATCCCCTTCATACATTCCAAATACCGTTCAATCACAACTTTGCCAATTTATTTCACTTTATAACCTCTATTTTAACATTTTCTTTTGTGTTAAATCTATCTTTTATAAGTTCTTCCATAGATTGAGGATTTACCTCAGCAGGAGGTTCGTTTACCAAATCTCTAGTAAAAAAGATGCTCTCTTTGATCGCTTCCCAATCGGTTTTAGGTCTACTAGAATCATTTATCCACAGATTAAAGCCCTTAGAAGCATCCTTGTATCTAGAAAATTTATAAAGAGAATACACCAAAAGATCTTCTATGGACCTTTTTAATTCAAAAGAGAAATCATACCTATCTAGATCTAAGACAAAATCCTGGTTAAGATCTTCCAAAGTCTTTTTTATTTGTGGAAGAAAAAATGTATCAAGCTGCTGCTTCAAAACCTTTGTGTTTTTATATCTTACTAATATATAATGAGTAACCTTCCCATCCTCTATCAAAGGAAAAACTTTGACTTTACCATCCTTATCCTTTTTTAGAGCCATATCAATATGTGCAAATTCCACCAAATAAGGCAAAGCCAAATCTGAAGGTTTTGAAAAAAACAATATTTGATTTTTAACCTTTTTAGATTTTCCCCATTTTATCATTTTGGTTTTATTTTAAATTTTTAAATATCTTAGCTGCCTCATAAAGAAACACATTATGAACAATATCAAAATTTCCTATATATTCAATATGTTCTCCCCCCAAAGAATATTTAAATCTAGAAATATCTGACCAAGTATGGGTTTCTGGTGCAATTATACTCTTAACCCCTAATAGATCAAATATCTCAAATCCCTTTTGTTTACTCCACAATATAAGATGCCACATAAACCGGTAACTACTTCAAGGATAAGCAGGGTTTAAAGCACCATATAGGTAAACAATCCTATTTTCTAAAAATATTATAACTGCACCAAAGGCAATATCTCAATTTGGAGTTTCAGCGACAAAAAGTCATCACTGTTTTTTTTGATGCAACAAATTTATTAATTTTAAAGTTTGAGACTGAGGCCAAATAGAAATATTCTTTTTTTGAGCCATTTGATTCCATAGCTCCCAAAACTTTGAAACTCCTTTCTCTTCATCAACTCCCTTAAGGGCTAATTTGTTTTTTTCATATTTCCTAATATATCTTTTGGAGGTGGCAGAAATATCTTTAAAGATATCATCTTCAGATTGGGATAGATTAATCTCAACAGTAGCTTCTGGCATATTTTGATAAAAAGACTTTTTAAGCCCGATTTTTTCTGTGAGGAAATTATTTATATCTTTTTTTTTCTCTACAAGATCCTCACACTCCCCCCTTTTCCTCAAAATCTTAGAAGAGCACCTCCCAATTTCATTAACTCGTCAAATTTGCAAATATATATCTCTCCGATTAGTGAAAACCTTACTTGTAACATATTGAATATCTTTTTTTAACAGTTCTTTTTTGAATACAGCATTTACTCCCAAAAGCTGATAAATATTAAAACCTAGATTTTTAAACCTTTTAGTTTTTGTAATACCCCATTTAATGGAGCTATTAAGATTGATTTCCCAAATATTGCGACCAAAAACCTCCTCATTAATTTCACGCCATATTTTAGATTGATAAAGTAACATAGGTTTTTCAGAGTTAGTAAAAGACTCATATAGTTATACTCATATTTAGTTTTAAAAAAAGGGTTAATGTTTTTTGACAAATTTTACTCCCAATCCTATAATTTAATATAGTATCATTAAAATTTATTCATTTAAGAATTCTCTAATGGCAGAAAACAAAACTCCAAAAACAAATGGTAGCAGTTCAAACCCTGCTGAGGAAGCAGAAAACGAAGCCCAAAAGCTGATAGATTCTTTGAAATTAGATGCACAAGTTCCATCATCTGAAGAAGTTTCTGATCTTAGTGATGTAATAAGTAATTTACAATTGGATTTGCCAACTGAGCAGGAAGCTTCCAAAGAAGAAGTTGATCTAGATTTGCCTCTAGAATCTTCTCAACAAACAGAAGAACCTGAAATTAAAATTGATGAATCTGTCTTAAACTCTTCTCCGCAAGAAAAAAACGAGGAAATAAATATAGATCTAGATTTATCTGTTGCTGAACCCAATGGAGAAGAGACAAAAGATAGTCAAACAGATCTAACAAATAAAGACACGCCTGCATCCCAAGAAACAGCAACACCTACTCAAACAGATGATAACGTACCTTCTGAAAAACCATCTCCTACAGCTGAAGAGGATACAGATGATGCTTCTCAACAGCAAGCCCTCAATCAGGAACCTACGGATCACTCCGAAGAAAAAGATCAACAATCATCACAGCCTCCTTCACAGAAGCAAGCGGCACAGGAAAAACAAATCTCTGAGGCTGTTAATGAAAATCCAACAGAACAATTACAACAAACAATAAGCTCACCACAAACTGATCCATTTGAAAAAGAAACAACTCCACAAAACTCCCAAGCAGAAGAGTTTACAAATTATGAAGCAGAAACACAACCAAGCTCTCCAGAGCCCCAACAACAATTAGACTCTCTTGAGTCTCTGGTAGAGAATGATTCTCCTAAAGAGGAAAGCTTACCTTTGGAAGAAGAAATTCCAACTTCTCTTGAACAAGCCTATGAATCAGAAAACAAACCTACTCAAAAAAGAGGTCTACCAAAAGGCATCCTGATAGGTGCTGGGTTAGTAATTGTTCTCATAGGATGAGCTGTGGTTTTTATGGCATCTATGCCTGACGTAATTGCAAATTTATTGAACAAGCAAAAAGATACAGTCTCTACCATAACACAGCCTACCGATACTCATCCTTTACAGGCCCAAACTGGTGAAATCACTGACAACAATATTGAAGACACGGCTCAGACTCAACAACTAGAAGAAACTAGGGAACTAACAGGTCAAAATGAGCAAGACACAGAACAAGATGTTTTGACAGCTCAAGATTTGCAAACAAGGCTAACAGATCTCCAGCAATTAATGGATGAGGTTGAATTTCAATCTACTAAAGATAAAATAAGAGCAAAGGTTCTCCAAAAAAAGATATCTGCCTTAATTGATGAGGGAGACCTTCAAAAAGCTGATTATTTATTAAATCAATTGGAGGCATTAGTATATGGCAACTAACAAATTAAGTGATTATATAGACCTATTTTTGAAATATTTGGAAGTTACAAAAAATTCTTCACCCAAAACTATTGAGAACTATCAACTTTGGCTAAACAGATTTTTACAATTCAGTTGAGATATATATCCATCAGAGATCAATCCTTTAAACATAATTTCATTTAGGCAAAAATTAAAGCAACAAGGTTTAAGCGAAACCACTATTAATTATCATATAGTGGCTATTAGATCTTTTTTGAAATTTTTACTTAAGAATGATGTAGAGACTATTTCACCAGAAAAATTAGAACTTGGTAAAAACCCTCCTAGAACCATTAACTTTTTAACTTTAGAAGAAATACAAAAACTTAAAAAACAAGCATTATCTGAAAAGAAAGAAATTTTAAAGTATAGAAACGTATCCATTTTGGAAGTGCTTTTTGGATCAGGACTTAGAGTATCAGAACTAATCAATCTGAAAAAAGAAAACATAGACCTAGAAAAAAAACAATTCCGAGTCATATGAAAAGGTAACAAATTAAGAGCAACTTTCTTCACTGACGAGTGACTTAAATTCATCAAAGAGTACTTCAAGCTCAGACAAGACTCATCCCCTTTTGTTTTTGTCAGTCATTCAAATAATTCATCAGGGAAACCTCTAACAAGAGTGATGGTAGAAAACATAGTAAGGAATTATGCTAAAGCTGCAGGAATTAACAAAAAAGTTACTCCACACACTCTCAGACATAGTTTCGCCACTGCTCTTTTGCAAAAATGAGCGGATATAAGAGCTGTCCAAACTCTCTTGTGACATGCATCAATTAATACAACTCAAATTTATACCCATGTAACCGACAAACATCTAGAAAAGATTCACAACCTAATCCAAAATACTAAAAATACTCATTTAGAATAATTTGAGACCAAGTTTCCATATCCCCTCAATCCTTAACTAACCTTTTAATTTCCTCTGCAGACATAAACTCTCCGCTTTGTAATTCTCCATCACTCATTACGGGCTCAAACCCTTCTTTGACTCTCACCAAAAAGACTATCCCCAAATGAACTCTACCCACCTCATTTGAATCATCATTTACAAACCCTAACAATCTAATTTCATCAACATCTTTAGATTTTAATCAAATTTCTTCTTCCAACTCCCTTTGAAAAGTAAGAGTTAAAGGGTTTTCAGCCTCAGAAACATCTTTTTTTTCTACGTGTCACCCCACTCCAATAGACAACTTTTCGTGTAATCTCTTTTCACCAGCAGCAGAACCTTTTCCTCATCTTCTATATAAAAATATTTCTCCTTTAGAATTAACCAAAACTCAATAAGGGATAGGCTGCTTGAAATCAGGGTTTTCTTCAGCCTCTCCTCTCCTCATCCATTGATGATTATAATTTATATGTTTAAGCAAATCCTCATTAGCCGGTAAAAGACCATTTCTTTGTTTTACAAACGAGAAAATTTCCCTGGTAGGGATTACCATTATTTCTCTAGACATCTTATCATTTATTATCGAGTTGTTCATTATGATATTTTTTGACAAAATAAATCAACTTCTTTAACTGCTCATCATCTAGACCTGCATCACCCCCAGTCTGACCAAGCATTTTTTTAAAACTGCTCAACAATCATCACTCTTCTTTGCTCCCCTTCAAGGATTGTACAATTTTCCCAAAAAAATTAAGAGCAAAAACATCCTTGTTTGGGACATCTCCCAACTCAGTTAAAATATCATCAATTTTTTGCAGCTCTGAATAAAATTCTTCAAAAGGGATCTTTCATTTTTTGACTTTATCCAAAGAAGGAGCCATTAAGTCATAAATATTTTTCAAAACATTAAGCTGTCCTTCTTTAAGAAGTTGCATTAATATATCAAACTCTCTTTGCTCTTTTTGTTTTTGTGCCTTCAAAAACCTATCTTGCCATAATTGCTTATTTTCACACATTAAAAATCAACAAACGTCTTGAAAAATTAGCCTAGAAAGTTCATACTCTCCCCATATTAGCTCTTTTTTTTCAAAATCTTGGTAAAAATCTTCTCAAACTTGTTGCGAGAAAGAAATCAGCTTGGCTAATGATTTATCTTCTCAAATATGTTCAATACCTCATTTTTTAAAAACCTCTGCTTTCAAAACATTTAAAAATTCCTCAAATGGTAAAAGCATCAACTTCACTTGTAATTCCATAGATTTAATAATTACAGGTTTAGCTCCACCTCCTACATTTGACAAAAGAGATTTTAAAGCCTCTTTTAGTTTATCATAATATCTCTTAACTACTGCATCTGCTTGTTGTCAAAAATTATCTTTTATTACTTTCTCCAAATATATCGCCAATTTAATACCAAAACTAGCTCCCTCCTTAAGATGAGGCAAAGACTTTTTCCCCTCGTCCAGCTGCCCTAGCTCTCCTAATCTCAATATATAACTTTTTATAACTTCCTCATACAAATTTGAGATCTCTTTGTCCATTTTTAAAATTTATTCAATTAAAAGCTGTTTGGGATCTTTATAAGAAATAACAAATTCCACATCTTCTACATCTAAAATATCTGCTAAGGCATTTTTTATCAAAAATAAAACTTCATCCTTCATAAAACGAGTATAATAAAATTTGTTTATTACAACCCCTTTTACTACATCTTTGGTAACTTCTTCAAAAGAAAGATATTTTTTAATAGCTCCCTCTAGTGATGGATCCTTAATCTTTTGGATTAACCTCTCCTTAAGCTCTTCCGGACTAATACTAACTTTAGGAACGTCACACTGAAGTTTGGAACCTCAAGGAACAGCTGACTCTAAAGATGTGGTGTTTTCTCCATTTTCTCATCAGAAACTAGCTTTTTTTTCATCTACTGATTTCTTTGAGCTAGTATCTTTATTTTCAGTCAATGAAGCAATATTTACCAACATAACAGCAACTGGATCTGATATGTATTTGAATTGCTGGAAACTCTTTATCAAAACTTCTCAAACCCTCCCCAAGAAATCAGGATCGGTTGTAAATATCTCTTCAATATATCCTAAAATCTGCTTCACAAAGTACGAGAAATCAATTCATTTTTCATATAGCTGTGTTAACAAAGCTTTAACTCATTCATAATCTTGCTGTTTAATCAAATTCAACAAATCACTTATAGCCTGCTGATCTACGATTCCCAAGAACCTTTTAACAGTTTCAACATCTACCTTGCCTAATACACTAACCTGTTGAAGATATTTTATAGCATCACGCAACGCTCCTTCAGATGCTGCAGCGATAGCCTCCAGTCCTAGATTATCACATTCTAAGCTTTCTTTCTGACAAATTTTTTTTAAATAACCAACTATTTGCTCTTTTGTTAAATTTTTAAAGTTGAATACCTGACAACGAGAAACAATAGTATCTGGCACTTTCTGGATTTCAGTGGTTGCTAAAATAAATACCACATAAGATGGAGGTTCCTCCATTACTTTTAACAACGCATTAAAAGCTGATTTGGATAACATATGCACCTCGTCTATAATATAGACTTTCTTTTTTAGATTAGAGGGTGGATAGTTTATTTTTTCTATTATAACCTCTCTAATATTATCCACTTGAGTATAAGAAGCTGCATCTATCTCCACAACATCCAGGGTGGTTCCTTGGTTAATAGATTGACAAGCATTACAATTATTACAAGGATTACCATCCTGGGGATTTTCACAATTGATAGCCTTAGCGAAGATTCTAGCTGTAGAAGTCTTTCAAGTCCCTCTAGGTCATTGAAAAAGATATGAATGCAAAATATTGCTTTTTTTAACCTGATTTTTTAGTATATCTTTGATAAACTCTTGTCCTACAATATCATCAAATCTTTGAGGACGATATTTAAGGTAAAAAGACATTTAAGGTTTAGCACTAAATAAATCTTCACTGATTATATTTATATTTTGCCCTGTTTCAAATCTCTATGAAAAACAAAGAAACAAAAAATTTTTACATAAACACAAAATCCCCCATAAACTGAGGGATCTAATAGTATATAATCAATTTATTATGTTTTAGATAATCTTATAATTTTTCATATCTTTCCATCAAAAGCTCACCATTAACCTTGTCAATAATTTCCTTTACAACTCCCACTATAATAATGATACCTGCACCACTTACCACTACTGGCAAAGTACCAGACATTACAACATAATCTTTCACAAATGGCAAATATGGCAAAATATAAGAATAGATCCCTACCAATGCTAATCAAATTCCTCACCAAAAACTCAAATGCATCAAGATTTTATTGAGATATTTAGCTGTCTCCTCTCAAGGCCTAATTCAAGGAATATAACCTCCCCTTTGCTGGATATTTTCCGCCATTCTTTCGGGATTAAATACAATAATTGTATAAAAGAAAGTAAAAAGAACTGTTAAAACAAAAAACAATCCTATTGCTAAGGGAGCTGGTTGATTGGTATAAATATTCATATTTTGTTGAATCCAATTAGCAACATTGTAAAGTGTAGAGCTTTCCACTCCTTTTTTAACAAACAAAGTAGCTACTAAATAAGGGAATGAAATAAAAGACATAGCAAAAATTATCGGAATCATTCCCACAGGGTTCAATGGTATAGGCAATACAGCTCTTTCCTCCACTCTACCAGCTCTAGCATATATAATTGGGATCTCTTTGACAGTTCTAATAAGCAATATAGAAAGTATCACAAGCACTATTACCACCAACAAAACAAATACAATAACTTTTTGCAATTCTGTAGAACCTGCTCCCACCAAGTACCCAAAAAGTTTTGACATTATTCCAGCAACAATAGAAGAAAATATTATAAGCGAAATACCATTTGATATTCACTTTTCAGTAATAGTCTCACCAAGCCGCATCAACAAAATGCTTCATACCATCATACTAAATGCGGACAAAAGCACTATCCCCATAGTAGTATTTATCACGCTAGGAGCCAATGAATGTATGAAATATACTGTCCCTATAGCCTGCAAAAAAGCAAATGGGACTGTCAACCATCTAGTATATTGCTGGATTTTCATCTGCCCTACTTCTCCCTGTTCTTGCAGCTCCTCTAAATGTGGCAAAACTGCTGTTAGAAGCTGAATCACGATTGAAGCATTAATAAAGGGAATTAACCCCACAGTTATAATAGAAAACTTATCCAA
Organism: Candidatus Altimarinota bacterium; assembly: GCA_027046965.1. Taxonomy (GTDB): domain Bacteria; phylum Patescibacteriota; class Gracilibacteria; order Absconditabacterales; family Absconditicoccaceae; genus JALTWR01. The sequence goes on along the minus strand of JALTWR010000008.1, from coordinate 78,830 downwards.
GGTACCACCCAGCAAAACCGCTAAATATTCTAATCCTCCTCCTGCTCCCGCTTGTAATAAGTTGTTCTGAGAGATCAAAGTGAACAACTCTTTAATATTTACAAACGGAACTGGTAAAAAAACCAAAAATCTGTAGGCAATTAATATAGCAAAAGTAAAAAGAATCTTTCTCTTTAAAGATGGCGTTTCCCAAATCCCTTTAAGATAGTCTATAACAACTCTCATTTAAAAGTTTTGAATATAAATCCTAATTTACTTGATTTCTCCTCCTGCCTTTTCAATTGCCTCTCTAGCTGATTTAGAAAAGGCGTCTATTCACACAAACACCAATTTCTTTTTAAAGTCTTTGGCTTCTCCTAAAACTTTTACAAGCCCATCTGCTTTTTTGATTAAACCTGCTTCTCTAAGAATCTCTTTAGTAATTTCTTGCCCATCTTTAATAGCTTCTTTTGCTTGCAGATCACGAAGATTAACTATTTGATATTTTTTTACTAATTTATAATATCTTTTGAACCCCCTTAGTTTAGGCAATCTCATACTTAATGGAGTTTGTCCCCCCTCAAACCATGGTGGCATTCCTCCTCCTGACCTTGCTAATTGTCACTTAAGCCCTCTTGTAGAATAATTTCACTTTCCAGAAGCATTCCCTCTACCAACCCTTTTAGCTTTTTTGATTATTCCTTTAGATTTTTTAATTTCATGCTGCAACATTTTCCTTTTTCTTGTAAGTTTGTAAAGCTCTAATAGTAGCTAAAGCATTATTTAACTTATTTGTTGTACCAATAATCTTAGACAAAATATTACTATATCCTGCCAGCTCCAAAACTGTTCTAACAGATGATCATGCTTTTAGACCAGTACCCGGTGCTGCAGGCAATATTCTTACCAAAGCAGATTTATATTTAAAGGTCTTTGCATAAGGCACTGTTCCACCTTTTTCTATAGGCACTTCAATCAAGTTTTTATAGGCTTCATGAACAGCTTTGTTTACAGCTCATACTACATCCTGAGCTTTTCAAATTCCAAGCCCTATTTTTCCTTTTTTATTACCTACGATCATTATAGCTCTAAAAGAAAGTTGTCTTCAACCTTTTGTAACTCTTGTTACCCTTCTTACCTCCAACAGTCTTTCTTCAAATTCCTTTTGTTGTTTTTCTTCTCTTGGTTGTGCCATTATTATCCATTATTTGTTAAAAATTAAAATTCTAATCCTCCTTCCCTAGCCCCTTCGGCTACTGCTTTAACTCTTCCATGATACAAATATCCATTTCTATCAAATACTACTTTTTTTACACCTTTTTGTAATGCCAACTTGGCAACCTCTTTTCATAGAGCAAAAGCCCTCTCGCTCTTAGTTTCTCATTTTAACTTCAAATCTGTCAGATATACTAGTGTCTTACCGTCTCTATCCACAATTTCAGCATAATTATATTTATTTGATTTGTGAACAATCAATCTGGGAAGATTAGAATTGCGTTTAGTTAGTGTGTTTGTTTTATGCTTCCTTCTCAAATATTTTCTATGAATTTCTTTTAAGTGCTTCTTAAGCTTATCCATTGTTTTAACAGTTACAATTAAATTTTAATGATTATTTTTTAGCTGCCTTTCAAGGCTTTAGAATCAACACTTCATCAGCATACCTAACTCCCTTACCTTTGTAAGGATCAGGCCTCCTAAATTCTCTAATAACTGCAGCTGTTTGTCCCACTAATTGCTTATCAATTCCTTCTAAGATAAGAACATCATTTCATTTTGGATCCTTTTCTACTTTAGCGGTTATACCATCAGGTAATTGATACTCTATAGGATGAGAATATCACAATTTCAATACTAATTTATTCCCTTGAACCTGGACACCGTATCAAACACCTACCACTAATAATTTTTTAGACCACCCTTTAGAAACTCATTCAACCATATTTGACAAAACGCTTCTTACGGTTCCCCACAAAGCCTTATACATATCATTTTGGATGGTCACCTTTAATTGATTGTCTTCCATCTTTATTTCAACTCCCTCAGGAAGTGAGAATTCAAGCTCTCATTTCGGCCCTTTTACTTTAACAACTTCTCAATCTATCTTTACTTCAACCCCGCTTGGTAACTGAATTGGCAATTTTCCTATTCTAGACATGATAGTTAAATTTCATATTTAAATACTAATATATTTCAGCAATTAATTCTCCTCATAATTTATTCTTTTTGGCAGTATAAGTATCCATAACTCCTTTAGATGTGCTAATTATCCCTATACCTCTACCTCCAGCTACAGGTCTTAAGTCCTTATAAGATACATACCAACGTCTTGAAGGTCTAGAATAAAATTTTATTACAGGGATATCATTAACTTTATCTTTTACACGCCACAAAACAATATCTACAAAAGCTTTATTACCATCTTTCCTAACCTCATAATCCTTAATAAAATTATGCTTTTTTAAAAGCTTCAAAACATTTTCAACAAAACCAGAATATACAACTCCTTCGACAACTCCTTTATCTGCCAAATATCAGTTTTTAATTCTTACAAGCAGATCATGAATAGGAGAATTTACAATAGCCATATCCACAATTTATTAATAGTTAAAATATCAATCTTACCAGCTAGCCTTTCTAACTCAAGCTATTAGCCCCTCTCTGGCATATTTTCTAAAGCACACTCTACAAATTCCATACTCTCTAATATACCCATGAACTCTACCACATACTTGACATCTATTGTAATACCTAGTAGATTTAGGCATCTTCTTACCCATTTTCTGATACCTTAGCTTTTTTTCTAATAATTTTTTTTGCTTTACTACCAATGCTTTTCTAGCCATTTAATAATTTATTTAGTCTGTAAAAATATTATTCATAACTTTTCTAATAATTTTTGAGCCTCTTCATCCACTGCAGAAGTAGTTGCTATAGTAACTTGTATCCCTTGAGGAGTTTTGATGTCATCTGGTGTAAGCTCAGGGAAAACCATCTGAGATTTCAAACCAATATTTAAGTTTCCTTTACCATCGAATTTCTTAGGAGACACTCCCCTAAAGTCCCTTACTCTAGGCAAAACATATTTAACCAATCTATCTATAAAATCATAAGCCCTCTTACCTCTAATAGTTACTCTTAGCATCACCGGCATCCCCTCTCTAAGCTTGAAGTTAGATACAGATTTTCTAGCTTTAATAATATGGGGTTTTTGACCAGTTATGACTTTCAAATTTTCTTCTAAATCGCTAAAATCTTTGACTCATTTTCTAGTAACCAAAGATCATATCCCCATACTCACCACTATTTTATCCAACTTAGGAACTTCATTAATATTTTTCTTTCCTAACTCCTTTTTTAACTCAGGCTTAATCTCTTTGTTAAATTTTTCGTACAAACTCATCGCTTCAAAAATATTATTAAGTTAAATCCCTTATTATTTATCTAACTTAGCCCCACATTTTTTACAAACCCTATAACGTTTACCATCCTTTTGTTCAATCCCAACTCTTGTAGGTTTTTTACAAGAAGGACATACTACCATCACATTTGATATATCAATAGGGGCTTCTTTTTCTACAAAACCCTTACCCTTTAGTGCTTTTTTAACAATTCTCATTCACTTAACATATACTCTCTGGTCCTCAACTCTTTCTACAACTCCAGTTTTTCCCTTTTCTTGATATCTGCCCCTCATTATCATAACTGTATCTCCTGACTTTATCTTCCTCATTTTGGATAAGATTATAATTAAAGACTTAAATAATATCTTCCGCCATAGTTGCTACATGAGCAAATCATTTTTCTCTAAGCTCTCTAGCAACAGGACCAAATATTCTCTTTCACTTAGGAGTCTTATTTTTTTCTATCAAAGCTACAGCATTATCCTCAAACCTCAAATAGGTCCCGTCTTTTCTGGGAATTTCTTTTCTGGTCCTGACTACAACAGCCCAGCTCACATCTCATTTATTAACCATCCCTCACGCATTAGCGCTTTTAATAGCCACAACAACCATATCACCAACTGTGGCAGATTTGGCATTGGACCCTTTGAGTATTCTTATCACCTTTGCTGTCTTAGCTCCAGTGTTATCTGCAACTCTCACTAAAGTCTCGTTTTGAATCATCTCTATAATGATATATTATTTAAATCCTTAATTTTATTGAGCTTTTTCAACAATTTCCACCAGCCTCCACCTTTTCAACCTAGACAAAGGTCTAGTCTGCCTGATTCTTACTATATCCCCTTCTTTAGCTTGCTGTTTCTCATCGTGAGCATAATATTTCTTTTTAATAGTATATCTTTTTTTGTACAGAGGATGAACCTTTACTTTTTCTACTTCCACTACAATAGTCTTCTTCATCTTATCACTAACTACTTTACCCACAAACTCTCTAATGTTTTTTCCTGCTATGATAACCATAACTATATTAGTATTTTAGAGATATAAATTATTATTTTCACTGTGTAAGTTTTTCCTTAAGAACTGTGTTTATTCTGGCTATATTTCTCTTGGCAATCTTTATCAAATGAGTTTCCTTCAATGCCCTCACAGCATTTTTCATCCTCATTTCAAATAGCTTTTTTTTGGTTTCTTTCCTTAAGTTTACCAATTCTTTAATACTTTTACCTCTAAGTTCTTTTGCTGTCATAGGTTTCATTATTCCTTGCACCTTTAGGTATAAAATATCTTATTTAACCTCTCATCTTTCCACCAATCTAACTTTTATAGGAAGCTTATATGCTGCCAAATTAATTGCTTTTTGAGCAGTTTCTCTATCAATACCTACCAACTCAAATATAATCTTTCATCTTTTGATCTTAGCCCTATAATGATCTACATCACCTTTACCTTTACCCATTGGCATCTCTAATCACTTTTTAGTATAGGGAACATCTGGAAAAACTCTTATCCACAACTTACCTACCTTCCTAACATATCTTACTAAAACCTTTCTGGCAGCTTCTATCTGTCTGTTGGTCAAATATCCATTCTCCAAAGCCTTCATACCAAACTCTCCAAAAGCAACTTCAGTTCATGAGGTAGCAACACCTCTGTTTCTTCCTCTCATTTGTTTTCTATACTTCCATCTCTTGGGCATAAGCAACATGACTAATTTAAGTTAGTATATTTAAATAATTTATTTTTTAGATGATCCACGTTTTTGCAATATGTCTCCTTTGTATATCCACACTTTAACTCATAAAATACCATATTTAGTTAAAGCAGTTGTATAATGATAATCCACATCTGCTCTTAGCGTCTGCAAAGGAATCCTACCTTCTAAAAACTGTTCACTTCTTGAAAGCTCAACACCATTTAACCTACCAGATATCTGTATCTTTGCACCAATAGCTCATTTACTCATAGCTCTAGATAAAACTCCCTTTGCTACTCTTCTATATGGCATCCTTTTTTCAAGTTGTTCTGCAGCATATTCTGCTAATATTTTTGCACTTAACTCAGGATTTCTTATTTCCTTCACAGTTATTTTAAACTCTCTGCCAGTTCTTTTCTTAAGGAATTTTGTAAATTCATCCAACTTTTTACCCTGCTTACCAACCACTACTGCTGGTTTACCTGTAAAAATAAGAACTTCTCCATCATCTTTCGTTTTCCTGATCACTATTTTACCAATAGCCGCTCTTTTGTAAAAATCTTCAATAGCCCTATATATAGCTATATCCTCTAAAAAGAAGTTCATAGTATCCGCTTTAGTCTTTGCCATCCATTCAGTCGGATGTACTTTTGTGAATCCCACCCTAAATCCTCTTGGATCTACTTTTTGTCCCATCAGGTAAATGTTTATTTAGTGTCTAAAACAACTCTAACCAGGCTCCTATGTTTAACGTAACGATGCGCCCTACCGCGAGATACTGGTCTAATCCTTAGAATTTTAGGCCCTCTACCTATATCCACTCTCTTAACTATTAGCCCTTCAACCGCAACTTCCGCATTATTTTTTGCATTTGCTATGGCAGAATTTAAAACCTTCAAAAGTATTTTAGCTGACTTGATAGGAGCAAACTTTAATATTCTTTGAGCCTCTTGAATATTTTTACCCCTTATAAGCTTCGCAGCTAACTCCATCTTTTTAGGAGAAGAAAGTGCATATCTTAATGTAGCACTTATAGAAGCTCTTTTTTGCTTTGGCAGCTCTTTACCAATATTGGTAGTTTTTTGTAATGTAGCTCTAAGCCCTTGCATCATAAATTATTTTAAACTTTAAAACGGATGTCCTCTAAAAGTTCTAGTTGGAGCAAATTCTCCTAGCCTATGACCTATCATATCTTCCGTAACATACACGCTTATAAACTGCTTACCATTGTGAACAGCAAAGGTCATTCACACCATATCTGGAACTATCTGAGTTGCCCTATCATACACCTTAAGCACTCTCTTTTCACCCTTTTCATTCATTTGTTTTATTTTTTTCAGTAACTTAGGGTTTACATAAAATCCTTTTTTCAACGATCTTGCCATAGCTGTTTAATAGAATGATTTAAATTTATCTCTTTTTAGATTTCCTTCTCTGAACTATAAACTTATCAGACCACTTCCCCTTTTTCCTAGTTTTTTTACCTGGAGGAACCGGTTTACCACTGAATGATTTCGGATACTTCAATCAAATATCAGTATGTCCTTCACCACCACCATGAGGATGATCTACAGGATTCATAGACTTTCCAAGTACATGAGGCTTTCTACCTAACCATCTACTTCTTCACGCCTTACCTATAACTATATTTTTATGTTCTTCATTGCTTACCTCTCAAATAGTTGCCCAAACTTTTTCATTAAACAACCTTATTTCACCAGACCCCATCTTTACAAAGACTAATCCCTTAGCCTCATCCCTTCAGGTAATAGTTGCATAATTACCAGCACTTCTTACCAGCTTAGCCTTAGTAAACGGAGTGACCTCTAAGTTAAAAACATTAAAACCATCAGGGATATCTTTTAATTGTTTCCTATTGCCTGGAACCAATGGAGCATCAGGGCCATTCATTATTTCATCTCCCACCTTAGCCCCCTTCCATGCTATTACATATCTTTTTTCACCATCTCTATAGCTAACAAGCGCTATTCTCGCACTCCTAAAAGGGTCATACTCAATACTAACAACCTTACCGGGAACACCTATTTTATCGTATCCCCTAAAATCTACTATCCTATATAGCCTTTTATGCCTTCATCCCCTAAATCTAGCTGTTATCCTTCATTGATTGTTTCTTCCTCCACTAGAAGGCACAAAAACTGTCAAAGATTTCTCTGGTCTGGTTTTTGTTATCTCATCAAACGTATAACCTGTCATAAACCTTCTAGAAGGAGTGTAAGGCTTATAAGTTTTGATACCCATTATATTAAATATATTATTTTTTAAACAACATTTATTTTATCTCCACTTTTTAGCACCACTATCGCCTTTTTTAAAGGTCTTCTAACCAATCTATTAAACCTTCTTTTTTCAGGAATATTTATTGTATTGACTTTTATGGGCTCAACACCGTATATCTCTTTTATAGCTCTTTTAATATCATTTTTAGTAGCTCTTTTATCAACCACAAAAACGTATTGATTTTTTTGCTCCTGCATATTCATAGTTTTTTCTGTCAAAACTGGCTTAACTATAATATCATATACACTAACCTGTTGAAGCAGCTTTACACTTTGACTCTTTTTAGCCCTTTGAGCCAGCCTATCACGATACCAATTCATTTGAATATATTATTTTAAATAAACTTCAGCTAATTTGTCCAAAGCACCCTCTTCAAATAAAACAACCTTATGGGACAATAATGCATGAGGATTTAAGTTACCTACATCAACAAAATCAACATTAGGAAGATTTCTGAATGCCCTTTGCCAATCTCATTTTGTACTATACACCAATAAAACCTTAACACCCTCCAATTTCAATTTTCATAGAGCCTTGTAAGCTTCCTTAGTCTTTATTTCAGAAAGATCAAAACTCTCAACCCCCCTAAGCTCCTCATCTAATAATTTTTTGGTTAGTATTCCAAACAAGGCCTTTCTTCTCATCTTTTTTGGCATTTTTTTACTCCAATTACGATCATTCCTTGGTCCAAATGCTACTCCACCCTTTCTTCTAATAGGCGAACCAGCATCTCCCACTCTAGCCATCCCCAATCCCTTTTGTCTATGAAGCTTTCTTCCAGAATAATCAACCTCACCTCTTGTTTTGGTGTGAGCTATAGGCAAACGAGCATTTGCGAGTTGATACAATAAATATTCATGAATCAATGACTCATTAACATTCGCCTCATTAAATATTTGCTCATTTAATTCTACCTCCTTTTTTTTCTTACCATCTAATCCATAAATATCTAACTTGTAAGCCATTTACTCTAAATTGTTATTTAAAATTATCTCATTAACTCTATTATAGAATTATAAGCCCCAGGAACAGATCACTTAACCAATATCAACTTCTTGCCGTCTTTTTCTATAACTGATACAACCTTTACAGAAGCCAAAGTTATTTTTTCTCCTCACATTCTACCAGGCATAGGATATCATTTAGCTGTTCTCCTCGGTTTTCTTTGACCAGTAGAACCAATTTCTCTATGGAACTTAGAACCGTGAGTATCTGGGCCTCCGCCAAAACCAAATCTTTTAACAACCCCTTGGAACCCTTTTCCTTTACTAACTCCTCTTAATTTCACCTCCTTAAGATCCTTCAAAAAGTTGTCTACAAACTCTTCAGCAACATCTAAAATATCAACTCTAAACTCCCTTTGATAAACATATTTAGTTTTTATCCCTTTGTCTTTATCAAGCTCCTTTTTGCCAGTTCAGATTACTATAGCATTATAACCATCCTTTTCAGCCCTCTTTGTTCTCACAACTTCTTGAGGGACCACCTCTAACACAGTAACAGGCACCATCTTACCATCCTCATACACTCTTGTCATTTCCCTTTTTTTGGCCAATATTCCTAAGCTCATAATTAGCACAATAAAATTATTTAAAACCTAATAAATCCTTACCTCAACCAATACTCCTACAGGAATAACCAAGTTTTGCAAATATTCCACTGTTTTGTCACCAACCTCTACCACATCGATCAGTTTTGTATAGGTTATCTTTTCAAACTGCTCTCTTGAATCTTTGTAAACAAAATGCGCTCTTTGCACAGTATATAGCTTTCTTTTTTTAGGAAGCGGAATTGGTCATTTAATTTTGGCACCAGATTTTACCAACAGACCAAGAACCTTAGCAACAGACGTCTCCAACATCTTAAGGTCATAACTTCTAAGCTTAATCCTGATTTTTGGAGTATTTTTTTTCTCTCCCACCTCCTTCACTGACTTTGCTTTTGCCATCAGCAATACTAAACTTATAAAAGGGGGCCCCAGGCCCCTAAATTTTTATCTAAGAGTAGTTATTTCAAACTATTCTAGAATTTTTGTAACAACACCAGCACCAACAGTCCTACCACCTTCTCTAATAGCAAATCTCATACCTTCTTCCATAGCAACTGGATATATCAACTCTACTATCATCTTAGCATTATCTCCAGGCATAACCATTTCTACTCCTTCTGGCAATGTAACAGTACCTGTAACATCTGTAGTTCTCATATAGAACTGTGGCTTATATCCAGACATAAATGGAGTATGTCTACCTCCTTCCTCTTTCTTAAGAACATACACCTCTGCTTCAAATTTTTTGTGTGGAGTAATACTACCTGGAGCAGCTAATACCTGCCCTCTTTCTACTTCATCTTTTTGAATACCTCTTAATAGCAACCCAACATTCATACCAGCCTCAGCCTCTTCAAACTGCTTATGGAACATCTCAATTCCCGTAACAACAGTCTTTTTAATCTCATCAGAAAGACCAACTATTTCTACTTCATCATTTAGTTTAATTTTACCTCTCTCAATCCTACCTGTCACAACAGTACCTCTACCTTTAATAGAGAACACATCTTCAATAGGAAGCAAGAATGGCTTATCTATATCTCTTTCAGGAAGAGGAATGTATTCATCCATTGCCTTTACCAATTCCCAAATAGGCTTAGCATGCCCCTCTTCGTCTTCTGGATTTTCCAAAGCCTTAAGAGCAGATCCCTTAATAACAGGAACCTCATCACCTGGATATCCATATTTAGAAAGAAGATCTCTAACATCCTCTTCCACCAATTCCAACATCTCTTCATCATCCACCATATCAGTCTTGTTCAAGAATACAACCATCGCTGGCACATTAACTTGTTTAGCCAACAAAATATGCTCTCTTGTCTGAGGCATTGGACCATCTACAGCAGAAACAACCAAGATCGCACCATCCATTTGAGCCGCACCAACGATCATGTTTTTGATGTAGTCTGCATGCCCTGGACAGTCAATGTGAGCATAATGTCTCTTGTCTGTCTCATACTCTACATGAGCTGTATTAATAGTAATACCTCTAGCCTTTTCTTCTGGCGCTTTATCAATATCATCGTACTTCAAAGGTTGCGCCCAACCTTTTGTAGCCAACACTTGCAAAATAGCCGAAGTCAAAGTAGTCTTACCGTGATCTACGTGACCAATAGTACCAACATTCACATGGGGTTTGGATAAAGCCATCGTTTAAGTTTTTTTTAGTATTTAAAAAGAATATGACTTGCCAAGTATATAAATTTTATACTTCATTGCAACTCTTTCTTAGCTTCTGCGCTAGGAGAGAGTCGTTGCATTATCTGAATTGCCAGGGGGCAGGATCGAACTGCCGACACAAGGCTTTTCAGGCCTCTGCTCTACCACTGAGCTACCCTGGCACATGGGCGGGGGCAGGGTCGAACTGCCGACCTCACCCTTATCAGAGGTGCGCTCTAACCGACTGAGCTACCCGCCCGATTTCGGGGACGTGGGACTTGAACCCACGACCTCTAGTTCCCAAGACTAGCGCTCTAGCCATCTGAGCTAGTCCCCGGACAAAACAATACCGAGGGCGGGACTTGAACCCGCACGCCTTGCGGCACCTGGTTCTAAGCCAGGCGTGTCTGCCAATTCCACCACCTCGGCTTTAAGCTTCTCACAATTCTCGGGAGGTAGGACTCGAACCTACGACCCCCTGGTTCAGAGCCAGGTGCTCTACCAGCTAAGCTACTCCCGAATAAACATAATTTGCGGGGGCTGGATTTGAACCAGCGACCTCCGGGTTATGAGCCCGGCGAGATACCACTTCTCCACCCCGCAATGCAAATACTGGGGTGCCAGGACTCGAACCTGGGAATGACGGGTTCAAAGCCCGTTGCCTTACCTACTTGGCGACACCCCAATTTAGTTGGAAGCGTGAAGAATATTAACTATTTAATATTTCATTTCAAGGAATTTTTACTTTTTTTAAAATTGGGTAGCCAATACCCGTATATATACAATAAAACATATTGACTTTTATTGTTAAATTTATAGTTTTAAAGCAACGTACATTTTATATTATATATATCATACTCATGAAAAAGTCACAAAAAATCGTAGTTCACCTAGGAACATTTGCTATACTAGTAACATCTCTGTTTAATTATTTTTACAGTTGGCCTACTTGGATTAGTTGGATTTTGATTATAATTATCTCAGTAGCCATATTGGGAATGCTACTATTTAACAATAGGCACAAACAAACTGATTATTTTTGTCCACTTGGAATAGCAATATTAATATTATCACTAGCATTGATAATAATAACTTTGCTGAGCTCCTATAATGCATTAACTCTTACTACCTTGATAAGCATAGGGCTAGGCGCATTATTAATTTATTTGCTGGTTACTTCATTTTTAAAAAATAGCACCGAAAACAAGATAATTTGAGCTTTTTTGTTAAGTGCTTTGTTAATATCTTTAATATGAATTACAACCCTTACCACTCCTACCTCACAGACCGCGAAACAGATCAAGCAGATTATAAACACCTCCCAAAAAGAAATAAAAGCTCCAGACGGAACTATCTTCATAGCTACAAGGACTCAATCTTGACGGAATGTTGAAGTTCAGTCTGGCGTATTTAAAGATTTCCAGTCTTTAGAACAATTACAAAATTTTATCAATTCTAATTACAACAAAATATATGAATTGTACATCCCCGGAAAGTGAGTTGTAGAGATTTATCAAACTATGAGCGGAGAAGTTGAAATATACTACAATGACGCCTTGATAAAAACTACTTCAGATCTAAAGCAAGCGAAACAATATATATATGATAATATATTACATTAAACTTATTTAACCGTAACACTCTTGGCCAAATTTCTAGGTTTATCTATTTCTCTTCATAATTTTTGAGCAGCATGATAGGCAAGTAATTGTGATACTACAACTGTCAAAAATGGATACAAAAATCTATTTGTAGAAGGAATTTTAATATTCCAATCTCCTTTGATTGCTTGTGAGTCTGTAATAACCACCACTTTGCCTTTTCTGGCTCTCACCTCTTCCAAAGTAGAAATATTATGTTCTAACATAAGATCATTAGGTGCTATCAATATTGAAGGATTTTTTTCGTCTATTAGCGCTAAAGGACCATGCTTTAATTCTCAAGCTGGATAAGCCTCAGAGTGCAAATAAGTAATTTCCTTAAATTTTAAAGATCCTTCCATAGCTATAGGAAGCTGATAATGTCTTCCTAGAAAGAAAAAATTATAATAATCTACCAGCTGATAAGCAATATCCTTAATATTTGCGTTTTCACGGTACAAAATTTCTTCTATTTTAGTAGGGATAGCTGCTAAGTCCTCTATAATTTTATCAAACTCAGGCTTGGCAATACCATTTTTATAAGCCAGATACAAAGCCACCAAAAGTAAAGTACCAAGCTGAGCCACAAAGGCTTTGGTAGATGCTACTCCAACCTCTGTACCAGCTCTAGTAAACATGCCCATATCCGTAACACGGGCAATTGTTGATCATACAACATTAACTATCCCGAAAGTTTTCCCTCCTTTGGCTTGAACTAATTTTAATGCTTCTATACTATCGGCTGTTTCTCCAGATTGAGAAATGAAAACATATAGATCTGTAGGCTTCACCTTAAAATTTTTGTATACAAACTCACTACCGATTTCTACGCCAGTATCTAGTCCCACCAAGTCCTCAAACCATCTTGCAGCTACTATTCATGCGTGATAAGAAGTTCAAGAAGCAATAAAAACTATTCTTTGAATATCCAGCTTATCCAATTCTCTAAATGCATCTGCATGTAAGGTTTTTGATTTAAAATCTACTCTCCCCCTAAATACATTTTTCAAAACTTCTGGTTGTTCAAATATCTCTTTAAGCATATAATGAGGGAAATCTCACTTTTCAGCTTTTAAAGATTCAACATCTATCTTTTCAATAGCTTTGGAAATAAGCTTACCATTGGATTTTATCACAAAATCATTGCCTTTAACACCCACCACATCTCCATCATCCAGAAAAATCACCTTATCAGCAAAACCGGCTAGAGCTTGGGTATCGGAAGAAAAAAAGATTTCTTTTTGATCATTAAAGCCAATAACCAAAGGCGACCCAAATCTAACTGCAACCATTTCATCAGGAAAATCTTTTGAAAAAATCAGCAATGCATAAGCTCCTTCCAGCAACGGCAATACACTTTCCACTGTTTTTAGCAAGGTATCTTTTTTATTATCTTCGAGAAGTTTAGCTATTACTTCAGTATCTGTCTGAGAATAAAAGCTATACCCTTTTTTGGTCAACTCTTGTTTAAGTTCTTTAAAATTTTCAATAATTCAATTATGCACTAAAAAAATTGATTGCCCAGAATCCCAATGAGGATGGGTATTTTCCAAAGTAACACCTCCATGAGTTGCCCATCTAGTATGAGCCATACCAGCTTCAAAACTATTGTCTATAGTTATATTTCTTAACTTTTCTTCTAAATTTGCTACTTTCCCAAGCGCCTTCACCACTTTAACCTCTCACTTTTTCAAAAAAGCCATACCAGCAGAATCATATCCACGATATTCAAGTCTTTTTAGTCAAGTAAGAAGCACATCTTTTATATTATGAGTTTTTCATTTGTATCAAAATATCCCACACATATGATTTTGTTTAAAAAATAAAAACACCCCTTTTATAAAAATTCCCCGCTCCTTTTCAATATTCATCTTAAAATAAAAAGTAGGGCCGACAATGCCCTACATTTAAAATATAATATCCTATCTTTGTTTATACTTCCCTATAAAGTACCCAAATTTTATAAGCAAAATAAGCGATCAGCCCTAAAATAAAGAGTCTAATAAATACATCAAATGGCCCAACTTTCACTTTCTCAATTTCTCATATTTGAGCTCTAGAAGTATCACAATCAGCTTCTACAGCAAACCAATTATAAATATCTTTTTCAGCATCAGGATTATAATCATATACAACCTTAGTACCTGTAGTAACCATATATATTTCCATTTGATCAATTGTCTCAACAGGACTTTCTGATCTATAAACTATATATCTTTGTGCACCTGGTACAGGATCCCATTTAAGATAATGTTTACCATTTTCTACCACACTCTTAATTTTAACATTAGAGACTTTGCATCCTTCCCCTTGTAATGGTGCATAAGCTAATATCTGGGGAGATTCCGATAAAATTTCTAAAGTATCCATATAATGCCCTGTAATCAATTTTGAGGTTTTATACAAAGGATGTAGAGATAGTTCCTGGGGAGTAATAGAAACCCCTAAAATTTTGAAATAATACTTTTGATTAATATTTAATCCGCTTATCTGAGCCTCTGGCTGGTTCACCATAATACCATAATTAAGATTATCTTCCCCAGTACCATATTTGACAACAAAAGCAGGAATGTTTCAGCTATAATCCCAAGATATTATTATAGATTCTGGTGCAATTGGTTCAATTTTTACATTACTAATAGTATATTCCTCTCCCGCTGCAGGATGAGGTTGAGTTTCTTCAACTATAATCTGGTCTAGTCAAGTATAAGTCTTGGAGAAATTTTCCGTCTCCAAAACCAGTGATACAGGATAAGTACCAGCCTCTTTAAGGACTACTATAGAGGAAAACTTCCCTATATCCTCTTGAGCCATAGGAGCTGCCTTTCCTCATATTTTCAAAATAGCACTATTAACATCATCACGAGCTTTTACATTTACTTGAATCTTTTCATCAACTTTTACTACATTCGATGGTAAAAAAGTAATAGATTCCAAAAGATTATCGTCAAAATCATAAACAAATGGCACTTCTTCAGATTGAGCAACTACTTCATTTCAATCCAAGCTTTTTACCACGGCTTTTAGCCTATGATTTCATTTTTCTAAACCAGAAATGTTGGTAGAAAAATTACCTCACTCATCACTTCTAACTGTAACAAGCTCTTTACCATCTACATAAATCTGAATTAAAGAATTAGGGAGATCTGATTCTCAAACAACAGCGGCAACAGGAGTAGTTATAACCTCTCAACTAATAGGAGATGTGATAGATATATATCAAGCTAATTCATTTTCATCCAAAACCTTTATTTCTTTTTCTCCTGCTATTTCATTATTATCCAAAGATTCAGCATATACTATATAAGTACCAGGACTGGGAAAAGATATTCATCATCTAAAAACTTTTTTTCCTTGATCCTCCAAAGTAAAGGTATATCGCCCAACATCATCTTCAGCATTGGGCAAGGTAACATCTGTTACTTGTTGTCCATTCTCATCTTGTACATAATAAATAACATCTCCTTCAAAATCAGTAACCGTGTCCCCATTCGCATCTACAACTTCCAAAATTAAATCTCCAGCTTGATTAGCCTTTAAAGGATTTGGAGAAATGTCCACCTTTATAGCAGCAGGATCAGCCGCTAAAACAAAACTCATTGAAATCAAACCTATTAATGTACCTATAAATGTTCTTTTCATCTTAAAGCCCTTATTATAGTTTAAAATGTTAGTTGTCTACCTTGTCCAACCCCATCAGAGACAACTACATCACCAATATTAATATCTTTACTTTGTCAACTAAATGGGAATAACAAAATTACATCTCACTTTTTAATATCTCCTTTGTAATCTATATAAAAGGTATAAATACCATCTCATTCTTCTGAAAAGGATATTTGAGCCCCTTTTAAAGTAGTAGAGACGCTAACTCAGCTAGAAAGCTTTACTTCAGGATTAACTAATAAAGTTAAAGATATTCATTTAACTCCTTGTAAAGGCACGTTAGAAACTATATTAATGTCTCATCCTTTCAAGACCAGTTCGACATCCTTTAAAGCCTTTTGAGGCGTTCTAGATGGAGAAATAACACTACTTTGCAAAAGTCAAAGATTACCTATTGAAAACACTATTAAAAATGACAAGATGGCTGCGACGATGATAGCTATTATATTCTCTCTCAAAGATGAGGTTTTCATAAAATACAATTAAAGCTTAATTAAACTACTATCATAATAAGGACTTATTGCAAAATGTTAAGCTAATTATATCTTATTTTTTAAAAATAGATTGACTGTGCTCTATTTTTCTTTGCTGTATATTTTAGCTTCTCATCATTGTTCCTCTAGAGTCATGCCAACAACATCATCCTCATCTCAATTTCAATTTGGGACCTGAGAAGGATTCCTGTTTATATACACAAAAGAAAGTATGAGCATCGGAGTTCTACCCACAGTCTTAGTTAAATAATCATTTAAATCTTCTTTTATTTGTTTTAAAATTTCTTTTACCGGCTTAGAAGGGTCTTGCTTAAGATATTTTTGATATCTTTTTTTAGCGAATTCGACAATATTTGTGTGTATCTTTTTAACCTCTGAGGAATATACAAAACCTCTACTTTCTATTTGCAAATTCCCTACCAACTCCTTTGTGACAGAATCAACCTTAAAAATCAAAGATACAACACCATCCTCTGACATAATTTCTCTTGCCTTCATTACATATTCTCCCGAAAGATGTCCTATACCTAAGCCATCTATCATAACAGTATCCAATTTGATCTTTTTTGGAGAAATTTCTATTTTGTCAGAATAAAGTTCTATGAATTGACCGTTATCAGGCAAAAATATATTTTCTTCTGGAATACCTAATTCTTGTGCAAGTTTTTTGTGAGCATTTCTCATATAAATTTCTCCATGTACTGGAATAAAATATTCTGGCCTTACTAGAGATAACATTAATTTTAGATCATCTTGATAACCATGACCTGACACATGTAAGTCCAACTCCTTATTGGTAAATACTTCTGCTCACTTACGAATTAAAGCATTTATCATATCATACACAGATCTTTCATTACCAGCAATTGGAGATGCCGAAAGCAATATCTTGTCTCCTTCTCTTACTTTAATTTGAGGATGCTCTCCTCTAGCTATCCTAGCCAATGCCGAAAACTCCTCCCCTTGAGATCAAGTTGTAAGAATCACCACTCTATCATCTGGCATTGCCTCAGCATCAGAGTTAAGCTGTCTGATAGTACCAGCTGGAACCTTTATATATCCCAACTCTTTAGCAACTTCTACATTATTAATCATTGACCTACCGGACAAAAAGACTACCTTGTTGTACTTTACAGCATAATCAATTATTTGCTTGATTCTACCTACCAAAGAACTGAAGGTAGCTATTATTAATCTTCCATCTACTTCTTTTATTATTTTTTCTAAACTTTCTCATATTTGCTTTTCTGAAGGAGTCCTACCAGGTTTAGTGGCATTAGTAGAGTCGGCAAATAATAATTTAACCCCCTCAGACCCAATTCTGGCTATTTTTGCTAAATCTGCTGGCAAATCTACTGCAGGAGTAAAATCAATTTTGAAATCTCCTGTATGCACAACTAATCATTTGGGAGTATGAATTGCCATCCCCATTGCTTCTGGGATAGAGTGATTCACGCGAAAAAACTCTATAGTAAATACCCCCAGCTTTAAAATATCTATATCTGGATTCACCATATTAAAAGTAACCTTCTCTGGATCAACAAATCACTCCATAAGCTTTTTTATTAATCCTGCAGCCAAAGGAGTAGTATAAATCGGTGGATAATCTAACTCTGGTAAAATATGTTTAATTGCTCATATATGATCTAAATGACCGTGCGTTATCAAAAGTCCTCTTATTTTGTGTTTCCTAGCTTTTAGATAAGAAACATCAGGTATTATATAATCAATACCTAGCATTTCATAACCTGGCATTAACATTCCTGCATCTATTATGATAATATCACTTCTATATTCTATAAACATCATATTCTTACCAACTTCTTCAAGCCCTCCCAAAGCAGCTATCTTAACAGGAATTTCCTTTTTAGCGCCAGACATCAATTTGTTGTTCACTTCTTGTTGTTTTTGCATTTTTTCCTTTTTTTTAATATTAAAATCTATATTAACATTTCCTATAACACTATTAAAGCTTTCCTCACTCATTGATTTTGTTTTTAAATTATAAATTTAGTTTATTAAAATGTTTAGTCTCCCCGACCTGAGGGAATATGCTCAAAGCCATAACATACCTATTATTTCTCCGCAAACTGAGCAAATACTTGGTAATCTTCTGACCACCTACAGGCCTATATCCATATTGGAGATATGATCTGCTATAGGATATAGCACCCTGATAATGGCCAAATATATAAAACATTACTCGCTTGAGGGGATTATTTACTCATTTGAAATTTCCCTTAATGCTTATCTCCATCTGCTCTCAAATCTCAACCATTTCCATGAATATTTACCAGTTGTTAAACCTTTTAATATCGACTTTTTGTCTTATCCGACCAAATATCTTCCTTTTTTTGATTTTATTTTTATTGATGCTCAAAAAAACCTGTACTTAGATTTTTTTAAAAAATCTATTTCCCATCTCAAACAAAACTGAATAATTGTGATAGATGATATAGGTTCATTCCATAACAAAACTCATAACCTTTTGAAGTACCTTAAGCAAAATAAGCTAAACTTTGATATGCTACCAACAGAGCAGAATGATTATCTACTAATAATTAAATTTTAATGATTTCTCCTCCTGTGTCTAATTCCTCTAGCTTTTTGGCAAGTTTTTGATTTGACAATATCCGCCAATCCATATTATCTACCTCTTCTACATCCTCCAAAGCCTCTTCATCCTGCAAAATAGAAATAAACTCCCCTTGATATTTTATCAAGTAATTCAAATTTCACCTTTCTATTACCTTGAAATAAACCCCTTCTTGATCATACTCTCCCGGATAGTCAATTATCAAATAATTTCAAACAAACTCTGGTTGTTCAGATCTGCTAGAAAGATATAAATTTATTTTTCCCTCAATAGGAGTAGACGTATCTTTTTTATGAAGAACCAAAAGTTCACCAATCAGCACAATTTCCTCCTCGTTTTTAATCTCCAACATAATTTCTTAAATATCATTATATCTTAAAAAAGTTCGGATTGAGCCAATAAAGAATAGTGCCCATCAATCCCAACAAAATAATACCAACAATTGCTTTCATAATCATGGCTTTCCCTTTAGTATATCATTCTTCATAAGCCCCTGATGAAGCAATCATAACTCCCCCAAAGATAACTAGTCAAAATGCAACTAATACTAATATTTGCACTATAAACTTACCAAGACCTGCTATGGTATTTCCAAACAATGAAGCTCATTTTTCCATTTCCTCTGTACTTATACAACCATCTTTTATTCCAACATAGTTTCAGATATCAGTATTAAGCTCCACTCATTTACATGAATTACTTGACGACGAATTTGAACCGGCATCTTGTGCTAAAACCACTCAAAACGGGATATTTACCGACAAAACTAATAGCAAGCCCACCGAAACTAAGAATCTTTTCATGATATTTTAATTTAAATTTAATTGCTCATCAATGATTTTGTTTAAAAGCTGAGGATCAATCTCTGCTCTATGTTCTTGCATAATCAGACCTATCAGCTTTCACCTTGATTTGGGAGTAAGAGATCCTCATATCTTAGATATATACATTTTGACCAGCTCCCTAGTCTGTTGTTCATCCAACATAGGGGGCAAATACTGCTCTAAGACCTCTAGAGCTTGTTTTTCTTGAGTGGCCATATCTTCATGTCAACTAGAAGTATACAAATCCATTGCTTCTTTTCTAGATTTAATTTCTTTTTTTATCACAGAGATGATTTCTTCTTCTTTTAAATCCCTGCCTAGCTCAATCCTTTTGTACCTTAATTGAGAGATCAAATAATTTAATATGTTCTTTTTGATATCATTTTTGTCCTTCATAGCCTGCTTATAATCGTTCATTATTTTTTCTTTTAGACCCATATTTGTTTTAGTAAGCAAATCAAAACAATTGCCCAAGGGGGGACTTGAACCCCCACGGCCTATGGCCACACGCCCCTCAAGCGTGCGTGTCTACCACTTCCACCACTTGGGCATTTTTGAGAAAATAATAATTAGTCTCCTATATATTCATAAACTCATTTTTCTTTCCTTTCAAAGAGCTCAGGATATCTTTGAAGGTTCAAAACAACAGTATTTGGAGATACAATTTTTTCTTTGGAAACTTCTTTGATAATCTCTCTAACATTCATAGGTCTTTTTGCTTCTTTCATCACTCTCACAAGAACATCTTTAACAGTTCATCATTTAATTCACCATTCTCTAAGCCCATACAACCCCAATCACATATTTACAAAAATATCTCCATTTTTAACCAACTCATTATGAACAGTATTTACCTTTACCACATCTCCTGGGAACATTTCCATTATTTTTGTTGTCATTTCTTGGTAATGCAAAGGCTTTTTTAGCTTCCTCAACACATATACCATTTTAGCCTTTATTGTCTTTGGATTAACATCATCGAACTCCTCAAGTCCAACCTTACCATCGAAAACAACCACCCCTTTTATAAAACTCAAAAAGTTCTTGTAAAACAAAGGACTACTTAAATATCCAATATTTGGATGTTTTTCACTAAAAGCATCTTTCATTCTATCAACAAACTCATACAAATCTTCTGAATTTTGCTTCTTCTTGAAATAATCCAATACAAACTGAGCCATTTGAGTGAGTAATGATTCATACAATGGCTCTATATAAAAACTTTTTTTAAGTATCCTATTTCTCTTAAGATAATATAGATCAAAGTCAGATACCAGTATCAACTTAATTTCATTACCCTTTAGGCCATAGTTGTTTTTGACCAATTGAGCTATTAAATCATCTTCAAGCATTATCCCCTCATTTTCTTTTATCAGCAGCTTCGCATCTTCAATTACTTTCAGATATTTATCATGCCTCATTATAAGCCTTCTGAACCTACTTAACCCTTGTGCCTCGATTTGTCTAACCCTTTCTCTAGTTAACCCATATTCTTTTCAAATCTGTTGCAAAGAGGTCTTTTTGTGATCGCCCAATGCATATTTTCTAACCAACACCAACTGCTCTTTGGGCTTACAGTATTGCAAAACATCTTTTAACTTAGTACCAGAAAGGTCTACATTTAAAGAACTATCTTTGAGCTTTGTTTTGAAATTCATATTTGCCTTAAGCTTAAAAAATTAAATCCCTTTATTTGATAATTTATACATTTCAATTGCTAAGTCAATCAAATCTTTTTAAATATCTTTGTAATATTATCATCGCTGCTAAAGTATCAGTTAAGTGATCTTTGTTCATATGGGACTTTTGGGCGTTAGCCTCTACAGAACTATACTCCTCATCCTCTACTTCAACAGGAATTTCTCCTGCTATAAACTTAACTCACTTTATAAATTCTTCAACTTGAGGAGCCACTTTTTTGTCTTTAGGCAATCCTACCACTATAGTTCCAATATTATATCTAGAGATAATATCACCTAAATTAAAAAACAATGACGGGTCATTTTGCAAATATCATATCGGCATAACTATATTTGCTGCAGAATTCCAGTAAGCCGTTCATACATATTTACTCCCCCAATCTATCCCTAATATATTTTTTTGAGACTTTTTCATCTAAAGATATTACTTTATCATTTTTAAAATCTCTTGCTGAGCTTTTTGAAGCTGCAGATCTACCCCGCTTTGAACAAATCAAGTAAAATCAAAAGGGACTTCTACATCCACTTTCAAACCTGTTCAGTCTATATTGTGTCAATCAGGAAGATACCATTTGCCAATAGTATATTTCAAAGAAGAATTGTCACCAAAATAATTATTGGGCGTAAATGTTTGTATAGACCCCTTGCCAAATGTTTGAGTCCCAACAAGTTTTGCTCCCACAAGCTGCCTCAAAGCCCCGGCAATTATCTCTGATGCTGAAGCTGTTAAACCATCTACCAATACTACTACTGGATATCACTCCAAGTATTTGTATCCTTTTGAATAAAAAGTTTGATTGGGGAAAGTCCTATATTTTGTTGTAAGCACTTTTTCTCATTTAGGCACAAAAAAGGAAATAATTTCCACAGCTGTTTCCAAAAATCCCCCACCATTTCATCTTAAATCCAAAATTATTCACTTAACCCCTTTCAATTTTAAATCAAGCACCGCCTCTTTGAATTTATCAAAAGTATCCTCTCCTATAATCGATATATCTATGTATCACACCTTAGTTCAACTTAAATCCTCAACTCTGGCAAGTACAGAAGGCACAACTATTTTGTCTCTAACCACTTTTACTTTGAAAACTCTATTTTCACTTTCTCTAAAAATCGTTAGCTCTACCTCTGTCCCTTTGGGACCACGGATTTTTTTAACCGCCTCACCTAAATCCATATCTGCCGTTGATTCTCAATTTATTTCTAAGATAAGATCCAAAGGCTTAAGACCTGCTTTATAAGCTGGTGCATTTTTTATAACTTCCTCAATCAATACTCCATCTTTCTTTTTGCTAACCACAGCACCAATTCATTCAAAATCTTTTGTCCCCTTGAGAGCCTCATGAAAAGACTCATTTTCTTGAGGAGTAAAATAAACTGTATAAGGATCACCTATAGCATCTACAAATCATTTAAGAGCACTTTCATACATTTTATCCCATACTACCTTTTCTTCATCAAAATAGTTTTCGTTCAAAAGTTGCCAAATTTTCCACATTTTTGAGAACCTCTCTCATACTCATCCAATATTCAATGAGCTCAAAGAATTTTGTAGTCCTCTTAAAACAAGCTGATAAGGCAATTTTTGTTCTCAATAACTTATGGCCGCATTATATCCCCTAATTCCTATGTTTACTCCTAACAAAAAACTTAATATGATACTAAGTATCATCAACAATACTATCAAGGTATTGGTATATGATTTTCTCATCTCCGTAGCCTAATCAATTAAAACATTTGGGATATGTTCCAAAATTTTTCAATCTTTCACAAATATCACATCTAACCTTCGCTCTACTTCCTCCATATTATGTTTCAACAAATAGTACTCTATAGTTTTTACAAGGTTTTTCAACTTCTTATTAGTTATATAACCTCCTATATCATCTAGATAATCTACAGACCTAACTTCTACAAATACGTAAATGTTTTGAGGAGACAAAAAAATTAAGTCAATTTCTCACCCTCTCATAGTAAAGTTACTCTCAACAAATATCCAGCCTTTTTCAAGCAAGAAATTTTTAACTATCTGCTCGTAAATATACCCCTTTTGTTTTTTGTACATATTTAGTTATAGTCTAAAGGTTGAATTTAAGAGTTATATTCATATTTTTAATAGTATTAAAAAAATAGTCAACACTCAAATCATGAAAAAGACACAACAGACTTACATATATATAATGGATCGGTTAATAAACAAACCTATTAGATTATCTATTAATAAAAAACTGGGAATCAAATATGGCCAAAAGATACTTTACAAAAAGGAGAAAACAAACAAGGACCTGTCTCTATGAATTGTGCTATGATATCCTGTAGAGACAGACAAAGAAGGCATCTTAATAAGGCCTCTTTCTCCCTTAGATAAGAAAAACTTACAACAACGAGAAGAAAAAGCCAAAGATCTTTTCAAAATCTTCAAAAAGGAATTTAAAAAAGAGTTTGAAGAAGCAGTGCCAGTAAATGCCAGAATGAGCCGAGGAGGAAAAATGGTGTATTTTTACTTTTTTGCAGAGACTAGGTTTAACTTTTCGCAATTTGTAAAGGACTTTAGGCAAAAAATAAAAATCAACTTCTTTTTATATCAAGTAGGCGCCAGAGAAAGAGTAAGACTCTCACCTGCCTCTTCCTATCGAGAATGTCCAACTTGCGGTAAAGGGCAATTATGCTGCACCATGTATAAACACCCGCTGCCTTCCGTGGAAACAGAAACAATAATAACCCAAAACTTAGAAGCAAGATGAGTAGAAAATCTCAAAGGATTTTGTGGCAAACTTAAATGTTGCTTAAATTTTGAACAGGAAACCTATGAAGAGTTATTAAAAAATTATCCTTTAAAAGGAGACGAATTTGAATATGATTGAGAAAAATACATATGTCTGTCCAATAATGTGTTTACCTGAGAAGTAACTGCAAAACACACTCAAAGTGGTGAGATAAGTAGAATTTTACTAAACCAACCTTTAGCACAATGTTCAACGTGCAATCTACAGAAATCATAATTTGGCTAGCTCTAACAGCTTTTGTAATAGGTTACCCTTTGATCAAACTATCCTTGCTTATTGCAAGGTTATGTTCCAAGATATGGACCAAAATATATCAAATGATATTTAAAAAGGTAACCAAAATCAAAAAACAAAGAGAAGTACTCAAACAGCTTCGCGAAAAAGTCCAGCAAAAAACCCAATCCTCCCCA
Source organism: Candidatus Altimarinota bacterium (assembly GCA_027046965.1). GTDB lineage: Bacteria > Patescibacteriota > Gracilibacteria > Absconditabacterales > Absconditicoccaceae > JALTWR01. Next base: position 54,129 of record JALTWR010000008.1, on the reverse strand, counting down.
AAAAAAGAAGAAAAGACACCGCCCCCTCAGCCTAAACAAACAAAGCAATCTAAAAAAATTAAAAACAACATAATTTCAAAGGCCATCTCCAGAAAAAAAGAAGAAAAATTAAAAGAAAAAATTAAAGAAATAAAAATTCAAGCTTTAGCACTCAAAGAGAGACAAAAACGAGACCAATATGAAAAAAAGCTGATAGAATGATTATCACTTGACCCACAAAACATCGAGTTTACCGAAATGTTAGGAGACTTTTACTTTACCAACAAACAATATAAAAAAGCATTTTCTCTATTCAAAAAAATCATCAAGCACAAAAACAACGATCACAAAATAATTTGGAAAATGGCCAAAATTTACTTAGAGGTTTGAGAACCCCAAAATGCCAAATTACTAATAAATAAGGCTATAGAAAAATCTCCAGAAAATGTGAAATACTTAACTACTTTAGCTGACATTCATTATTCTTTAGGAGATTACAATAGTTGTATAACTACTCTAAAAAAAATAACCCAACTTAGGCCAAATAATGTAAAATATCTGATTGCACTAGCAGACCTTTTTGAGGAAATATGAGAACCTCAGAGAGCTCAAGTATTTGTTCAAAAAGCTTACCTAATAGACCCTGATAACCCTATTGTTAAAGAAAGAATGAAATAAGTTTATCTCGTCAATACAAAATCAAATATGCAAAGGAAAAAGATCAAAGCAATAATAGCTTTAATAACAATTGTAATATTTTCTCTCTCCACGATAGCAGTTGTAATTTCCTTTCTTTAAACTTTTTTAAGCATCCTATTTAAAAAGAAATTAGCAACTACTGCAGAAATTGCAATTAATATTAATATTTCAATTGCTACAGTTTTACTAATCAAGCTAGGATTAGTAATGTATTTGAAGGTCTCTATATTATCTTGATTAAAAATTTTAACAACATAAGAAATCAAAATATTAGACAAATAATATATACTTCCAAGTGCTATACCTCATCAGATTACTAGGACTACTATTATACTGGCTAAAAATGGCATCTTTATCTGCCAAAAAGAAGCTCCCAAGAGTTTTTCTACCTCAAGCTGAGGATAAAAGCCATAAAAAAGCAATTGCAATACCAATATCAGAATATATACAATAACAGCTCCTAACAGACCAACTAAGCCAATAGACAAAAATCTGACAACATTCGCGAATCATATAACATTTTTAACCCTCTGTTTTTGAATCTCATATTTTTCAATAGAAATTATATTATCAGAATTTTTAATGAAGTCTTTATATTTGTCTATAACACTTTCAACTTTATGATATTGATCAATACTAGAAAAGTCTACTATCACTGTATCAGGCAATGGATTCTGTATCCCAAACTCTTCAAAATCCTTCACAATTTGAGGCAACTCATTTTCAAGCAAATTTATAGCTTTTTCTTTAGGTATATATCTTACTCTAACTCCTATTACAGAAAGGTCACGCCTCATATTTAACAAAGCACTACGAATTTCTCCTTCACTATGACCAGACTCTTGAATATAAATATAAATTCCCAATCTGTCCTTAAGAGATTCTCAAGCCTTGTTTATTGCAGCGGATATTCCTATAAGAATATTTAACAATACCAACAAAAATGATACCAAAAATATAATTCCCACAAATTCTTTCCAAAATCTTCTCCATAAAACAAAAACATTTTTTACAAACATTTGCTTTGAATGTAATCTTTAAACATTTCAAACTTTTTATCATAAAAACTCTTATCTTTATCAAAAGTTTGAATCCTATGCATATTTGCAAAGTAGTAATCCACCAATTTTTGAGCTTTTTTACATCTGTTTTCTAATATACAAAGCTGAACCATATTATAAAGAATCTCTGCATCCAAGGGATTTAAATGATGAGCTTTTTCAAGTGTTTGCCATCATCTTTCTCTATGCCCCCCTCGATAAAGACTGAGTCAATAAGCTCTTAAGAGCTCAGGATTGGTTTCTCCAGTTATATATATAGCTTTTTTAAGATATTTTATTGCTTCATCCCAGTTAGCTTTTTCCATTTCAATAACACCCTTTACATACCATACCATCGGATCATTGCGATTAATAGTTTTTATCAAAAAATCCACCGGCTTTTGAGCTTCTTGGATTAAGCCCTGCTGATACTTAATGTCAGCTATTTGTAACAGAGCATACTCATTATGAGGATCTTTAGCTAAGATAGAATTTAAAATCTTTAGTGCCTCATCTCGCTTTTTGGCCTTTTTAAGCGATTCTATCTGTGTCTCTAAGTCCTGAGTAACATACATTACAAAACTTTTTGAAATTAAAAAACTTCTATATTTAAATAATACATCATTTATCAATCTAAACCAAATTTTACCATGTTTTGTGATAATTATCAATTTACAAAATCCTAATTAAATATCTTATCAAACAGTGTTAAAATAAAGTTGGAATACCCATGATACCAAATACCAACTTATCCCAATAACTAAAATTCCTACCGCAGCTGAAATCACAATTTTTTTGGCATCTTCTATAGCATGGTCATCAGATGCTCAAATTATTCTTGCAAACCCATAGATCAACACCAGCAACGCCAAAAAGCCTAATATCCCTAAGAAATAATTCACCACTAAAGCCACATAATAAGCTGCTGTAGAAGGCCCTTTGTCCAGATAATTAAATCCAAATGATCTAATCAGTTTTATCAACACACTTCCTCCTCCTACAGAAGCGGCCACAACATCTTCTTTAACAGTATCAATATTTCCTTGGTCCCCTCACAATCAAATGTCAATTTCCACATTAACTGGTCCCACATCCACATCTGTTTCTATGCTTTGCTGTGGAGTGTCATAATAAGGGTCTTGAGGCAAAACCTCTGCAAAAACATTGATCCCTACTATAGCAAATAAAATCAAAATCATTTTCAGAAAAATTTTTAGTAGTTTAGCCACCATTGTAATGTTAGTTAAGTAATAAATTTAAGCTACTCCTACTCCTACAATATGAAAAATTAATGAAATTATATACCAACTTACTCATATACCCACAACAGCGATCAATCACCTTTTCATCTTCGTTATTCATTCATTATATTTGGACTCATCTCCAGCTGCCACAACCATTTGATAACCTCACCACAAAAAATAAAGCAACACAGCCGCTGCCAAAAATCATAATAGATAATCTACAATAGTTTTTATATAAAGTAACAGATTGTTTTGAGCTTGAGCAGAATTTGATGCATTATCATTTTTTATACCTTCAATATTATTACCTACAGCTTCTGCTCCTTGAGAAAGAGGATTATCTCCTACATCATTTACAGTCGGGTCATTAGTAAGCTGATCATCAGGACACCCTACAAAATCACATGCTTGCTGAGCATAAGCAAAAGATCCTAGATTCAGTGTCACAATACCCAAAAAACTTATTCCCCCCAACAATGCCGTTTTAAAAACAAATTTATTCATATTTTTTTATATATATATTGTAAAAATGTTTTAATCTCTTTAATGATTCGCGTTTGCCAAGCACATAAAGCATCTCAAAAGCTCAAGGAGATGCCTCAACTCATGTAAGAATTGCTCTAACTGGCCACAAAACCTGACCATTTTTTAATCATCTAGATTTAACAAACTCCAACAAATTTTCCTTTAATATTTCCAAAGTCCAGCTGCCCTCTTCTATGCCCTCTAAGATTTTAATAATATCTGGCAAAATTTCTCTTATAAGCTCCATACTAACTTTCATTTTGGGGTTTAACAGTATTTCTTTAGAAGGATACTGAGGTTGAAAAAAATAGTAACCATAATCCCTAAATTGCCTTAAAGTTTGAAGACGAACTTTTATAAAGGGGGTTAATTTAAGCCAATAATCTATGGAAAATGCCTCCAATATATATCACCATTGCTCATCACCGTATTCTTTTAAATAATTTTGCAATATTTCTACAAATTGTGCATCTTCCAAATTTCTAATATATTCTCAATTCATCCACAAGGCACGTTGGTAATCATATACAGCATTTGAAGATTGCACCCTATCCAAAGAAAATTCTTTTAACAGTTCCTCCACATTAAAAAATTCTCTATCTCAAGATGGATGCCATCAAAGCAATGCAAAATAATTTACCAATGCCTGGGGTAAAAATCCTTCTTCTTTAAAGTCTTTGATAAAAACTAATCCTACATTTTCACTACGCTTACTCATCTTTGTTTTATCTTTGTTCAAGAGCAAAGGAAGGTGGCCATATTGAGGAATTTCCCAACCAAGAGCTTCATAAATAGGCAGCTGCTTAGGCATATTTGGCACATGATCTTCTCCTCTGATAACATGTGTAATCCCCATAAAAAAATCATCAACAACATTTGAAAACAAAAAAGTAGGTATCCCATCAGATTTAACTATAACAATATCACCCACCAAATTACCATCAAAACTAATCTCTCACTTTACAAGATCATAATATTTTATTTGTTTGGATGGTATTTTAAATCTTACAACCGGCTTACGTCATTGCCTCTTAAACTCTTCTATTTGCTTTGAAGAATAATCAATTTGCCTATACACAAATGGTCTTTTCTGTCTTTGAGCATCATCACGCATTTGTTTGAGTTCTTCGGAAGTCTCCCAGGCAAAATAGGCTTTACCCTCTTTTAAAAGTTTATAAATGAATTTTCGATACAATGGCAGTCTCTGGGTTTGCCTCCATTTGCTTTTGAACTCATCAGGCTTAACTGACTCATATTTTTCTAATAACTCCCGCCAATTATGAGGAATGTCGATATCTGTCTCAACCTCCTCTATCTCATTATCTGGTTTTAATCCAAGCCATCTCAGTCCAGCTAAGATATCTCTCTCATACTCTTTTTTTGATCTTTCCAAATCTGTATCTTCAATTCTGATCAAAAATTCACCGCCATGTTGTTTCGCAAAAAGCCAATTATAAAGTGCCACCCTAGCAGTACCTAAATGCAACCATCAAGTTGGAGAAGGCGCTATCCTTGTCTTTACTTTTTTCATTCGATATTACTTTTTAACTTCAATCTAAAATCATATAGCTCCATTTCGTAATTGCTCTACCCTTTCCCAGTTTATAATATTCCACCAATTACGCAGATATTCATCTCTACGATATTGATATTTTAGATAATATGCGTGTTCCCACACATCTACTCCCAAAAGCACCTGAAAATCACCTTTCATCAATGGATTGTCTTGATTAGGAGTAGAATATATAACCAATTTGTCTTCTCTTTTAACAAGCCAAGCCCATCAGCTCCCAAACCTTCCCACAGCTGCTGACAAAAATTTATCCTTGAAAGACTCCTCACTTCAAAACTCACTCTCCAGCACTTTTTTAAAAGCCCCGCTTAACTTACTAGAGGGACTCATCCACAACCAAAACATAGAATGATTCCATCGCCCACCTCCATTGTTCTTCAAAAGACTCTTATAACTATCTTTTACATCCAGATCATCTATTCTATAAAAAAACTCCAAATCAATTTCGGAAGAATTAACTTCTATTTCTTTAAGTGCATTAACAAATTTTGAATAATAGCCTCCATAATGATTTTTATAATGATAACACATAGTTGCCCTATCAATATAAGGTTCTAATGCATCCCAATCATATGGCATATCTATCATTTTCAAAGGTAGAGTATTCATAATTATATTTGTTATAATTTAAAATAAGGTATTTAACTTAAGCTCTTTAGTTGATTTGTTGGAAGGATTGGCTTCTTCTGTTGCCACCCTTATTATATCTTCCTCACTAAAATTATAATCTTTACCATCCAGGGAAATTTTGCCAAACTCCAACAAATAGAGTAAAATGCCCAAAGTCATCTTCACATCATTTTTACAATAATTCTTTACTTTTTGCAATAGTTTTTCGTCTCCTGTTTTTTTATACTGCAATATTAATTTCTCGCCCTCTAATCCTGACGAAAGAGTTTTTTTTATGCCTACCAAAGCAGAAGCGATCTTGTCTAACCCAAGTCTACGTCAAGTAAGCTTCCATACAAATAAAAAGAGGTCCAAAGATTTTTTATTTATAATATCAAGCTGCTCTTGACCATAACCTACTACATAATTTATAACTCTATTATCAAAAGAAATATTGTTAAAGCCTACTATCCACCCATTATACTCTAGCAAAAAATCAACAAATTTCTTTAACCTATCCGCTCCTACAAACCTATATTTGATAGTTCCATCATATCACTCAGACGAATCAATAAAATACCCCATCTCAAATTGTAACGAAGATAAGTCGGATGGATTCCCTAAGGTTTCAATATCATAAACAATAAAAGGTTTTCACGCTACTTCCCTTAAATCTCACTTTTTAAATTTGTTTTCCAAAATAGATATTACATTCCCATTTATGCTAAAATCTCCCTTTCCATTTTCATATGCCCTTAAAAGCTGGTGCAACCTAGTAAGATTAGTCTCTTCTATTTTTAATTGTATTCACTCCGCATCAGATCTAAATATAAAATATCCATCGGATTTTTCTACCCTAAAAAAGGGATTTGAATCCTTAAAAAATATATACTCTTTTTCATAGCTTTTAAAGGACCCTAAAAAATCTTTTATTGTGGTATATCTTTGGGTCTTTAAAAGCTGAGAAAGATAAGAAAAAAATTTAGTGTCTATTTTTTGCAATTCATCCAAACTTAAATTTTTATACATTTGCTCCCACTAAAACTAAAACCCTTTTTCATTTACCAAGTTTACTAAAAACTAGGAGCAAATCAACTATTCCTGAAAGTATTTTTCCCATATAGAAGGTCCTATCCTTTTTAGAAATTCCTCAGGTGAAGAAATAAGTAAATTTATAGTCTCTTTGCAAGTGTAAGAGAAGCACAATGATTTATCCTTAGGAAGAATTAAAATCTTATAAACAGTTTTTTGAGAGCCAGGGTCTTTTACTTCCACAAATAAGCGATAGATTTTCTTTTTGTTTAAATCCACAAAAGCTCTAAACTTAAAGGTTTTTATATTAAAATTAACAGAATATTTTTTATCACCCAGCTTTTTTTCTACAACAGGTTTTGTTTTAAAGTATATTTTAAACAATTTTTCTATAGTTAATAAATCTTCTACATCGCCAACAGGTTCATGGGTGGTAGGAGATGCCAAGATACTCTCTAAAATCACCGGTAAAGAAGATACTATTAATATTTTGTTTTTTAGAGATTCTTTTAGCCTAGCTTGGATAACAGGGTCATCTATTTGCATATCTAGTATCTGATATCCTCTATATGTTATCTTCAAAGTTTTATCTATAGACCCAATTCTAATAACCATTTCTCCTCATTCACAACTAATTATAGTAGCTTTTTGAGACTCCCTCTGCAATACATTTTGAGCTTGCACACAAAATATATCCTCCTTGGATTTGCGCTCTTGATATACCCTAAAGTAATCTTTAATCCTAGAGAGTATCAAAGAGAATGAATTAACCTCATTATTAGTTACATATGTGTGCAATATTTTGCTTATCTCATTATATCAATCAATTTTGACGTCCTTAATAAGGTAGCTCCAAGGGGAGTAAACCTCAATCTTCATATACAATGGCAAAGAGTAAGAAGCCTTTTGTTCTCCCTTAAAGTCAATATTTAAAATTCACTGAACCTCCCACAATGAGGACTTCGTATCTAGGTTGTCTCTTATTTTAGATTTGGAAGTTAAAGCAAACTCCCCTTGGTAAGAAGAAAAAATGTAATTAATAATAGTTTGAGCACTGATCAAGTTATTAAAGTTTTTTCATAAATCTTCGCCAGATAACGATAAACCTATTTTAAATTTATTTTTTAAGTTCAAGTCGTATGTATCAATTTTGGCATATAATTCATTAAATCATTTATTTTTTAAAACAGGCTTAACCAAGCGAGCATTGAAAAAATATATCAGCTGTGCATCTTCAAAAGATAGATTGTTTTGATTTTTGTACAAGAAGTCAGAATAATTTTGCAAAGAATCTTTGGAGAATCAGTTATCTTTTAAAAGCTGATATAGACTCAGCAATGTCCATGTTCTTAAGTCTTCATAGGTAGATAAGCTTAGATTTCACAGATTCAATATATCATTATCAAAAAACATTTTATCCACAAAAGTAAATTCCTTTAATTTATCAAATCTTGAGGAATTGTCGCATTCATAATAAAGCTCTGGAAAAATAGCATTAAACGGATCAGCTGTAAATTTTAAGTTTTGATAAAGTTTTTGACAAAACTGCTTTTTAACCTTGTCTCCAAATCTTGAAGCTCACTTTTTAATCAGATCATCAAGCTCTTTGGCTTGAGATGGAGTTAAATTTATTTTTGGTAAGACAGACAAAAAAGATTCAAAACTCTTTTTACAAAATGGCATAACTACTCCTGGTGCATCTAAACAATCGAGACGGAACTTATCCCTCAACGTTCCTTTGATATTAATTCATTTAGGATTTTTAAAATCCTGTGGATATCCCAATTGCTTAGCATCAATATTATTGATGGAGGCAAGTTCTAAGATATCTAAATAAAAATTAAATTTGTTGATTCAACTATATTGCATATCGTCTCCCGCCTTTAGGTAAAACCTTCTAGGCAAAACCATTCAATGATATTTTGCCAGAACATTAGCTCCTATATAACTATTTTCTTTTGAGGCATCTTTGCCCAGAAATCATGCAATAAATTCTCCATTTATACTATCTCCAACTGGTAGCGCTTCCCCTATCAAGTTGCCCAAGATTCCTTCATAGTTTCCTCTTGTTACCTTCATATAGGTCTTTGTCTGCTGTGAACTAATTAACTGCCAAGTTTCCTGAACTCCTCATCCAGAAGCATCAACTTGTCTAAAAGAAATATAAAATACTATTGTCATAGCCCCTAGGAACGGCAACAACCCATAAAGCAATCAAAAAAAGATCTTAGACAAGGTCTTATAAAAATTTATTACTTTGTATGCTTCAGGAGACAAAGATAGTTGTTGCATCCTAACATAGATTTAATAAACTACTCTTAATTATAACTTCTGAAAAGCTTGTTGTCAAATAATATCAATTTGAAAATCAAACAAAAAAACTTAAACTAAAAAAGTTTTAATCTTGATTGGCAAAGATGGATCTAGATAAAGAAAAAATACTAAAACAGCTCCAGCAAATAAATACTCAAGAGCAACTTAAAAAATTTTTTTATACGTACTTGGGCAAAAAATGATTATTAGCTCAGCAGTTTAAAAAGCTCTCAAGCTTGCCTTTGGAAGAAAAAAAGCAGCAAGGAAAATTGCTTTCAGATCTAAAGAAAACATTAGAAAAAGCCTTTGAAGACAAACAAGAAGAAATAACGCAGAAATCACTACAAGAAAAGATGCAAAAAGACACTTTAAGTCTTCATACTCCCACATTTAAATCAAGGTTAGGACACTACTCTCTAATTGAAAAAGAACTAAGAAAAATAGCTAAAATATTTGATAAACTCGGATTCAATATCGAAGATGGCCCATGGATCACAGACAAATCTCATAACTTCTATTTTTTAAACATCCCAAAGGATCATCCTGCAACAGAAATGCATGATACATTTTATGTATCAGTCAAAGATTCTAACGAAGGCGAAAATATGGTGTTAAGGACTCATACTTCATCATACCAAATAAGCCTAATGAAAAAATACGGAGCTCCTCTCAAAGCCGTTATTCCAGGTAAAGTATTCAGAAATGAAAAATTAGATGCATCTCATGATAGCGCCTTTCGGCAACTAGAATGATTAATGGTAGATGAAGATGTTTCTGTGGGAACATTCAAATATATAATGGAAGAATTTCTAAGTGCCTATTTCGAATCACAGACTCATATAAGATTGCGTCCATCTTATTTTCCTTTTGTAGAACCATGATTTGAAATAGATGTGAGTTGTCCAATATGTCATGGTAAAGGATGCAAGCTTTGCAAAAGAACCGGTCGAATCGAGCTACTAGGAGCGTGAATGATACACCCACAAGTATTAGAAAATTGATGAATAAATCCAAAAAACTACTCTGGCTTTGCCTTTGGAGTAGGCATCAACAGATTAGTCGCCATAAAATACTCTATTTCCGACATCAGACTCCTAACCAATTGAGACTTAAGATTTACCCAATCACGATAAAGCCAACTTATGTTCAAAATAAAATTCTCTCCTCAACTTAAATGAGAGATTAAAATTTGATGAAGCAAAAATGCTGCTCTACCAATTTTTGCAGCCAATTTTTTGCTTCCCGAGTCCCAAAGAATTTTCCTACAAAACGCTCCACAAATATTGGATCTACATAATTTAATAAAGCTGGGAGAAATCGCCCAACAGAGCTCAAAAAAATACTTCGACTTAACTTCTGATCTAGCTTCAAAAATACGCAGCAGCATACTGCTAATACCTGTAGGACTAAACCTTTTTGGAGAAACTCATTTTTATGGAGCTGGATGATGCAAAATTGGGAAAAGACCACTAGATGCATTTGACGATGCCTTGACTCAAGCTGGGATACAAATTAAGAACAAAAAAGATAAGAAGGTTTACAAGAAACAAACTCAGCCTTCGTCTAAAATAGTATTGTCAGAATTCAGCGTAACAACAACAGAAGCTTTACTAATATACTTGACTTTTTTAAAAGGAGCCCCTGAACAAATAACAATATATAATGTAGCCACTGAACCACATGTGGTCAATCTAATAGAATTTTTAAATTTTTTATGATGAAAAATAAAACTTCACCCCAATCACAAAATCACTATCCGTCCAGTGGCTAAACCTAAACCTATGGGAGAAAAATTTAATATAATATGAGATTACCTGGAGGCATGAACTTATTTTGCCTTAGGAGCTCTAAGTCCTGAAAGTGAGATTATATTAAGCTGATTAAATGTTGAAGACTTGCTTTCATTTTTAAAAAAGTCTCAACAAGTAGGTATAGACTTCAACATTTTGGATGACAATACAATTAAAGTTTCATCCAAAAACTTAAAAAACTACAAACCAACAAAAATTCAAACTATGATATTCCCGGGCTTCCCCACAGATTTACAACCTATCTTTGCCACAATTTTAACCCAAGTAAGTTGAATAAGCAAAATCCATGAAACTCTTTTTGAAGGTAGGTTCAATTATCTATATCAATTGGAAAACCTAGGAGCAAATTTTGAAATATTAAATCCACACCAGGTTATCATCATAGGGAAAACAAAATTAAAATGAAATTATATTTCCTCAACAGATATCAGATGAGGAGGGGCAATGCTGGTCGCCTGAGTAATAGCCCAATGAGAAACAAATATTTTAAATGAAGATATTATTTTACGCTGATATGAAAAGGTAGAAGAAAAGCTGAAAACCATAGGTGTTAATATATCTAGATTATAAAACTATGTTCAAAATACTATATGACAATCCAAAGGAGGATCTGATTACCAGATTGTTAAAAATTCGTGGAATTGACGACAAACCTGAGGATTTTATTAATCCTTCCTTTAAAATATACCGAAAAAATCCTTTTGACCTAAATGATATGGATTTAGCCATTGAAAGGATAAAAAGAGCTATTAAAACCAATCAAAGAATAATAATATTTGGAGATTATGATGTAGATGGCATTACCTCATCTTATACACTTTATATGTTTTTTCGCAAATTTTTAAATTATACAAATATTTCAATAAGACTCCCTTCAAGAATCAAAGACTGATACGGAATAAAAACTCACCATATTGACGAGATTAAATCCCTTGGATGAGAACTGATAATAACTGTAGACAATGGCATTACCTCTATTAAAGAAGCTACATATGCTCAGGAGCTTTGAATAGATATGATAATAACTGATCACCATAAAAATTTAGATCAAATTCCCGAAGCGACAGCTGTTATTAATCCTCATATCTCTCCAAAATATCCTTTCAAAGGGTTAGCTGGAGTATGAGTGGTCTTTAAGTTAATTAGTGCATTAAGTCAAGACCTTTTAAATCCTACGCAAAAAAGAGAGCTCATAAACTTTTTCCTACCTGTAGTGGCTACCTGAACCATCGCAGATATGGTCCCATTGCTTGATGAAAATAGGTTGTTCGCAAAAAAGTGATTAGATTTATTAAACAAAGGTAGAGGCCCTAAATCTTTAAGAAACTTTATCAAACATTTGAACATTAAAAACATAGACTCTTTTCATATTTCTTTTATGATAGCCCCAAGATTAAATGCTTCTTGAAGAATGGACTCTCCATATGATGCATTAAAAACATTGCTTTATTCCTCTGGAGAAAAACGAAATTGACATTTCTCCCAACTTGAAGAACTCAATACCCAAAGAAAAACCCTTCAAGCTGACCTATTAAAAGCAGCTGAAAGTCTTATAGACAAAAGCCAGCCTATACTTATAGCAGCCCATCCAGATTTCCACGAAGGTATCATATGACTAATTGCAGGCAAGCTGACAGAAAAATACAATAAACCATCAATTGTTATAGCCATAAACCAAGACAAGGACATCGGTGTTGCTTCTCTAAGAAGCCCATCATATTTTTCAACTATAGATATGCTAAACAGCCTTAGCAGTTGCTTAATCAGATATTGAGGTCACGCTCAAGCATGAGGACTTACCATATCAATTGAAAAACTTGAAGAATTTAAACAAAAAGCGTATGAGTACTGACACAAACATATATCTCCAGAACTCTTAAAAAAAGTTGTTGAAGTAGATACCCCCCTTTATCCTGGAGAGACAGCTCAGCTAGTCAACATTCCTCTCCTGGCTCCATTTTGAGAGAGCAATCCTCAGCCTACTTTACTTTTCAAAGGCATATTGATCAAAGAAACCTCGACAGTGGGCAAAAATGGGAGTTCCCATCTCAAAATAATATGAGAATTTGACTGAAAGTTATTTTCAATTTTATTTTGGAAAAAGGGAGATTTTGAAGAACAAATACAAAAATGAGTCCTCTACAATCTTATATGAAAAATAAAACAAGATTCCTTTAACGGATGAATATATATAGAGGGTGTTCAAATACGAGACTAATTTCTAGATGCCTGCAAAAGAGAAAGAACAAATTTATCTGCCATTTTATAACGCAATTCAAATTGAGAAGCAGGCATAAATGTTATAACTATATTATCCAGAAAATAAGAAGCAAACAAAGAGTTAATTTCCTCTTTGAGAGCAGCTATAGCCTTTTCCTCCACAGGCTGATGAACAATGACTAAATCCACATCTATTTTTAAATTTGGATTAAATACTTTTCCCAAAAAATATTTATCAATCCAGTTATATTGTTCAAATGTAGCCTGTGTTTCTCGCTTTAGAAAATTCATTAAAAACTCATAAAGCAGTGGCTTAAATGACTCTGCTAGATATATTTCCCATTTTTGATGATTTTTATCTATGGTAAGAATTCATATAGACTCTAACATATCTATCTGTTTCTTTATGGACGGGAAGCTCCAGCTCAAATAATTTTCCAAAGCCCTAGCACTTATTCCTTCTCTTTTAAATACCAAAAATTTAAGTATATCTGCTTTTGCTTGAGAGCCTAACAATTTATCTAGTCTCATTATATCAGCTATAATCTAAATCGCTATTATCTCAGAATTTTTTAACCTTAAAGCCTTAGTTAACCTTTGATATACATCATCGTGCTTGTCTCTAAATACTTTCAAAGATAATTTATCTATTATATATCCAGTATTGGAACTTAAGCTTCCGCTCAAAAACAACCCCCACAAAAAATACATTCACTCCAGTTTCCATCAACTTTCCCAAATCCCCAAGTTGTCTCTTGAAAAATCTCATAGATATATAAACTCTTCCAAATTTATAATTTGTTGAGCATATTGCTGCCAAAAAGACAACATAAAAGCTTTTTTGGTCAACACAAATAGCTTATCAAACATTTGAGCAGCTTTTTTAATCTCTAAGATCAATTCGCCATCTAACTCTTGTACATTTAAAGCAAGATAAGCATCCAAGGCTTTGAATTTTTCCATTCCATCATTTCATTTGTAAACTTCATTAATGTTAATTTAGCATATTTTAAATACTTTTCAAGCAATAAACAAAATGTTTGTTTGCCTTGTTAAAATATGTCACCATTTTATATGGATTATTTTAAAAAACCTGATATAAAATTAATATCAACATTTGAAGTTTTAAGTATTTTATCTATACTGAGAGTTGCTCCATTTATTGACAAAGAAAATGTCAACTATTTTTTTTGCAAAAATTTGAACTATTTGATATAATTATAAGTGTAAATTTAGAGGGATTTAATTCATCAAGCTTTTACATAGATGCCTTACTCCTCTACAAAAACAAAAACTCATAAACACAAAAAACAAAACCTGGATTTTTTTCATCCCATTAGCCTTTCTGAACTAAATGCAACTGCAAGATTTCTTGACAGAATAGATACAAAATATATTTTGAGTTTTAATCAGCTTGAAGAGTTGTTACCTCTATTCGCCAAAGAGTTTTACATATTGCAAATAGCCAACCACAGAATTTTTTCATATGACAACGTATATATGGATACTGATGATCTGATGTTTTACTATCAACATGAAAGATGAGTTAAACCAAGGATGAAGGTAAGAAGTAGATGCTATGTAGAGAGCAATTTAAGTTTCTTTGAAATAAAACATAAAGCCAATGGAATAACCCGTAAGTTTAGATACCAACGTGATGCTGGGGATCATGGTAAGATGACAAAATCAGCTAAAAGATTTTTTTCAGGAGTATATCAGACTCTTTGTGATAAAAACCCACCAGAGATTCAGCCGGTAATGAGAACCAATTACAATAGGATAACCTTGGTACATATGCATTCTGCTGAAAGAATAACTATTGATTTCAATATAGAGACTACCTCCTTAATAGGCAAAAATATTAAACAGGTAAATATGGGAGACGTGGTAATTTTGGAAAGCAAATCCTCAAAAAAAAGAGGTCCTTCATGGGAAATTATGAAAAAATTCAAGATAAGGTCAGCAAAAGGATGTTCAAAATATGCCTTAGGTGTAGCCTATAGCTGATTGGCAGATGCCTTCTTACATTTTTTGCCTACAATGAAAAAAATCGAAAAAATTTCTTCACCTCAAATAACTTCACTCAAAGAGTTACCCAAAATAAAATGCCCAAACAAATAATCTACTATATTAGCTCCATATAAGGCTTCCCATAATAAGCAAACAACCCTCTAGAACCAAAAGTCTTGATGGGGTTATTTTGCAGCCCCAGTTTTTTTACCCGTTGATATATAACTTCAGCACTAGGACCTTCGATTTCTATAAGCCATGGAATTCCGTCATATTTATCAAAATCAAATACCACCTTCCCTTGATCAGTAAGAATTTCATAAGAGACCCTATGTTTTTTCTTTTCAGCTATCGGTTGCAACCCAAAAACATTCAATATATAAGATATTTCCTCAAAACCTGGTACTACAAATTCTATTTCTTTGGCCTCTTTTATTTTCAATTCTTCTGATGAATAACTATTTCACAAAACCTCCTTTTTCATTTTTTGCAATCTTTTTTTAATGTTAGCTATTGTGCGAGCTTTAATAATTTCTCTTAATGAAACAATATCAACTATCTTTTTAATAAAACTCCTCTTGCTCAAAAGTCTTTTTATTCCTTCAGGTTCTGGTCATTTATCTTTAAAAGAAAAAATTATTTTTTCGTTATTTTTATTTCTAACCCTTATTCTAATGCCCGCATCATACAAGACTCTTTCAGGATAGTCAAAGTATATATCATGGATCCATCCTTTAAATATTTCTTTAGCACCTAAATTTTTTAGCTTACTTTTGAGGTTTTTATAATCAACTTCCAAGACCTTCAATTCCCTCTCTATAGGGATAGCATTCATAGCAAAATATTCAAGATTAAATAATATTAAATTTATATATTTACCCGTCCAAAGCAATCTCTATCTTACTTGCAATTAAAGGTATTTTTAATATTCTTTAGTAATGATTTTACAATTTGATAGATTTAAAAATATTATGAACATTAAGACACTAAATCCTGAGGAAAAGTCTTACGATATTCTTTGGGATGGAAAACAGCTAATTTTTAAAAGTGGGAAATTAGCTCCGCAAGCAGACGGAAGTGCTACTGCATCCTTGGGAGAAACATGTGTTTTGGCAACAGTTGTAGTAGAAAAACATCCAGACGAGAACAAGGATTTTTTACCTCTTACTGTAGACTTTAGAGAGTCTTACTATGCTAGCGGCAAAATAGGAGGAGGAGCTTATCAAAAAAGAGAAGGCAAACCATCTGATCAAGCTATTTTGATTTCTAGGCTAATAGACAGAGCCTTCAGACCCCTATTTCCAAAATGAATGATAAATGACACTGTTATAACCATCACTCCTTTATCTATTGATAGAGAAAACCCCCCTGCTATCCCCTCAATCATATGAGCTTCTTTATCCCTAATGTTAGCTTGACTACCTCTCCCTTCACCTGTGTGAGCAGTTAGAATAGGATATATAAATGGAGAATATATTATCAATCCTTCTTATGAACAGTTACAAAAATCAGCCTTAGATTTAGTAGTTGCCTGAACAAAAGACACTATATCTATGATAGAAGCTTGAGCAAAAGAAGTATCCGAAGAAATTTTACTTAAAGCTCTTCAGCTTGCCCAACAAGAAATAAAAAAATTAGTAAATTGGCAAGAAGAGTTTTTAAAGAATTTTTCCCCTCAAAACTTGGAAATCACCGTAAATTACCCTTCTCCAGATTTATTAACAGCTATCAAAACCATCATGGACGAAGCGTGGTTAGAGCAGCTAATAGGCAAAGATAAAAAAAACTTTTGGAAAATGGTTGATGATATGGAGCAAAAAGTAATTGAGGCTTTCAAAGATAAAATTGAAGACGAACAAAACCAAATTTTTACATTATCAAAAGTTAAAATAGGTGTGTTTTTGACACTCAAAGAATTCTTAAGAAAAAAAATATTAGAAAAAGAAATCAGGCCTGACTTAAGGAAATTGGACGAAATAAGACCTTTGTATATGGAAATATGACTAGTGCCAAGGACACACGGATCAGGTTTGTTCCAGAGGTGAGAAACTCAGGTCCTATCCTTAACTACACTATGAGCTCCAGGTGACGTTCAACTCATAGATACAATGGAATCAGACGATGAAGAAAAAAGGTTCATGCATCACTATAATTTTGCGCCGTTTAGTACTGGTGAAGCTAGGCCAACTAGAGCACCTTCAAGACGTGAAATCGGACATTGAAGATTAGCAGAAAAAGCCTTAGAGCCGGTAATCCCTTCAGAAGAGGAATTTCCATATACTATCAGAGTGGTATCAGAAGTTCTCTCTAGCAATGGTTCCACCTCTATGGCTTCAGTATGTGCTTCTTCCCTTTCATTGATGGATGCCTGAGTTCCAATCAAAAAATGAGTTAGTGGTATTGCCATGGGCTTAATAGCAAAAGACGGAGATCCTGATTTATGATATAAAATACTTAGCGATATCCAAGGCACTGAAGACTTTATAGGAGATATGGATTTTAAGGTAGCCGGGACTAAAGATGGCATTACTGCTTTACAAATGGATATCAAACTAAAGGGAGTCCCATTGGAAGTATTAAAACAAGCAATAAGACAAGCCAATAAATGAAGAAATCAAATTCTAGAATCAATGAACCAAATTATATCTAAACCTAGGGAGGAAGTCAGTAGATTTGCCCCTAAAATAGTTGATATAAAATTGTTACCAACTCAAGTCAGAGATTTAATAGGTCCTTGAGGCGCAACCATTACTGATATCATTAAGCAAACAGGAGTAAAAATAGATATTGAAGATGATGGAACAGTACATATAACAGCTAAAAATGAACAAGAGCTACAAAGAGCTTTAAAATTGATTCAAGAGGCAACTTGGCAACCCAAAGAAGGAGATATCATAGAGTGAGAAATTACAAGGATAGAGCCATATGGTTTGTTTGTAAACCTAGGGAAAGGCAAAGTTGGATTGTGTCATATCAAAAACCTATGATGAGGATTTATACAAGATATAAACTCCCATTTCAAAATAGGGGATAAAATTAAAGTTCAAATAATAGGGATATGAGACGATTGAAAAATACAACTTAAAAGATTAATATAACAAAAATGGGAAAATTCATCTTGCTAATAAGATTAATATTCTTTATCTGGACAGTTATCTTATCTTTAGTAATCCTTAGAGGCGCCTTTATCTTTCCAGACCCCAAGCTGGTTTTGAAGTTTTTATTTCCAGGATTTTGGGTGTTACTTGGAATGGTTCTAGGAAGTATTATAGGAGAATTGATTGTTTTAAAAAAAGATTTAGACCCATCCTCTAACCAAGCTTCATCTATCCTACTTCATAGCTATCTAATCGGTTGAATAGTCTGACTAGCTATGGGGCTAATTTATATATTTGCTGGATAATAGATGATTAAAAAAATTTTTTTATTAGTAAGTATCTTAGGAAGTACTCTCTTGTTAGGATGATGTACGTCTCAACCGCCACAGCAACAGATTCCCATCGAGCAAACTTCCCTTGGTATAAGTATACCTCAACAGGCTCAACCTATTCCTAATTTGTTAGTCCCTACTTTTACAGGAATTAGTATCCTGAAAGCCTACAAGATAGCTCCAGACCAAACATGCTCAATACAGAAATTGTCTTTTAAAAATGGAAATTGAAAAATAGCTACAGCCTATATTAAGACTCTGGAAGATTTCTTCCCAGGATTTAGTCTAGAGGATTTGAGTAGTAAGCAGCTCCAGTGCTGAGAACAAACTTACAATATACATCTTACAACGTTTGTGATACCTCATACAGATCAAAACTATTACTTTTATCAATCCATCATCCCTTTAAATAACAGCTATGAAGCCATTGTTATCTCCTGTGAGTCCAAACAACCAACTGCAGATCTTGCCAAAATAGTTTACAATATAAAATGCTTCAAAAATGAATAAACAACTCTCTCACGAAATGCCTCCTTATACAACAACCTACTTTATATCCAAAATTTTTCTAGGGCTGCTAATATGAGGGCTTGTAAGCGTAATGGTTTTTGCAGGATTGTTTTTTGTTGGAAACATGTTTTTAAAAAATGGGAATGATCCCAATCCAATAACTGCTTTGTTATTGCTTTTAATCGCCTTCGGTGTTAGCAGTTTAGGAAATATTTTTATTGCTGCTATTTTAAATCTGGTATTTCCATCGATACATTATGAATCATTATCATCTATTAGCAGAATTTTCTTGTTCAATATATTGTTAACTTTTTTAATAGCTCCTGTTTATTTTTTGTTCTTAAGTAATTTCACAGCATTGCTTTGAGTTATGGCATTTCATATAGGATTTGCGACCTTTGTTTCATTCAATTTTGTGGAAGCAAGCGTAGATCCAAACTATAGCGGCATCCATCTGATCTGAACCAGCCTATGATTTTTAATGGGGCTAACTACCTTTTTGATTTTTGTAAGTTTGTTGTCTTCCCCTTCTTTGATTTGATCTTCATACACAAAAGCTTTGCTTATGGCATTACCCCCTATACTTGCATTTTTTTTCATTCCTCTGGGAGAAGTAATATGGGTTATAATATACTCGAAAATATTTTATGAAAATGGTAATAATTTTTTGTATTATCCTTCCTCAGATGAAGTTAGCGTCAACGAAGAAGAGACAGAAGATGTTAATGTAGATTCAATATCTTAAATACCCAAACAATCAAAAATGAAGTACTATCCATTAGTAGCATTGTTAAAAATCATAACAGGATTAGGCATATTGTTTTTTATATGGAAGTTTGTAAATCCGTTTGAAGACACAGCCTTTGCTATTAGTGCTTTTAGTATATGAGTAGCATTGGTAAGTCGATGAATCTTTTTTTTTCTCTTTTACATAATTCAACTATTGCTTTTGCCTCATATTCCTAGACTCATTGTGGCCAACTTAAGTCGATGGCAGGCATTACTTATAATGATATTTGTATTGGCTAATATCGCTTTTTTAATATTAAAAATATGGTCCAAGCCGCTTTTGATATTCTCACTATTGATCATACTGTTGATAGAAGTCCTCATCTCTTACAATATTTACACCTCATCAAGCAGAACAAATGGAACAAAAAATTATTAAGGCCTTAGAAGGAGTATATGACCCAGAATTCCCATACTTGGATATCTACAACTTGGGATTGATTTATGATATCACAGCAGATAAAAAAAACAAAAAGGCTCATATTACCATGACTCTAACCTCTCCTGCCTGTCCAGTTGGTGATATGATAATACAAAACGTCAAAGATGCAGTTCAAGATGAGCTAGGAGAGGCTCGAGACATTGAAATCGCTCTAACCTTTGATCCCCCTTGGTCACCTCAGAAAATTAGAGATGAAGATATTAAGAGGATGTTTGAGTAAGCTGAGTCTCAGCTATATTATTATTTTCACCACCAAAAGGATTAATAACATCTCATCTGACTGTTACATAAGCTTCTTTTCACCACAAAAGTTCAACATACTCTACTATTTGTCTTGCTAAAGGAGTAGGGGTATAAACTTTGGTAATAGGATTTTCATCTGTTTTTTTTGAGGAGCTTTCTCTCATTACAAATGGATTCGGATTTGGTAAATTATAACGACCATTGAAGACTATTTTAAGCCCGTTATTTTCACTTCTTTCGACTTCTACGCCTTGGGGTCAAATTCCAAAATTTCGATATATGAGTACGGCAGTAATAAGTATTTTTTCAGCATCATCTTTGCTATTGGCAAATCTTTCACGCAAATATTGCTCACAATCCTGTGAATATTGATTTTCACAATTAGTTTGTATTTCCTCAACCATTTTTTGGAATTTGTCCATCTTTTGTTTATCCTGCCACCACCTATAACCCTCAACTACAGCAAATACTGAAGCAATAGCAACTCCTATCCATCACCCACGAGGAGTTTTAACAAACTCCCAACCCTGGGTCAATGTTCTTCTAAATGTGGTAAACTTTAAGTTTTTAACATCTGACCCTATTGCCTTTAGCAAATCCCATCATACAGTGGCTGATCTGCTGGCGAATCTACCAACATTGCCTACAGCTCTAGCAGGTTCCAAAAAGGCATCTATCACAGCTTTGGAAAGCCCTTTTTTACCAAGACTTCTCACAAAATAAAAGCTATCTAAGCCTAACCATCCAAATCCAGCAGCATATTGTGCTATATTTTCTTTCCAATTATTAGCATCTTGTCTATTCCCCCACAAAAATCTAACTGGACCTACTATTGGAATCAGATCCATCATCACATCTAATCAAGCACCCAAAAGTTTTTTAGGAGAACATCCCTCATCCTTACACTCTTGTACCTCCAATCAAGCTAATAAAAATATTGGTGATGCTCCCAAAAACTCACTAAACAAATGTGGGGATTGCTTCATAGCAAGCTTTAGTGCCCCACGTAAATCTTTTGAAGATTCACTCAAAACTTTTGCATCTACCATTATCATGGATTTTCAGGCAATCTCTGCCTTTTTAAAAATACTTGTAATGCTTCACCAAAAACTTCTCTTGTCTATAAGTGCCTTTCAGCTTTCCTCTACCACATCTCCTAGATATATAATTGATTTCCTAAGGTCTGATGTTTTCCATTTTAATCAAAGTTTTTCTGACCAACTTCTAACTACTACAGCATCAATATTTTTTATTTCTGCTGCCTTTCAAACCAAATAATTTCCTGCCTTTTTGAAAAAATCATCTCCTCAAGATTTTTCAATTTCTGCTATTATACTTTCAACGCTTTCTGGAGGAAGAAATTTACTTAAATTATCTCTAAACTGCTTCTGTGTCTTTGCAAATTTGGCAGCATTATAAACAGCAACAGACTCTTCAACCTGCCTCATTATATCTCCAAATTTTTTAAAATCTTCGCCTCATCCACCAAGGGATTGAGAAAGAGCTTTTAACTGATTCAATACAAACTCTCCTTCTCCTCTCCACATATCCTTAAATACTTTAAACTTTGCTACCACCTCATCCAACGAAGCCATACTAGAAAGTGCATATCCTGGAATCTTAGCTCCAAATTTTAATATCTCTCATATCCAAGTTTCCATTAACCTATAAAGCCAAACAGCTTTTGCCTTGGCAGACTCTCACTCCATACTTATCAATTTTCTCCAATCCTCCAATGTAATTTTACCTAAACTAATAGATATAACTCCTCCGAGCATATGAATTCATTGAATACTCATATGGAATACATAAGAACTCCCTTCCTTTACCGCTTCAAATCCTAGTTGCTTAAGGCTTATTAATCCCTCTTCCCATAAATTTTTAACTAAATCAAAGGCAAACATACCCCCCAGGGTAAACAAACTACCAGCTTCTAAATTAGACAAATCTCCATTTTCCGGAAACGCTCTCATTAAAATTGCTTCATACTTTGTCCGCATATTTTGCCAAACATTTCCCCATTTTTCTTTTACAGCCTCAGAGGACAAATTAGCTGGAATTACAGGCCTTAGGTAATTCAAAAATGTTTCTCAAAGTTTTTCTTTGTATTGCTTAATTGCTTCAGGTCAAAACTTGCTCTTAAGTTCTTCAACTGGATTATCAATAGTTGCTAAAATAGCATTTATCTCCCTTAAAGTATCCCCTGCTACTAATCCTAGAACCAGCGTATATCACCATTTTTTTATCTTTTCCCACCAAGTGAGTTCCTCTCCCTTTGCTTCTTTTAAAACAACTTCTTTAAAACCCGCTAAGACTCATTCCAATTTCAAAAAACCAAAAAGTTTTTTATCAGATATACTTTGCTCTAATTGGGTCAGTTTATCCTCAATAGCCTGTTCTGGAAACAATAAGTTATTGTTATTTGAAAGATACTCCTTTCATAAACTCGATGAAGAATCAGTAATTTCGCTTTTTAAAGCCACCAACTCCTTTTTTATATCAGAGATAGCTTTTTCAATAGCCTTCCCTTCGGCATCTAACAAGGTGGCTAATGATTCTTGTTCTGCAGCGTCAATAATATTTATAAGCCTTTTTACAATAGTTTCGAATTCTCTCATAGTAATGTTTTCATCTTTTTCAACTCGCGATACAAGTTCAGTGGCTTGCTGTCCTAAATCTTCAAATAATTTCAATAAATCTAACACCTGCTCTTTATCAACAGGGATTTCTTTGGTCTGCTCCCTGTGGGACAAAAGTGATTCTAACTCTCCTTTTAAAGAATCTTTAGTAAAGGTCATATCTTTAATTTTTGCTTTTAAATATTATCCATTATCTTCCATAGGATATTCTTTGGCAGGTCCTAACCACTCTAAACCAATTTTTGCTAAATAATACGAGAAAACAAAGCTTTCTAACTTGTTTAATGATGGTATTTTGCTAATAACTCACATTCAAAGTCCTCCAAGTCCAATTTGCATGATGTCGGCTGTGTCGACCCCATCTTTAAAATCATTAAACCCTTCTACACCAACAAGTATCCAGCCAGCCCCATCCAAACCCGTTCTCCAATACTTCTTAACACTTTCTATAAATCCCTCTGTTCCCAATTTAGCCTTTACTTCTGTCCACAATCCCACCCTTTTTAGCAAAGCTTCAGTATAAGAAACCAAAACCCCGCTTCTTTCCAATTCTTCAAACGCCTCTTCAAGACTATTAAATTCTTTTGGCTCTACTCGCCTCCCGCCTCTTTTAGTTTCTATTCTATATGATACTTTATTTCATCATTTCTTTATAAAACGAAGTCTAGCAAATTGCTGGTCTCCGACCTGAAAAGCTAAAAGCTTATTTTTTAGCAGTTCCTTACCAAAATCACTATTCAAAAACATTCGTTCCCTTAATCAAGACTTGACAATGCCAGGTAGGCTTGGATCATGACTTAGTAATTGCTCTTCTCGGTTCGAATTAATTGGACGATCATCTACAATAACTCTGTTGCCCTGTTTAACTGTAACTTTTATTTTTTTACCATCTCTAAAAACTTGTATATTATAATTGTTACTAAGTTCCCTCTCAACAAAATCTTGGTTTCATAAAATTTTATCCCAAGCTTTAGGATTTTTTAAAGAACGATCTATTTTGACTAAATTAGCTGGAACAGCAACTCTCCATCATCCCCTTTCCAGCACTTCAAAAAATCTATTAATCTCCTGGTTTCCCCTACCTTGAGCACGTAGACGCAGCATTTCATCAAATGAGTAGCTCCCCTGGTTAGGCAGTTCGACTATAATATCACTTCCCTCTCTTAGAATTCTTCCAACTTCTGCTCCTCCATTATCTTTGACAATTAAAGGTTTTCATTTGGGCATCCTCATAAGCCGATAATTAAGCGTATTTTTAATTGTTTGTCGTCATCTGTTAAATTCTAATCAAATCATTTCTTTGGCTCCCCCAGTAATACCTCCTGTAGCAAGTCTAAAATTATAACCCTCTAAAACTTTCAACTGTTGTTGAATAAGCTCCAAAGCTTTTATCTCATCGTCAGTAAGATTTAGTTGTCCAAAACGCGCCCTTAAATCAGATTCATTTAAAAACTCATTTCTAGAGACTATTATATCCCCTTTATAAGGGACAATTATTCCTCCTTTAGTTCTCATAAATTTTTGCCCCTTAAATGATTGTAATGATGAAGGTTGGTCAACAGACACAACTCTGATCTTCCCATTACTAACCTCAACTCTAATTCTAGGAGAGATATTTACTTCCATCCTACTATCTTTAATAGCATTCTCTATCCCAACCACCGCATATTTACCACCTCTACGTTCTACTTTCACAGGTCTTCAATGTAAAAATGCCATTAACAATCACATCGTAATAGCTTCAGCGAAATTTGAAAAAGTAAATTCTTTATCAAATAAAGTCTCAATAGTTCCATATCCAAAGGCTGTAATTCCTCCTACAACAGCTCTTTGCATCAATGGCTTGCCAGCAACTGCTTTCCAGCTGCTAATAAATCAGGAGACCTCTGAAATCCCAAAGAAACCAATGTTGAGCAAAAAGTCTTTTGCATTTTTATTTTCCATAACACCTCAAACAAAAACACTTGGAGAAAACGCTCATCTTTCCACCATCTCCTCACCTCACCACAACCCTACAGAAAATAATGTTCATCCTCAAATCATTCTAGCTCACCTAGCTCATCGTACTCACAATCTAAGAGCAGAAGCCGCTGCTCCTGCTACTCACACTCCAATAGCTCAAAAAAGCATAGGCAGAACCATTGATCCTACTAACGCTATTAGTACAAACTTAGTGATTTTTCGCCAATCTGTTTTACTTTCTTTTGCCACAAGCTTTATCACCTCTTTTGCTCATGGATACTGCTTATCTATAGTATCTAACATCTCCTCAGACTTTGATATTTTTTTTATCGATTCTATTAAAAACTCTGAAGCTAAATAGGCATCAAACAAATTTACCAATTTTTCACGAGTTTGTTCATCGATTTCCGACCAATCTAGCCTATATGTTTTCTGCCATTTTAATTTATCCCCATCAATTCCATATGTACTTAAAACATCAGGATCTTTTATTACCTTTGAAAATTTTAAATAAGCATTCTCCACAATCCTATCCTGTATATCAGCATCTAATATATCAGATATCTTTTTACCAAAAAAGGTAAAATCTCCATAAAACTTTTTTGCATTCGATGCTTCTGAGTGAAGAGTTCATAGTAACTTTTTGTCACATTCATCGTAGTCATAAGCACCCTCAGATGTTTTTTTGCAGTCCAAAACTCCTTCACTAGTTAACACATCATACTTAGTCTTAAATCAACTAGTAGAATAAGCCCAAATTATCAGTAGCTTTTCAGTACTTTTTTTGTGAGTATTTAATTGCTCTTCGTCTAAATTCTCTGGAGGCCCAAAATACTGCCCCAACCGACTCACCGCCAAGTCAGTACTTCAAAGTCTTACTAAAACCTCAGCTATAGTTTTATCCACACTCTTTTTACAATCTTCAAAGGAAGTTGTTTCCTCGCATCCAAAAAGATCATTTAAATTTTTATTTTTAAAAAACTCATACAACTCATTTTGTTCTGACAAATTACCAGCCAACTCAGTTATAGCCCAATTGAATAGCCCCACATATGCGTTTAATATATTTTCAATTCTCTTTTCCTCAGAAGCGTTTTCAATATTTTGATAAAAAAATTTTTCAGCATTTAGATTGGTTTCAAGTATTTGTTGAGCTATCTCACTTCTAATCTCTTGACAACTATCATCACAATGATGAAGAAGGATATTTAGTAAGCTTTGAGCTCAACTCAAAACAACCATTTTTTTAGCAAGCTTCTCTGCTTCTTCATTATCTAGTTTGTCAATCTCAGTTTTTATAAATTCAAATATATCCGAATAAGGTTCCGGATTGCCTACCAATACATCTACAGTCTCTTTAACAGATTGCTGCCTTATATAATCCTTAATTTGTTGCTCGACATACTTTGGGTCCGCACTGGGATTATTCATAAAGATAAAATACGCTAATGCATATGCATCAACCCTTACCTCTTCTTTTTGAGATTCAGGACAAAAACAGGAGCTCACCTCATCCTCAATAAGCTGTCTTATTTTATCAAATGAATGGTTAAGCTCCTCTAATCATTTTTTTTTTCAATCAGCTTCAGATGAAGCCTCATAAGTTGATTCAGGAGGATTATTTCAAGATCCACCGCCTCCTGCAGGCTTTTGTTCTGGACCGCCTCATCAACTAGATCTAGGCATTGAAGCCACACTAGCCGCTCCTCCTACAAAAGCTCCTCCATAAGATGGAGAGTTGGGTGGCAGATCAGGATCATCCGATAATCATATAAATCATGAACTTTCATTCAACAATTTTTGAATTTCTGTCTTAGCCTCTTCAAAGGTAATATCCCCCATTTCAAATCTTAAAATCACACTCATAACTTTAGTGTATTTTCATTCTTCCTTAAGCCTATTCCAATCTTCAGGAGTTATCATCTTTTTAAGATCTCATACCATCCTCCATTTTTGAGCCACTATATCCTTTATTTTGGCTTTTTTTGAAAGGTTGTTATCTTGAGGGACAACCTGTATGATTGAATTCAAGGATAAGGTTAAATCATTCCTAAAACGCCCTTCATCACCATTATATTTGCTTTTTATAACTGTTTTAATTAAAGGATGATCTTTGATTTTTTCCCAATCAAACTCATATCTTTTTTTATTTTTATCATAAACAATTATTCCCTCTCTTTCTAGACTCTCTAAAGACTCATCAGCCGGTAAAATAGCGGCAACAACTGCATCCAAATAAAAAAGTTTAGATTCATTATTACCTTCCTGGATTTCCAATTCTTCGCTAGCAGCCTTTCCAAAAAGAAATTCTCTAATCCACTCTACAGTGATTCAATTAGCCTCAGCCACATCTTTACCAAACCAGAGGCCGACTCCTCCTAAAATTTTTCACCGAAGTGGCAACTTATTAAACTTTTTCCACCACTTTTGAAGTGTTGGTGAGACAGCTTTTTTAAATGCCATCCAACCACCTAAAACAACTCATCAAAGAGTAATAATATTTGACCAATTTTCTGCCTTTTTGTCCTTCATATTTAACATCTCCAGCATACCCTTAATCCCCGTTTTCATTGTTTCATAGGCCTTTTTGATAGCACCTACAATCCCCTCTTGATTTAAGACTTCTTCCCAAGTTTGTGCCTCATCTTTAGTCATATCATCTTTTTTTACAATAGAGTCCATATATGATTTCATAATATCATCCACTGCCTCGGCTATCACAGCACTTTCATAAAGGTTTTCCAAAATTTCCTCTCTTTCCTTAAAAGGAATTGTGTTAAGGGCTTGTTGAAGTGCTAAATAATTATTAGTAGGTGTTCCATCTTTGTTTGCAAATCCAGCTAGTAGGGCATTTTCTAAGACACAATCTATCTCACCCTTACAAGCTTTCACAAGTTCTGGATTTTGAACCATTTTAACAAATGCTTGTTGATATTCGGGCTTAGAAAGTACTACATCCACTGCATACATCAAAACTTCTTGAGGAGAAATTTCATTATTATTTAATTTTTCTAAAGCACTTTTGTCAAAAAACGGATTTAAAAAATCGGCTTCCTTTGTCAAAGGTTCATCGGGTTCTAATTCGGGGTTTTTCTCTCCCTGAGTGGATTCAGGAGTCCTCTCTCCCTGAGTGGATGATTGATTACCAATAGCATCTTTGAGTTTTTCAAGTTCTTGCTTAACTTCTTCCAGTGCTGCACCCAGCTCTAGCCACAAAGCAAATAGCTGCATTATCAACTCATTTTTTTGTTCAGAGGGCAATGTATCAAATCATCTAATTTTTTTTACCAATTCAATAAATTTTTGCTTTTTGCAATTCTCATCATCCCCACACTGCTGCTCAATTTTATCTCCCAGCTCTCATAATTTACTATCATCAAGTGGAGGCAAATGTAAATCTGGATAACCTAAATCTTTCATAAACTCTCCAAATTCTTGTTGTTTTTTAGAAACTCATCAAATGAGCATGGTATAAACATAAAAATATAAAAATCCTAACTATATAATACTCCTTGCCCTAAAATTTTGCAAATTTTCCCAACACTTTTTTAATCACCAAATTATTTGACAGTTTTTTTGACAAATATTATAATTAGGTATAAAACATTTTAAATTTAAAAATATATCCTATGCCATACGAAGACACTCCTGAAAAAGTAGTTCCAAATCCAAAAGACTTAGAAACAACCTTCCCTGTATATCAAGCAGAAATAGCAAAGCTATCCCCGTCACAAAAAGAAGACTTAATCCAAGCTTCCCAAACTTATCCAATTATTAAGTATTTACTTTGGGGCAAAAGTTTTGAGTATGACTTAGATGGAGATTGAATTCCTGAAAAAATCAAAGGGAAAATTCCTTTTGACCAGATATTTAATCTAGCTATGGCATTAAAAGAGGCAGATGAGCAAAAGGAAAAAGAAATTATTGAACAAACATTAAAAGCTTATGTGGAATTAAAAGACCTAAAAGAAGACCTATTTTTGAATCTCCAGTCCAAAGAAATCTTGAAATACTTAGAAGGGACCTCTTTGTTCGATGTTTTTGTTGATTACTTTGAAAAACAAGGAGCTAGCCACAAAGAGGCCATAGAACAAACAGAGAATCTTTCCAAGGCTATAAATAGTATCTGGGGGCTGTATTTGCAAAGAGCATTGCCAGGAGAATTCGATCAGCAAAATATCAAAGCCCTGGCAACTGGTTTCAGTTTTGGGTTTATGAAGTGGCTAGTCAGAAATCCACAAAATATAGAAGAAGTAAACAACTATATAGCCAAATTAAGCAATCAAAACGCAACTCAGCTCATCCAATCTGGTCTCAAAGGCTTAATGTGATCTAAAAACGTGATAGGCTTTTTGCAATCTTCGACTACTCTTGTTAGAGAGCTTGCTGACAACAAAGACTCGCTAAAACCTAAAAGTAACAAAGCTCTTAAAGACCCAAGTGTTTGGGCAGATATTGTATCTTGATACTTACAAAACCCTCAGAATTATGATCCAATAAATGAGCTTAAAAAATACATCTGCCAGCAACCGTTTTCTGAAGATTGTACTAAAATAGATGAGACTCATCTTAAAGAAATTGCTAATGAAACAGCAAAGTTATTGGAGCAAAACCCTTCTATGCTCAAAAGTATGGATTACCTAGCTAATTTAACTCCTATGTTAAGAGAAGTTGATGAAAGCATCCAGCAATTCAAAAACAATATGCTAACCAATCCAGTATGGTGAGCTCTTATAAATTGACTATCAGATCTTCAACAAATGTTAAGTTCCCTTAACAAAGAATGGGGAAGCAAACTAAAAGGCTTTTTGGACAATATCATGTCTTGGCTAGGTTTCAGAGGATGAATCGAATCCTTCTGGGTAGAAAAAGCCAGAGCATTACAGTTATCTATTAAACCCTCTTTAATCACATTCTTAAATCAAGACAAAGAAGAGTTTAAATGAACCTTGTTTGAACAAAGCAACTGGAAGGAAGTTAAAGGTGTTAAATGAAACTTAACTGAAACGTCACTGGATTTTTTCAAAAATCTAAAAATGTCTATACCAACAACTCCCAAACAACAAACAAACCTAATTAAACAGTTGTTTAACAGTGATGAAAAGAAAGGGAGATTAACCAGATTAATAAATCAAGCTCTAACCATAGATGAATTTAAACAGCGTTTCGAAAGACGCCAGTTTTTGCTAAAACTTCAAAATGGGAGGACTATATTGGATCTCAATGAGTTGGATAAATTATTACAAGCCTATATAGATTTTGCAAAACAAAAAAATAGGCAAGGAGGCATTAAGACATTCGATGAGTTCCTGCTCCAAATGCAAACTCAATATTTTATATTTGGAAGTACATATAAATCACCTGATAATTGAAAAACAAACTCCTCTCAAAATACAACTCCCCGTATCACCGTCTATACAACTTCACAACCATCACAAACTCCAGAAAACACTACGGGATCACCTCAAAATGAACAAAACCCTTCTTCCCAAAAAGAAACACCTACAGGAGTTCAAATAGAAATTATTCACCCTAACAAATCTCCCGACGATCCCATAGAAACAACAGAAAGCAAAGAGGATCTTTTAAAATCCGCAGCAGAGTTTATAAAAACCCAAGAAGGATTCTTACCTACCTCACAATGGGATCATAAACAACGAAGCCGGTGATATGGGACCAGAGCTCCAGGCCCAAATTTAACAATAGATCGCCAGAGAGCAGAAAAAGAGTTAACCCAACATCTGGAAACTCTTTTGAGGCAAATCGAAGGTTTTGTTAATGACCAATATTGGGAAAAGCTAAATAAAAATCAAAAAATAGCACTTTTGTCCTTTGCATACAATGTAGGACTAGGAAATTTTAAGGAAGCATTCCCTTTTTTAGCACAGCCAAATACACCTTTTGAAGAGATAAAAACAAAAATCCCTAAAATTATGGAAAAATACGTATATGCTAGCGGCAAAAAATTACAAGGATTAGTTAATAGAAGAAAGAGAGAAATAAACCTATTTAATGAGCCTCTATCTTAACTTCATTTACTTTTTTAATAAAAAATTCTTCCAAATTTTGTCCTTTAACATCTCCCACAGCTCCTTCAAAAATTATTTTTCAGTTATATATCATAGAAAATCTGTCAGCAATTTCTTGAACATCTGAAAGGATGTGAGTATTAAAAAATATGGTTTTTCCTTGAGATTTTAATTGCTTGATTAAGTCCTTTACCAAAATTCTTCCTAGTGGGTCCAATCAAGACATTGGTTCATCAAAAAATATTACTTGTGGATCATTAATAATAGCCGCAGCTATCCCCAATCTTTGTTTCATTCATTTAGAATAAGACTTTATAAGTTTTTTTCTGGCATCTAGCAAACCCACTTTTTCTAGCAAAGCAATCGCCCTAAGAGCTATCTCTGTTTTTTTCATCCCCGCAAGCATCCCCATAAACAACAAAAACTCTTCACCAGTTAGATGATCATAAAAGTACGTGTTTTCAGGTGCAAATCCAATTTTTGAAAAAACTTCTTTATTCTTTGTAGGTTGCTTACCCAAAATCTCTATATTACCTGCATCGTATTTTAAAAACCCCAATATACATTTAATAGTTGTTGTCTTTCCTGCACCATTTGGCCCGATAAATCAATAGATTTCACCTTGATTTACCTTTAAATCTACCTGTTTTAAAACATCAACTTTTTTGAAGTTAACCTTAAAAGATTTTTTTAACCCTTCAACATAGATGGCATACATTATTATTTTTCTAATTCATTAAATATAGCCTGTTTTAATTGCGATCTTGAGATTTCTCAATCTGATACTTCACCTATATTCCATATCGTAATAATTCTAACCACAGCTTCCTTAAAAAGAGGGGTCGTAGTTAAATTGGGATCATTCATTTCCCTTTTTATCCAATTTATATAATCACTAATTTTGACTATGGTTATATCACAGCTTTTAGATGATTCAAAATGACCAATAAAAGGACACAACATATACGCCAAAACTTGAATAGATATTCACTTTTGATACATCTCAAAAAAAAGGCTTAACAGCTGTTCATCTTTTACTCTTTGTAGCAAAAATTCCCAAATTTTACTAGTCTTTTTGCCACTTGCAACAAATTGTTGAATCTGTGCTTGAATTTGAGCTGCTTGAGCACGACCTTTAACAACATCTGGAATTTTTTCTTTGACTCAAGATTCTTGCTCTTGGACTTGTCCCTCTTCCAAAGAGAACTCTTCTACACTCATTTCACTTTTTAAATATAAAAAGCATTTTTAAAAGTAGCTATTTGATATTGAAATTCAACTATAAATAGCTATAGTTACCCAGCTACTTTTTGGTATTTGAAAAAATGGTGAGGTGGGTGAGAGGCTGAAACCACTCCCCTGCTAAGGGAGCGTACCCGAAAGGGTACCGGGGGTTCGAATCCCCCCCTCACCGAATTGATTTGGGGCACCATAGCTCAGGCGGTTAGAGCGCGCCTCTCATAAGGGCGAGGTCGGTGGTTCGAATCCACCTGGTGCCAATTTGTGGATTATTTAATATCTTACTTTCATATTATGGCAAAAAAAGGAGCTAGAATCTTATGCGCATTAGAATGTAGCGAGTGTGGAGCTCGTAATTATACCACTGAAAGAAACAAGCTAAATACACCAAAACTTGAACTTATGAAATATTGTAAGCATTGTAAAAAACACACATTACACAAATGCAAAGATAAACTTAAATAATTTTTAAATTTTAAAGTTATCACCATAAATGTTAACTATAAGATTGGCTAGAGAAGGTAGACACAAAAGACCATTTTTTAGAGTTGTATTAACAGAGCATACAAAACCTCCAAAAAGTGGATATAAAGAAGTTCTAGGATGGCTGGATCCTATTAAACACACATATCATCTAGAAATAGAAAAAATAAAAGAATGGGTAAAAAAATGAGCACAAATGTCTTCAAGAGCAGCTAAATTAGCATACAAAGAAAGTAACGATGAGATGTTCAAAAAGTTCATTAAGCATAGAGAAGTTCAAAGAAAGCCCAGGAAAGAAGAAGAAAGTCAATAAAAATTAATTGATTTATACAATTTTTAATGTATTATAATTACTATATATGGTGCTTTTCTTCCAATTGTAATCAACACTATCTTGATGTTTTACCAGTAGTTTATGCTCAATCTTCTATGTTTACTCCAGGATATGTAAATATTGCAAACTTACTATTAAACATTATTGCCATATTGGTAATTATAATATTTGGAGGTTCCCTGTACTCTTTTTTGTACGGGATTTTTTTATTAATCTTTTCTAAAGGCTCGGAAGAAAACCTGAAAAAAGCTTTTAATAGCTTTAGATTCGCTCTATTGGGGATCTTGTTAACATTGTTTTTATTGTTTATATTTCCATTTGTTTTGCAAAAATTGGGCATCCCTCAATCAGATCAATTCACAGCAGATAAAGTTTTTCAAAAGGCATCTTACATAATACGCTTCATATTTTTCAGAAATGATACAACAAACACCCAAATGCCAGATACCTTACCCTCTCCAACCAATTTACCTACTGAACTTTAAAAAATGGAATTCAACGTTTTATCTGCAAAAGGTGATGTAAAACAAAAAAGATGGGAGGAAATCATATCACATCATCCCAAAATTGTTCTTTACTTTTACCCAAAGGATAATACCCCTGGATGCTCTACTGAAGCAAAAGAATTCTCTGCCTTAGCAAAAGAGTTTGAAAAACTAGGATGGAAAGTAATTGGCGTAAGCAAAGATAGTATAGAATCACACAAAAAATTTAAAGAAAAATTGAACATAACTATCCCTTTAATCTCAGATCCAGACCTATATTTGCACAAAAACTTCTGAGCGTGGGGAACTAAAAAAAGATTTGGCAAAGAAGTAGAAGGGACAATAAGATCAACCTTTTTGATTAAAGATTGAGAAATTATAAAACAGCGAAAGAACGTGAGAGCTGCCTGACATGCACAAAAAGTGCTGGATTATATAAAAAAAGAAGGTATATAAGTCCCGTATGTAAAGTTATACTAACCCACTCTAGTAGTGGAGCTTTTTATTTTTATTGAAAAAAACCAAAAAACATATATAGTCAAAAAGAATTTTAAATTAATATTCACCAATAATGATAAACAAATTGGCCTACAAAAGGGTTCAAAAGAAATGGGCAGGATTTTCCCTAATAGAAAAAGTGTTTTTAGGATATTGGTTAATTCTCTCGGGCCTGGTATTATTCCTTCCAATTATTCAAGTCCCAAATTGAACTTCTTATCAAACATTCAAATTGATCAATCCTTATTTTTATAGTCTAGATCTGTTAATATTAGGTATATTGATATTTGGTATACTGCGAAATTTGAGTTCCAAATTTAGAAATTTTTTTTACTCTTTAATAGGCTTCAGGGAAAATGAAGCTTTGGTAAGCTTTTGACTCTTATTTTTGCTTGGAACAACCCTCTTGGCTATTGCTTCAACTGTTTCCTTGGCTCATAATGAAATATCAAGTGAGATTATAATACTTTCGAGCTATTTTAATCTAATATCCTTTGTTATTCTTGGATGATTGATTTTATCATTCATTATGGCATTAAACTTTTCTGCTTCTAAAAGAAAAAACCACTCTCCAACTGTCCATTTTGAAAAAGATGCCTCATCAGAAGAAAACAATTCTCCAGCGAGCTTATTTGAAGAATCAATTAACCCTTAATCCCCAGCAAGGATTGAAATTTTTGAATATTTAAACGGTAAAGATAAGCATCCAACTTGAGCCACAAAAGTTGGTAAGTGAGTTTTTTTCATACAAGATAAGGATTCCCATCAAGATTGTCTTGATCTAGATAACACCACTTCTTTTCCAAACTATTCATTATTTCTCCCACAAAAGCAATTTGATAATCGTAATTAGGTCCACCTTTTTCACTTTGTGAAACAATATAATTATATATAGCATCAATTCTTGAAACCGATGCCCTGCCAAATTCCTTCGCCATCTTAAACTCTATATATCCATCATCTGCTAAAGAAATATCTCAACATGAATAAGAAAAACCCCATCATAAACTAAAGAGAATTCAGATGAAAATTAATACTGCTTTATTATACATTTCTGAGAATCTTATGTATTAAACACGTTTTAAATAATATGTATTTATAAACCAAAGTCAAGATAGATGTTTGTCTTTTCCCTTTCAAACAAAAAACTTCCATCACAAAAGCGACGGAAGTTTATATAGAACATTTTTCACATTTTTATTCCTCATCTAATCCTTTAACTTTACCTTTTCTCTCTTCGATAATTTTTTGAGCAATACCATCTGGAACTATTTCATAATTATGAAACTGCATTACATAGTTTGCCCTACCTTGTGTCAAAGACCTTAAAGTTGTAGCATACCCAAACATCTCTGCCAAAGGAACTTTAGCTTTGATAACAGTAGCATTACCCCTTTGCTCTTGTCATTCAATTCTTCCACGCCTTGAACTCAAATCTCCCATAACATCACCCATATATTCATCAGGAGTTGTGACTTCAACATCCATTATTGGTTCCAATAGCACTGGCTTAGCCTTTTCAAATGCATCTTTAAATGCTCTATAAGCAGCAACTTTAAAGGCGACTTCTGAAGAATCAACCTCATGATAACTACCATCAAAAGCAGTTGCCTTAACTTTTATGATTGGATAGCCAGCTAAAATACCTTTTTCCATTGTTTCTTGGATACCTTTATCAATTGCTGGAATAAAGTCTTTAGGAATTACTCATCCCACAATAGCATCAACAAATTCATAATTTTTTTCGTCTTCCAATGAAATAGGTTCAAGCTTCAGCAATACATGTCCATACTGACCTCTACCACCAGTTTGCCTCACAAATTTACCTTCCCCTTCAGCAGGCGTTTGAATTGTCTCTCTGTAAGCTACTTGTGGCTTACCAGTAACCACTTCTACTTTATGCTCTCTTTTTAACCTATCAACAATAATTTCTAGATGGAGTTCTCCCATCCCTGCAATAATTGTTTGTCCAGACTCCTCATCTGTCCAATATTTGAAAGATGGATCTTCATATGCTAACTTACCGAGGGCAACGCCCAGTTTTTCTTGGTCTTTTTTAGATTTAGGTTCAATAGCAATACTAATCACTGGTTCTGGAATTTCCATTGATTCCAAAATTATTGGCTTT
Source organism: Candidatus Altimarinota bacterium (assembly GCA_027046965.1). Classification (GTDB taxonomy): domain Bacteria; phylum Patescibacteriota; class Gracilibacteria; order Absconditabacterales; family Absconditicoccaceae; genus JALTWR01. The sequence continues at coordinate 17,863 of JALTWR010000008.1, read as the reverse complement.
TTTGGATCTGCCAATGTATCACCAGTTCTAACATCTTTAAGTCCTAAAAACGCTCCAATATGTCACGCATGAATTTCTGTTACTTCTTCCCTTTTGTTGGCATGCATCAAAAGCAACCTACCAATTCTTTCCTTTTTACCAGTTCTTGGATTAACTAACGTATCACCTGATTTAACAATACCTGAATAAACTCTAACATAAGTTAATGTACCAACAAATGGATCTGTCATAATCTTAAAAGCTAATGCCGCAACAGGCTCATTATCATCTGGTTTCCTACACTCAGTTTCTCCTGTATCAGGATTTTCCCCACACACCTCTCACCTATCTAGTGGAGATGGTAAGAAATCCACCACAGCATCCAAAACAAACTGCACACCAATGTTTTTAAGAGCAGAACCAACCAATACTGGATAAAGCTCATTACTTACAACTCCCTTCCTAATAGCCGCCTTCAATCTATCCTCTGGAATATCAGCTCCTTCTAAAAACATTTCAGCTATCTCATCATCAAACATAGAAGCAGCATCTATTAGTTTTTCCCTATATTCTTGAGCCTGGCTCATAAGTTCTTGTGGTATTTCATGTTCAACCACATTTTCACCATATTGTCACTCAAAAGTATAAGCCTTCATTTTTATCAAATCGATAACACCTTTGGCTTCAGAAGCCTCTCCCCATGGAAGCTGAATTGCTACAGCTTTATCTCCAGCTAATTTATTTTTAATAGAATCCAATGACATAAAAAAATCTGCCCCAAGCTTGTCAATCTTGTTAACAAATGCTATTCTTGGTACATTATACTTATCAGCTTGCCTCCATACAGTTTCAGACTGAGGCTCCACTCATTGAGAGGCGTCAAAAACTGCTACACCTCCATCCAAAACTCTGAGTGCACGCTCTACCTCCACTGTAAAATCTACGTGCCCTGGAGTATCAATAATGTTAATATGATGCTCTTTCCAAAAGCAAACAGTAGTAGCTGAAGTAATTGTAATTCATCTTTCTTTTTCCTGTTCCATCCAGTCCATTTCTGCTGCACCTTCATGCACTTCACCAATTTTGTGCTTCCTTCCTGTATAAAAAAGAATTCTCTCCGTAGTAGTTGTTTTCCCTGCATCAATGTGAGCAATAATACCAATGTTTCTTACTCTCTCCAAAGGAGTTTTAGTTCCAACAGCCATAATATTTTGATATTTAACAAATTAAATTTAATTTCCTTTAATGGGTGATTTTATCACAATTTGCTTATTTTTAATAGGATGCTTAACATTCCTCAAAAAGGCGTCCGGTTCTCCAAAATCCTGAGTTCATTGCTGCACTTCCATTTGAGCCTTCACAGGTTGATTTAGTTCCTCTTCATCATCCAATTCGACTTTTTGGATAATCCCCACCCATTTCAAAATACCGCTAAGTTGAGATATCATATTCTCTTCTTGCTCAGGAGCAACCTTAATACGCGCCAAGCGAGCAATACGTCTCAGAAGTTGTTTGTCCATTTTTTTAAACACAAAAAACTGAAGCTGACTTATAATAGTGAATTTTGTACTTTTTGCAACTAAAAACAATGAAACTTCTAACCTACACCAATATATCCTTATCCAACTTTTTAAGTTGCTCTTTAAGTTTATCTAATCAATTCAAGTTTTTATATTTGCTCAACAACCAACGAGCTCACTGTTGGACCTTTTCCAAAAGCTTTACATCACTCAACACAGACGATGGCAAGTCTGAAACTCAAGCTTGCCTTACTCCCAATATTTCCCCAGTTCAGCGAAATTCCATATCAAGTTCAGCAAGTTTAAAACCATCTGTCGTTTTCTCCAGCGCCTTGAGCCTTTTGTAAGTATCTCCTCCTTTTGATTTAGTAAGCAAAAAAGCATAAGACTGTTTGTCACTTCTTCCAACTCTTCAACGAAGTTGGTGAAGCTGAGCTAAACCAAACCTTTCAGCATTTTTAATTATCATTATAGTAGCCTGAGGCACATCCACTCCAACCTCTATCACTGTTGTCGAAACAAGAATCTGAAGTTCTCCATCCTTAAATTGTTTCATAACTTTTTCTTTTTCTTTTGATTTCATTTTACCATGAAGCAATCATACCCTCCGTCTATCAAAAAATTTTTTCATAGATTCAAATTCTTGTGTTGCTGAGCTTACTTCATCCAAAAACTCGCTTTCTTCAATCAAAGGAGTAACTACAAATATTTGTTCTCCCTGTTGAAGTTTATTTTCAAACCAGGGTTTCATTTTAGCGAGTTCTTCCTGCGCAATAATCTTGGTTATTACAGGTTTGCGTCAATGGGGCATTTGATCTATTACACTCACATCAAACTCCCCAAAAAAAGCCAAAGCCAAAGAACGCGGTATAGGAGTAGCACTCATCTGCACAATATGAGGGGATCCTTGCGCTTTTAAGAACGCCCTCTGCTTAACCCCAAATTTATGTTGCTCATCTATTACTGCAAGCTTTAAATTTTTAAACTTAACATCTTCTTGAATAAGTGCATGCGTTCCCACGATTAAATCAACATATCCAAGCTCTATCTCTTTTTTAATTGTCTTTTTCTCTTTAGGTGTCAGGGAACCTACAAGCAACTTGATTTTAATCCCCAGAGGAAGGAATAACTTTGCCAAACTAGACAGATGCTGCTTCGCTAGCACTTCTGTGGGGGCCAAAAAAGCTACTTGTCAATTAAATTTTTTAACAACATACCAAGCAAGCGTTGCTGCAACTACAGTTTTACCGCTTCCCACATCTCATTGCAATAGTCTCATTGCTGGTTTACCTGCATGAAAGTCATCAACTATTTGCTTTATAGCTTTTTTTTGAGCTTTAGTTAACTCAAATGGTAAATGCGATAAAAACTCTCTAACAAGCTCCCGATCTGGATGTCCTTGTGTCTGAGTTAGTGTCTTGCTTATGTAATCTTGTTTACCTAATAATGAAACAAGCTGCAAAAATAACAACTTTTCAAACCAAAGCCTATATTTAGCTTTTTTAAGTATAGTAAAATCTGTGGGATAATGCATATTTTTTACCATCTCAACCTTGGTGATCAAATCAAACTCCTTAAGAAATTCTTTAGGGAAGATTTCTTCAAAAAATTTAGGGATTTGATCTAAATTTTCCCAAATTTTGCGAGCAAACCACGAAGGTTTAATAGGTCAGAGTTGGGAATAGATGGGATAAATATTCCCTGCCTGCCAATTACTATTGCTTGTTTCAGACAATACCAACTCAGGATGCCAAAAAGTGATTTTTCAATATTCTAGCTTAGGCTTACCTATCACAAGATAGACCTGCCCTTTTTTGACCTCTCTGAGAGCATACGTAGAGTTTAAAAAATGCAAATATGCCTTATTGCCAAGTTTGTCCTCCAAAATTATTTCAACCAATTTTTTTCCTTTAGGAGTTGTGATCAGAGACTTATTAATAATTTCTCATTTAACAATATGAATATTTCAATCTAACAAGACCTCATTAATTGTTTTAATTTTACGTCTATCTTCCCAGGCTCTGGGCCAATATTCAAAAAAATCCTGCGGTGTTCTAATTCAGGCCTCATTTAAATTAGCTACATACCTCGGCGTAGTTTTTAAAAACTTCTGAAGAGAAATAATGTTTGAATATTTTAAAATCTAAAAAGCCCCTTACATCAATAAGGGTAATTATTTATTTTTTCTTTTCTACAGCAAATTATTGACCTATTTGACCTACCAAGTCTGCCAATGGCAAGAATACGGCAGCCACAATAGTTCCAACAATTACAGCGATAAAAGCCATCATCAGAGGCTCGATAAGTTTCATCAAAGCCTCTAACTTAGTTTCTATATCTTCTCTATAAAAGTTGGCCATTTTTATCAGTACCTCACCAAAATTACCAGTTTCTTCTCAAACTGAAATAATTTGTACAAGAACAGGTGAAAACAGCCAAGATCCCTCCATACTTTCAGTAAAAGTTAATCAAATATTTAAGTCATGTTTTATTGTTTTAAGCTTTTCTCTATAAAAGTAATTATCAAAGGTATCTATCATATAATCTATGGCAACTACAGGAGAGACCCCTGCATTATAAAAGTCACCCAACATTCTCGAAAACTTATACAAATTATAAGTCTTATTTAATTCTCCTATTACAGGAGCCCTTAGCAAAAGCCTATCTACCACTATCTTAAATGGAAGAACTCCTTCATATAAGACCTTATACACAATTGGAACAAGCACACCAATCAAAACTAACATCCACCACCATTCCTTTATAAAATCTGACAATGTTAACATAAACACGGTTATGGAAGGAAGTTGCCCTTCACTAGGAAACATGTTAACTATAGTTGGAATTACCTTAATCAACAATATTACAACTGCTAAAAGCGCAAAAATTAATACCATAACTGGGTAGGTCATAGCGCCCTTTATCTTTTTTTTAAGTTTTTGAGAATTTTCAAGCTCATCTGCTATAGAATTCAAAACTTGAGGCAAATTCCCCATGATTTCTGCGGATTTAACCAAAGCAACTTCTTGATTAGTGAAAAAAAATGGGAATTCTTTCATAGCAGCAGAAAATGAAATTCATTGATTAATATTTTCTAGTAACTTCTCAACAATCCTCCTCATAGAAGGATGGCTTTCAGATTTCAAAATAGCCTTTAAAGATTCTTTGATACCCAATCAAGCGTTTTGGGTCATAGCCAATAGCCTAAATAGTCCTACCTTTTTTTCAAAAGGAGGCATACTCAATTGCAATTTGAATTGATCAAGCAAAGACAATTTCACCTCTTTGACTTCTATCATTGCATTTTAATAACAGCTGAATAGTCCTTATGTTTCACTAACCTATAAATCTCATCTGGAGGAATATGCCCCTGCAAAGCCTTGAATATAGCATCTCTTTCCAAGTTTATCATCCCCTTTGCCAAAGCAAACTTTTCTACTTCAAATCAAGAAGAGCCCTTAAGTATTTGTTCTTTAAGCTCATCCGTATACTCCATCATCTCGTATATTCAGATTCTACCCTTAAATTGCTTCCCTCCACAACTTTCAGGACAACCATCCTTTTTGGGTCTAAAAAACACTCCCTCTTTTAACCTTTGAGGGTCTATTCCTCTCTTTTGAAGCTCTGTTGCCAAAGCTGGGCCCATAGACGAAAGAGCTTCCACGATCCATTTGTAAACCTTGGGATTTTCTTCCTTCAAAGAGTACTCTTCTTTGCATTCTTGACAAATTTTTCTAGCCAAACGCTGAGCCATTACTAAATTAAAGGTACCCGCTATCATATAAGGCTTGGCTCCCAAATTAATCACTCTAGTTAAAGTCTCTGCTGCAGAATTAGTGTGTATCGTTGAAAAAACCAAGTGTCAGGTCATAGCAGCTTCCATAGCTGTATCCAAGGTTTCCCAATCACGAATTTCTCACACCATAATAATATCTGGATCCTGTCTCAAAGCAGCACGCAATCAAGCAGCAAAAGTATAGCCTATATCTGATCTTATTTGTGATTGATTTAATCAGTCCATTTTATTCTCCACAGGATCCTCATAAGTGGTAATATTAACTTCTACTTTGTTCAAGTAACTTAAGGCCGAGTACAAAGTTGTAGTCTTACCAGACCCTGTAGGCCCTGTGGTAAGAATAATGCCCGTAGGAGAGTCTAAGTTCCTAAACAAAATTTCTTCATTTGAACCTTCTATACCCAAAGCATTTAATGGTGGAATTTTTTTTGATTTATCTACTATACGCATTACTAATTTTTCTCCCCAAACAGTAGGCAGCGTATTTGCACGAAGATCTACTTCTTTACCCGTTAAAGTTATGGCAGACACCCTTGCATCTTGAGGAACTCTCTTTTCATCAGGACGCATTTGTCAGGACTCTATCTTGAACTTCGCAATAATGCTTTCATGAATCTGTTTTGGGTATTGAATAAGTTCATACAAGACTCCATCAATCCTTATCCTAATTCTAGAATAATTTTCAAATGGCTCAATATGGATATCTGAGGCTCCTTCTTCTACTGCAATAGTTAAAAGATAATCAAAGATCTTCAATATATCTGCTTGAACTATAGCTTCCTCCAAATCCTTTTTTAATTGCTCCAAATTATATTGCTCTGCCATGGGTTATTTTATTTAGATTCACATAAATTAGCTTTTTTAAGCATTTGATAAGATTCTAGCAAAATCACTAATTGGTCATATGGATTTTTTTTATCAAACTCTTCTTTCCTTTGTTCAAATATATTTTTTAACTCAAGTAGATTTACAACCTCTTTAGAATCCACATCCTCTCCAGCAAAGTTAAGTTTCTTTTGTAGTTGTGCTAGAGCAAGGTCTAAATTAAACGTCTTTTTCCCTAAACATTTTTGACCTAGCAGTTGTTTAATCTTTTCAACTTCATCATCAGATATTCCCCTTCCATATACATAAAAGCTCAATTGCACGTCAAATACATCTCCTACTCCTCCCTTGACCACATCTTCTTTTTTCCTAAACACAAATCTTTCTAATTTCATTAAAGGAGGATATCATCTTAGCAAATCGGCAACCTTCATACCATATCCCCTATATGAAGGAACCGTGAGCTCATAAGCCATAAAAGGAAGATCTCTAAACTTGTTCCTAAATTTTGCAGCACAAACAAGATCATCACTTCCCTCTTCACAAGCCGCTGAATTTCTCATAGCTTCTTTAACAACCTCATCACTGACAATCTCTTCATAAGCCTTAGAATAATCCTTTTTGACTATATATTTATCATCTCTGTTTTCTATTATAACCAATGGTTCCCCTGTGTCAAATAAACGTATCACGTTAGTATCTCCAAACAAATACCTATCTATATACTTTTTCAATATTTGTGTATCTAAAGCATCTTTCATCCTGTTTTTGGTATTGAGTCACTCTATGTAGCTTTTTTCAAAAAACATATCATAAAGGCCTATCACATCTGTAGAAGTTAAAAATAACACCCCACTACCTCACCAGTTATCTTGCCAGTCCAAAACAAATACTAGCCTTTCTCCTCAAGGCTTTATAACCTTATATGTTTTAAATCCCTGATAAGGCTTGAATTCTATAGTCTTGTAGTTCTCTCTTAGTGCACCCAACAATATCTCCCCAATGATTTCATCCACACTTTTTCAAAGGTTTTGAGCATCCCACTCAAGTTTTGAAAGATTATTGATACGTATTTGCTGCCAAAGGTAATATACAAACTCACTAAAAAGAGATACATTAGCTTTATTAGTAGTTAAAGAGAGTAGATCTATAAGATAAAGGAAGTTTTTTCTTTCTTGTACCTCAAATTGAGAATCTATTTTAACCAATAATGTGTTATCTTCTTTATCAAAGGTTATACCCCCTAATCTTAGGTTTTTAACCTCATTAGATAGCTTAGGGGCATTCCCAAAATTGAAGGAACCATATTTGATAAAACTTCACCACTTGGCCAAAAGATTAACATCCAAGAATTGGTTCTCCTTGAAAAATCTTTTCCCCCTTACTTCAAAATCATAAAGATCCTTATCATAGGGTTTTAGCCAAATATCCATAGAAGGGAAAAACAATTCCTTTAAAAAGTATTCATAATGACTTCTATGATCTGAATAATAATTTTCCCATTTTTGTTGTTGAGATTTGCTTGTTGCCAAAAGAGCATCTAAATCTTTTAAAGTATTCAAAGAGCCTGTAAAAGTAATTTCTGTAAGCTTTTTCAATTTAAGCTTATAATCAGTAGGCAAGTTCTTTAGCTGCATAGCTTGAGATTGCAACTGATTGTTTTTAAAAAATATATATACCCCCAATCCCAAAAACATTACAATAGCTACAATTACAAAAACTTTACCTAATCTATCTCTAACCGGCTTAGGTATTTTGTTGACAAGTTTTGAAAGGTTTTGGGCAATTGACTTTTTTTCTTTTGACATCTAGACTAATATTTAAAGTCATAAATTTCAACTTGAGCTTCTTTTTGAATTGGAACAGTAAATGTATAGTTAGACACATAATAGTTCCTAAATATATTGCCAATTTTTTCCTTCCTTAAAGTAACCTTTATAGAATCTACCCCCAAATTATCACCCACAATAAAGTGAGAGCCTCTGAGCAAATTCATCATCTGAGACACTACAAATAAGTTAGGTTCTTGGGAAGGAAGTTTTTTTAGCAGTTGTACATATACTTCTTGAGGGATGTTTATTTCCATTTTGAAAGAAACCGTATTCTTTTCTGGATCTAAATTGTTCAACACAAGCGATATTACAGGCTTAGGCTCAACCTCTATTTTTGTTAGTAAATTTTTTATAAATCTTTTGAAAAATGTTACATATCTGTCAACTTTGGCTTGAGGGATTCCATCCTCCAAAAGCTGGTTGGCCAGATAATTGTCAAAATCACTATTGATCACACATTCTGGGTCATATGAATTCATATAGCACATATTAAGATAAGCTACAATATCTTTTTCTCACCTACTCAAAAAATAAGACAATTTGTTTTTCACCTCATATGTTGGTTCTTTTACAACATTAATCGATAGTTCCCTAATATAAGAATCTAAATACTGATAAAGACTCGCTATACTATAAGTTCTGATGGCCTCCACCGCAAGCAATAGCTTTTTTAATCCAGAGGTATCTCCCATCTTATCAAAGACTTCTGCCGGTACGTAAGGATAAGCCCCTAATTCTTCTTTTATCTTTCTAATCTGATTATCTATTTTTTTTAACATTCTTGAAGAATTCGAAAGATATTGCTCAACAGCTTCTTTCTTTTCTCCATAAGGAGCTGAAGAATTCAAAAAGCTATTTATCTGAACATAGGTGTTTCCTGGACTCATCTGAGAACGACCAAACAACCAACTGACATAAGGCTTTAAAGCACTTATTGTGTCTTTATCTTGCTGGGTTGGTGTATTCAAACTCAGTAAACTCAAATATTTTATTACAAGTATTTCATAGACTATACCAACTACCAGCAATCCTAGGAAAAAATATTTTAAATAGGAAATTACCTTCTTCCCCTTGTACTTAGTTTCTTCAATTTTTTCGGACTTTGCATCACCCTCCTCATTCAAAATTTCATCTATATCAATTTCTAGCGACGCTTTCTCTGATGGTTTTTGAGGTTTAGCATTTCCGGATGAACTCGTGCTAAAAGCAACCATTTTATTTGTGTTTATGTAAAATTCTTCATATTTTATTTTACTTATAAGTATTATTTTTGTCAAAATTAAACCCCAGGTGCAAAAAATTTAACCATCAAATAGCTTGACTAAATTTAGAGGTTATCTATAGCCTTTTTTAAAACATCATACTTGTAGCCTCTGCCCATTAGCCTTTTGACAATTTCAAATCAGTCAAGTCATTTTTGTTTTAGTTTATCTATTTCTTTGGTCACCTTTTGGATCTGTCAATTTTGCAAATCTTCTTCCATTTGGGACACCAGTTTATCAATTATTTCACTAGGGACTCCCTTGGAATAAAGCTTTTTTATAACCATTCAAAGAGGCTTTCATTTTCTTATCACCTCTGAACTTAGATACATTTGCGCTCGCAAATCATCATCAATATATTTTTCTCTCTTCAGCCATTTAATAGCTTTATCTATTTCATCTTCTGAATATCACTTTTTCAACAATTGCAAACGCATTTCTTTTTCTGTCTTTGGGTACCTGCTAAGATAATGAATAGCATACTCAATGATATTTTTTTTCTCGCTCATATTTTGCTTAATAATTTTTAAATTTACTTTATCATTTTATTTTTAATCATATTTCCAACTATCTTGCCTACACTAAACCCAAATTTTTCCCATTTAAGAATTACATAATCGATCTTGGGATCAAAAGTTTGAAAAATAACTAGATCTTTCCCAAGTGAATATTCCTGAGCCTGCTCATCAGTAAGAATAATATAGTTTTTTGTTGCATATTTACCAAAGATATTTCCAAGATTATGAGTTGGACGAACATATCATCTTGTTCTCTTCAAAACAGGAATTCATACTTTCTCAAAATTTATAAAATCTTTTATCTCCAAAAATTTTTGAGAAACTGCATATACCAGCTCTTTAGAAGCTACAAAAACAACTCCAGGCACATTACTAATTCCATACCAATCTTTTAGAGTCTTCCAAACTTCCTTTTGTAAAGCACTACTCATGTCTAGTTTGAATGGATTTTTAGGAGACAATTTATTTTCAATTTTTAGCCTCTGATCCAAAGAGCCTATCTTTCTAAACTTAGCTATAAAGAAACCTCCACTTCATTGACGATGAGGCCACAACCTTCTGATTTTTTGAGCCTCCTCAGCCCCCAATATTTGCTGTCCATCTACCGTAGAGATTCCTCTATCCGTCCTTATATTAGAGATCTCCTCCAGCTCTACAACCCCTTTGAATTGCTCCAATATTTGTGCCACATTTAGTTCATTTTCATATGGATTCAATGTACAAGTGGAATAAACCAATGTTCATCCTTTTTTCAATGTCTTTATGGCTGAGATCAACAACTGAAATTGGGTTCCTTTGATTTTATTAATCTCTTCTTTTCTCCAAAACTTCAAAGCTGTTTCCGACTTAAATCCTGTTCCCTCTCCAGAACAAGGCGCATCCAACAAGACATGATCAAAAAATTCAGGCAAATTTTTGCCAAATGAGAAGCCATTGAAAGCACTAAGAGCTATATTATATGCTCCCACCCTATTTACATTATAGGCCATCTTTTTTATTCTAGCTTTAGATACATCATTTGCAACAACTAGTCAAGGCTTATCGCTTCCCAAAAACATCAAATAATCTGCTATCTGAGTCGCTTTTCCTCCAGGAGCAGCACTCATATCTAACACTAGATCTCATTTTTTCAAATCCAAAGCCCTGGCAGCCAAAGCAGCAGCAACCTCCTGAATATAGGCATATCCGGCTTTATGAACAAATGTATTTCCTAGAGGAATACTAGTATCGTCTCTATCAACATAAAATATATCCATAGGGAACCTATCATCCTCTACAAACCCTGGATCAGTAAAATGCCATCATAAATTTTCTAAATGCTTTTTTAAGAACTCGATATCAATTTTATTGATTACAAATCTAATGCTTTTTTTAAGCGGCTTGAAGCATACATTTAAAAATTTTTCAACCTCATCAGAAGGCAATATATTGTGAAGTTCATTAAGAAAATTGTCAGATACTCTCGCCATTAATTTTTTTATTTACCTTGTGCTAAAACCTTAAAAGTCGCTAAAATAACATAAATATCCAACCATAAAGACCGATTTTGTATATACCACAAATCTAGCTTTGCCTCTTCATCAAAACTTAAGGAATCCCTTCAAAAAACTTGGGCATAACCTGTAAGTCACGGAGGGAAGCTCAAAAGCCTTTTTTGCCAAGATTTGTAATTTTGAACTTCTTGAGGCAAATGCGGACGGGGACCTACCCATGACATTTCTCAGCGCAATATATTAAAAACTTGTGGCAATTCATCCAACGAAAATTTACGTATCCAATGCATTCAAGGGATGATTCTAGGATCATCTTTAATTTTGAACAAAGGACCTGTTCTTTGGTTTAACTTTTGTAATTTATCCTTAAGTTGATCAGCATTTTTAATCATAGTCCTAAATTTAAACATGGGGAATAATTGACCGTTTTTTCATACCCTATGAGACACATACAAAACAGGACGACCATCTTTAACCAATATATAAAGTGCAATCAATATATATACCCACCCAAACAAAAGCAAAAATATTAGACTTGAAATGATGTCAAATACTCTTTTGACTACCACCCATCGTCCATCAAGAGGAGAGGGCTTATATTGTGTCACAATTAGTGGTCACAAAGTAGAAGGAGAAAAAACAATATCCTCTACAAGGCTATGACTGGAAAGATGGTAAATTTTCACTCACTTGTTTCTAAGTATATCAACTATTAATTGTAACTGCTCTAAATCAGGATCTCACAATATTAAGACCTTCGAAGATGGGTCAATGTTTGCTTTATCTTTTTTGTCAAAGAAATCTTTGCCTTCTACAACATCTACTCTCCCATATTCTTCCAAAACTTCTTTAACTGAGTCAAGGAGCTTTTTTGAAAAACTGATAATTAGTATTTTGTCTTTGAAGCCTAGTTTTTGCCTTAACCACAATAACACCTTATCTGAAAAAGCAATAATCAAACCACTAAAAAGCCATCCCCACAAAAGCACCAATCTAGAGATACCATTTTTGAACCAAAATCCTTGACCAAAAAACACTAAAAAGCTCAAAAAGACAAGCCACAACAGCCAAGCTCTAAAGAATTTTGCAACACTATTTCTAATGTTATCTGTAAGGCTATAAAAACCTGTATAAATCCCGACTATCACCCAAGCTAAAACAGCTAGCCCCAAAAAAAGGACAAATTCTTTAAAATCCATACTAGGTATAGGCAAATGGATCCCTGGGATTAAATCTCTAATTTGACGAACCTTAAAAACTTCCCGAAAAACTCATACTAACAAAACAATGTGAATAAATATCCTTAACAACGTAATTTTCATATTGCATATTAAATTGCATATTAAAGTAACTAATTATTGAATTTTATCTATTTTTACCTAAACTTCAACAAAGATAAAAATTATCCCTACCCCATTTCCCAATGAAAATCAATACTTCTTCCACTATTATAACTATCACTCTAATTATAATAGGACTATTCCTTGCTATTTTGTTGAAACTGCCTTTATGGATTGTTTGAATTTTTCTACTTTCTTTAGTAATTATCTTTCTCACCAAAAAACGGGCACCAGCAGCCACATTAGTAGTTTGAGTAATCATAATTGTAGTTAACTTAGGACTATTAGTTTTTGCTCAAATCCCTATATATTCCCAAAAAATAGATTTAAAGCCTTTTTTCCAACAACAAAAAAATTATTTAACATTTAGCATCAATGACTCAACACAACATCTAAAACAACAAAAAGCGACCATTATAATAAAACATTTGAACCCGCCTACCACCATTACAATTCCATTACGAGATGAAAATTTAACCTCCCAGAAATATGAAGTTTTTTCTCAAGATAGAATTTTATTTGTTTCAAAAAGCAAGAACATTAAAAGCTGGGCAAACATTTATTTATGGGACGGAACCATCATTAGAATATTACCTCAAACAAGTCTTTATTTGTCTGAAATATTCAAAAACTTAGACAATCCTCTACTTTCAAAGACCCATCTACAACTCCAAAGAGGGAATATTTGGTTTTCAAACGTTAGAACAATACTTAAAGACGACTCTTTTAATATAAATACCCAAGATGGTACAGTTATAATCAGATGAACAGCTGGCTTGATTTCAAAGATTGCCTCAGGGACCATTGTTTTCCCTCACGATCATTTTTTAGAGATCAAGACAAAAAAATTCCAAAAAGTTGTCGCTCCTAGACAAATTGTAGAATTCACCCAATCAACATTAAATCAACTGGATCTTGATCAATTAAAGCAGCTTTTGTGACAACAAATTTCTGATTTCATAAAGCTAATGCCACAATTAGACAAACAATTTGTCCAAGACTATTATCAATCCCTACAAAACTTCATAAAACAAAACTTTGATACAGCCTGGAGCCAAACTCAGCAACTCAAAAGACTTTCTGTATGGAAAATGAAAGCACTATCTTTGATAAATCCCACCTACAAACAAAATTTAGAACAATTTGAAACTTATCAATTATTGACTCAAGGAGGGGATATTAAACTAAATCTAGAGCAAATAAATGCTTATTTGGTGACTATTCCTTTAAACCCATCCATAGAAAAATTAAAACTTGATTACCTAAAATCACAAGCTCAAAAAAATATAGAATATCTTAAAACGTACATAATAAATCAAGCCAACAAATTGGCAACCCAAGGACAATTTGAAAAAGCACTGGAAGCACTAAAATGAATAAATTTTAATTTGGCTTTCTAGTACCGTTGGCAAATTCAACAAGATTAGAATATCCTATGCCAGCAGATGTTAGCCCTTGCAAAGCTCTATTAATTTCATCAGGACTAACAAAGTCTGGTGTGGTATATAATCACCAAGCTACGAAACGTTGAAATTTTGGATCATTTATTAAAGTAGGCGCTACTTCTTTCCATTCCTTGAGATTATCTATGCTAGATTGAATTTTTCCTACATTCCTATCTGAAAAAAGCACTCTTTGAATAGATGGATTAGACAACAACCACGCTCTAAAGTTATCACTAGAAACAAATTTCTTTAACACATCTTGCAAAATAGGATCGTTGTAAGGGACATTCTGTTTAGTTTTAATGATAGATTGCAACTCCCTAAAAAACTCTGTCAAATAAACATTTCCCCCTGCTCAACTCGTTATAGCCTTCTCCAATTTATTTTTATCACTCGCGTTTAAACCAAAGCCCTCTAAGCCCATAAATTTTCTAAAAGTGTCTAAAACTTTTGTAGAGTCGGCGGATATCTTGTCTTCCGTAGTAAAGGATTTAAGCTTTTTAGGAGCTTGGGCTAAAGCTCATACTGAAACCGGTCCTCCGACCCATGGCACTACTGGAGCAGCTTTTGCCATTCACTCAATAAAATTAAATGATCAATCAACTACTCACTTAGTAATTTGTGTAGTGGCAAATGCTATTTTTATTAAAGCCCACAACAATGCAACCGTAATCCCCCATAAAATTAAATACCCAAATATCCCTCCGACAAAGGAAACGGTTTGATCAAAAAGCTCCATTCCCCATTCTACACTTCCCTGTGTTCATTGAGCTGTAGAAAACACCATCTGAGAACCCTGCAAACCTATTGTATCCAATATGGCCTTTCATCTCTCTGAAACAGTAGTTCAGGTGCTTGTTATAACAGAAGCCATCCATCTTACAAACAACAAACCTAATGACATTCCAGCGATCACTCAAACAGGTTGAAAAATCAAACCAATAACATTGGACAATTGGAAATATGGTTTTTTAGATAAAGGGCCATTAAAAACCCAATCCAAAACCAAAAATGGGGCAAAAATTAAATAAACCCATATGTAAAATATCCTCATTAAAGCGACCACTATTAGCAATATCAAGGGGATTACAAACATTCCTATTATTACCAATTTCAAAATTAGCTCAACATTTAAAGACACCCCATCTGCTTTCTGAACGTTGCTATTTATCTTAGGAAATTGCAAAATCGAGGCACCTAATGTCACCAAAGGCCCAGCCAAAGAATTCACGTCTTTTAAAAGAGAGTCCATACTTACTGACTGAGAATCTTGACTCCAATTGATCTTTACTGTGCCTAACTCTTGAGAATCCACTAAGCTAATGCTTTTGGGTATAGAAAAAGTTTCTACTGTTTGCTGGTTTTTTACAAAAGAAGACCCAAACGCTCACACGGCAACCATCATAATGCTAGACAAATCCAAAAGCAACACCAAAAAGAACCAACTAAGAGGGATTCCCAAAGCAGCCAAAATGATTTTAGGTAAATATTTTTTCAAAGCATCTCCCTGCGATCTAAAAAAATAAGAAAATATCATAAACAAAAACATCCCTCCAAGGACAAAAAAAGCGAAAACTTTCATTGATGTCCACATAGCAAAAAGTTGCTCACCCAGACCTGCTCAAAAGATCATTTTGTTTGTAAGTAAATTCCCTGCTAGTATAGCAAATGGAAGCCATATTATATTGAGCAGGTCCACTATATTACCGAGCAAAATGTTAATATCAAAACTAGGCTGGGAAGAAACGCCCTCTACAGCTCCTCATCCTCAAGATAACTTAACTTGAGCAAATGAAAAACTAATGGTTAAAAACAAAAAAAGTAATCATATCATTTTAACTATAAGCCTTTTCATTTTATCTGTCTTTTTCATCTTGTAACATAAACATTTAAGTTGCTATTGCCCTGAAGAATTAGAAGTCGTAGACTGGTCGTTATTTCCAGCTGGTTCGATTATTTTCTTGACGATCTCATCCTTTTTAACTCAAGCAATCTCATTTTGATCTCAATACAATTTGTAAACCACCTCTCTGACAACTTCTTCTTTATGAGTTTTATCTAAACTATCAAAGTTAGAATCTCTAGCTCTTGCAAGAGTTTTAATAGTTTCTTCTAGTGTATCTCTATCTTCAATTTTTGATCTAATAGCAGACCAAACCTCATCTCAAAAGAGCACTCCTTTGTCATCATCCTTCATAATTACTGAATTTGGGAAGAAGCCTGGAATATAATAAATATTATTTAAAACACCGCTATCTCATAATTTTTTCAACTTATCATCTTTCTCTGGATTTATAGAGGAGATAGGCTTCCCTGTTGCCTTTTCAAAAAACTTCTCAAATTCTTCTCTTTCTTTTCCAAAAGATTGAGCAAATAACGCCACAAATTTAGGATCCTCCAAGGCTTTTATCAAATCTTTATTGAAATCATCTCAAGTTATATCTTTTATTTTCGTCCAAAAATTTCTAGTATCTTCTGCCAAAGCCACCTTTTCACGATAAGTATTCAAATCAGCAGCCTTAGAAGTAATTAATTTAGAAAGCATATCGGACAATATTGGCATAGCTTCAGAAGCAGATTGTGCCTTAGATAAGCTACTATCCATCTTGAGAATCTCTTTTTTATCTCCAGATCCTCAAGAAAACCTTGCTCTTACCTCATCTAATACAGGTTCCACTTGGTCACTATATTGCTTTTGAATTAATTCTCCAGGTAGTGTCTGTGTAACTTGACTAAATCCTCTCTGAATACCACCGACACTCATCATACCCATACCAGGAACAGGGACAACACGTAAGGATTTTAAATATCATTCTGCAAAACCTTGAACACTGCTCACAACTCCTTCTGTTATTTTTGTTGTTTTAAGGGCTGCAAATACAATAATCCACATCAACGCTATTCCTACTCCTGTTTTAAAAAGCAGACTAAAAAAATCTCCTATACTTTTAAAATTTATACCATCAGACTCTTGAGAAAGGCTAATTCCTACACCTTCCGATATATTGTATTTTAATTCATTATTGATGGACTCAAATCCCAATACTGTGAATATATTTTGTTGTCCGTTAGAATCTACTCCCGACAAAGCCCTTAAAAAGATTAATGACAATGAAATAGAAAACACAACTGTCACCGGCAAAAAGATTAATCAAAGAACCGAAGAAATAGAGTATTTACCCTGTGTGTCACCCCATTTAAATCCAAATATCCATGCCAAAAGCAAAAACGGCGCAAAAGCTATTAAAGCTCGTAAAACAACTCCCCTCATTAAAAGCACAACGGCCAAAACTGCTAATGGAATAAACAAAGCCAACGAGATTAAAAGATTAAACAAAAACGTAAAGATCTGGTTTCATATAGATTGGGTAGCTGATACCTCCAAAGTATTGGACATATTAAGCAATGAAGTAAACAAAGGGGTTAAAGGATTGGCCATATAAGCACTTAAGGTGTTTTTAGCCTCTGCGACCCCTATAGATTTACTCAATACCTCCTCGTATGTCTTACCAGCCATACCCAAGGATGCCACACGATTCATGGAAAGTAGACAAAATTCCTCACCCATAGGAACACCTCCAAAAGCCTTCTGCGTCTCTTGAGCTAATTTTTTTGTTTTTTCTTCAGAAAGCACTCATCATTCAAACACACAAGAGACAATATTACCTTTACTCAATTCACCATTTTCTGTAGTAACACTATAATACACCGCAACTCATCAAGGCGTAATTTTAACATGAGGGGCCACATTAGGAACTTTTACATTAGTTTCACTACCTATTTCAAGCGGCAATGCTCCTACTGAAATTGTTAATATTGTCGAAAGATCAAGCAAAAGCAAAAACAACCAATA
>JALTWR010000007.1 GCA_027046965.1 Candidatus Altimarinota bacterium | reverse complement strand
CTGTAGCATATGTATTTACTCCAGAGCGGGAGGCAGATACTACAATTTCTTTGTACAATCCAACTAATGTTACCAAGGACTTACCTCCTATTGATGATTCTTTGTTCTTGGAGCCTACTAACTTTCATATAGCTTCTACTACTTGTGGAAACACTCTGGCTGCGGGGGCTAGTTGTGATATTACTATTCAAAGGAGGGTATTGGCTACATGAGGGGCCTCTACTACTATTACTATACTTGATGCTTCTGAAAGAGTTTATTATCCATTAAAATTTTATTCTTATAATAGATGAACCTGATCTTATACTCAAATACAGTATAAATATCCATTGGGCAGCGTATCTACGTTATTGGGGAATTCATTCTATGCTATTGCTAACAACGCTTACAAACCAATATGCTATCAACAATCAAATTGAGAGTGCGAAGCCTTTTATAGTGCCTCTTCACCTTATTGATGGGTAAAAGATGATTTTGGAGCACAGGAAATCAAAGAGATGGAGTTGGTGCCAGATACTCCTTTGTATTTTTACAATGGAGCAGATATATTTCCATTTTATGAAAACTTTAGATGAGGGGATATCGATACTACTAAATGGTCCATAATTAGAAGCTCAACAGATTATTATTTAGCTGGAGGTCTGTTTGTGTACAAGAATGGAGGTCGGTTTCCAAGAACTACGTTTAGGACACTGCAGGATTTCTCCAATTATGACAATTTGACCTTTGAAACGCGTATTAATCGGTATAGATACTATGATCGGTGATTTGGAGGTTGATGGGAATGATTGGGGGGATTCCGAGGAGATGATAATAGCCGGTCAGCTTTAAATGGTAAATTGTCTTTGGGAGCATTTAGTACCAAGGGAATAATGCCAGACACCACAAAGTGGTATACAATACAATTTTCCAAAAAAGACTGACAAACCTCACTAGTGCTAGATGGTAAAACTATATTCAATAACGGAAATCTAACAGGAACTACATTTTACTTGTGAAATCTGTCTACAAGTAGCTATGGTCGGCGGTGGTGAGGCTTGAATATTGATTATGTATTGGCAAGATCTACAGATGACAATGTCTTTTGATGCGGATTTGGTAAATATCCTTATGGTAAGGGATGTTATGGGGTGCTAATTAATTCTGGCAATGATCTGCAGATGAGTCCAATTTTGTCTACATGAGATACAAACTGGTGATGAACTGTTACAATCATCCTTTATAATCCTCATCCTATTGCTACTCAATACCTTGGAAATATTGATAGTAGCTATCTTTCAAATCAAACGAATTTTAGAGTCACATCTACTAATTGTGGCACTACTTTGGCCCCAGGAGACAGCTGTGAGGTTACTTTTGAAAGAAGACTTGATACAGTAGATTTTAAGGTTACATCAGAATTTAAAGTCGGAACTGACTCTATTAAACTATGGTTTATAGCGCCTGTTTATGCAGTATTTGAGGGAGCAGGTACAGAAACTGACCCATGGAGGATCATCGGATGGAATACAGGATTAGACTATGTAGATGCAACTTCTTGTGAGTGGTACAAAATTATGGCTTACGAGACTCCTTGAGGAGAAACAAACATAATTGATCAACCATGGTCTAGTGCATACAATTGATGGTATATAATTGATGTTGATGGTGAGGATAGTTTGTATTCTCCCGAAGTTAGATACTGTGATTTTGGTACTGATTGATGAGTTTGGACAAGGATAGAAGCTAGCTTTAACTCAGGTTCACCTAGCGAGGTAGTAAAAGATAGTGTTGTTGCTGCTATGAAAGCAAAGCAGGTCAGATTTGAAAATCCTACTTATGGTGAATGAATATGTGATTTTATCTGGACATGAGAAACATTGAAATACCAGTTTGATAATCAGATTTGGAAAAAGACCTCTCTCTCTCCTAAAACAAATCTTTATGAGTTGAAGGATCCATATAGGAGAAGTAGATGATCTTGTAGATGGAAGATTAATGATTATGGAGATGTTGCTGATTATGATTGTAGAGGGCCTGATTCTTGTATGCTTTTAAGTGCCGATAGGTATTCTAGTGATTGAGAAGCTGACTATTATTATGGTCTAGGACCGATAGAGTCTCCTCCATCATTTTGGAATAACTGAAGTTTCGGTCGGGTAAGACTCATAACTAATTATGCTGATATTGTAACGATATCTAATCGCGTAAATGAACTTCCAGCACCAGGTAGTTTTGATTATGGACGATGATGAGATACATCTATAATATTTACCAACAAGAGTCCATATATGGTGTTCTTAGGAGATATTCAAAACTCCTTAACTAATACAAGCAACTTTAGGATAGCTGACACAAATTGTATATGAGTATTGTCTCCATATCAAAGTTGTAGCATTATTGTTCAGAGAAGAAGAACAACATCCCAGCCAGATACGTTGGTTACAGGTATGTTAGATCTCAGAATAGCACCTGTATATGTTTACTTTAAATGAGATAATTGGGTTGATTATCACATAATTAGTGTCGTTAATCCTTTGTGAACAGGGATGAAGTGAGCTACTCCAGAGGTTGATATTTCCGCTTTTGTAGCTGATGTTTCTACTCGGCCTCAATTTAGACTAATTAATACTAATGGAGATGAAGTTGTGTATTGTTTTAATCAAGCAAATGAAGAATGTTCTACTACTCCATCAGATAAAATAGTGTTAGGCATAGGAGAGATGTCTCCTTATGAGATAAAGCTAATGGCTATGATGCCTTCTTCTAGGAGCTCTAAGGATGTAGTGATTTATAACCCAAATTCTGAGGATGCTCAAGGCATCCAAGTGAGGTTAGATGTGTATCCACTTAGTGGAAGTATTACAACTTGGCCTAATTTTAATTTAGTAGATAATGTGGGCAATACTTATCCTTATTGTGTAGAACAATGGAACGGAGAATGTTCTACAAATAATGTGCTTGATGGTCATGGAATTAGTGGATATGCACTAATGGTTAGATATTTCGGGGTGGCTTGACATCCTTCAGATCATGCTGGTCTCCTCGCAGATTATCAAGCGGACATTAAGGCTCCTTTGTGAATGGGCCTTTCTCCAGAAATACAAACTATTGGGGGATATGGGGATTATTATAATATATTGTATACTACATGGCTTTATGTGCAGGAACCTGGAACATGGTGGTTTGCTATAGACTGAGATGATGCAGTAGAAGTGGAGATTGACGGTAATGTGGTTGCAGGATATTATGGAGGACATGGTTTTTGTAACTGTTATGATTATAGCTCATCTGTTTCTTTGGGAACAGGTCGGCACAAGATAATAGTAAGGCATGAAGATGATTCAGGTTGAGATGGAGTTAGATTGTCATTTAAGTCGCCAATTGATACAGATTGGTTAGTATTTAATGCAGAAAATTTATCTGGTAAAGGTGTGATGTATGCATATATGCCAGATATTCAAGATGTTTCTTCTCAGGACTTTGTAATAAATGGGCTTCCTTTGGCTAAGCACTTTAGAATACGGACAAAAATAAATATATCTGGTTTTGATTATAGATTGTTGCATATTGAAGATTCAAATACAAATATAGCTGTTGACGGAAATAGTATATTCGAACTTTATGATGACTTTAATGCTGCAACGTTAGATACCAACAAATGGACAGCAGGTAGTACTTATTATAGTTTGGAAAATGGTTTCTTAAAAACTTGGAATAACTGGTGAAATGCTATGATAGCTTCCATTGATAAATTTGACCTACCTTTGGAAGTAGATACAAAAATGTATTCTAGTGCGTGAGTAGATAATGTTAACGCGGCGGTAGTTTATGGTGATGGTTTATATTCTTCTAATGCGGTTACCCAATTGGTTGATGGCAATTATTCTAATGAGCTTTATATAAATGCTGGGTGATCATCTCAGTCTACATATGGGAATTGGTGATTTAATAGGGATAAGACAAATTTGTTCGTAACTTTTGAATTTAAAAATCCTTTGTGGAGAATAAGATCTGGCAATGGTATATCTTGGTATGAAAAAAATATGAATTTATCAAACCAATCTATTGGTGTGGTTGCTGATACAGATTCTTCTTCGAGATTTGGATATTTTGATTGGATAAAAGTCAAAAAGGCATTATTGAATGATTTAAAGGTGTTTGTGAGAGAGTCCAATGAGTCTGTAGATTGATCTTTGATTTATCCAATGTATGTGGATTTCACAACACCTAGTGATAAGTATAGCAAAATTGTGGAGCCTTATAACTGAACCTATAGAGCATTGGGGTATTATAGCATAACAGGAGGAGTTATAAATGTCCGATCTAATAACACTCGGAGGTATTTTAATTCCTTGTTTAGATTTGTTGGGGAGGATAATATTGTTACTCAATTTAGGCTAAAGTCATCTGCCGCTGATAACCGATTTATGTCTCTGATCGGTGATCGGCGTAGATGAACTTATTGGAGAGCTTGAATCCATGATTACTATTATTGATGAAATGATGTTGGTGCTGTGTACAGATGTGGTTCAACTTCTGAGTATCGTCCTAGAAACTTAGGAACAATGAATAATGATACTTGGTATCAAACTGTCTTAAAGTTGGTAAATTGATATTTTGAGGAGGAGCTAAAAACTGATTCTGGTGAGGTTTTGGGTAGGCGGAGGGATGTTACTTGTAATTGGGCCAATAATCCAATGTGGCTTGTGTGGTGGGCTAAATATTATAGCTATGTTGATAGTATAGATTGGGTTAAAGCTGTCAGATATATACCTATAGCTCCTAAGGTTTATGCATATTAAAGTTTGCTTAATATCTCTTGAAAAAATAAATCAAAAGACTACCCTTTTAGTGTTTTATAAATTAAAAATTAAAAATGAAACGCGACCTTAGAGCTTTTACGTTGGTGGAAATGCTTATAGTAGTGGTTATTATTGGTATTTTAGCTGCGGCATTGATTCCAAGATTAACAGGAGCACAATGAAGGGCAAGGGATACTGCTAGAAAGGCAGACCTTACTCAAATTGCAAACGCTTTAGCAGCTTACGAGAGTGACGAAGGTGCGTATCCTAATGGTACTTGTGTTGATGATCCTGATGTAGAAGCTGCCTTGTTGGAGAATATGGCTACCATTCCAAAGGATCCTCAAGCCCAAAGAGTTGCTTATTGAACTAGAGCAAATGGGTGTAATCCTGCGATATATGCTTATAGTCGGTTGAAAAAAGCTTGAGCAGACAGAGCATCGTTTGTGTTAATTGCTAATACTGAAACTCCTAAAAAGAATTCTAATTATGTGTTAAGAAATGGGGATTATACCACTACACCTTCTTTTTCTTGAGGTGCTACTTCTGTTGCCGTTACAAATGGGACTTATACATTTAACTCATTTGAGGATTATAATGCTCATAAATGTGAGAGAGTAAAATTAGATCCAGCGGGAACAACTACAATTTGTTGAAATACTATCACCGAGGGTACAGCAATTACTAATGATCAAATGGTTTATACAGTTGGTTATTAGTGAGTTTTGTATTTTGCGATAATAAAAAGGGGCCAATTGGCCCTTTTTGTTTTTAAGTTTTTCTAGCTTATTCTCTTTTTTCAATTAAAGCTTCAATAGCTGCATGGGAGCCTTTGTTTTCAGCATTTATTATTATGCTTAGCTCGTCTCCTGGCTTGCCTTTGAAAAATGTTACAGCTGCTTGGTTTAAAAAATAGGTTTTACCCTCATCGGTTATTGCTATTCGTTTACCCTCATCAGATTTGGTTAGAGTGGCCTTTATATATTTTCTTGGTGCTGGGCCGATTAGCTTATATATTAATCTGCCATCTTTCATTATCCTCAACTTTAGGGCATCTCCAGGGATTAGTTTTGTTTTACTAGCATAATTTAGAGGGACTGGATATTTGTTTTTGTCTGAACCTATCATAAAATATCCATCGTATATGCCTTCTATTACTTTGACTTCCTCTTCTTCATAGTTTACGAATTTTTGAGCCAATTTTTCAAATTCCTTGAGATCGTTTTCTGAAATTTCAAAATCTCAACTTACAAATTGGTTTATCAGAAGTCTTGCTCTTTTAACATCCAATTCAATCTTTTCAAGCAAGGTCCCTAAAGCTTGCAAGCTTTCTTTGATTTTATCCATTTTTGTTTTTGTTTTGATAAAAGTGCTACTTATCATAATTTTAATTTTGCAGACTAAAATGTCAATCTTTTGAGCTTGACAATATGTAGCTTAATCGGTTTGCTTGAATATAAAAGCTAAATATCTAAAATTTGGGTGTTTTATTTGGTTTTAAAAATTTATATGGAACTAATTCTTGGATTAGTGTTGATTGTATTGGCTTTTGGTGTGGGTTTTGCGCTTGGTATGAAATCTACGCCTAAGGGTAGGAATATAGCAGAATTGTCGTTGAAACTTAAAGAATGTAAATATGAAAAGGATCTGCTGTTCAAAGAAAATGAAGCTTTCAAGGAGGAGTTAGAATTTTTGAAAAAAGAATCTAAAAAAATTTTGGAGGAAAACAAGGACTTGAAAGATGTTGTTGGAAAGCTAAATAGGTATCTTCACAATATGGAAAAAGCGAGCGAATTAACAGCTAAACTAAAAGAGTTATTGGAGGTCTATGAACCTCAGGTGGCTCAGAAAGTTGGTGAAATATTGAATGAGCCTTAATAAAATATTTAAGATCTATAACAATTTTATGGATTTTGTTTCACCTCAGCTATTTGAAAAACTTAAAAATAAAGATCCCAAAGCTTTTGAGCTTTTTTATCAGCAAAGTGTTGATATTTTTTTTCGTTATGTTTTGTCTAATTATAGTTATTTAAAAAAGGAGGACGTTAGTGATATTTTGAGTGATTTTTATGTTAAGGTTTGGAAGTGAGTTGGGTGAGTTAGATCGTTTTCTGCTTTTAGAAGCTGGTTGTTTGCTGTGTTAAACAATTGAGTAAAGGACTTTTTAAAGAGAAAGAAGGAAGTATATTTTTCATATCTCAAGAGGGTTGACCTTGACTGATCCCAGCAGGAATTCGAGGTAGAATGAGATGAAAAAGAAATAATAGATATTTTAAATGAAGATTTTCAACGAGAAGATATTAAAGTTGCACTTTCAAGTTTACCAGAAAAGTACAAAGTTGTTTTATTCTTAAAATATGTGGAAAATAAGACGAATCAGGAAATTTCACAAATTCTTAGTATTTCTATTGACAATGTCAGACAAAGAGCTTCTAGAGGGGTTAAAATGCTAAAAAAGCTACTAAAAAAGTAGAAAAAGACTTGAAAAGTTCAAAAAAAGTTTTACAATTCGAGTGTCTATTTATATTTTAAGTTTAAAATTATGACAAAGACACAATTGGTTAATCTTGTTGCTGAAAGAACAGGTGTTACTAAAAAATTAGCAGCAGAAATGGTGGATGCATTTTTAGATGCTGTGGTTGAAGGTGTTAGAAAAGATGGTGAAGTTAGAATTCAAGGTTTTGGTGTTTTTAAAGTATCTGAGAGGAAAGCTAGGACAGGTGTTAATCCAAGGACAAGAGAAACTATTAGAATTCCTGCAATGAAGTTACCTGTATTTAAAGCTGGAAGCGAATTTAAAAAAGCTGTTAGATAATTTCGGGCTTATCTTATTGTGTAGGGAGGGACTGTGCCCTCCTTTTTTTGTTTGAATATTTTTTAAAAAGCCTTATAAACTACTTAATTATTTATTTTAATAGTGTTTTTCCATGCGTGATAGTGTTGTATATCATGTTTATAAAAGAACAAGAGCGATATTGGCAACTAAAATATATGGCAATCCTTCTAAAGATCTTTTTGTTATTGGAGTTACAGGAACTGATGGTAAGTCTACTACTGCCAATATGATTCATAAAATTATAAATGACAATATTTCAAAAGCTGCACTTTTGTCTACTATTAATATCAAGTTTTGAGATCAAGAGCTCCCTAACCAGACTAAAATGACCTCATTCGATCCTTTTTTGTTGCAACATTATCTGAGTTTAGCAAAATCGGAAGGTATAAAATATGTGGTAGTAGAGGTTAGCTCTCATGCTCTTCATCAACATAGATTTGATTGAGTTGAGTTTGATATGGGAGTTTTAACCAATATCACGCCTGAGCATCTTGATTATCATAAAAACTTTGAAGATTACGTTCAGACCAAAAAGAAATTATTCTTATCCATTCTTAATGGAACTAAACCTGTGAAATATGCTGTGTTTCCTAAAGATGATGAGATAGGGATAAAGTGGTTTGAGGAGTTGCCTTTTGATAGAAGTCTTTCTTATGGGATAATCCGTAAGTGAAATGTATTTGCTCAGGATATTGTAGAGTCACTAGATGATACCAAATTTAAATTAGGATATCTTTCTCAAATAGTAAATGTTAAAATGAGTCTTTTGGGCAAATTTAATGTATACAATGCCTTGGCTGCAGCCAGCGTTGGATTGCTTTTGGGAGTAGATATCGAAAAGATCAAGACCTCTTTAGAGGGGATGTCACCTTTACCTGGGAGAATGGAAGTTTTTGTACACAAAGCCAAAACGTGGGTAGTTGACTTTGCTCATACGCCAAATGGTTTAAAAAACGTTTTATCTTTTTTGAGACAAACAAATAAAGCGCAAAGTGGTAAGTTGATTGCGGTATTTTGAGCTCCATGAGAGAGAGATCCGTACAAAAGACCCCAGATGGCTAAAATAGTTGAGCAATTTGCTGATAAGATCATACTAACTAGCGATGATCCTGCTGGTGAAAGTAGGTACGAAATTATTAAGGATGTCAGTGAGTGATTTGCGGAAGTTGATCCTTTAAAAATTTATTTAATCCCTCATAGGAAAGCCGCTATACAGTTAGCGGATTTTATATCAGAGCCTGGGGATATTATTTTAGTGGCTGGTAAATGACATGAAACTCAGCGGTGGGAAAATCGAGGGAAAGAGAGCCGATCAGATAAAAATATAATTTATTCTCTCAAATAGAGGATGTTTACGAAATTCATAAATCAAAAACTAAAAAAACCTTTCAAAGGTACATGGTGGGGAGATTTTTTGTCAAAGCTCAAGGGAGAAGGTTTGGAAGTAGAGGACATAAGATTGTATCAGCCTTGAGATGAAGTTAAAAGTATTAATTGGAAACTAACGGCGAAAACAGGAAAAATTTATATAAATATTTTTAGAACTACTAAGGATGTAGATTTTCATATATTTTTGGATATCAACATCAATTGGTTTGAAAAATGAAGAAATGATAAAAAGATATATCAAACTATACTGGAGGAAATTTCATATATTTATCGTTGGTTTCGTCAAAAAAAAGCCAATATTAGATTGTTTCGAGTTGAAAATGATAAAATAAGAGCTTTCAAAGTATCTAGGCTCTGAGAACTAATAAGGCCTTTTTATACAGTTAAGGTTAAAAGAAGATATCAAAGTTGACTATCATCCTTTTTGATATATCAAGCAAAGATAAAAAAAAGACGTGTTATTTTGATTATATCAGATCTATTATCATTAGATAAAAAGGAAGTACAAATTATAAAAGGTTTAAGTAAAACAAATGAAATATTCATTCATTCCATTTTAGATTTTGAGAGTATATGATTTTGAACTAATTTTGATTATTTATCTTTCGCTAGCAATCCTTATATAAATGAGCTTAAGGACTTTTTGATTTAGACAAAGCAACTTTATTTCAAGAAAGATAGAAGTTTTTTTCTCCAGTCTTATTTTTGGTATTGTGATATTAGTTGTAGGTGGTGTTATGAATATTTGAGGAGCAGTTGTTTTATATTGAGACCTTTTTGTCAGAGTCCCTAGTATGTCTAAAGTTAACGCTTTTTATAACCCAAATAGTTCAGACCATTTTGATTTGAAGATAAAAAAAATGTTGGGCTTCTCTCAGCCTGCTATTTACTTAGTTGTTTTAATGAATAAGAGTGAAGCAAGGCCTCTGGGAGGGTTCCGAGGTTCATTTGCAAAGGTTGAGGTGCTAAGTTGACAGATCCAAAACATTGAAATACATGATTCTTACCGACTTCCTTCTATAAGAAAGGAACACTTTTGCGATCAAGCTTTAGAAGATATCGGATTTTCAAAGTGTATAGGTTTTGTAGATAGTGCCAGAGTATGATTTACAGATTACGATGGAAAAGTAGTTAAAACTCTTTATGAAAAGACTTTTAGCTGAGAAAAAATTCAAGGAGTAATTTTTTTAAGATCAGACCTGCTTGATGCGTTAATTCCAGAATATATAAATTATCATCTTATGCGAGAATTTTGGAATGCCTCTTCTAAGATTTCAGACAATAGACCCAACAAAGATAAATATAGGAGTTTTGTAAATGCTTTTGTTAGCTCTTATCAAAATAAAATGATAAAGAGGACTTTGGAGTTGTTTTTCAAAGACCCTAGTTTGTTTGAAAATAAGATTTATTTTTATATTCCAGATTTAAAGCAGGGGTTTGAAAAACGACAAAGACCTTATTTGAGCGGAGGATTTTACTGGTTTGATACTGATAGATCTTTTACAAAATGATGGTTATTTGTAAACAAGGAAATCTATGTGTGGCAAAATGGAGTCTTGAAATATATATGAGAGGGGGGGGATCTTGGTTCTTATACAGGTGCCAATATTCATATTAGGGCTGTGTATAGGTATAATTTTGATCTTCATAAACAAGCGATAAAGATCTTTGATGCTCTTCAAAAAATGTTTTGAGTGAATCTTACTGATAAAACGAAGTATGTGTTAGGATATTATAGCTATATAAAATCATTGTCTCAAATTTACTATCCAAATAAGTATGTGCTCAAAAAAACTACTATTGATGAGCCAAAAATTTGAAGATGGAGAGCTTCCAATGTTGTTTATTTCTTGCGAGACAGAAAGTTTTCCGGAGCAAGAGATGAAGTTATAATGGATTTTTGGTTAGAACAAAAAAAGTTCTTGAAATAGATTGACAAATTTTTATAATAGGCAACGCTTTATTCTAGGTATAATAAAACCATAGGCACACTCTTTTATTTGCGGGCGTGATGTAATTGGTGTAGCATGGCAGAATTCAGCTCTGTCTGCACGGGTTCAAGTCCCGTCGCCCGCTAGGTATCACAAATATGCAAAGAATATTAGTGGGGATTTTGTTGATAGCAGCGGGCATGGGTATGATAGTATTTGCAAGGCATTTGGAGGAAATGTTTGGGCCTCAGGAGTGGATGGAAAAGTATTTGTTTGGGACCTCACAAGGATATGTTTTGTTGGGGGGGGTATTGGTGGTTTTGGGTTGATTGATGGTGTTTTGAGTAGTTCCTTTGTGATGAGGAGTTCCTGTTATGGTAGAAACCGGAGGCAAATAATGGGCAGGTGGCAGAGTGGTCAAATGCAGCGGGCTGTAAACCCGCCGCCGTTAGGCTACGTAGGTTCGAATCCTACCCTGCCCAAATCTAAAAGCGTTTTATGGGGCCGTAGCTCAGTTGGCTAGAGCGCCTGGTTTGCACCCAGGAGGCCAGGGGTTCGACTCCCCTCGGCTCCACCATTAGGTTAAAGGTATTTGGAGCAATTGCTGGATTTCCCCAGATGGGGGAGGAGGCGAAAAATCTTTTTTTGTGTTATTTAAACTTTGT
Organism: Candidatus Altimarinota bacterium; assembly: GCA_027046965.1. Classification (GTDB taxonomy): domain Bacteria; phylum Patescibacteriota; class Gracilibacteria; order Absconditabacterales; family Absconditicoccaceae; genus JALTWR01. Next base: position 48,852 of record JALTWR010000007.1, on the reverse strand, counting down.
TAATGTGCCCCCGTAGCTCAGCTGGATAGAGCAACGGCCTTCTAAGCCGGCGGTCGCAGGTTCGAATCCTGCCGGGGGTAATCTTCCGTCTTTTGTGCCCTCGTCGTCTAGCTCGGTCCAGGACGCCGGCCTCTCACGCCGGAAATCGCGGGTTCAAGTCCCGCCGGGGGCGTTTTAGTAGATAATATCTTAAATGGCTTTTAGAGGGAATCAAAGATCAAATCAAAAAAGGTACTGGATAAATGAAGAGATAAGAGGAAATTATGTGTTGGCTATATCTGAGGATGGAGAAAAGCTTGGGAAACTTCCTATACAAAAAGCTTTGGAGATGGCACAGCAAGAAGAGAAAGATTTAATTCAGATAGGATATAATGAGGCTGAAAAAACCCCGGTAGTTAAAATTATGGAATATGGGAAGTTTTTGTATCAGCAAAAGAAGTTGGAAAAGGAAAAAAAGAAATGACAAAAAAATAAGGGGTTAAAGGAGATAACATTCGGGTATGGAATAGCTCAAAATGATCTTCAGATAAAGATGAATAAGGCCAAAGAGTTCCTAGAGGATTGATATAGTGTTAAAATATTGGGAAGATTGAGGTGAAGAGAGTTTGTTTTTAAGGATAAGATGAAAGAAAGGTTGCAAAACATTGAAAAAGAGCTGTTGTCATACGGGAAGTCACAAGGGATTAAGGAAGAGAGGACTTGATATTTGCTTTATTTAACACCTAAGGTCAAAAAATAATTATGTTAAAATCTCATAGTGGGTTATCAAAAAGAGTGAAGATAACTAAAAAAGGAAAGGTGATTCACAAAAAAGCTGGGAAGTCTCACTTGTTAACAAATAAATGAGCATCTCTGAAATCAGACAAGTATGGAAGAAGGCTAGATGATGTAGAGATTAGGAGGGTAAAGAAATTGTTACCAGGGAGTTTTTAGAAAGATAATATTATAATCAGCAATGGTTAGAGTTAAAAATGGGCTTACAAGACATGCAAGGCACAAAAAATTTATTAAACAGGCTAAATGATTTAGATTAGGTAGAGGTAAACTTTATAAGCAGGTTAGATTGGCTTTGATAAAACAAGGTCAAAATGCTTATGTTGGTAGGAAACTAAAAAAGAGGGATTTTAGAAGGCTTTGGATTGAGAGATTGTCCGCGGCTTTAAGACAAAGGGGGATGAAATATTCAGAGTTTGTAAATAAGGCTTCAGAAAAAGACATATTGTTAAATAGGAAGGTGTTGTCAAATATTGCTGTTGTTTTTCCACAAGTGTTTGATAAGATTGTGGAAGAGGTGAGGAAGTAAACTCACCTTTAAATTTGCCCGGATGGCGGAACTGGTAGACGCAGCGGACTTAAAATCCGCCGCCAGTTATGGCGTGCCGGTTCGAGTCCGGCTCCGGGCAAACTAAAAAGTAAGCTTTAGGTTTATAAATTATATACTAAAATATCATGGGATTTACAATTTGGAGAGCTGGAGATTTGCAAACTAATGAGAGGATGATAGCTTTTTACAAAAAGGAGCTACGAGCCTCTCATATCTTGGATAGAGCTAAAAAGCAACAGCATTATGGTACAAAGTGGTATAGAAGACAGGTAGAGTATAGGTTTCCTAGTGCAAGAAGATACAAAAGGATTAGAGCTCTGGTGTCAAATGCTTACAAAACTCTTAAAAAGAAATATTCTACCATGGTACAATTGTGAAAAAGAATATAGTTTAATATTAAATCAATACTCATGTATGGTGTAATTCAATTAAAAGGTCATCAATATATTGTTAAAAAAGGTGACAAAATAAAGGTAGACAGAGTAGACGTAGAGGAGGGTAAAAGTTTTGTTCATTGAGAGGTGTTGGCTTTGTTTGATGAGCAAGGAAAAGAAGTAAAATTGTGAGCTCCCTTTGTGAAAAATGGTGAAGTAAAGTTGAAGGTTCTTTCTCACTTTAAGGGAGATAAAACAAATGTTATAAAGTTCAAAAACAAGACAAGGTATTCTAGGAAATATGGTTTCAGACCGCATATGAGCGAGCTTGAAGTGGTGAGTGTTGGAGTTAAGAAGTCAGCAGCTAAGAAAAAAGAAACGAAGACCGAAAAAGAAGACAAAGAATAAAAATTTATTTGGTTTTAAAAAGAATGAGTAAAAATCAAGGATTAGTAATGAAAGGAGAGGTTGTTGAGGCTTTGGGAGGTGGTCAATATAAGGTCCGTTTGCCTGAAGTAGAAATGGAAGTTGTGGCTTATCCTGCAGGAAAGATGAAAAAGTTTAATATTAAGATTTTAGAAGGGGATCGAGTTGATGTAGAATTGAATCAATATGATCCTACAAAATGACGCATCATTTATAGACATAAATATATATCCAATGAAAGTTAGAGCATCTGTTAAGAAAATATGTGCTAAATGTAAAATTGTTAGGAGAAAAGGTAGAATTTATGTTGTATGTGAAAATCCTAAGCACAAGCAAAGGCAAGGATAGTTTTAAATAATAACTTATTAGGATGTTTAGAGTTCAAGGACACGTTCTACCCGAGCATAAATCTATAGGGATAGCATTAACGTATATCTATGGAATAGGTGTTTCCAGAAGTAAAATGATTTTATCGAAGCTTTGAATTGACTTTGAAAAAAAGGTTAAAGACCTTACAGATGAGGAAAAAAAGGCTATAGTAGATGAGCTTAAAAACTATGTGTTGGAAAACGATCTTAGGAGAGAGGTTGCAGCCGCTATTAAAAGATTAAAAGAAATTAGAGCCTATAGAGGATTGAGACATGCTATGGGGTTGCCTGTAAGAGGACAAAAAACTAGAAAAAATGCTAGAACAGCAAAAAAATTACTTGGAAGGTCTAAGGTAAGACCTGTTTTGAAAAAATAAGTAGTAAACTTTAATATTTAACACACTATTAATAGAATGGTAGCAGCACGCAAAAGAACCACTGCCTCCAAAAAAAAGAAAAATATTAAGCTTCCGTTCGGTAAGCTTTATGTGCAGACAACAGTTAACAATACTATAGTAACCCTTACTGATGAAAAGGGTAACAAAGTTGCTGGTGGTGGTACAGGAATTGTTGGATTCAAGGGTACTAAGCAAAGCACTCCTTATGCTGCAGAAATGTTGACAAAGGAGGTTTTAAAACAGGCTAGAGACTCTTGGGGGTTAAAAGAGTTGTGAATTATTTTTAAAGGCTTGGGACTTGGTAGAGAGTGAGTCTTTAAAGCTATAAACGATCTATGAGGTATAGAAATATCTTATATAAGAGAAGCTACTCCAATTCAGTTTGGTGGGACCAAAAGAAAGAGACCAAAAAGAACATAATTATTTATATACTATAAATATTTTTAAATGAAGTATACTGGACCTAAATTTAAGTGGGTGAGAAGGGAGTGAATCAACTTATTTGGTGTTCCTAAATATGATATTAGAAAAAGAAGAAAACTTCCTGGACAGCATGGTGGGACGATGCCTAGGCTTTCAGAGTATGGTAAGCTTTTGAGAAATAAGCAAGCTTTAAAGAGATCCTATTTTTTGAGTGAAAAACAATTTAGGAGTCTTATAATGGACAAGGCTGGAAGATATGCTAAAAATAAGGGATTGGCATTTGATGATGCTGCTAAAATGTTCTTGGAAAGAAGATTAGATGTAGTTGTATTAAGGGCAGGATTTGCAAAGACTATTATGCAAGCTAGGCAGATGGTAAATCACTGACATTTTTTTGTGAATTGAAAAAAGCACAATATCCCTTCATATTTGGTAAGAAAGGGAGATGTAATAGAGGTAAGAGATAGGCTTAAAAACTCCCCTCTTTATGGAGATGCTCCTATTTTAACAGGTAACTTTAAACCTGTATCTTGGTTAAATGTTGATAAAGAAAAGATGAAAATAGAGGTTATTGACCTACCAAAACCTGAAGAGATAAAAGTCCCAGCTGATGTGTTAAAGGTTATAGAATTCTATGCTAGATAATAATTTTAAAATTTTAAAGTTTACTCATGCTGGATATTCAAAAACAAATCTGAAAAGTTAAAATTTTAACTAAAGAAGTTTCACCAGGTGTTACTAGATTTACCGTGGAATTTTTGCCTAGATGATTCGGATATACATTGGGAAATGCTCTTAGAAGACTGTTGTTGGGGTATTGATATGGAGGAGCTATTACGGGCTTGAAATGGGAATGAGCTGACCATGAATATTTTGTTCCGGAGGGAGTTAGAGAATCTGTTCTAGATATAATGTTAAACTTGAAAAAAGTTAGATTTAAAGTTGATGAAAATACTCCTAGGCAACAATGGATCTCTCACAAAACGAAAGGACCTGGAAAGGTGTATGCAGGAGATCTTAAGTGGCCAGCTAATATAGAGCTTGTAACGCCGGATGTTTATTTATTTGAGATTACTGATAAGGTTTCTACAGAATTTGAGGTTAGAGTTGAAAAAGATTATAGATATTTTTCTTTAGACTATCTTAAAAAACGTGAAGAAGAAAGTGAAGATTCTACTATTTGATCTTTGCTAATAGACAATGATTTCAGGTTGGTAGAGTATGTAAAATATGAAATTGAAGAAGTTGTTGAAGACTTTATAGGCACCTCTAAGGATAGACTTATAATAGAGGTTGGTGCGGTATCTGATAAAGTAGATCTAAAACAAGTAGTAAGTTTTGCGGCTCATCAATTAGTTGAGTATGCTAGCGTATTTGTATTTGACGATAATTATGTAGATCATACAGTGGTGGTAGAGCATTCAGATGTAGAAGAGAGAGAAGTAACAAAGAGCGTTAATGAAACAGAGGTAAAGGTTACTCCTATAGAAGTTTTGGCTTTGAGTGAGAGGACCAGAAATTCTCTTTTGAAAAATGGAATATTGTATGTAGAGGATTTAGAACAAAAAACTAAGTCAGAATTGTTATCAATGAAGGGAATCGGAAAGAAGGCATTAGATGAAATAGTAGATTCTTTAAAAACTTTGGATAAAGGATTAAAGGGTTAAAAATATTTTAATTAATTATGGCATTCAAATGAGGCATAGAAAAAAAAGAGTAAGAGAGCTTAATGTGGGAGTACAGAAAACTCAAAATGTTATAAGAAACTTGATTACTTCGTTGATTAAGGAATGAAGAATAACTACAACATTGAAAAGGGGTAAAATCTTGGCTTCTGAAATGGATAAGTTTATGGCAGATCTTGTTAAAGTTGCTGATAGGTTTGAGTCAGAAAAGGACATCCAAAGGGAGATAATCAGGATTGTTAAAAAAGTTGTTTTTAGTAAACCAGAAGGACAAAAAGTTGTTAGAGAGTTGTTCCCTAAAGTCAGAGAAAGTGGTAAAAGATCTGGGTTTACAAAGCTGGTAAAAATGGAATCTAGAAAGTGAGATAACGCTGTGAAGGTTGCAGTTATACTAAATATTTAACTTGCTAAATATAAGCTAAATGATTAAGTTAACAAGAGGAGATTTGAATCAAACTGTGTGGGCAAGCTTTGATGAGCTGGAGAAACAAAGAAAGTGGTATGTTATAGATGCGAAAAATCAGACATTAGGTAAAGTTGCAGAAAAAGCTGCAAGAATTTTGATGGGCAAGGACAAAGTGTGGAATTGGGATGCCCAGGATGTTGGAGATTTTGTTGTAATATTAAATGCTCAAAAGATAAAAGTTACCGGTAATAAGCTAAAGAACAAGCTATATTTTAGGTATTCTGGTTATAAGGGGAATGTTAAAAGTGCTACTTTAGAGGAGATGCTTCAAAAAAAGCCAGAAGAGGTGTTAAAGTTAGCTATCAAAGGAATGTTGCCTAAAAATAAATTGAGAAAACATAGACTCAAGAGAGCAAAAATTTTTGCTGGGGAGCAGCATTCTTTTGAACATTTAAATCTTCAACCTGTACAATTAGATGGCAACTAAGAAATATATTTATTCTATTGGGAGGAGGAAAACATCTACTGCAATAGTAAAACTTTATCCTCAGGGGAAGGGCAATATAAAGGTAATGTCAGAAAATCATCCTGAAGGCGTTTCTCTAAATGATTTTTTATGAGGACATAGATATTTAATAGAAGATGTATTGTTCCCTTTTGCAGTATTGGCAAATTGACTGGAAAAAAGAGTTGATATTGAAATTAAAGTTCGTGGTTGAGGGCTAAGGGGGCAAGCTGAGGCTATGAGACTTGGAATAGCTAGGGCTTTGGTAGAGCTTTCTCCTGACTTTAGGTTAACGTTAAAATCTCATGGTTTGTTAAAGAGAGATCCTAGGCAAAAGGAAAGGAAAAAACCATGACTTAAGAAAGCTAGACGTGCACCTCAATGGAGCAAGAGGTAATGTGTGGGGTCTAATAATATGATAAAATTATTAAAACAAAACTTTCTATAATGAAAGACATCGTATTTCTTGGGCCACAATGAGCGGGAAAAGGTACGCAATCTAGAAAAATTTTGCAATCTTTCCCGCAATTTTTTTATTTTGAGTCCGGTGCTATCCTGAGGGCTTTGCGTTCTTCTCCAAATGCGCTTGGTAACTATATAAAAAATAAAATAGACCAGTGAGAGATGGTGGACGATATTTTTATAACCAAGATGTTTGAGGCTTATATGCTTACATTGCCTAAAGATAAGTTGATGTTGTTGGATTGATATCCTAGAAGCCTTCATCAAGCATATCAATTTGTGGACTTAGAGACAAAATTTGCAAAGAGAGACTTTTTGGTTATTTATCTAGATGTGCCAGATGAAGAGGCAATTAGGAGAATATCTGGTAGGAGAATATGCCCTAAATGTGGTTTGATAGTAAATATTCATACAGAGGATGTGGAGGACAAATGTCACAAGTGTTGATGAGAACTCATTCAAAGACATGATGACAAACCAGATTTGGTTAGAAGGAGATTAGAACTTTATCATTTGCAAACGCAACCTCTTATTGACCTTTTTAGGGATATGGGTGTTTTGAAAAGGATAAATGGTCTACTTAGTCCAGATAAGGTATTTGAACAAATCAAACAGATAATTATAAATGAGTAGTTTTACCTCTTAAAGTGCTTTAAAATGTGGATAAGATACTTGAGGATAATAATTGGTTCTTTTTTACTGACTTATGGAGGATGGCTTTTAATAAACAATATGGAAGTCTCTTCAGGAATCGTTCCTTCACAGATTTTACTGTTTTGAGTATTGGGTCTGGGAGCATTTATTATGGTAATGGGTTTTTTTGATATATGCATACCCAAAGGTCGCATAGTTCAATCTTTGATGGGTTTAATGCTGATATATACAGGATATTATTTTTTCAAAGATGTCCCTAGTGCTAATATTTATTTATGAGATATGGTTAGAATTTTAGGTGCGTGGATGGTAGTTGCTGGAATTTTTTGATGGTGTATTACTCCTAAATGTAAAAAGCAACAGCAAGACTCAAAAGTGCAAATAATTGAAGTTTAATTGTCACAAAGGGGTCTGAAAATCGTCCTATAAGTAGGATGATTTATTAAACGTTATAGTATGAGATTAAAGGAACATTTTGAATGGGTAAGATCTAGTAATTTATCAGATGAAGAGAGGGAGAAGTTGTTTTTAGCGATTTCTCAGAAGATAGATTCTGGGAATGTTTCTATATGGCAAAAATGGTCTTTTTATGCAAAGGTAGTAGTGTATACTATCTTTTTCGTTTTCATTTTTTATTCCTTTTATGGTGTATATACTCCAGTATTTGACCAAAATCCTTATGTCGCAAAAGCTTGAGATCTCGGTAAAATCGTAGAATTAAAAGGTGATTTTAAGATAATAAGAGAGGGCGAACAGATAGAATCTCTACATTTAAAAAACAATGATTTGCTGGTGTTAGGAGAAGATAGCAAGATTGCCTTTGAAATAGGGTCTTGAGTAGAAGGTCAAATTTGGTGACCGGCTAGGATAAGGGTGTTAAAGGCAGCAAATGATGGATATTATGTAAAAATTGAGCAAGGCAAGTATGTGAGGTTGCAGACCTCAATGCTTTCGGGAGCAAAATTGAGTATTGAAACTCCAACTTCCACCATATTACCGTTGGAGGGAGAGGTTGACGTAGCCGTATCAACATCTGAAAAAGCTGGAGAAGTTATTCACAATACAGGTAAGGGGAAGGTTAAAATTGTATCTAAGCAAGGAGTAGTTCACAAACCTATAGTTATTGCATCTCAAGAGGCTGTGAAAATTAAAAGAACTAATGAAACAAAAGTTGAAATATCTAGTGGGAGTGTAGTAAGCACTCCTGAACCTGAAGTGGCTAAGATAGGGAGCGGATATGAAATGACTCCCTTTAATGCTACAAGAGTTGGTACTGGTAATTCTTCAACCCCTACATTGGATGAGGAAACAATTGAGAATGTTAAAAATATACTGTATCCAAAATTCTTGTCCAAAGACGTTAAAAACTTGATAGTTTATTATCTGCAGGACTCACCATATTTTCAAAAAGTAGAAAGGAAATTGGTTAGGAAGTCTTTGAGAGTAGCTAAGGCTTTAAATATAGAGATTGATAGTAAAGTTATCCTTACAAGATTAGAAAAATGATATACTATAGAACTAAGCGAAGTTGTGGCACTATTAGATCAACTTGTCACAAAAATAGAAAAATATTATCCAGATTTCCCCAAGAGGGAGCTCAATAATCTAAAAAAGACTTTAATGTGGGTATATATTCTTAAAAATCGTGGAGAAAGAGGGTCTTTAGATAAGGATGTGGATATTGATTTTGATGAAATTTTCACTATTTTAAGAGTGCCTTCGGCATATCGTGCTAAATTAAAATTTATTTATTAAAATGTTTGGATGACTTTGGTTTGGTTTTGGCTAGCTATAGCTGGCGTATTTCTGGTAGTAGAGATAGCTACTCTTACTTTGGATTTCTTGGCTTTATCTATAGCCGCTCTTTTAACAGCTATTAGTGCATATATTTTACAACGAGGTCCTCAATATAAATATATGGCACTTATATTGTTTGGAGGATATGCTGTGTTTAGTGTGTTAGTATTTAGGATCTTTATTAGGAAATGGATTTTTGGTCCAAAACCCTTAGGAGAAAATCCTTTGAGTATAGATAGGGTAAAAGGTCAAAAACTAGTTGTCCAAGATGTGGATGGTAAGATGGTTGTATGGTACGAAGGTAATTATTGGAACATTATTTCTTCACAAGAACTTAAACCTGGTGATACCGTTGTGGTTGAAGAATTAAAAGATGGTAAATTAGTAGTTAAAAAGATTTTGTAAAATGACGAAAAATATTCCTGAAATAGTAGCTCCGGGAGGAAGCTATACGAAAGCTATTGTGGCAGCTATGAATGGGGCTGAAGCTGTATATTTGGGAGTTCCGTTCACTTCTTTGAGGATGGTTAATAATAAGATTAGGTTGTTTGATGAGCTAGATAAAACTATTTCCAAATTACATAGCCTTGGAACAAAAGCCTATCTTACTATGAATATATTTGCTAGAAATATTGATCTTAAGCTGTTTGAAAAAACTCTGGAGAAGCTCCAGGATCTCCAAAAGCCTGATGGTATAATATTTTCTGATCCAGGGGGATATAGATTGATTCGTAAATATTTTCCTAATATACGCCTACACCTCTCTACTCAGACCTCTACCATGAATTATGAGTCTGTGAAATTTTGGCGTGATCTAGGAGTGAGTAGGATAGTGCTGGCTAGAGAACTTACTCTTAAGGAGATAGAACAAATAAAAAAGGAGGTGCCAGAAGTAGAGTTGGAGGTGTTTGTTCATTGAGCCATGTGTATGACTTTTTCTTGAAGATGTTTGTTGGGAGAGTTTTTGCAGGGGCGCGAGTCAAATAAAGGTAACTGCGGTCATACTTGCAGGCATGGCTTTAAGTTTTATATTGAGGAAGAAGGTAATCCAGGAAAATTATTCCAGCTCGTAGAAAATAAAAGAGGATCTTATATTCTTTCTTCCAAAGACCTGTGTACTATTGAAAGGCTCGGGGAGATTTTGCCAGTTGTAGATGCTTTGAAAATAGAAGGAAGATCAAAATCAGAGTTTTATGTGGCTTCAACTGTAAAGGCCTATAGACATGTTAGAGATTCTTTAACAAAAGAGATGCCGATGGAGCAAAGTATAAAAAATCTGGTTTATCAAATCCCTCATAGACGTTATTGGGAATGATTCTTGTTCCATGGAATTTTGTATGCTCCAGATAGTGCAGATAAATCCCCGGATTATGATTTGTCTAAGACAAAAGTAGAGTATATATCTCAGGAGCAATTAAATCAACGTGTATCGTCCAATTCTACATCAGAGGATGAAAGATTTGATGATGTGGTAGATACGCAAGTTTGACCTACACTTTCTTCTATTACTTATGATACGGCTTGATCTGTGAACAGTAAGCTTTATTACGGATTGTTTCTCCCTGAGTTCAAAGAACTAAACGGACACAGATATATAAAATTTGTGCCTAAGCAGTTGATTTATCCAGGAGATATTGTTAATGTAATTATACCCAAAGGTAATATAGAGAAGGTCCAATTCAAAGGCTTTTTAAATGAGTTATGAGAAAAAGAACCTAAAGCCACAGTAAATCATAAGTGGATTCGGGCTGAGGTTGATAAAATGTTAAGTGGTTGGGAGGTGGCTTTTTGATAAATTTTTCTTGAAATTAGCTTTAAAATTGTTATAAATCACCACGCATCTAAAAAAATACGCATTGTAGACTTATTCCGGGGTAGCTCAGTAGGTAGAGCAAGTGGCTGTTAACCACTGGGTCGTGGGTTCGAGTCCCACCCCCGGAGCTTCATTTATTAAAAGTTCGGGAAGATATGCCTATTACTAAATCAGCTAAAAAAGCATTAAAAAGAAGTAGATTTTTGAGAGCAAGGAATCTGCAATTTAAGATTCCTATGAAAAAAGCGATTAAAGCTGTTAGAAAATCTATTGCTCAATGAGCTAAAAAAGAAGAGGTAGCTTCTTTGTTGATAGCAGCTTATTCTAAGATTGATAGAGCTGCAAAAAGAAATATAGTTCATCACAAAGCAGCAGCGAGATTAAAGAGCAGGCTTGCAGCTTTGATAAAAAAAAGATTGGGGTTTGATCCTTTTGAGAAGACAGCGGGTAAAAAAACAGCGTCAAAGGGTGTTCAAAAATCATCAAAGGCCTCAACTTCTACAAAAAAAAGTTCAGCTACTTCTACTAAAAAATCATCTACTAAAAAAGCCGCAGCTTCGAAGACTAAAAAGGCTAAAGATAAGTAGCCCTATCAAAAGGGCTCATGCGCCAGCATAGCTCAATCGGTAGAGCAGCCGCCTTGTAAGCGGCAGGTTGTGGGTTCAAGTCCCACTGCTGGCTGATCATTTAAGTTAGTGGGGGCGTAGTTCAGACGGCTAGAACGCCTGCCTGTCACGCAGGAGGTCGCGGGTTCAAGTCCCGTCGCTCCCGCCATGGTCCCATCGTCTAATGGTTAGGACAGCGGGCTTTCAATCCGCAAATCGGGGTTCGATTCCCCGTGGGACCGCCATAAGTTATGGGTGGCTAGCTCAGCTGGCGAGAGCACCTGCCTTACAAGCAGGGGGTCAGAGGTTCGAGTCCTCTGCCACCCACCATTTAGTTTTCACCTTGTGTTCTTATAATATATGGGGGCCTGTAGCTCAGTCGGTTAGAGCAAGCGGCTCATAACCGCTGGGTCGCTGGTTCGAGTCCAGCCAGGCCCATATCCTAGAAAATTTGTAAAAGCGGGCGTAGCTCAATTGGCTAGAGCATCTGCCTTCCAAGCAGAGGGTTGCGGGTTCAAGTCCCGTCGCCCGCTTTTTTTATTTTTAAAATTAATTATATAGACTTGGTAGCGATGCTTATTAGATTCCTGCTTCCTCGTCTTTTAGTTGTTATTTTACCTTTTGAATCAACAAAAAATTGCTTTAAATGCTCAAACCCTGCTGATCTTAGCAACTCCCTAAGCTCTTTAGTGTGAAATATATGATAATATCTTTGAAAAACTCTTTCCTTTTTTTTCCAGGGGACATAAACTCAATTTATATCATTTCGCCTTAGAGTGAAGAAATTTATTAATATATTTTTGAGCAGTAATTTGTAATAGCGACTATTTCGCAGATTTCGATTAATCAAAATAACTTTACCTCCATAGTTCAATATTTGATATGCTTGTTTTAATATACTTAGTCTTTGCCTTTGGGATCTAATATGATGAAAAGATGCCAAAAAGATTATAATATCTTGAGAAAGAGGAGGAAAATGTTTGTACAAATTAGTCATATCATCCTCTATCCAGTTGGCATCAGAAAAGCGTTTTTTAGCTATATTTATCAATTGGGATGAGAAATCTAGACCTGTGTAATATATTTGCTTGTTTTCCAAATGTTTTTTTAGAAAATCAAAAAGTCTACCATCTCCGCATCATATATCAGCTATAAAAAGCTGTCTTTTGGGGGAAATAGCAATTTCATTGAGTATTATTTTAAATTCTGGTCGGATTTTTTGTCTAGTGTTGGAAAAATCTTGAGCAATATGATTGTATATATGCTTTAGTTCCATTTGAAAAAATCTTTTAAATGAATATGGTTAAAGTAACTTTGGAGTTTATTTTTAATATTATTTAAATGGACCTGGAAAAATTATTAGCTAAGTATTGAGATATTATCAAAGAAGAGGTCAATGTCAAAGAGATTGTTCCTTTTCCAGCACAGGTATCTATAAAAAAAGTTATAAAGCCTATTGGATCGGTCATTTCCAAAAAATATGGTAAAGATACGTGAAATATCATAAAACTCGCCAAATCCTGAGCTTGGGAAATGGTGGATGGTAGAGTTTTTGTGCTTGGTGAAAATTGAGTTAAGTGGGAACTTCTCCCTGGGGAATATGAAATCAGTTGGGAAGGCGTTGAGGGGGATCAAATGTGAGCAGAAGATAATGTAGTTGTTAAATTGGATACAACTATAACTCCTCAGCTCTATGAGGAGTGAATTGCTCGTGAGATATCTAGATTTTTGAATCAGATGAGGAAAGAAGCTTGATATGATGTCTCAGATAGGGTTTTTTTATCTGTTGAAGGATCTTCAAAGTTGGAAGATATAGTTTTTAAGTACAAGGATTTTTTGTCTACCGAGGCGTTGTTGAGGGATGTGAAAAGAGGTATTCCTCGTGAGTTTGACATACATCAGTTGTTTGAGGCAGATAATTGAGAAAAAATTAAATTTTATCTTAAAAAATAAAAAATGTCTAGTATTCTAGACGCATATTTAGAATGGGCCAAAAGAATCTGATATGCATTAGGGAAAGTTTTTAAAAGAAAGTCTATTAAGTGGACCTGGTATCAACTTAGGCCTTATGTGGATTCAGATAGAGATAAGACCTACTGGTTTGGTATACTTTCGAGTTTGCTGGATGTTAAATGAAAATTTAGAATTGTCCTTAGCTGAAATAAGATTAACAAAAAAATCTTGGTTGGAATGCCTGCTGATTTAGAAAAATTTTTAAAAAATCTGATATATACTAATTATCCTCAAGTAGAATTAATCAAAGTTGAGAAATCGCCTATTAATTTTGACAAAGGTGGCCGTTTTATAAAGCTAGATGGTAAAATAAAGGAAGAGGATGACTTTCAAAAAAATTGAGTATATTTTTCCCCAATAAGATCATTGTTTGCCTTGTTCGATGAGATAGAAAAGGGGGAAGATTTTCAGATAGGTTTTGAATATGATTTTAATATAAAACAGCCTATAATCTCTCTTAAAAATGACAAGTGAGAAATTTCCCAAGAGGCAGCAAAGGAGGGGCTGGTAAATTTTTTGATAGGATACTGGTCTGAGAATTTGTCTGGGGGCTTTGAAGATGAAATTTTGAGATTTTTTGAGATGTTTGTAAAGGATGGTAAAGTCAAAGCTGTCCCTCATCCTATTAAAAATCTTATTAGAACTTCAAATGTGATAAATTTTTTTCATTTACCCACCTCTGATCAATTTGTTAAAAATTTGGAATATATTAAGTATCGTAGACTCCCTTATCCTGCGAATTTACCAACGTTAGAAAATACAGAGAGGAATGAGATTACGATTTTGGGGTATACCCATTTTAGAGATGAAAGGATAAAATTTGGAGTTAAAAAGGATGATAAAATGAGGCATATGTATATTGTAGGTAAGACATGAATGTGAAAGTCTACTTTGATTTCAAATATGGCTAGGTCTGATATGATTACAGGTTCAGGGGTTTGAGTTATTGATCCTCATGGTGATTTGATAGACACATTGATCCAACATATCCCCTCTTGGCGTACAAATGATGTTGTTTTGTTTGATGTGGGAGACTTAGATTGGCCTATATGATTTAATATTTTAGAGTATACTACTTCAGAGGAAAAAAACTTGATAGCTTCTTGAGTGGTTTCTACATTCAAAAAGCTATATGGGCATAGCTGGGGGCCTAGGCTTGAGTATATTTTGCGTAATGTTATTTTAACATTATTGGATTACCCAAAAGCAACATTGTTGCATGTTACAAGAATATTAACAGATAAAAATTTTAGAAAAGAAGCATTAGATCATTTACAAGATGAACTAGTTAAGAAGTTTTGGCTTAATGAGTTTGAGAAATGGTCTGATTCTCAACGCAATGAGGCTGTTTCTCCTATTATTAACAAGGTCGGGCAGTTTCTCTCTTCCCCTATTGTAAGAAATATTTTTGGGCAAGATCACTCTAAATTTAGTTTGAGGCAGCTTATGGATGAGGGTAAAATCGTGTTGATTAATTTATCTAAAGGTAAAATTGGAGAAGACAATGCTGCTATGATAGGTTCTTTTTTGGTTACAAAGCTTCAAATTGAAGTTATGTCTCGTGCTAATATAGCTGAGGAGGAGAGACAAAAGTTTTTCTTGTATATAGATGAGTTCCAAAATTTTGCAACTGAGTCTTTTCAAACTATATTTTCAGAGGCAAGAAAGTATAAGCTAGGTCTTATAGTAGCCAATCAATATGTGGCACAGATCCCTGAGGAGATAAGAAACGCTATTTTTGGTAATGTGGGTTCTATAATATCTTTCCAATTGTGATATGATGATGCTGTTTTAATGTCTTCTCAATTTAAAGACAAGGTTAGTGCTAATGATCTGATGTCTATTCCTCGTTGAGTGGCTTACACAAAGTTAATGATAGATGGAGTAACCTCAGAACCATTTTCTTTTTTGACTTTCCCTTTGCCTAAACCTGAAACAAAAGGAGAAATCATAAAAAAAGTTAGAGAGCAGTCTCGCCAACGTTGGGCTACCCCCAGAGAAAGAGTAGAAAAAGCTATAGAATATTGGGCAAAAAAGAGTTTTTCGCCAACAGAAAAAGCGGTAGAGTTAGCTCAAAAGCAAGCTCAAAAAATAACACCTCCTCTTTCTCAAAAAGAGAAGAATATTAAAACACAGACGGAAGAGGCAGAAAAAAAGCCGGCTTCTGATAATGTTAAAATAGGTGAATGGTATGATGGTATT
Source organism: Candidatus Altimarinota bacterium (assembly GCA_027046965.1). Lineage (GTDB taxonomy): Bacteria > Patescibacteriota > Gracilibacteria > Absconditabacterales > Absconditicoccaceae > JALTWR01. The sequence goes on along the minus strand of JALTWR010000007.1, from coordinate 33,397 downwards.
ATAAAATTAAAATTTAATTATGGTGTGTTTGTGATAATTCCAGGTATAGGAGAGGGATTATTGCACAAATCAGAGATGAATGTTCCTGAGGGGATGAGATGGAAGGATCTTTACAATGTACCAGATAAAATAAAAGTAAAAGTCAAAGATGTCAAAGAAGTTGATGGGGAGCAAAAATTAGTGCTTAGTCAAAAGTAATATTTCCAATTTGGTGATTATTTCATCTAAAGCTTCCGTAGAAATTTTTTGTGATTCCCAAAAATGTTGTAATTGGGTGGTTGTCTCAGGAGATAATTTTAGTAATTTGCTGATTTGTTTTAAATCCAAGTTTTCTTCATTTAATAGTTCTAAAAACAAAAGGGCTTTTTGTAGTTTATTTTCTCATCTTAGGTTTTTGATATTAGATAAATACTTTTGTTTTAATATGCTCTTGAGCTTTTGCCTTCTTTTTTTAGTCAGATATGACTTTACAAAGCTTGATAAAAAGCTTTTTAGAAAAAATATGACTATTAGAATTCCTATTAAAAGAGCTGCTAAATATAGCAAGGACATACCCTTAAGAAACTCTCAATTTATATAGATGGGAAATTTTAAAGTCATAACCCTATAAGTATTAAGGGGACTAAAATACTATAGTTAAGACGGGTTCAGAGATTAGATGAGGAGTGATGCATTAATTCTTTGGGAATCTCATTGATATAATATTTACCTCCTAATACAGATGCAAGAGCTTTTGCTTTTTTATCTTCTCTTTTGCTTCTAATGGGTCTACCTTCAGATGTTATTGGTTCTCACACAGCATTGGTTACCTGACTTAAGTTACTAGAGCCAACACCTATCAAGGAAACTTTGTAGGGCTTTTTAAGAGGAGTTTTTGAAGGTACATAAAAATCAAAGTCTGATAATATGATTATTTGATCTCCTGTTGAGGCAAAGTTGTCTATCAAACTTAAAGGCGAGAGTATATTTGTATTTCATGAAGCTGGCAAAAGATTGGTGTTTAAAGAATTAAGATAGGTTAAAAAAGTTTGGGTGTCTTTTGTTGGAGGTATTAAAAGATTAGATGTTGAGGAAAAAATTGTTAAAGAGTATTTTGTTTGACCACTGCTTATTAGCCTTTTACTTAGATTAATAGCCCTTTGAAGGCGACTTTGGCCCTGTGAGTCTTTTGTGTTCATAGAATTGGAGATATCAACCAAAAGGTGAATTGATCCTCAGGGAGATAAAGTTTGCCCTCTTTTTGTAATTAAAGGAAGGTTTATAAAAAGCAATATGCTTCCTATTATAAGAGAGAAGGTTTTTCATGCTAGTATTCGCTTCTTCATATTTATTTTGGAGTTGTAAAATTATCAATGAAAATTATACTAGTTTTGTAAATGGTTTCAAAATTTAAATTTTAATCAATTTTCCAATGAAAACAAAAATATTGATTGCTTTCGCTTTGGGGGTTGTGTTGGGGGGATGATTATTTGCATTTGCACAGTCAGAAGATGACCTTTCTGATGTTATAAATCAGGCTGTTCAACAACAAGACAAATTAGATGAAAAATCTAGATTTGAATTTCAAACTTTCTCTTCTTGTGAAGAGATGGAAACGGTGCTTAAAAAATGGTTAAAGGAAAATGAAGACTTACTCAAGGGATATCCTTATCCTGTTTTTCGTAAAGGAGCAGCTATTTGATTCGAAGTTGAGATGGTGGCTGCTGATAATAACATATCATCTTCTACGGATTTTTCCAAGACTAATGTTCAGGTAAAATGAATTGATGAACCAGATATCTTAAAGAGTGATGGGGAGCATATTTATTATTTTAACTCTAAGTATAAAAAAGTTTACATTATAAAAACTCCTTTAGACCTTAACACTAAGTATATTGATCTTTCTTGAGCTAAAGTGGTTAAAACCTTTAAACTCCCTTCCAACTTTGAGAATGTTCAGCTTTTTGTGCAAGAGAATAAATTGATAATTTATGGAAATTATTATAAGCCTTTTGATGATTATAGTATATTGGGAAATACAAAAACTATAGTATTGGTAATGGATACCGCAAACTTGCCCAAAACTAAGCTATTAAGACTCTCTGTGTTAGATTGAGAGTTTTCTGATGCCAGACTAATTGATAATCAGTTAATTGTGTTTACCAATATTTATCCTAGATATCAATATTTTTACAAACCTATTAAGATATTAGGTCAGGAAGTAATGAGTGTAACTGTTAATCCTCAAAAATTATTGCCAAAGGCTGTAGATGTGGTATATGATCCTGGCAGCTGAAATCTTAAAATCAAAGGGAAGTCACTTCCATATAAAGTATCAGCAAAAAAAGCCGGTTGTGAAAATATTTACTATTCCCTTCCAGACAAAGATACTTTGGCACAGCTTTGAAGTAATCCCTCTTTCTCCGTAGTTTATAGGATGGATCTGGATGACTCTAAAAATCCCCTTCAAACAAATGCTATTTTTGGGGCTAGTCAAACTCAGTACGTGTCTTACAAAAATGTATATCTGATATCTGCTCAGTATTTTGCATCACCATATAGGTGTTGACCAGCAATGCGTTGTATTTTGCCTATCTATCCTAGATGAGAAAACGCTCTAATTAGTAAGTTTTCTTTAACAGATCCGACAAAACCATTAGAGTACAAATGAAGTGCTTTAGTTAGTTGACGTCCTTTGAATCAATATGCATTACACGAAGACCCACAAGGCTATTTTTATATTATTACCAAGTATTGGAATCCACAAATCCATACGAATCTTTTTGTTTTGGATCCGGAAGTTACTTTGTATGGGAGCTTGGAGGATATAGAGCCAGGAGAGGAATTTAAATCTTCCCGTTTTATCGGAGATAAGTTATATTTAGTTACTTTTAAGCAAGTAGACCCTTTATTTGTTATAGACCTAGCAGATAAACAACTTCCAAAGATAATTGGTGAGTTGAAGATACCTGGCTATAGTAAATATTTACATCCATATACAAAAGAAAAAAATTGAATTCAATATTTGATAGGACTTGGATATGCCACTGAACCTAGAGGTACTAATTGGGTAGTGAATAAATGAATTAAAATAGACCTGTACAAAGTTGATTATAATACCTTGCTAGTTACTTGAGGTAAAAATTATGTTAAAGTAGAACAGCTTTATTCCAAAGAATTATGAGATAAGGGTAGTTGGACAGAAGCATTGGAGAATCCAAGAGTCTTTGTGTGGGATGAAAATAGAAAAATTTTGCTCTTACCGTTGGTTTTGGCAAAAGAGATGGAGGAAATGAGATGTTATATGGACACCTGGTATGATAGAGAATGAAACCAACACAAAACAGAGAAATGTTATCCTTACACAACTCAAAAGACAACATTTGTAGGGCTCAAGGGCTTTACCATAGATCTTGAAAGCGGTATTTTAGAGAGCATATCTAAGAATTACAAGGAAGTTTTAAAGGCTTTTTGATGAGATGATCTTTCTCCGTGGAGGTTTAGGCAGTTAAATTTTAGAGTGGGATATATTGGGGATGTAATGTATAGCATTAATAGTTATTTCGCTCATTTTTTTGTACTTGGTAAGGATGTTGAAAAATACGTTTATTTTGATAAAGTGCTAGAGAAAAAGATCATCAATTCAAAAATTCCTAGGAATAACCTAAATAAAAAATGTTATTGGAATCCACCAAAACCTGGAACTATTACCTGTCAGATGTATTGTGGTGAAAGATGGGTGTTGAATGAAAAATGAGATGGGTGTGAATCAGTAGTGATTAATGCAGCATGTAGCTGTCCAGGTTTTGATACTAAAAAAGAATGTGAAAGACAGTGTGTAGGAGTTGAATAAAGAAAATTGATATATTATCTCTTTAACTAATGGGGCTTATATAAGCCCCATTTTTTGACAAAAAGATTTAAGAAAAATATAATTTAAATTGAGGAAATTTTAATTTTTATTGTAACATCATGAAAAAAGTTTTGTGATTGCCATTAAGTTTATACATAATCTCATTAGTAAGTTGAATAATTTGAGCATTTGTAGGGATAGGTAGCATTGTGTTGGCACTAAATGTAGATACAACAATTCCTTCACTACGTGCGTATTTGGCAAAATTAATATTAACTACAGATGGTACACCATCAGGCAGTGCAAAGATAGTGTTAGATGGTAGTAATGGAGGGGCACGTTTTTGAGGAGATGTGAGAGTAGATGGGGAGTTAGATATAGATCCAGGTCATTTAAAAGATGATGTTATATTAAGTGAGGATATAGTAAATAACACAATTCAGGGGATTGATATAAGAGATTGAACGATTACAAGTGCAGATATAGCGAATGGTGCAATTCAGAGTGTGGATATAAGAGATTGAGCAATTACGAGTGCAGATATAGCAAATAATACAATTCAGGGGATTGATATAAGAGATTGAACGATTACAAGTGCTGATATAGCGAATAACGCAATTCAGGGGATTGATATAAGAGATTGAACGATTACAAGTGCTGATATAGCGAATAACGCAATTCAGGGGATTGATATAAGAGATTGAACGATTACAAGTGCTGATATAGCAAATGGTGCAGTAGATCGGAATGATTTAAGTTCTCAAATTAGACAAAAAATAGATAGATTAGTGGGTTGATGATGAGGTAGTTCTAGTGCAATAAATTGAAACTGTTGACCAGCGAATGGAGGTACATATAGTAGCCGTCCATCAAGTTGATTATGTAATGCGTGAACTATATCATGGGTAGATAGCAATGCATATGATGGGACATATAATTGGAGGTGTGTATGAAGTAATGGAGGAAGTACGGTAAGTTGTTATGCTAGGAAGAGGAATGTTTCTCCACCAACAGCAGTAAACTGAAGATGTTGATCGGCCAACGGAGGCTCTTATACCACATTACCTTCATCAGGTCTATGTAGCGCGTGAACTGCATCTTGGATAGATAGTAATGGGAATGACGGAACATACAATTGGAAGTGTATATGATATAATGGAGGAAGTACTGTTTATTGTAGTGCGATAGCAGCGGTTACAGTATGTAATGCATCTAATGTAGGTAGAAAAAATACAGCTGGGAAAACGTGTACTAAGGTGGTTGATAAAAAAGTTACTAATGATTCTCATTGTATTACCGCAAAAAGAGATGGAGAAACTTGGCATCCCGAACACAATACATGTTGGGATAAGTGGAAAAAATGTTCTTCATGATATCTGCGGGAAATGATATGACAATGTTCTCTTTTTGGTCGGCAGCAATCTGGTCGGCAAAAGAAAAATCCTGTATGATGGTATACTTTTTACAAGTATGAATTTAGATAAGATAAAAGCTGGAGAAGGATCTCCAGCTTTTTAATTTATTTAATATAATTTTTTATATTTTAAACCTTACCATTGCAGCTGCTCAGCCTAGTTCTTTAAGTTTTTGGTTCTCTGGTACTAGATTAACTCTTGCATCTTGCTCGATTGCTTTTTCAATCATTTCATTGGTTAAATCTTCAATATATATCAGTTCTTCATCGGTTACTTTGTCTTCTGGTTTTTCATATAGCATTCCAGTTTCTTTACCTTTGTATCCAGGAAATTGTATATTTTCATCTAACATTAGGTACCAAACTGCTTGAGCATTTAAGTGGTCCAATACATTTTTTAATCATGCTACACCTTTTTTGTATTCACTATTTCATATATTCCTGTAAATTTCTTCAATGTGTTTTTCTTCCTCTTCTCTTTCGAGTTTCTGCTCTACTTGTGTTAAAAGCTCTTTTATTTGATTTTTGCCAGCTTTAATATAATTACCTGTGAATGTGTGTGATAATAAGTTTTTCAAAAACTTGCTAATTTCTTCATCTACAATATATTTGAGTTTTTCAGGAGTGAATATTACGATTCTATCAAATTGAAGGGAGTCTTTTAATTTTTCTATCTCATCCAAGATATATTTAACATATCTTCTTAGCACACCTTCATACCTTGTATTTTTTTCATAAAATCATCATAAACTACCAGGTGTGGCTCAAGGGAACCATCCTTCTTTGTCTTTTGTCTTGGCATATTCTAAAAAGGTATCTAATATTTGATTTACTTCTTTAATTTCTCCTAAATATTGAAGATATAGTTTAGCTTCCCTTTGAGAAAGAACAATTCCCAACAGTTTTTTATATTCGTCCAAGTATCCCAAAAGAGGTTTGGTAGCTGGTTCATTTTGGAAATAGTATGTTGTCTTTACTGGACGAGGTAATTCTACTATTTCCCATAGATTTTCATCTCATCCTAAAAACATCACTGTCCCATTTTTGAGATGTCTAAAGCTCCCTTTTAACCATTCGAGTGCTTCTTGTTCAAAACTTTCTATCATATTTTTGATATCCTTGGATTCGTCTTTATTTTTTTCTTTAAGTTCTTTAAATATGTTTTTTAATCTTAAGTAAGCTTTTTGATAGGCGTCCTTTTCTCTGTGATCTGTATTCAAATATATAGATATAACTGGTAGCTGGTGTGTTTTTTGTCCAAATTCTACAATCGTTTGTTTATCCCAAATATTAATCATTGTGATATATTGATTATAATATAAAGTTTTAACATCTATGGCACATAATTTGTGATAGTGCTATTGTAATAAAATTGGTTAAAACTTCAAGTACAAATTGCAAAAAAAAAGTAGTTAAGTATATTATTTTAAATGTTTATGATTTTATCTGCTCTATTTAAAATGTTAAAAAAAATTGAGAAGGCTTTGAAAAAGAGAGGGATTAATCTTTCTCAACCATCTTGAGTATTTATTTCAGCTTTTGATAAAAATAAGAACCTTTTGATTTCCAAATGAGTGTTGCTTTCTTCCTTTCCTTTAAATGAGGCATTGGAAAGATTGTGGGAAGGTTTTTTTATCCCCGAGGAAAAGAAAATTAGATATTTAGTAGTTGATATCGTGAAATTGCTGGAGAAGGTTGGCGAGATGAAGGAGGTGCTGGCAACTAATATGACTGATTATGGAGTTGCAATTGTGTTTAATTCTTCTCCTTTTGAGGTAGAGGCACTGTTACCCAATACAGCCGGTGTGTTGGAGATAAAACAAGCTTTGGCGTTTATTAAACAAAAATCTTGAGGCAGACCATTGGAAAATGTAGATTTTTATAGATTTAAAACACAAAGAATAGTTATTTAATTTTTTAGCAATGTAATGAATGAATTCTTCTGATCAGGGTATAACATTAAAAGAGCTAGAGAAAAAAATTAGCGTCTCAAAGACAAAAAAAGAAATATCCGAAACATTATTTACTACTTTAAGGCTCGGATGGGGAGAATTTAAAAGATTTTTGATTGGTTGGTTTACTACTCCCACCAAGAAAGTGAAAAATTTTATTGACAAATCATTGGAGGAGTTTGATAAAAAGTGGAGTAGGCAAAGATGAGTTTTTAAGTAAATAATTTCTGTTTATGTCAAAAGCAAGTACTATCAGGAGGTGGGTGATTTTCGTTCTTTATGGAATAGGGATAGTTGGATTTATTTATTATTTTTATGTAGTGAGAAGTTTTGTTCCCTTTTTGTTGTCCCTAGTGCTAATATATATAATGGGTTTTTATTTTTTGATAGAGACAGGTGGTTCTAGAATACCTTATTACAAATATGTAGTAGCAGTATTTGTTTCATTGGGCTTTGGAATCGCTCTTAGTACTAAAAGCATTTGGTTGTTCCTGGCTTTTTGGTTATGGGGGCTTGGAGTTTTTGTGCTTTTGAGTGTTTATAAGGAGGAGTTGTTCAACAGAAGAACTATTAAGATCTGGCATGTTTTTTCCCAAGGGGCTATATCTTTTCCGTTGATAATTGCATTATTAAGTGGGATTTTCTGGATCAACAAATATCCTCAATTTAATCTAAATTGCAATCAGCTTTACGCAAATCAAAAGTTGTCGTCTTTTTTCTCTGGCATTGCTTCTAGGTTTTCAAATCTAGATAAAGAAGATATAAAAAAAGATAATGACAATCTCATTTCAAAATATAAACTTGATCAACTCATAAATTATAAAGCATGGTATGAAAGTCTGAATGAAAATTTAGTTAAAGAGAGAAAGAACGTGTACATAAAAATGTGTGAAAGTGTGGTAGATGAGATAAAGATTCTTTATTCTAAACCTTCTTTTAAACTAAGTGTTGTTTTTTTGCTGTCACTAGTATTTTTACCTTTTGTTAGGATGTTGTTTTTCTTGGCAAAAATACTGGGGTGGCTTAGTTTTGTTGCTCTTTTTAAGTTATGAGTGTACAAAAAAATTAAAAAGGCTATTAAAGTTGAAGAGATTGTTTAGGTATATATTTTTATCTTTGTATAAATTTTGTGCAAAAAAGTCTTGATTTTTTTAAAAGAATGATTATAAACTGCACCGCTTAACCAAAAGGAGAGTTCATTAACAGACGATCAAATGTATCATGTTTTTGGGAAGTCAAAAGCCTATTAAGAGCATAGAATGGATGCCTAGGGTAGGACGAGCGATGAAGGACGTGGTTGGCTGCGAAAAGCCTCGGTCAGGCGCCAACAGCCGTTAATAGCCGGGGATTTCCGAATGGGGTAACCCACCCTCTATAGGAGGGTGCCGTTAAGGCGCGTACCTGGGGAAGTGAAATATCTCAGTACCCAGAGGAAAAGAAAGAGAAATCGATTCCCTGAGTAGTGACGAGCGAAAGGGGAATAGCCTAAACCTCACTCTTCGGAGTGGGGGGTAGTGGGACGCAAGAGGGGCTTAGCCCGAGGAGTTACAAAGGATGTCTTTAGGAGAACTTGGTTGGAACGCCAGACCAGAGAAGGTGAAAGTCCTGTATCCGAAAAAGACATCTCTCCTTGTCTTGCGCTCCCGAGTAGCATCAGGCTCGTGGAACCTGGTGTGAATCTGCCCGGACCATCGGGTAAGGCTAAATATCGTCCTACACCGATAGCGCATAGTACCGTGAGGGAAAGGTGAAAAGAACCCCAGGAAGGGGAGTGAAATAGATCCTGAAATTCTATGCTCACAAAGAGTGGGAGTTCTGCTTTGCAGAATGACCGCGTACCTATTGACGAATGGGCCAGCGAGTTACTGGCAGTGGCGAGGCTAAGGCGGTTATAGCCGGAGCCGTAGGGAAACCGAGTCTTAACAGGGCGTTTAGTCGCTGTCAGTAGACCCGAAGCGGTGTGAGCTAGCCATGGGCAGGGTGAACCCTGGCGAGAGCCAGGGGGAGGCCCGAACGGGTGGAAGCTGCAAGTTCCTCCGATGACCTGTGGTTAGGAGTGAAAAGCTCATCGAACACCGTGATAGCTGGTTCTCCCCGAAATAGCTTTAGGGCTAGCCTCTAGGTTAGTTTCTAGCGGGGTAGAGCTCTGGTAGGGCTAGGGGGGCCGAAAGGCCTTACCAAACCCTGCTAAACTTCGAATACGCTAGAGAATCCTAGGGAGTCAGAGTGCGGGGGATAAGCTCCGTACTCAAGAGGGAAACAGCCCAGACTTATGGCTAAGGTCCCTAAGTGATAGCTAAGTGGAAAAGGATGTGCTCCTGCTATGACAGCCAGGAGGTTTGCTCAGAAGCAGCAATCCTTTAAAGAGTGCGTAACAGCTCACTGGTCGAGTGGGAGTGCGCCGAAGATGTAACGGGGCTCAAGCTATCCACCGAAGCCTAAGGTCTTCACTTTGTGAAGGCGGTAGGGGAGCGTTCTCTGTGGGTTGAAGCTTCGTCGTGAGGCGAGGTGGACTGCAGAGAAGTGAAAATGCTGGCATGAGTAACGACACAAGGTGAAAATCCTTGTCGCCGGAAGCCCAAGGGTTCCTACGCAACGTTCGTCGGCGTAGGGTTAGTCGGGACCTAAGGTAATGCCGAAAGGCTAAGCCGATGGATAACAGGTTAATATTCCTGTACCTACTTGCAGTTCGACGGGGTGACGCATCGGGATGTGTAGAGGCTTCTTAAGGATTGGAGTGCAACCAGTAAGGCAACCCCTGCTTTAGCAGGGGGGTGGGCAGTAGGGAAATCCGCTGCTCACACAAAGCCGAGCTGGGATGCCAACTCTGCAGGCTTCGGCCTGTGGGGGAGCTCTGCAATTCTGGTGCCGAGAAAAACCTCTCAGGTTAACTGCAGGTAGCCCGTACCCAGAACCAACACTGGTGGGCTGGTGGAGAACACCAAGGCGATCGAGTTATCCGGGTGTAAGGAACTCGGCAAATCAGCGGGCGTAACTTCGGGATAAGCCCTCCCCGACTTTGGTCGGGGCGCAGCGAATGAGGTGGGGGGGACTGTTTACCAAAAACACAGGTCCCTGCTAACTGGTCAACAGGACGTATAGGGGCTGACGCCTGTCCAGTGCCGGAATGTGAAACTCCCCGGTGTAAGCTGGGGAGCGAAGCACCGGTAAACGACGGCCGTAACTATGACGGTCCTAAGGTAGCGAAATTCCTTGTCGGGTAAGTTCCGACCCGCATGAATGGCGTAACTACCCCCACACTGTCTCGCACCCGGGCTCGGTGAAATTGCAATCCCGGTAAAAATGCCGGGTAGGCGTGGTTAGACGGAAAGACCCTGTGAAGCTTTACTGCAGGTAGATGTTGTGTCTTGGCATGTGGTGTTCAGTATAGGTGGGAGGCTGTGAAGCCCCGACGCCAGTCGGGGTGGAGCCGTCAGTGAGATACCACCCTCCACATGTCGGGGCACTAACCCCACGAGGTGGGGGACAGCTTCTGCTGGGCAGTTTGTCTGGGGCGGAAGCCTCCTAAAGAGTAACGGAGGCGTGCAAAGGTTGGCTTACCACGGATGGAAACCGTGGTGAAAGTGTATTCGCATAAGCCAGCTTGACTGTGAGACTGACAGGTCGAGCAGGTACGAAAGTAGGCGAAAGTGATCCGGGCCTTCCGGATGGAAGGGGGTCCGCTCAACGGATAAAAGCTACTCCGGGGATAACAGGCTAATGGGATCCAAGAGTTCACATCGACGATCCCGTTTGGCACCTCGATGTCGGCTCGTCGCATCCTGGGGCTGTAGCCGGTCCCAAGGGTTGGGCTGTTCGCCCATTAAAGCGGCACGCGAGCTGGGTTCAGAACGTCGTGAGACAGTTCGGCTCCTATCTGCCACGCCCGTAGGCGACTTGAGGGAGGCTGCTCCTAGTACGAGAGGACCGGAGTGGGCCAGCCTCTGGTGTGCCGGTTGTCCTGCCAAGGGCACAGCCGGGTAGCCATGCTGGTAAGAGATAACCGCTGAAAGCATCTAAGCGGGAAACTCGTCCCAAGATTAGGTCGCCCTTCCCGTAGCAATACGGGAGTAAGGCCCCTGGGAGATTACCAGGTTGATAGGCCGCAGGTGTAAGCCCAGTGATGGGTTTAGCTGAGCGGTACTAATAGGCCGAGAGGGCTTTTGATTTTTCAAAAACATGATACATTTGAGCGTCTGTTGTGCTTATTGTTTGTAGTGGTGGTCTCCATACATAGTAGGGAAACACCCGTTCCCATTTCGAATACGGAAGTTAAGCCTACTATGGCCGATGATACTGGTCCCATACGGGGCTGGGAAAGTAGGTGAGGCCACCATTACAAGCTATAGGCTTGTGTTACACAGTCATTAAAACATTGAGAGTTCATTAAAATTTAGGTATGGGAGGTCAAGCACCTCTTTCATATGAAGAGTTTGACTGTGGCTCAGGGTGAACGCTAGCGGGAGGCTTAACACATGCAAGTCGAGCGGTCCTTCGCTCCAATCCTTCCTCTTCGGAGGAGGGTGCGGAGCATTCAGGACAGCGGCAAACGGGTGAGTAACGCGTATCTAACCTGCCCTGGAGTGGGGGATAACAGGGGAAACCCTGCTAATCCCCCATAGTCTCTGCGGATCAACAAGATCCAAGGAGTAAAGGCTTGTCCGCTCCAGGAGGGGGATGCGTCCTATCAGCTAGTTGGTGAGGTAACGGCTCACCAAGGCGATGACGGGTAGCCGGTCTGAGAGGATGATCGGCCACAGCGGGACTGAGACACGGCCCGCACCCCTACGGGGGGCAGCAGTGAGGAATCTTGGGCAATGGGGGAAACCCTGACCCAGCCATCCCGCGTGGAGGATGAAGCCCTACGGGGTGTAAACTCCTTTTCTGGGGGAAGACGACTGACGGTACCTCAGGAATAAAGGGCGGCTAACTACGTGCCAGCAGCCGCGGTAATACGTAGGCCCTAAGCGTTACCCGGATTTACTGGGCGTAAAGTGTCCGTAGCCGGCCTGATAAGTCTACCTTCAAAGACCACAGCTTAACTGTGGGAAGGGGGTAGATACTGTCAGGCTAGAGGCAGGTAGAGGCTAGTGGAATTTCCGGTGGAGGGGTGAAATCCGTTGATATCGGGAGGAACGCCAAAAGCGAAGGCAGCTAGCTATACCTGTTCTGACGGTGAGGGACGAAAGCTAGGGGAGCAAACAGGATTAGATACCCTGGTAGTCCTAGCTGTAAATTATGTGTGCTAGGTGTCTGCTCTTAGGAGTGGGTGCCGGAAGCTAACGCGTTAAGCACACCGCCTGGGGAGTATAGCCGCAAGGCCGAAACTCAAACAGATAGGCGGGGGGACACACAAGCGGTGGATCGCCTCGATTAATTGGATAATAAGCCAAGAATCTTACCTGGGCTTGACATCCTGCTCAAAACCCTGCAGAAATGCAGGGGTTCCCAGCTTTGCTGGGAGGGGCAGGACAGGTGCTGCATGGCCGTCGTCAGCTCGTGCCGTAAGGTGTCCGGTTAAGTCCGGGAACGAGCGCAACCCTCATCCCTAGTTAGAATGTCTAGGGAAACTGCCGGGGCAACCCGGAGGAAGGAGAGGATGACGTCAGGTCATTATGGCCCTTATGCCCAGGGCGTCAGAGGCGAAACAATGGCGACTACAGCGGGCAGCGACACCGTGAGGTGAAGCTAATCCCTTAAAAGTCGTCCTAGTGCGGATTGCAGTCTGGAACTCGACTGCATGAAGCCGGAATCGCTAGTAATGGCGGATCAGCCACGCCGCCGTGAATATGTCCCTGTCCCTTGCACTCACCGCCCGTCACACCATGGGAGCCGGGGCCCTCTGAAGACTCGCCCTGCGGGTTGAGGAGGGAACCGGTGACTGGGGTGAAGTCGTAACAAGGTATCCCTACGGGAACGTGGGGATAGACCATCTCTCTAATTATATCTTACAACATATTATAGTTGGCTACTTTTATGGTGCTTGGCCTCTCATACCTAAATTTTAATGGACTAAGCGATAGCAACCCTTAAGGGTTGTTTTTTTTGTTTAAAAAAATATAACCAAGTAAATTTAAGTAGATTATGTTTTAAAATGGCATTGATCCTAGATAATCCTTTAATACTGAGGTTGAAATATCCATTACAAAAATGAAAAGATAATCCTATTCTTAGGACTGTTTCTGAATCTTTAAAATTTCCGTTGACCGAGCAAACTAAAGAGTTTGCCAAGTCTTTGAAAGAATTAATGTATATCTATGATGGAGTTTGATTGGCTGCTCCTCAAGTGTGAAAAAATATTAGGATTATAGCTGTAACTTTGTGGGAAGATAAGGGGGGTAGATTACAGCAAATCTGAGATGAGGTTTTGATTAATCCTCAAATTACGCAAGTTTCTGAACAGATGAATGTGGATATAGAATGATGCCTTTCCTTACCTGGTATTGAATGAAAGGTTAAGAGGTACAATTGGGTTGAGGTATCTTTTTACGATATAAAAGGACAAAAACATCAAAAAACTTTTTATGATTTTAACGCTAGAATTGTCCAGCACGAAATTGATCATTTGGATTGAATACTATTTATAGATAAGCTTGAAAAGTAAAAGTTATACTTCCATTATTTGTTGCTTTTTTGTTTCTACGATTTTATCTACTTGTTGGTTAAGATCTTTTGTTGTTTCATCTATTTGTTTTTCTAGTCTACCCTTTTCGTCTTCACTTAGTAATTTCTCTTCAAATTGTTTTTTTATATCTTTTAAAGCTTCTTGTCTGGCGTTTCTTATGGCAATCTTTGCTTCTTCTCCGAGTTGAGATACTAGCTTTGTTAGTTCTTTTCTTCTTTCTTGGGTAAGAGGTGGTATTTTCACTAAAATATGTTCTCCCATATTTTGGGGAGTCAGACCAAGTTGAGCTTCATATATACCTTTTTCTATATCTGATAATATACTTTTGTCCCAAGGCTCTATTTTGAGAGTAGATGCGTCGAGAATAGAGATTGAAGCTATCTGTCATAGGGGTTGCTTGCTTCCCCAACTTTGCACGAATATTTGAAGGTTCTCCACAAGTTGGGAGGATGCTCTACCTATATGTAAATGTGCAAATTCTTGTTGTAGATGCTCTATTGCCTTTTGTCATTTTCTTTTAAATTCTTCTATCATCTGGTTTTATTGTTATAACTAAATATCTTATAAATGCTTTCTTAAAATAAGGAATAATAATTTGTAGTTTTTTTACAAGATAAATTTGATTTTTACGAAATTTTTTTTAATATAACTTGTGTCACTGTTTATATAATAAAAAAATTTATAACCATGAAAAATTTGTATTTGGGATTAGCTGCTGGTATAATATTAGCTACTCCTATGGTTTTTGCACAAGGTGTAGGATTTGATGAAACTACTTCTCAAGAGGTAACAGTAGCAGAAGTATGAGAAGATTATGCAGTAATTAAATTTCCAGTTTTGATAGATGATAATGGTGATATTATAACAAAATATGCTATATTTTATGCTACAACTCCTCTTGATCAGACAGATTCAGCTTTAGTAGATCAAAGGGATGTTGATTTGGACAATCCAACACCTGAAGTGAGCTTTAGTGGAGAATATGTACTTTATAGATTGAATAATCTTCAACCAGATACAACCTACTATTATTCTGTAGCTCCATTATTTGAAAATGAGGATGGTAGTGTGGATCTTGGAACAGCTACAACTGCTGGGAAATCTTTTGTAACTTTAGCACCAGCAGCACCTGTGGAAGGGGATATGGAGCAGCAAGAACAACACCAAGTTCCTCCAGTTAAAGCTGTTATAGATAATATATCTCATAGTACAAGTGGCAATGAGATCTCTTTGAGTTGGACTTATGCTTGACCAGAGGACGTAATGGTAGATGTGTATGTAGTAGATCCTGCTACCTCAGAAGCTACAAAAGTTACTAGTGTGCCAGCTACTCAGCAAGGAGCTGTTATAACTGTGGCTGAATGAGGTGATATTGTAGTAAGATTAGTTCCGGTTGATGCTCAAGGCGAACAGGTCGGTTCAGAAAAAGAATATGCAATTAAAGTAGAAGCAACTACTTGACAACCAACTGTAAAGCAGCCTCCAAAGGTGGGACCTGCGACTAATTTGCTAATAGCTATATCTATTGTATTTTTCATAGCTTATATAATTTATTCTTATAGAAAAGAGGAGTCTAATTAATTTTCGCCAAGAAAATAGGGATGACTAGGCGGGCATAGCGCCCGCTTTTTTATTTAAAAGCTGTGTTTTTAATTTCGCTTTTTGCTCGAGGTTTTTGTTAAAATATAGATTATAGTTGTGATGTTGGTTGTCATAGTTGCATAAATGAAAATAAGCATAAAATTTTATTGAATATATTAAGTTTTGGAGGTGTTTTTAACAAGATAATAGTGAAAACGTAATAATAGTATCGAGATTAGCTTAGGTTTTGTAATATTGTAGGAAAACTTGAAATGTGGCTTTAAATATTTATATTTTGCAAGCTATTTGGAGGATGTAGCTCAGTTGGTAGAGCGCCAGGTTGTGGCCCTGGTGGTCGCGGGTTCAAGTCCCGTCATCCTCCCCATTAAATTAAAACTTTGTCTTGAAATTAGGTTCTAAATTGGTATAGTGAAGCTTGACGTTTTTAAATTGTCCAAAAAAGATATGCCTACATTTAATCAGTTGGTTAAAAAGGGAAGAACTCCCAAAGTGAAGAAGTCTAAGGCGCCAGCATTGCAATATACTATTAATACATTGAAGTGAAATAAAGTGGTTTCATTGCCATCTCCTTTTAAAAGAGGTGTTTGTTTAAAGGTAACAGTAGCTAGTCCTAAAAAGCCTAATTCTGCTCAAAGAAAAATAGCAAAAGTTAGACTGTCAAATGGGCATGAAGTGATTGCTTACATACCATGAGAAGGTCATAATATTCAAGAGCATAGCGTAGTTCTAGTTAGATGAGGAAGGGTGAAGGACTTGCCTGGTGTTAAGTATCACTTAGTTAGAGGTGTCTATGATCTAGCAGGTGTTGAGGGTAGAAAGCAGTCAAGATCAAAGTATGGAACCAAAAGACCTAAAAAATAATTTTATTTGGAATTAGTAAAGAATGGGTAAGAAATTCAAAAGAGCGCCGGTTTTTGTTTTACCGTCAACTACTGAAAAAGTTGAAAAGTTCATAAACTATATTATGAAAGATGGTAAAAAAAATATAGCTAGGAAAAACTTTTATGCTGCATTGGAAGAGATCAAATCAAATGGGCATGTAAATCCATTGGTGGTATGGGAGGTGGCAATTGAAAATGCTTCTCCTCAAGTGATGGTAAGATCTAAGAGAATAGGTGGTGCTGTTTATCAAATTCCTGTTGAGGTGCCAGCGAATAAAAAGTTTTATTATGCAAGTAAGTGGATATTAGATGCAGCTAGAGCCAAAAAATGAGGAAAGTTTTATAAAAAATTAGCAGAGGAATTATTGGCTGCTTACTCAGGACAATGAGCTGCGGTAAAAAAGAAGGAAGATACTCATAGGATGGCAGAGGCTAATAAGGCGTTTGCTTATTTGGCTAAGTATGTTAAATAATAAGGTTTTATCTTTGAAGAACATTTAAGGATGGGGAATGCATTTAGGTTAAAAAAGAAGCATATATTTTACAATCCAAATAGGAAGAGAAAAAAATCAGCTCAAAAGTATAAAAAAACTTTGGAGTGGTTGTTGTTGGTAGCCAAAAAAAGCGAAAAGGAATATATGAGTAATTGGGTAAGAAGTACGCTTCCAATGGTATATGCTAGGATAAAAAAATACGGTATTAGTCATGAAGAGATTCAAAAGTTCTTTGAACAAAAGTGAGCTCAAAAGCTTTTAGCAAATTTAAAAAACTAGAAGAAGAAAATGGCAAGATTAAGAACTAGAGCAAAGAGGAAAGTTAATAAAGCACTTTTCAGGGTAGAAAAGAAAATACTTTTGGAGATTAGGAGATCTTTGGAGCAGCAAAGAATGTACAAAGCACAAGTGATGAGAAAGCTTAGCAAGTAATCTTTATATATTGACGTTACAAAATGAACTTTGAAGTATTAAAGAAGATTTGGGAAGAGAAGGGGATGGCTGATCTAAAAAACATCAAACCAGGTCAGCTAGTATATATTGAGGAAAAAATAGGTGATAGGCTTTGGAGGTTCAAAGGGATTGTTATTAAAACCAAAAAACCTCAACATGCTGATGGGACATTCACTGTTAGAGGAGAGGTTGCAGGCATTAAAATAGAAAAAATATACCCTTTTGCTTTTCCTAACTTTAAAAAAGTAGAGATTCTTGATGAATACAAGATTAGGAGAGCAAAGCTTTATTACCTTAGGGAAAAGGTTGGTAGACAAGCCAAGTTGAGGAGCAAAAGGTTAATGAAAAGTAAATAAATTTAAATTTGTAGATATATTCCGATGAGCTTAAGCATACGTTATCGCGATGTAAAAGGTAAAAAAGTTAGACCATTTAGGAAGCAAGGGTTGGTGCCAGGCGTAATTTATGGCTCTTCTTTGGAGCAAAATATAGATATATTTGTAGAAAAAATACCGTTTTTAAAAGAATATGCAAAAGCTTGAAGCTCTACACCAATTGTATTAAAAACGGAAGATGGTAAGGAATTTTGGGTGTTGGTTAGAGATATTCAAAAGGATCCTGTGAGAGATTTTTTGCAACATGTGGATTTTCAAGTGGTAGTTAGAGATGAAAAAGTAGAGGCTGAGGTGCCTGTGGTATTAATTGGTGAGTCAGAGGTTGAAAAAAATAAAGTTTGACAAATAGAGCAATTGTTGCAGCAGGTTCGTGTTAGTGCTTATCCTCAGGATCTTCCACATGATGTAAAGGTGGATGTTAGCAGTATTAAAACAGTTAATGATGTAATATTTGTAAAAGATTTGGATCTTGGTAAAAAAGTCGAAGTGCTAGAAGATCTCGAAGCCCCTGTAGTTACTGTAGTGGCTTTACAGCAAGAAGAAGCCGAAGAATCAGCTTCTGAAGGAGAAGAAACATCAGAAGAGAGCACTAGCGGAGAAGAAGAATAAAGATTTAGTTTTGATAAGCTATTAAAATGGCAAAAGTATGTCAAGTTTGTGGTAAAAGACCTCACAGTGGTAACAATAGATCTCATAGTATGAGAGCTACAAAGAGATGGTTTAAGCCCAATATATTGAAAAAAAATATTGAGATTGAAGAAGGAATAAAGGTTAAGGTTCATATTTGTTCTAGTTGTTATAAAAAATTAGTTGGTAGTGGGCAAATATAAGCCCACTTATAATAAATGGGCCCGTAGCTCAGTCGGTAGAGCAACGGCCTTTTAAGCCGGTGGTCCAGGGTTCGATTCCCTGCGGGCCCATTTTTTATTTTAGATAAAAAACCTTCTCTATCTAAAGAGAAGGTTAAATCATGATCTTGAACTTATGAGGCTTAGGACTATTCTGTTAATATGGGCCCAGAAGAATCCCCTGGTTGGGTCTCTGGAGATTCTCCCCCCATTCATTCGTTAATTAAGCTCTCTATGAATCATCTAATCAATATTTCTAGTACTTCTTCATCAGATTCTATCTTAGATCCTGCTAGTTTTGATATAATCTCTTTAATTTGGTCTAGTGCTTGAGATAGTTCATCGGAAAGCTGTATTGTTTTACCCATAATTAGGAATAGTTAAGTTATAAATCTTCATAGACTTTACTAAAATAATATTGTATGTCAAAGCCAAATAGGATAGATTGTTTGTCAAACAGGGGTTAAAAAAAAGAATAAAATGATTAATATATTTGGTAATTAAATGATTATAAAGATACAATGAGCCAATATCTTAGTTATATAATAGTATATTTTTTATTAGCGTTTTTTCTAGCATTTGGATTATTTCCAGTGTACAT
The DNA here is from genome assembly GCA_027046965.1 of Candidatus Altimarinota bacterium. Taxonomy (GTDB): domain Bacteria; phylum Patescibacteriota; class Gracilibacteria; order Absconditabacterales; family Absconditicoccaceae; genus JALTWR01. Next base: position 14,300 of record JALTWR010000007.1, on the reverse strand, counting down.
TTATTTATTAAAGAGATGGGGCTTAGGGCAAAGAATTCGTGAAGAGGCTGTAGATGGTAAAAAAGCGGAAATTTTTAAAAAACTACATATACATAAATGATGAGTTCCTTCATTGGGGGGAGGGATGTTTTTGTTTGTTACCGGTATTTTAGTTTTGCTTTCATTGGGGTTGGTTAAAGCTTGAGTTATTAATAATTCGTTGATATCTAGACAAGAAACCTATATTTTGCTATTTGCCTTTTTCTTTATGGGATTGCTGTGATTGGTTGATGATATATTTAATTATTTTGGTAAAAGTAAAATAAAAGGTCTTACTGCTAAGGCAAAATTAGTGTGGATGATAATATTCGCTTTTTTCATAAGTTGGTGGTTTTACTTCAAATTAGGAATTAGCACAGTTAATTTATGGCCCTTTTTGCCAGAAATAGACCTAGGGTTTGGATATTTTTTACTCACTTTTTTGTTTACCATATCTTTGGCGAATGCAGTTAATATTACTGACTGATTGGATGGTTTAGCGTGAGGAGTTAGTCTTTTCGTATTATTGGTTTTGGGTATTTACAGTTTTTGGGTCGGTTGGTATCTTTCTACTACTTTGCTGATGGTTGTTGCAGCTGTTTTATTAGCTTTTTTGTGGTTTAACATTCCCCCTGCTAAGATATTTATGGGAGATAGTGGAGCTTTGGCTTTGGGGGGATTGATGGCGGCTACAATTTATCTGCTAGACAATAGAGCTCCTATTTTCGTGCCTAGTTTGTTTTTACTAGGTATTTTTTGGGCTGAACTTTTAACTTCTTTTTTGCAAATAAGCTGGAAAAAGCTATTTAAAAGAAAACTTTTTCCTATAGCTCCTTTGCATCATTGGTTAGAGTTTTTGGGCTACCCAGAATACAATATTGTGGGTAGAATGTGGTTGATTCAAATTGTACTTTCATTAATTACTTTGCTGTTTTTACTTTTTTGGCTAGGTTAGTGATTTTAGAGTCAGAACATCCTTGTAGACTATATATAAGCCTAATATCATCAACAAAACAAAGAAAAAAATATTTATGTAACTTTCTATTAAAAAGTACTTTGTTGGGTTGAGCCTGAGGATAGATTGGATTAGTATTGAAAGTAACCTGCCTCCGTCCAAAGCTGGTATAGGTAGAAGATTCAAAATAGCTAGGGATAAAGAAATAATACCTAAAAAAGCCAAAAAACTTCCAATACCTAAGTTATTTAAAATATTCTCGCTCATTTTTGCTGCTAATACAGGTCAATGTATATTTTCTCCCGCTTTGGAAAGGCCTTCTTTGTCAAAAGAGAGCAGATTTTTGAATAGATTTTTAAGAATGTAAAATGATATTTTTGTCTCTTGTGCTAATTCTTTTAAAGCCACTATTGAGGCTTGAGGTAAGTCAAATTTAAAGGTTGGGTATTCAAAGGATGGGGAATCCATTTTGATTCCCAAGAAGCAGCTATCCTCAGGACACTGTAAAAAAAGTTGTTGGGAAGAATTTGCTCAAGATGGCAAATAAGTGATGGATATATTTTTGTTTATAGAGTCTTTTAGTACTAGGCTTAAGCTATCAGGTGTTACAGGTGTTCCATTAACAGAAAGGATTATATCACCAGTTTTTAGACCAGCCTTAGAGGCCAATCATCCAGAAAGTAAGCCTATAATTTTGACCTTTTCCTGAGAAGAGGGGGGAATTACTCACCATTGTCTTAAATTTGTAAAAGTGGGCAAAAGGTAGGAATGGGTTTCTATCTGAAGCATATTTTGAGGAATTATCATCAAGGGCTTTAATCCCATCCAGAATCATGCAGTTAAAAGTAGCCATGCTAGACCTATATTCATTAATATTCATCCAATTAGTATTAGTATTTTATTTTTTAAAGGCTGTCAGAAAAAACTATCTTGTGCCAGGAATTCTTCCTGTTGAATTGGATCCTCTCCTTTTAGACGAACGAATCCTCCAAGTGGTAAAAGATTTAGTGTGTATATTGTTCAATCCTTATCTTCCCATAATGTGAGTATCCTTGGAGGAATTCAGATTCAAAATTCTTTTACTTTGACTCAACTTTTTTTAGCAGCCCAAAAATGTCCTAATTCGTGCAGTAATATCATAAGCAAAAACCCTAATATAGCTAACATCAGCCCCATCTCTTTAATATTTATTTTAGATTATTAAAATTGAACAGGGTAAATTATAATTATTTACTTTTAAATCCCAATGAAAGATTTTAATTTAAAGGAATATCTGTTTATTGGTAGATTCCAGCCTTTTCATCTGGGGCATCTGGAAGTAATAAAGGAAATTTTACCTCAGACAAAACAATTGATATTGGGTCTAGGCAGCACTAATCAAATGATTTCTTTGCACAATCCTTTTAGTTATCGAGAGAGAAGGATTTTGCTGAAACATACATTATCTAGGCACTTATCAGCAAAAAACCTAAAAAAGATAAAACTAGCTCCTATTCCTGATACAAAAAGTGATTTGCAACGAAAAAATTTTATACAAAAAAGACATCCTAAACACTTGATAGTGACAGGCAACTCCCGGGTTAGGGATATTTTTGTTGATAGAGTTTTATGGGTTCCTCAAAGGTTTAAAAATATTAGTGCTACTCAAATTAGAGAACTTTTTTTAAGGTGAGATTTTGATAAAGCTTTAAGATATCTTCCTAAATGATTGGATAAATTCCTTCCTTTTTTTAGATCTAGATTTGATAGGCTCAAAAGTTTACAAAAGGGCATTTAGGCTCTTGGTTTGTATTTCATCTAACAGAATTTGTGAGAATTGTCATACGGTGAGTTGTGTTATTTTTTTTGTCCTATAGCTTCTTACAGCTACACTTTGATTTTGTACCTCCTTATCTCCTACCACAACTATATAGTTAATATGTAGCTTTTCGGCGTTTCTAATTTTTTTGTTTAAGGAAGTATCAGAAGTATCTATATCGACCCTTACATCATTTTCAAAAAGTTTTTTGTAGAGCTCTTGTGCGTATGAGATATGAGACTCTCCAACTGGTAAAATACGAACTTGTCTTGGAGATAGCCATAATGGGAAGACTCCTGCAAAATGCTCTATTAAAACTCCCATAAATCTTTCCAATGATCAGGAAATGGCTCTGTGAATCATAACAGGGGTTTGTTTTTCTCAATGTTGGTCTATATAAAATATTTCAAACCTTTGGGGTAAATTAAAATCTACTTGGATGGTAGCTAGTTGCCATTGCCTACCAATAGCATCTTTGAACATAAAATCAAGCTTTGGTCCATAAAATGCAGCCTCTCCAGGAACTTCTTTGTAGTTTAGATCAAACTCTTTTGCTAATTCTTTAAGAGAGCTTTCTGCTTGATCCCAAAGCTCGTCTTCTCCCAAGTATTTTTCTTTATCTTCTCCTCTCAATGATAGAGAAACCCAATATTGATCAAGCAGCCCCAAAGTTTGGTAAAAGGTTTTTATTATTTTAACAATTTTACCGACTTCTTGTTTAAGCTGATCTGGGCGAGCAAATACATGTCCATCATCTTGAGTCAAAGAAATAACTCTTGTGAGTCCTAATAGTTCTCAAGACTTTTCATTTCTGTAAACTGTCGCAGGTTCAAAGTATCTAATGGGCATATCACGATATGAGAACTGATTATCTTTGAAGAGTTGAATGTGGTGAGGGCAATTCATAGGTTTAAGATAAAATTCATTTTCTCATGCGCTAACTTTGAAAATATTTTCTCCATATTTGTCTAGATGCCCTGATATTTTGTAAAGTTCTCCTTTTGTAATGTGAGGCGACCATATCCGTTCATATCCTTCTTTTTTGTTTAGTTCTCGTAAATAATTTATTATTTCATTTTTGATAGTTGTTCATGCTGGATGCAGTAATGGAAGTCAAGCACCTACATCTGGAGATATCCTAAAAAGTTTTAGTTTTTCTCCAAGTATTCTGTGATCTCTTTTTTTTGCTTCTTGTAGCATATGAAGGTAATCTTTTAGTTGAGTCGGTGTTTCAAAGGCATAGCCATATATTCTAGTCATCATAGGATTTTTTTCATCTCCTAACCAATAAGCACCTGCTACCTTTGCCAGTTGAAAAGCTCCCCTGGGTATGTCTTGGGTGTTGGACACATGGGGTCCTTCACACATATCAAAAAAGCTAATAAACTCATCTTGGTTAAGTTGTCATTCAACTTCTCATGCTTCAAGCAATTTATGTACAAAATGGGTGATATCTTGATATTTTTGAAACCATTGAGGATAATTGGATTGGATATTTTGAGCTAATTTTTTGGGTATTGTATTAGCGTAAAAAGTAATATTAGTTTCACCTTGATCTTGAAATTTTTGAAGTAGTTCATTTTTTAAAGGTTGATTTAGATATTGGTTTATTTTTTGAGCCGTTTCTGGATTGGTTTTAAAAAGCTTAAAGGATTGCTTTTCCTTTAGAATAACTTCCATAGTTTTTTGTAATTGTTTGAGATCTGTGTCGCTAGGAGACTGATTGCTAAATAAAAAATCATAATAAAATCCGTTGTCTATAGCAGGTCATACTCACAGTTTGACATTAGCATCTCGGCTTCTTTGCACTGCTTGTGCTAGTATATGGGCCAAGGAATGACGAATTTTTTGAAGCATTACTAATAAGTTGAATTTAAAACTCTTGAATATTATTAAAAATCCTGCTAAAATCAATTTAAACCTTGAAAAAAGCACAACTAGATATATAATGCAATCACTTTTAATGCAAGGAATTTATCTAAGCATATGGATATTGAAACAAAAAGATTGTTAGAAATCTTAGTTTTTGTAGGTATTGCAGTTTTAGCTTCGGGGCTTGGAGCCCTTCCTTTTGCGTTACTTTCCAAGATTAAAAATAAGGATAAAATTATATATTGGAGTAATATCTTCGCTGCTTGATTAATGCTTTGAGTTAGTGCTATTTTGATCTATGAGGGAATGCAGATAAGTTTTTTGAAAACTTTTTTATGATTAGTGGTATGATTAATATTCATAAATACTACTTCTTATCTGGTTAAAAAATGGTGATCCTTGGAGAGTGCAAAAAAACTGTTTTTTGCTCATATGCCCCATAGAGATTTTGCAAAAGCTTTACTTATTATCGGTGGAATGTCCTTTCATGCAATAGCAGAATGAATAGGGCTGTGAGTTTGATTTGCTAAGTGAGAACAGTTGTGAATATTATTGTCTTTAGCTATGACATTTCATAATATCCCAGAATGAATGGCAGTAGCAGGCATATTGGTGCCTAGAAAAGTCCCATGGCCATTAGCTGGTTGGTGGGCTATATTTACTTCTACGCCACAGCTCATTTTTGCTATCTTAGCATATATATTTGTGAGTATTTTTGAAAGTTTCTTACCTGTAGGTTTGTGATTTGCAGCAGGTTCCATGGTACGGTTGGGAACGAGTGAAGTTTTTTTAGAGGCTTACGCTATAAAACCGTATAGATTCACCATATTTATTACTGGCTTTTTGTCTGTGCTAGTTATTTTGATAGAATTGTTTTTGTAAGTTTACTATTGATATTTAGGGTTGTTTTAATATATTAAAAATGTGATTTATTTTTTAAAAACAAAATATGGCTGTTTCCAAGCAACTAGAAAAAAAATTAAGGGAAGTAGCAGAATTCTTTAGCTGAATCAAAAAGAAAGATCTAGAAGCTGTACTTGAAGATTTGTTAACTCCAAAAGAAATATCTGATCTTGCTGAAAGAATCGAGATATTACGTCTATTGGAAGCCGGACATCCGCAAAGAGAAATTGCTCAAAAATTATGAATTTCTATTACTACGGTTAATAGAGGTTCTAGAGTTTTGAAGTGGGGTAGTGGTGTAATATCAAAATACGTAGCGCCTAAATCTAAGAAGGCTAAAAAGTAAATATCTTTATTTTAAGTTTTTAGATTAATTAAGATGACAGAAGTTAGTTTATGGAGCGTCTTTTGGTATGCTCTTTTAACTGCTGTAGCAACAGGATTGGGGGCATTGCCCTTTATTTTTTTGAAAAGGAAAGATCCTCTGGTTATAGGTATTTCAAACGCTATTGCTGCTTGATTGATGCTAGGAGCGAGCTATGGGTTGGTATATGAGGGTATTTCTTTGTCTTTACAAAAAACAATATTAGGGATTGTTTTAGGATTAGTGTTTGTATTTTTTTCTCATTGGTTTGTGGAGCAAAAGGTTGATGGAGATTTAAAAAAGCAGTTACTTACCCAAGCAACTCAAAAAAATCTTAAAAAAATGTTTTTAATAATTTTGATAATGACTATTCATTCCGCTGCAGAAGGTATAGGGATTGGTACTTCATTTTGAGGAGGGGCAGATTTTGGTGTGGTTATGAGTATAGCAATTGCTATTCATAATATTCCAGAATGATTGGCGATAAGTAGTATACTGGTTCCAAGGGGAGTTTCATGGCGGAAATCAGCGTTATGGTCTATATTCACTTCCTTGCCACAGCCTATTTTTGCTATACCAGCTTATTTGTTTGTAAGCTATTTTACTGGTGTCTTGCCTGCTGGGTTAGGGTTTGCTGCATGAGCTATGTTTTGGCTAGTGTTTGCAGACATTATCCCTGATGCTCACAAGCATATGCAAAATGTTTGGGTAGGAGTTATAATTACATTAGCGTTAGCTGGAATGTTAGCATTTCAAACATTAATAGGCTAGTGCCGTGTTAATTTCTTCCAATGAGAAAGATAGATTTTTTTGCTGGGATTTTAAATATCTATAAAGAGTGAGAAAGGCCTCTAATCTAGTAATATTTTGGTTGGGATTAAAGTTTTTATCTTTGTGAACTAATAAGTTTTCATATTTAGCAGCTACTGCATATTTGTAAAATCGATCAGAAGAGGATATATCTTTTCGTAATTTAGATTGGGAGAGGCGTTGTTTTTCAAAAGTTCTGCCATATATAGCTATCAGCTGTGCTCTAGTAATATTTTGATTAGGATAAAATTTGCCACCTTCCCCTTTGACATATCCTAGTCTATAGGCCATATAAGCCCAAGGAGCGAACCACTCATCTCCTTTTATATCATCAAAGAAAGGACCATTTTGTTTTATGTATTCTTTCATTTGTTGAGTTAGATCATCAACATTTCACTGAAAAATAGCCCTCATCAAAATGCTTGTAAGTTGTGCTCTTGTTATATATTGATCTGGTTCCAGTTTGCCTTGATAGCCTTGAACAATTCAGTTATTAAATAAATAAACCAAAGCATTGAAATTCTGATCTTCTCAAATATCTTTGAATGCTTTCACCTTTATTTTGTCTTTGAGCAATCTTTTGTTATCATTGTACAAGCTTATTAAATAGTAACCGGCTTTAGTAGGTGTTAGATCTATTTTTGTGGGAATAGAGCTTATTGTTTTTTTCTGGAGAGTTCATTCAGGCGTGTATATTTTTAAAAGCAAATCATTGCTTGAGGTTTTGGGACCTGATATGTTAATTGTAATCTTATGATTTACTATGGGTTCTTTAGGAGTATAGGATAAACTTATTTTTAATTTTGTTGTATCTTTTTTTTGTTGTTTAATATTGCTGGTGGTGGGGCTTTTGACAGTATCTTTCGGATTAGTTTTTGTTTTACTTGTGTTTGTTGACTCAGAAGATGAGCTAATTTCATTATCGACAATGTTTTTTTTGAGATTGTTTATAGATTTTGATAGTTGTTCACTACTATTTTCGAGTGTAGATAAATGTTGTGCAATGAATATTAGGGGATCCACAGAGTAAGATATGATAGGATTAGGTGTGCTTTTGTCTGTCCATATCTTGCTTAACTGTTGGGATAAATTGAATTGATTTAACGATACTGATCACAGTTTGTTTATCTGTAAGTGCAGATGAGATCAAAAACTTTTACCTGTATTGCCAACATATCATATTAGTTGTCACTTACTAATTATGGTGCCCTCCTTGATATTTGGAGATATTTTATTCATATGTCAGTAATAAATTGCAAAATATTGATTGTCTATTTTGGTTAAAACTACTACATAGTTGCCAAGATAAGGAGAAGAGTTACCATTTTTCTCTATAATTATTCAGTTTGATATAGACTGAATAGGAGTGTTTATAGGCATTACTATATCTACTCATTCGTGTTCTCCTTTTGTTTGATTCCATCGGTCGCATCTGGTTAAATCACAAGAATATCATCAATTCCACAGGGTAGTAAATAGCCTCTTGTAAAGCAGAAACTCTTCTTTTAATGATTCGGGAGGAGAATAAGGAGCGCTATCTCTCCATTTATTTATATATTTTAGAGGATCTTGAGGGAAAGGAATTTTTAAGTTTGAGGGTATTTGGTCCCAATCTTTGGTTCTTATGTCTCGGTAATTTGTTACTTTACCTCGGTGGATTACTTTTTGAAAAGGTCGAGTTAGACTATTGCTTTGAATTTGAGCGTCGTATTTACTAAAGTCTTCTATAGAATTGATCAAGCCTTTTCAAGCTTCTAGGAGTTGGGCAAACAGGGACATATAAGGCCTGTTTATTAAAATGGATATACTTGCAAAAGCTAAAGCAAGAAATAATATTGTTAGATTCATTTTGGAAATAGGAAGCTCTTTGTGTGGTCTGTAATTGGTGTAAAAATGTAGGTTTTTGACTTTAAGATTTTTCATTTTCCAGTAAATGGATCATAAAACATAATTAATTATATCCTAAAAAATTAAATATGTCAATATTTTGGAAGTAGGATTGTTTGTATATTTTTCTTTTTTTGACATTAACCTCGTTAGTAGTTAAAATTATAATGTGGAAGATTATTTGGAGTAATACTAATCCAATCGAATGGCAAAAAAACAATCAAGTAAGTCCTTATTAAATAAAAAAATTTTGGAGTGAAAGGATGTAGCTAAGATCACTCCTGATTTGGACTTACTTAATATTGTCCCTGAGAAAATAGCTGAAAAAGTGGAGGCTGTGATTTTTGGTAAAAATGGTAAAAAACTTAAAATACTTACTACTAATAATCATCCGGCCTTGGTGGCACAGTTAGTTGAACAGTTAAAATTAAAATGATATGATGTGGAGTTTTTTTATACTGACAAGGAAAGTTTTTCATTGGCTCTTAAGTGGTATGATATACTATACCAGCGTCAAAAAGAAGAACAACAAAGACAAAAGAGATTATTGCAAGCTCATGACAAAACCGCAGAAGAACTTATTCACGAGCTCTTTGAAAAGAGAAATCAAATGGATGACACTCATTTTATAAAAGAGCTCATAAGATTAGCGTTTCAATCATGATCTTCTGACCTTCACTTTCAATCTGAAAATTGAGGTGTAGTAATGCGTATAAGGAAAGATTGAGTTTTAAAAAATTTATTACTATTTTCTCACGAAGAATTTAAAAAATATTATACTATTATCAAGTTTCTTTCAGGGGTTAGATTAAATGTTAAAGATGTCCCACAAGACGGAAGATTTTCTTTTGATGCTTACAAATGAGAAAAAAAAGTTAAAATAGATGTTAGAGTATCTTTCATGCCAGGGCTTAGAGGGGAAAATATAGTTATGAGATTTTTGGATAGTTCAAAGGGGGTTATGTCTTTTACAGAAATTTGATTCTTAGCTGATCAATTAGAGATTTTAGAAAGAAATATCACAAAGTCGCATGGTATGATATTAATGACTGGACCTACTTGATCTGGTAAAACTACAACTTTGTATTCAATACTCTCAAAATTAAATAGCCCAGATAAAAAGATTATCACTCTAGAAGACCCCGTGGAGTATGAACTTCCTGGCATTCAGCAATCTCAAATAAATGAAAAAAAAGGATATACCTATGAGGAGGGACTTAAAGCAATCTTGAGGCAGGATCCTGATATTATTTTAGTATGAGAGATTCGTAATTTGGAGACAGCTAAAATAGCTATAAATGCTGCTTTAACCGGGCATCTAGTGCTATCAACCCTTCATACCAATTCTGCTGTTGGTGCTATTTCAAGGTTGCTGAATATGTGAGTAAAACCTTATATGTTGGCACCAGCCTTAAATTTAATTATTGGCCAGAGGCTTGTTAGGCGTTTACATACTTGTAAAAATCGAAGGCCAGCAAATATGGCAGAATCTCAAGAGGTTAAAGAAGTGCTAAAAAGATTGCATGATATAAAACGTTATTTGGATATTAATTTCGATGGCAAGCTTCCTCAAGCAGTGGGATGTGAAGGATGTGATTTTGAGTGATTTAAAGGCAGGATAGCTATTTTAGAAGAGCTAGAAATTGATGATGATATAAGAGATCTGATTTTAAAAGGTAAAGGAGAATTAGAAATTTTTGGTACAGCTAGAAACAAGGGGTTTGTTACCCTTAAAGAGGATGGCTATATTAAAATGCTAAAATGATATACTACGTTGGAGGAAGTCCGTAAAATATTGTAATTAATTTTTAACTATTCCTATTCTAAAGGATTCTAGTTTGGCCATTACTTTGGGATTTGAACCGTGCTTTTGCATAAAAAGTTGAGTTCAGTCTGTTCAACAAAGTGGGTTTAAAGCGTCTGCTCCTCAAGGGTGAGCTTGAAACCAAGGAGTAATATCATATACAGCTCAATTTATTATTGTCCGACAATCTTCTCCCGGTTTGTTATGTCTTGCAACTTCTTGTTGGCTATATCCAGGTACTTGCAGATTTTGCTTTTGATATTGCTCCGTATATTTGTTTTGTATTTTTTCCCAAAGCTGATTGCAGTAATTATTAAATTCTCATGCTTTTTTAGGATCTACATATGATAGTAGTTGTTGTTTTAGTTGCTCTCTTTTTTGTTTGATTTCTCTAAGTTTTATTATTTTGTCTCATTCATAGCTATCTAGATTGTTTATTTCACTCTTTATAAGAGTTCTTTGATCTAGCAGATTTAAAAGTTGCTCTTTTTCTCAAGTAGTTAGATTAGACTTTATAAAAGGGGTCAAATCTCAAAATTCATTTTGAATCTGATTTTGATTACGGTTTTGTTGTTGAGTTTGGGGTTGAGCCTGCTCTCCTGTATTTGCTTGTTCAGCTTGCTGAGTTTGCTGGGTGGAAGTAGTGGGTTTTTTGTTTAAACATCCTCCGAGCAGTAATGTAGAAACCAGCAAAAAAGCTAATAGATATTTTTTTGTCATTATTTTTGCTTTGTAAAATAGATAAATTGCTTTTTACAATATATAGAAAAAACCAATGAAATCTATAAAATTTAACGAAATTTATTTGACTAATTAAATATATCAACTATGAAAATAGTTCTTTTGTCTTCTTCTTTAGCTCCCAACTCTGTTTCTAGGAAAGTGCTAACTATCTTGTCTTCAAAAATTAAAGGATCTAGTTTGATTGATGCTAAAGATGTATCATTGCTAGAGCCTTATTGGAGACATCAAAAAAATGAAAAAATTTACAATATTTTGAAAGCCGCGGATGGAATAGTAATTTGAGGAGGAGTGTATAATTATAGCATGAACGATTCTTTAAAAGTATTGATAGATAACTATTTTGATCAAAATATGTTTCATAAACCAATTGGTATTGTATTGGCTTGAGGCAGCACTAGAAGTTTTTTGGTCTGGCAAAGTTTATCGCAGATTTTAATGAATGAGTGGCATATGTTTGTTTGGCCTCATCCTTTATATGCCATGAAAACTCAATTTGAACAACAAAGGATCATAGATGAGGACTTGAAAAGTCGTGTAGATTACTTTGCTGGCAATTTTCCGATTTTTGTAAAAACCATTCAAAGTTTAAGATTTGAAATAGATCAGCATGGAGGGAGGATTTAAATGTTGTGAACCAGTGTTGGAAAAAACAAGATTTTGGTTTGGAGCAATAAGTTTAGGATGCAATAAGAATTTGATAGATACCCAGTATCTGCTAGGAAAAGTTTTTAGTTTTTCTCGTTTTCAAAATTTATATGATATTCGTTATTTTACCGATCCGTTTGTTGATGAGGTAGAATATGTTTTTTTGAATACATGCGGTTTTTTATCAACTTCTAGGGAGGAGGCTTTGGCTAATCTTGAAAATCTCTTAAAAAAAGGAAAAAAAGTGTTTTTATTGGGCTGTTGATTGAAATATTTTTTGGCACTTCAAAAAGAAAACATTCCTGAAATTTTATCCCATCCGAATGTGGCCTTCTTAGATTGGAGCGAGATAGAATATGTAAGTGTATTGAGCTTAATAAACTCTTTTAAGGATTTTAAATCTTCAGTTTTTAAGGGAGAATATAAATTCCCTGCAGACACCCCAAGAGCTTATACAAATCTATTGTATGGTTTTGAGTATGTTAAAATATCCGAAGGATGTAACAATAGTTGCAGTTTTTGTATAATTCCCAAAATCCGTTGAAAACAGCGCTCACGTCCGGTAGAAGATATAATTAAAGAAATAAAAGATTTAGTTGCTGCTGGAGCTTATGAGATTATTTTGATATCACAGGATACTACAAGATATGGAATAGATATATACAAACAACCTTATCTATTTGAGCTACTAAGTAATTTGGAGCAACTAGAGGGGGATTTTGTATATAGAGTTCTGTATCTTTATCCTGATGTATTGAGTTTGAGGCATTTGGAAAAACTAAAGGATTTCAAGAAATTTATTCCTTATTTTGACATACCTCTTCAGCATATTTCCTCTTCTGTTTTAAAGGGAATGAGGAGATTTTATGATATTGATTTTATTTATAAATTTTTAGACTTCATTGATAAAAACTGGGAGCAAAAATTTGTTAGGACTAATTTTATTGTAGGGTTTCCAGGAGAGACGGAGAAAGATTTTGAGCAACTAGTAGAGTTCGTAAAAAAATGATACTTTGACAACATAGCAGTTTTTCAATATCATGATGAGCCTCTATCTCCTAGCTTTAAATTGTCAGATAAGGTGCCAGATTCTGTAGCAGCTCAGAGGGTTCAGATTCTTTCAGAGATAGTTAATAAAATGATAGAGCAAAAAAATGCTAAATATCAAAATATGCAAATAATAGGAAGTGTGATGGATATAAAATGAGAGACAATAGTTGTGAGACCTCGACTACATGCTCCAGAAATAGATCCTTATCATCATATCAAGTTTGATAATGTTAGAGGGATATTAGGAGACTCTAATGGAGAAATTAAGATTTGATCCAGGATCTTATATACTCTTTAAAGAGTATAGGAATAGACTCCTACGTTATCATATATATCCCAAGTTTTTATTTTGATTCTGATTGGAGTAGAAAAATTATTGGGTATTTTTATCAATGGGGTTGTGAAAGTATCTATTAGGTTGTCATTTATAAACACTTGCGTTTTTTTGACAGATGAGGCATCATCATATATCCAGATATTGATTTTTCCTTTTTTAATAAAAGGATCTTTTAGTAATCTAGGAGGTTGAGTGTCTTGTTGAGGAGAAACTATTTTTATTGTGGTCTTTATTTCATCGTAATATCAATATGGATTGGATACCTGTAGCGTTAATGTATGAGTTCAAGGTTTAATATCTGGAGGCAACTTTATTTGTTTTATTATTTCGACATAGCTTTTTGGAGGTAATATAGAAATAGTCTTTACTAACTTAGAATCTATGAATACGCCTATTTGGGCAATATTATATTTATCAGAACTTGCATTAAGCCAGAGATCAAATGTCGGGGTATGCGTTGATCCTGGTCTAGGGTATAGCAGATAAACTTTAATATATTTTTTATTTGGCGTAGTATCTCTTTGTGGGCAAGGTTCAGATGGTTCTTGAAGAAGTATTATAGCATCCGAGAGCTTTAAAGTTTCATCGTGAAATTCCTGTTTGATGCCTTTTTCTTCCCATCGCTTTATTACATCTTGTTGATCTATTTTTCCCAATAGAGATATAGGCTTAATTATATAAGCGGTTTTTATGTCTTTGGTTGGAGTAGTGGAACTTACTAGTCAGTTGCAGAGAGCATCAACTTTTATTTTTTTAATTTCAGTTTCTGTTTGGTTAGGCAGATTTGGAATATAAGCTAGTGTATTTGATCTCCAATTATAGGGGGTATCCTCAGAAGGTTGTTTTCCAGAAAATTTGGATATTTGAATATATTGATTTGAAGACTTAGGCATCTGCTGAGGAGTTATCCATCATTTTTGCTTGAGTTTACTCCAAAAGGATTTCCATATAGGAGAGTTTAAGGTGGCTCCAAACGCATTAGATTTCATTGGAGCTCCATTAGTGTTTCATGCCCAGAACACGGCAACTTTATAAGGAGTGTATGCTACAAACCATCAATCTCTAGGTAATTTTTTCTTTTCGGTATTTGTGGTCCCACTTTTGGTGGCTGTG
>JALTWR010000006.1 GCA_027046965.1 Candidatus Altimarinota bacterium | reverse complement strand
GCTTTAAATAGATTTCAAATACTAAAAATATCAATCTGTTTAAGATCAAAACCAGGAAGTAATTTTACCAGTTCCCAAAATCATTTAAAAAACTTATTATCCTTAGTCAAAGAATAAATTAAATTTAATTCTTCTTTATTAAATTCCCTAAGCAATTTAGTAAATATATTTTCTAAAATTTTAACAGAATTCAAAGCATCCTCAACAGAAGTATTGATAACAGATTTATCTAAATGATGATAGGCACTATCAAAATTAAATAACAAACTTAAAAACAGTGTGTCTATTATTTTAGAAGGATCATGAAAAGCAGATGGTAAATGTATGCCATCATATCCCCAAAAATTATGTGATATGATAAAACTTCATTTTGCAAAAGGAATTTCTCTTTCATTCATTTCTTGCATATCAAAAATAAGGCTTATTACCTTCTTATTTTGCCAATCTACTATAAATTTATTGATCAATATTACTCCTATTTTTGAAGCATTGCCTTTGGGAGAAAAATCAATGGAAAGGATTAAACTATTATCCATTTTGTGATTAATTTAAGATATTAATAAAATTATAACGCTATCTTCACGAATTGTCAAAAACCCTAACTTCCTTGAATTCTTATAATTTTTAAATATATTCACTTGGAATGTTTAGCTAGCTAATTTATAAAATGAAAAAACGTAAGTTATTGCCCAAAGTTATCTTTTTATTACTTTTGGTATTATATCTTACTCGAAAGAATTTATGACCAGTAAGTATCCCTCCCCAAACTATAAACTTTGAGGTAACCAAATGACAAAGTCCAACCAAACTAACAAAACAGATTTGCAAAGACTTAAATATAGGTAAAATAAAATGTCGATTATGGCTAGCAAAGATCAAAGGAGAAAATCCACAAATTAAGCCATGAGAATATGTTATTAATCTAACTGGAAGCCAACCAGCTTCCAAAGTTTTTGAACAAATAATAGATCTAGCTGTTAAAGGACCTAGACAAACCTATACTAAGTTCACTATATTAGAATGATGGTCAAAATTTGATATAGCTCAAAAACTTGAACAAATATCTGATAAAGAAATCTCCAATACATTTTTAACATTAATAGATAACCCAACTTTTACTCAAGATACTCTCAAATCTTTTGAGTTATTCAAAGAATTTAATAAGCCTACATCCTTAGAAGGATTTTTATATCCAGAAACCTACTTTTTCAAATCTGAAGATATTACTAGCCCTCTGTTTCCAGCCTTATTATCCAAAACTGCCGTTAAAGAGTTCCAAAAAAACCGAAATGAGTTAAAAAAACAATGTAAAAAAGACAAAAATTGCAACCCCTATAATCTAACTCCATACCAAACTATTATCTTTGCTTCAATTATCGAAAAAGAAGAAAGAAATTCAGATAATAAACCTCTCGTAGCAGATATATTGCTTAGAAGATGGAAAAACTGATGGAAAATCGAAGCTGACCGAACTTTATGCTATGGATTACAGATTCCTTCCAATAGCTGTCAAGATTATCTACGAAACAAATACCTAAAAGACTCAACTAATCCTTATAATACTAGAGCTAACAAATGATTACCTCCAACTCCGGTTGGGAACCCCTCTAGAGAAAGTATCAAAGCCGTTTTATGGCCCCAAAAAAATGATTATTGGTTTTATCTCCATGATAAACAATGAAATATACATTTCGCTAAGACACTACAACAACACAACAAAAACAAAGAGCTATATTTAAAATAAAGGGGAGAGCAACTCCTCTACCCCTAATTTTGGTGAATCACTAATAAAAAAACACGATAAACAATAACAAAATCCCCAACATAAATTCTAACCAAAAGTTTTTTTCTTCCTCCTCAATCACAAAAGCAAAATACCAAATCCCAACAACCAGCAATAGCACAAACACTTTCCCAACTAAATACATCATTTCACCCCCTTTAGTTTATAAGCATAAGCTTTTAATTATCAACCTAATAACATATTCAAATCATTCTAATCTTGAAAAATCAAATCAATATATTATAATAGCACTTGCATTAAAAAAGTGATAATTTTACATTTTTAATGATAAGTATCAACAATGGGCAGAATTATATGAATAGACTTGTGAACCACTAACTCTGCAATGGCTTATACATTATGAGACAAACCAGAAATCATCCCAAATCAAGAATGAGATAGAACCACTCCATCCATAGTTTATATCAAAGGTGATCAACTTTTGGTATGAAAGCTTGCAAAAAGAAAAGCAGTGCTTGAACCCCAAAACGTAATCTACGAAGTCAAAAGATTTATAGGACGCAAATTTGATGAAGTTAAAGAAGAAGCCAAGCATATGCCATATAAAATTAAATCAGGAAGCAAATGAGAAGTAATCATAGAAGTGGATGGTAAAGACTACAAGCCTGAACAAATATCTGCTTTCATATTAAAGAAACTAAAACAAGACGCGGAGAAATATTTATGAGATAGCGTTGATAGAGCTGTCATCACAGTACCTGCTTATTTCAACGATTCTCAAAGGAATGCAACCAAAGCAGCAGGAGAAATAGCTGGTCTTAAAGTTGAAAGAATAGTAAATGAACCTACAGCAGCAGCTTTAGCATACTGACTCGGTAAATCAAATGATGAAAAAGTTGCTGTATTTGATCTAGGATGAGGAACTTTTGATATTACGATTTTAGAAATATGATCCGAAGGAACATTTCAAGTACTATCAACTAGTTGAGATACTCATTTATGAGGAGCAGATTTTGACAAAAGAATCATTGATTGGTTGTTACAAAGATTCCAAGAAAAGGAATGAATTGATTTAAGCAAAGATCCTATGGCTCTTCAAAGACTAAAAGAGGAAGCTGAAAACGCCAAAAAACAATTATCACAAGTTGAACAAGTAGAAATCAACATACCTTTTATTACAACCTGAGAAGATGGTCAACCTAGGCATTTACAGGAAGTGCTGACCAGAGCTCAATTTGAACAAATGATTCAAGATCTAGTAGATAAAACTGAAGGCCCTGTTCACACAGCATTAAAAGATGCTTGATTAACACCTCAAGAAATAAATGAAGTCATATTAGTGGGAGGTTCAACGCGTGTACCATTGGTAAGAGAAAAAGTGAAAAAATTATTTGGTAGAGAACCAAAAGCCACTGTAAATCCTGATGAGGCTGTAGCACTATGAGCAGCAATTCAAGGCGGTATTTTACAGGGAGATGTACAAGATATAGTTTTATTAGATGTTACACCTTTGAGTCTAGGCGTAGAAGTTGAATGAGGATTAGTGGATGTAGTTATCCCTAGAAATACCACAATTCCCGTAAGAAAAACAAAAATTTACACTACAGCTACCGATAATCAACCTGCTGTGACAATTCATGTAGTTCAAGGTGAAAGGCCTATGGCAAAAGATAATAAATCCTTGTGACAATTTAATTTAACTGGTATTCCTCCTATGCCAAGAGGGGTACCACAAATAGAAGTAACATTTGATATAGATGCCAATGGTATTTTGCACGTTAGTGCCAAGGAAAAATCTACTTGAACAGAACAAAAAATAACAATTCAATGAGCCACCAATCTTTCTGAAGAAGAGATAGAAAAAATGCAGCAAGAAGCAGAAAAATTTGCTGAAGAAGATCGCAAAAGAAAAGAATTAATAGAAGCCAAAAACAAATTAGAAACTTTAGCATATGCAACTGAAAAAATTCTTAAGGAACAATCAGATAAGCTTTCAGATGAAGAAAAACAAAAGCTCCAACAACTAGTAGAAGAGGCAAAACAGCTAAAAGAGAAGGATGATTCCACTAAAGAAGAAGTTGATAAAAAGTTTGAAGAACTACAAAATGCACTAACTCCAATTTATCAAAAGATATGAGGGCAAACTCCTCCAGCAGATCAACAAGATAACAATACTTCTGCACCCCAACAATAAACCAAATATAGGCATCCAGCTACATAGCCCTAGCAATTAATTTGATGCTGGGGCTTTTTATTTTCAAAACAAGGCATTATGTATTATCTCCAGGCTGTTCTTTTTCTTAACTGTTCTAAAATTTGGCAAAATCTTGTTTCAATCTAAATATTTAACAAAAGTATATGTCAAAGCAGGATCCGGAATATAAAATCCTACTTCTACCATTTCCAACAATTTAAGATTACCTTGCTCTTGCCCTGGGTAATATGCAGGGATAATCATGGGTGTATCAGTGGCAATAGCCTCCGACATGGTAGCTCCACCAGGCTTACCAATATAGATCCAATCTTTACGTCAAAACTCATCAACCAAAGGGATAAAATCAACAAAATTGATATTATTCATATTTTTAAAGTCTTCCTTTAGCTCCTTGAACATCTCAGGAGCCCTCCCTTTGATGATGGTTAAATTTAATCATTTTATTCTCTGAAGTAACTCTACTACTCATCGCACATATTCTTCATCTAAAGTATAAGAAAGTAACATAAGTATATTTTTTCAAGTTATGGCTGTTTTATCTTTAAATTTATTTGGTAATAATGGAAAAAAAGAAACCACTACTTTATCCTCTGTGACTTTAAATTTTTGCAAAAAAAGATGTTTAGAATACTTATCTATTACAAACCGTCTATCAACAAATTGCTCATTCAAATATCGAGTCTGATGAATAGTTATAGAATCTGTAACCATGACACCCACTTTGAATGTCTTATCCTGTTTTTTCAAATACTTTCACAAAAACCATAACCAAAAAGGGAAAGTTACAATCACCACATCCGGCCTAAAAACTTGCAATAAGTTATTAAATCTTGCCTGATAAACCACAGGCCTAATACTAAACATAAGGTCTCTAGCTATATGAGAATCAAAGAGGTCAAAGGTTTTTTCCCAGATATAAGGAGCTCTTTCACTTGTAGCTGCATAAAATTTTTGAGCCCCTTTTGCAAAGATTCCAGCAAATTCAACCATATCTATTAGTTTGACTTCATACCCTTGTTGCTCTCGCCAATATTTTAGATTATAAGCTGCAGCATTGTGTCAATGTCAATAACTTCAAGTTAAAATCAGTATTTTTTTCATTAAAAAATCTTAATATTTAAATCAAATCTATTATAGTTAACTCATACTTTAGTTAATATTAACTGTAGGATTCTATGAAAAAAACTGATTATATCAATGATTTTTGGGCTCAAAAAGCTAAAAAGGAATGATATAAGGCAAGAAGCGTCTACAAACTTCAAGAAATCGACCAGAAATTTAAAATATTTAACAAAAATACTAAAAAAATTTTGGATATAGGTTGTGCTCCCTGAAGTTGGACCCAATATATATATCGCAAACTTAAAAAATTTTGAAATTCTTTTGAAATTATATGAGTAGATATACAACCAACTGATCTAAACCTATCCAATGTTAAATGCTACAAACAAGATGCTACCAACATTGAAGAAGTAAAAAAAATTGCCTCACAACACTGAATTGATCAATTTGATACAATAGTTTCTGATATGGCACCAAACACGATCTGACACAAGTCTACAGATGCTCTTAGAAGCATGGCATTGATAGAACAAACTCTTCCAATCTACCAAAATCTTTTAAAACAGGAAGGCAAATTCGTAATAAAAGTTTTTATGGGGCCTTGATTTGATGAATTCTTACAAATACTTAAAAAAACCCGATGAGGTAAACATATAAAAACCTTCAAACCACAAGCAGTAAGAAAAGACTCTAAAGAGATATATGTAATAAAAATTTAAACTCCAATCCTGTAATAAATCTCCTTCTCTACTAAGTCCCTTGGTCTTCACCATTTAAGACGTGAGATCTCTTTGATTATCTTGATTTTTTCAGGAGAATTTAGAGCAGGCGTGTAAGGATTTAATACAGAAATACTAAAAGGTCTAGTAGGCTGACTATCAATAGCTAATTTTATAACACCTTTAAATCTATCCATATTTACTAAATCCTCTCTACTAAATTCTGGTGCAAATTCCTGCTCTAGATATTCTGCATCTTTTGCACCAATTTTATAAGCCATTTGCGTCCCGATATTACCAAAAACAGCTGGTCTTAAATCCACCTCCCCTCATAATGTCCTTTTAACTAATTGATCTATATACTGGTGAGCTAGTATCAAAGCCAACTTATATTTTCTAGCTTCTGAAAGGATGGTTTCAATAGAAGGATTTACAAAGTTTTGAAACTCATCTATATACAAAAAGAAAGGCGTTCTTTTTTCTTCTGGTAAAGACGCTCTTCTTAGAGCAACTAATTTAAGATGAGTCACCATCATTGAACCAAGCAATGCTGAGCTTAGTTCCCCCATTCTACCCTTGGACAGATTCAATATCAAAACTCTACCTTTTTGCATAACTTCAAACAAGTCAAAAGAAGATTTGGGTTGACCAAGTATATTTCTTATGATAGGGGTAGTGATAAAAGGTCCAAATTTTGATTGAAAATAAGGGATTATCTCCTTTTTTTCTCTATCTCCCATAGCAGCGAAAGTCTTTTCAAACCAGAGTCTAACTGATGGATCAAGATCTTTGGCATTTTTCAAAAGATATGCTCTATAGGATTCATCTACAAATACTCTCACCAGTTCAACTAAAGTTCCTCCCTCCGGCTGTGCCATTAAAAGCATCACACCATTACGAAAATAGTCTTGAATCCTAGGTCAAAAAATTTCAGGACCGTACATTTGCACAAAAGTTTCCACCAGATCATTAATTACCATATCTTTTTCATCAGCTGTTTCAGCTTCTAGGACATTAAACCCAATAGGACTTGAAGTATCTCAAGCATCAAAATATATTAGGTCATCTACTCTTTCTTTAGGGAAATATTTTAGTAAATTTTCAGCAAGATCACCATGAGGGTCAATCAAAGCGAATCCTTCTCCATTTATTAGATCCTGCTTCATCTGCACCAAAAGCATGGAAGACTTACCTGTACCAGTTTGACCTATCACATAAAAATGTCTAAATCTATCTTGTTTTTTAATACGTATTTCCTTTTTAACTCCTCAATAAAGATTGTGTCACAAAAGTAATCATTCTGTTGGAATATTCTCAGGAGCTGGTACAATTTTAAATTTTTGCCATAAAATGCGCGGATTTTTATTAAATTTGTAATGAGGGAAATGATAAATGGAAGAAAGCTCTTTAATATTCATTATTTGGGAGGTAATGAGCATCAGCTTTGGATGCCAACGAGGTCTTGAAAAAAACCTCATTACATGTTTTTTTGCAAATTGAGCAAAGTCTGCAGCTCTAATAAAAAAGAAACTATTTAACCCCACATAATTATATTGATAAAAAGCTCTTTTTAGATCATTTATAATTCTACTAGGTCTAAATGGATCTGGAGAGATGGCTAATGCTCTAATCACAAATTCGAATCCCTCATCTTCTGCTTTTTTCTCAATATCTCAAATTTGAGCTTGAGAGAGATGAGAAGAGTCCTCCTGAGGTTTATCTTCTTTGTCTTGCTCTATATGGAATAATCACCAAATAGCTTGTAACAATCATTTCCTTTTTTTCTTAATCTTTTTAATATCTCACCTAAGTTCTTTTTGCCACTCTTCACTGAGAGGTCTAACCAGTATTTGCATATGTAATTTTTCATCCCTGTCGACTCTTGAAAAAGCAGACAAAACACTATCCATTGGATCAGCCTCAAAATTGTCATACGTTTTTATAGGATAAGCATTATCTTTGGAAAATACAAAATATCCTCCATCTCCATACTTACCTTGTTCCAAGATCTGAGGAGGAGAAATTTGTTCTACTACACTTCAAGGATAAAAAGAAGATATCAGTTTTTCAAATGTCTCTAAATGATCCTTAGGGACACCCAAAATAAATTTGATCACTTCTCCTTCTACTAAAAGCTCTAATGATACATAAGGGAATCAGAGCAATTTTTCTTTGAAATTATGAGAAATAAGCGAATAAACATTTTTGTAGATCTGATTCATAATTTCAATATTTTGCTTCATTGATTGTATATTATCATTTCTTTGATCCATTTCAGATGCTTTGCGAGGAATTTTAACCAATAGGAATCTTAAATTTTTGGCTTGTTTTAAAAGATGAAGCTGCCTTAGCTTAGCTATTACAATTTTTATACCAATAAAGGAGACCGCAAATGTAATTAATCCGATTATTAATAATGCCCAAGTATTTGTACTCATTTGATTGCAAAAAATAAGGTAACACTATATTAATTATAACATATTAGTTATATTTTGCAATTTGTAATAAGTTTACTATACTTCTGATAGATTTTTATTTAATAAATTTAAAACAAAATGGGAAATCAAAGTTTTAAAACTGTTTGACTTTTGGTGGCTATCTTAGCCATTTTAGGTTGATGATTTTTACGATTCTCCACTTTTTCTTACAAACAACATCAACAAGAACAAAAGCAGACCCAATTAACGAAAATGGACCAGCTACAAAAATTACAAGAATACTTTGACTCTCTGAATACTCTACCATTACCAAAGTGAGATAAAATGCTTTTGGATTCAAATGCAAAACTTATACATTTGATAGATATCACTAGCGACCTAAAAAACGTCCCAAACCTCTATGCTATACAAGCAAATTTATGCCAACTAGACTTACCAGATGAGATAAAGCAATTAGCTATAGATCCACAATTTTCAACATGAGCCAATCAAAAGTGTTTCGCATATAGTGTTTCAAGAGACCAAACCAAATATCAAATAGGAGCTGTTGTTCAAAAAGACAATGGAGATTTTCAATCCTACATTGTAGGTAATAGTACCTCTCCTTTGATAAAAGATATCTCTTCTCAAAGACGAGTTGAAAATGGAAGTACAGAAGCATTGCCTTACCTGCCAGCATTAAATGACAAAATCAAAGTCAGTATACTTAAATCACCACAAGAGATAACAATCACAGAAGACTGAACTGTATTCAAACCCACAAAAAATCTGTTTTATATCCCATTTAGCCCATCCACTCCATCTATTATTAATATAAATGCCAAAGGAGAAGATTTTTTAATCAAACTTACTTATCCCAATGGTAGTGTTCAGACTATATCTCCTCTAAATTGAAAAAGTGAACTGGCACTCAAAGACCGACAATATGATGGTACAAACTCCAAAATGAATTTAATCCAAAAAATAGGAAAATTTACATATTCTTTGGTTTCCTTGGGTAATGATAGCCAAAATTCCTTCAAAACCAATTGATGAGAACTTATAATTAGAGGTACGAATTTTAATATAGTATCTGCTCAAGAAGATGTTGGAATATACTTAAATAGATGATCAGCTATCTTTAGTTGACCTGCTCAACAAATACCATTAACGGATTTAGACAACCAATTTGTACAATTACAAAAAGATAAAATTACCTTAAATCTTCAAGAGATATCCAAAAAAATTATAGAAGATAGTTTAGGAGGTATTAACACTCTTAGTTATTTTGATACATTCTACTGAAATTTTTCTCATAGTGCTCGTCAATTATGAGAAGTAGATTTACCAGATAGTAGTCTGAAAGAAATTAAAGAAACCATTAAAACATTAATGAATACTACCAAAAGTAACATCATCAAAGTAAGTAGTCCTGATTGAGAAGTCTTTTTATTGATATACAAAGGGAAACTAGATTACGAGCCGGCTAAACTTATAAAGATTTTATTTGATGAAAATCAAAATCCTAAATTTACTTTAACTGATATATTTAATCAAGTATGTAAAGAAGCTGGATTTAGTGAGGCATTATACCAGGATGAAATATACAAAATTGCAAAGCCTGTTAATTTTGGAGCCTTTAACAATAGATTTGAAATATATCCTCAAATAGCTCAATACCTACCACAAGATAAAAATATATCTATTGTTGTCCAAACGACCTTTAGGACATCTCCATTTTCTGTAGTATATTTAAACTGATTTAATTGATTTATCACCTACTGACCATTAAAATATACTATAGAAAAAACTAGACCAGAAGGAAAAAACTACTTCGAAGGTCTAGCTATAGCTTGTAAAAAATAAAGATAATGATCAAGGCTAGTCTTAAAAAACTAATCTATTTAATAATTGTTTTGCCATTTGTTGGAATTGCTTGATTTTTTGATGGACTAGCTATTAATGAAGACAATTTACTTTTGCTTAGAGGTAATATTGAAGGCAATTTATATGAGGTAAACATTAATCTTTCTCCTGTTTACTTTACCTGAGAAGATCAATTAAATTATATATGCTTTGAGGTCCAATGAACCTGATATACCGATAAAATATGAGAAATTTTCTTTGGATATACCATTCAATCCGGTCCTCTATCTTGAGAAAGCATAAAAAGCTACATATGCAGTGATGGTAGGCGAAAATGAGCTGCCAAAATTGAAGCAGGTGGATGGATACAATTTGAAAATACTGACTTAAGTCTACCATCTCCAACAATAAATATTAACCTTTCTGCTGATAATGTACGACGCCATAGTGAAGACTGATTTGGTAACTGAACAGGATACGGATATAGTGATGGTATCGGTAGTTGGAACTGGAATTATGTAGAATATACAGGGGAAGATATAAGAGAAGAATTTACCAAATTAGTGTCCTCATCAACAGATTTTGTTCCTTTTACAACCTTAAAAAGTTTGATAACAGGAGAGTTTAACATTTTACTTCAAGATGCAAACAGAGTTCCACTGAGATGATTGCTAGTGCAAAAAATCTTGATAGATACGTGAGTTTATAATCGACGAGATGGGGATAAACAACAGCCTTGAGGCTGGCTTAGTGGATGAAAATATTTTGAGTTGAACAAAAAAGCTGATATTTCTGGCTATGTACATTTAAGTATGTTTCCTATTTTGCCACGATACCCTCCAGACGATGGACCACTTAGTTTTTTTGTTTCATACAACACAACCCAAAAATTGCTTCAGGGTTCTTTGCATATTTTACCTCCTTTTGTATATATATTTAATTTAACAGATGATGATTGAAACTCAAAAATATTAATATGAGACCAAGATAAACTAAATTTCATTATAAGTCCGTTAAGTAATGTAGCTAGCTATAGTGCTTCATGATATATCAGAATTAGCTGACAAAATTTATATGAATTCACTCCTCAACAAGATTTTAACCTCTCTTACAATTCTACCATCAATGTATTCCCCACTGACCCATTCAAAGTAGATGAATATATTTATCTCTTGTGAGGGATAAAAGGGATCTTTACTACCAAAAATATTAATGGAGTAACCTACAAAAATATTCCCTTTGATCAACTACTGGATACAGCTGAAATACTTCGAGCAAACAAAAAAGTCGCTTATTTGCAAAATAGCAATAATTGTTCCAATGTACCAGCTAATTGAGCAGATTTATGTGATATAAGTTTCTCGCTCTTTAACGATAAAAACTATATTATTCCTTCACTGAATTTTGATATTCCATCCGATAAGATATATGATCAACAACTACTTCAAAACACTTACTATCTAGCAACTTGAAGAGCCCATAGTTTTGATACTAATGAAACTGATTGATCAATATACACCACAGGCTTTGAAATAACTGCCATTTCCTGAGGGTTCCCATCCATCACCCTTAAATCCCAAAAACCTGTTATAAATGGTGCTTTGAGTATATTGCTAACTAACATTAGTGGCACTACCTCCGATTTTTACAACTGGCAACAACCTGATTTCAGATGAATATTAACTGGCATAACTTTTGCCCCTGTAGTGGATATTAAATTCCAGTGAGACAGAGTTCTTGAATGACTAGTTGTAAATGAACAAA
Organism: Candidatus Altimarinota bacterium; assembly: GCA_027046965.1. Classification (GTDB taxonomy): domain Bacteria; phylum Patescibacteriota; class Gracilibacteria; order Absconditabacterales; family Absconditicoccaceae; genus JALTWR01. Next base: position 50,779 of record JALTWR010000006.1, on the reverse strand, counting down.
ATCAAATAGATTTAGTATATCAAAGATTGGATGACAAAGTTAATATTTTCGATAGCGAATACAATCTAGTAGGACAAATAAATTGATGCACAGGTTGTGTATTTTTGGAGTGAGAAAAGCTTATCTGAACTAATTTTGGAACCAAAACAGTAACTATTGAAGTAAGTTGAGCATCTCAATTTGATAGCATAACTTATTACAGTTGATTTTACCAATACAAGATATGAACAGATATTATAAAACTTGTTCCAAACGAGTTACTACACTGAGCAAACTTAGTAATAGCCTGAACAAGAACTATCTTAGATATCCAGTGAAGCATAAATAAAGCTATAAACATACCTGTTATTAAAAGAGTAGGAATGATTTACTCTTCTTGAATCCCCTTTTCAACTTATTCCAATACTATGAAACCATTGATATCTCAGCTTACTAAAGGTCTAACTCCACAGATATTGAATATAGATTCTGTGTTTGACAATATAGCACCAGGCACAAACTTTGTAAAATGTGAAAATGGTGCAATACTAGCACTACATGCTCCAGATTACCAAATAGTCATAGATCAACCTACCACATTGATTTTGCAAAATTGCCGCCTATTGATTGACTCTAATATCTTGTCCTCTGGCAATCTAAAAATATATAATTTTTCTACCAAAGGTGATTTCTTCGACCGAGAAAACTCTATATGACGAGATTTGCCAACAAATATATATATCTCTTCAGGAGTAGATACCATACAAGCTAGCATGGCTACAGATGGCTCTATCTTTACTTTAACTGGTAAGTATATAGATCCAGACCAGATCTTTATCCCACAAAGATGGCAAAACCCCTTCTTAAAAAGACAAATTTACATTAAATGACGCATTATATCTAGAAACACTCTATGAGGAGGATTCTTAGATATTGATTGAAAAGTTACATTACCTTGAGGTAAAAAACTAGCTCCTGATGATAATATCTTTGGTATATTTAAAGCTGAAGATGTTTCGCAAGCATTTGATATAAATTTTTGGAGATCTTCACTGCTAAATGGAACTACATATGATACAGGTAATATTTCCCCTATAATTTTGAACAAATACAATTGTCAAGGGGATAAAAACATTGATCCCTCTCCATGCCGAACTTCAATAGTAATAGAGGAATAAAAAATTATTTAATTCAAGCTATCCTAGCCAGATAAAATTTTACTACCTTATCTTGAGGCCACCTTTTCAAAAGACCCTCAAAAATAATTTTAGCTTGTTCAAAATTACCCTCATGATATTTAATAACTCCTCTTTCAAATTCCTGTATATAATCTTTTAAAGCTTTTAACTTAGATATCTCTAACTCTTTTGCCAAAAGAGGCATTATTTCAAATACTTTAACTTGCTGCTGCCTTCATTTAACCTTAGTTATATCAAGCCATCTTATCAAAAAGCTATCTTTATCTTTCAAAGCTTTGATAAAATTTTCACTAGCTATAATATTTGTTCAATAAATTTTATTTAATCACTCTAAACGAGAAGCCACATTAACACTATCACCTATAACTGTGTAATCCATCCTATCATCACTCCCCACATCTCCTAAAATAGCATCTCCCCAGCTCAAACCAACTCTAGTATTCACATTTACTCATATTTCTCTTTTTATTTGACTAGATAACTGTTTAATACCTTTAACAGCATCAATAGCAGCCAATGCTGCTTTGTTAGGTCAGATTTCTCATTCCCAAAAAGCCATTACCGCATCTCCAATAAATTTGTCCACATTTCCCCCATGCTTTTTAATAGCGTCAGAAAAAACACTCAAATACTTATTTAAGATATACACTGTAGTTGTTGCCCCTAGCTTTTCAACTTTAGTTGAGAATCATTCCATATCCGCAAATAAAACTGCAACTTTTGATATCTTAGCTTGAGGAGTACTAGAGCTATTTTTAATTTTTGACTTTATCTTTGATCAAACATAAACGCTAACCAATCCTTCCATAAAACTAGCTAATCACTCCTTTTCCCAACTTATATAAATCCAGCTTCATAAAAAATAAAACAAAAGAGCTACCAGCAATGTCAAGAATGGTAACCACCAAGAAGGTGATAGACTAGATGGTAAAGCTAAAGTTATACCTCCAACAATCAAAGCAATCACTTCCAATACAAATAATATACCCAATGCTAATACGTTTTTCTTAGTCCCTATCACAAAAAGGAAATTTATACCAAAAAGCAACAACAACATCCACAATATTTCATTATCACTTGGTAAATGAACAAAATCCTCGGCTTGTAAGTTTAAAAATCAATTTACATGCACTCCAACTCCAGGAATATTTCAACCAAGTGTTAATTCCATATCATTTAATGCAGGATCAACTGCCCCTATAAATACAACTTTATCTTGAAAATCTCATTTACCATAATACACATCCCAAAAAGACAAATAATTTAAATCTTGTGAAAAAATATTATTAAAATATATAGGAACAGGTATATAAGTATTGCGACCAATTTTGGATAAAGGTAGTCTAAAATCTTTTTTAAAATTAAACCTTAAATTATCCTGCTCTTTTTTGAATCCTATATCAATATCCGCCCCAAGTCTCTTGAAAAATGTTCTCTGAGCTACTAGCCATCATTGCAAAAAAAGTGGTAAAACCCCATCATTAGGCGGCAAAACATCGTAAACTCATACTGAAACATCACTTACTCCTCGCCTAATAGACTTTACGTGTCAAATAGTTCAGCTACCAAGTAAATCATCTTCTGGTCTAATGAGCTTTTGATTGAAAAAATCATACACAGCTCATAAGACCACTTTATCACTTATAGATTTAGCCAACTGATTATCATATTCCTCAAAAAGCCTCCTTAGTAGTTTATTTTCATCTCAAGATCAAAATCTAAATTTTTTTTCAAAAAGCACATCTATTACTACAGCATTAGGATCATCATCCAATATGTTTTGAATTACCTTGGCATAATATCACCTATGTAATCACTGGATAGAAATACTCTCCTTTTCAAAAAAATATGGGTCTATCCCCACCACAACTATTTGTTTTTTAGCAATATTTTTGATTTTACTACGAAGATCATCATCAATATTTAATCTAGTAATATTTATCCATTTCCGAGAAAGAACCGTTAAAGAATCTAAAAAACCACTTCTCACAAAAACTAGTACTACACCTAGCAAAACTACCTGAAAAAGCACAAATATGGCAAGCTTTTTGAAGGAATGAATATTTCTCAAGATCATCAAGAATCAGATGGGGATAAACAAATATACATAAATTATACTCACTATTTTTAAAAAAATCAAAAAAGCTCCCCTAAAAAGAGGAGCAAAATTTAACTTAGACTATCAAACTCTTAATTGGTGGTATCTTTTACCTCCTTCAAGGTATCCATGATTACATTCTTCATACCATTTTCTATTTCATCTGTTAGCTTTTTTTCTTTTTGAATAAGCTGTGCTACATCCTTTGCTACAGTGTCCAGTTTAGAATAAAGAGCCTTTTCAAATTCCTTAACTTTCTCTACAGGGATTTGATCCAGATAACCATTTACACCAGCGTAAATCAAAACCACTTGTTTATAACAAGGGATTGGATCATGAGCTGGTTGTTTAAGCATCTCTACCAATCTCTTACCTCTTTCTATCCTTTTTTGAGTTGATTCATCCAGATCAGAAGCAAATTGCATAAAAGCCGCTAATTCCCTAAACGCAGCTAGCTCTAACCTCAATCTACCAGCAATTTTTTTCATTATCTTTGTTTGAGCAGATCATCCTACACGAGAAACAGACAAACCAACATTAATAGCAGGTCTTACTCAGGAGTTAAACAAATCTGTTTCTAAAAATATCTGTCCATCAGTAATAGAGATAACATTTGTTGGTATATAAGCACTTACATCTCCTGCTTGAGTTTCAATAATAGGAAGCCCTGTCAAAGATCCGCCACCATAAGCCTCAGCTAACCTAGCAGACCTTTCCAAAAGTCTAGAATGCAAGTAAAATACATCACCAGGATAAGCCTCTCTACCAGGAGGACGTCTCAAAAGCAAGGACATCTCTCTATAAGCAACCGCATGCTTTGAGAGGTCATCATATATTATTAAGGCATCTTGTCAATTAAACATAAAATACTCACCCAGAGCAGTACCTACATATGGTGCCAAATATTGAGTAACACTTGGATGAGAAGCTGCTGCATTAATTACTATAGTGTATTCCATAGCTCATCTTTCCTTCAACAGCTCTACCAACCTTCTCACCTTCCCCTCTTTTTGACCAATAGCTACATATATCACCTTGACATTTTTACCTTTCTGATTCAAAATAGTATCAATAGCTATAGTTGTTTTACCTGTTTGTCTATCACCTATTATAAGCTCACGCTGTCATCTTCCAATAGGTATCATAGCATCAATAGACTTGATACCTGTTTCTAAAGGCACATCTACTGATTTCCTAGTAATAACACCAGGAGCAATTCTCTCAACTGGATAATACTCTTTGGGATTAATCTCTCCTAATCAATCAATAGGATCTCCTAGTCAGTTTAATACCCTACCTAAATATTCCTCTCATACTCCAACACTCAAAATTCTTCCGGTAGAAGTAATAGTATCTCCTTCTCTAATCTTAGAATAATCCCCTAAAACTAATATTCCCACCAAATCTGGCAAAAGATCTAGAACCAATCATCTTCAGCCAGAAGAAAATTCAACAATCTCTGAGTATTGTACATCTCCTAAGCCTGATGCCAACACTACTCCATCCTTTACTTCTAATACCTCTCATTTTTTAGAAAACTCTTCACTGACTTTAACTTTTTCGATAGTTTGTTCTATCTTATCCAAAAGGCTTTTAACACTTTGAGCCATTACAATATATATAAAATTATAAAGATTTACCCAAAAGTTTATCCAAATCTCTCTCCAAATCTCTACTGTAAATTCTCTCTGATGCTTTAACCTTTAATCCCACAAGCTTCACCTCCTGAGCATCTACTATTTTATGCTTGTGAGAGCTTTCATCCACAACTTTTGATATTTCTTTCAAAATAGTAGGAAAGGCTTTGATCTCAATATAATAATCTTCTCAAATCTGCTGTTCTACTACTCTTAGCAATTTAAGTACACTTTCTTCATCAAAACTATCATACTTTATCAAAAAGTCTATAATATCCTTCAGCTCTCATTGCTTAATCTGAGCCACCAGCATAGGTATATTCAACACCTTCCCAAACCTTTTAAACGCAACGACCAAAGCTCTGAGAGCCACTGCCAACTCTATCAGATCTTCCTCTTTAAAAGAAGATATCTCTTTTTTAAAAGCCAAATATTGATTTCTATTCATTAGCTGTCTGCTTAAACTCATTAATTAATTGATGCAAATATTTGTCCTGGATTGCAACATCTTCCTGCAATAACTTTTTAACTACTAATTTAGCTATTTTTTTGACTCCCTCTTCCCATCCGGCTTCTAAAGAAGTTTTTATTTTCTCAGCTTCTATTTTAGCTTGTTGAATGATATCCTCCGCTTTTCTTTGTGCCTCATCAACAATTTCCTGTTGTCTAGCTTTAGCTGACTCCTCAGCTTCCGCTATAATTTTTTTCTTCAACTCATTAGCTTCAGATATGATACTATCAGCTTTCTGCTTAGCTTCAGATATGATACGATCGTACTCCTTTTGAGCACCTTTTAATTTTTGCAAAAGCTGCTTTCTCTCTTCCAATTCACTGATCAACGGAGCAGCAACAAATTTTTTCAAGAGCCAAAAAAACACAATCAGATTTATAACCTGAGCAGCAACATTGACTATTATTGTGTTCAAAGAAGGTGCCTCCATTAATTAAAGATTATTTCATAAATGCTATCACCAAACCATAAATAGCAACTGCTTCGGCAAATGCCAACGCCATAATAGCAGGTACAAACATTTTCCCACCAGCTTCAGGATTCCTAGCCATACCTTCAAGCCAACCTTTACCAATTAACCCAATACCAATACCAGCTCCCAAACCAGCTATTCCTAAAGCCAAAGGTGCATAACTAACTACTCCTTCCATTTGTTTATTTTAATTAATATCTAAATAACCTTAATCTAATGATGTGATTCTGCAACTTTAAAGTAACTAGCAACAAGCATGGCAAATACGAACGCCTGAACTACTCAAACAAACAATTCCATAACAACAACCAATAATGGGAACAATAGTGGCGGATTATATCCTTTGAACATTAGCCCCCAAAATGCTCCTGCTGCCATTATTATTAGCCCAACCAATACCACACCTGCAAATATATTCCCAAAAAGCCTTAAAGACAGCGATAGTATCTTAGCTATTTCAGATATCATTTCAAGAATACCTACAAACAAGCCCAACAAGATGTCCAATAGCTTTAGTATCCATCATTTTATTCACCTAGGATTCTCTACTATTCAAACTCACTTGAATATTGGAAAATATTTGTTGATATAAGACAAACCATGCCTTTGAAATCCATAAAAAACGGCCAACATCACACCTGTTATAGCTAATATAGCATTAAATGTTATATCTGTAGCAACAGGCCTAAAAACACTATGAAGTGCTGGTACAACTCCTGCAAATAAATCTCCCACCAACCCTACTAAGTTATTCCAGAGCAAATATACAAAAATAAACAGCACCAATGACTTTGCATAATTTGGCAAACCTGAAGTAACATCATCAAAAAATTTTATTATCCCCTCAAAAGTTCGATCTACAAAATTAACAAACTTATTAAAGGGATTCTTGGATTTCAAAAACCTATATATCATCAAAAACACAACAAACAAAACAGTCCCTATAAATGAAGTTATCAAAGTAGAGCTCAAGTATAGCCCTCCTACATTAATATAATTAGGAAACAACCCTAGCGTATTTTGGTGATGTGAAGTTTCTTGATTCAAATGTTGATTTGTTCCTTCGTTTTCAATATGCTCAAGATTTTTAGTAGAATCTACAAAGTTTTCTGCTGCCATCTAAGAATTTTTTTGACCTAAATTTTTTACAGTAATTTTAGCTTTTGAATTTAGTCCAACAAAAACGACCAAGGAGCCGTGGAACTCATAATCTCTCCCCCTTTGCATTAGGTGGGTGGCTTCGCCATGGTTTCCCATGGACCCAGCCCCCAAAATACAGGTGATGGGAGGAAGATGATAGGGCTCACCAGCTCCTTAGTCGAGCAATCTCAATATATAGGTTTTTAAATTATTTTCAAGTGCTTGATACAAAATAAACAATTCTTCCAACTACAGGTCACCCTCTTCCCTCAGTAATGGTTAATGTAATTTCTTTAACTTGCTGATATTGATTTTTTCTAAATCCTTCAACTTTTATATGGATACCATATTTTCCAAGAGCGAAACCGAATTCCCTTTTTATATTCTTTGCAAATTGACGAATATATTTTTTAAATGTTCATGTCGTTACTACTCCATTTGTATTATTCACATATGACAAAAATAAATGAAAAAATACATAAACAACTTTCATTTTTAGAGCGATAGTTTCATCCGTATTTTCTAACTTATACCAAAAAGCCGGAAAGTTTCATTTATCTGAACTAAACTTTCTAGAAGAAGGATTATTACGCCAATCCTGATACATCTTCCTAATAGGATCCGTGTTCTTAGATATCCCGCTTACATCTATAACCACAAACGGAGGACCAGTTTCTTTTAAATAATCTCTTATCCCACTTATTTTTTTTATCCCACCTGGATTTATTACTATTCTTACTACTATTTTTACTACCATTAGGCTTTTTATTTTTATAACTTCACCTGTCTCCTGATTGGTTATCGCTAATAAATAACGTAGTAAATTGAACAGGAATTTCTAAAATCTTGCCATTATCTAACTCTAATACTACATGCATATCAGTTTTAGAATCCCTATCTTCTATAGCATCTGCCGGGTAAAATAAGTTGATTTTATACCTCATATAGCTCTTCTAATCTCATCTTCTAACACAAGAGCCATATCCAACCATAATTTTTCAAACAATAAAGTAGTCGGAAATTTATCATCTTGAGATAACCTATCTCATATCACAGAAGCATATTTAGTACTTCCAAAAGACATTATCCTCCAAATTAATTCTAGTATATCTTTAAAGTCTTGACTAGTAAAATATCAATCAGGAAGTTCTCATTTTTCAACTAACTCTTTTAACCATTTCTGATGCTTATTTTTAATCAAAGGAACTTCTCAACTAAACTGAGCAAAAGATCTTATTAGATTTGCCAGCATATTTCATTCATTATCTAAACTGATTATCTCTCTTCAGTTAACATTAATTAAAAAGCCATCCACGACAGGAATAAATCCATGAACCTCACAAAAAAATAACAAAGCATCAATATTATAAACAGTAATAAGAGACAACCCTGATTGTATTAAAAAATGTAATTCGGGTTTTCACCTCGACGACTTAGTTATAAGTAATTTTCACCATATCCCCTTATTTTTCAAAATCTCTTCTATCTTTTCTCTAGAAGCATTTGGGATATTAGATGCTAGTATCTCTATATATTCTTTAATCCACTTAGATCTATAGAGAAGTCCATATAGATCAAAAGAAGTAGTAGTAACAGTTGAACTAACACCATTTAGCTCCAAAGGGGTTCCATTTTGCTCATTTTGCTCTTTTTGTTCCATTACAATAATCTTTATTAATATTTAAGTATCCTTAATTAAGTATAAATCTAAGGCGTTGATTTTACAAATAATTTCATTACACTTGCAGGGCAATTTATTTTTTTAGTAGTAAAAATGGAATATAGACTAAATAAAGGGCAAAATTCAAATTATGAGATTGAGCTTGTAATTACTCAACAAGAATATGAAAATCTTAAAAAACAAGCATTAAAGCACTTTCAAAAAGAAGCAAAGATACCGGGTTTCAGACCAGGTCATGCACCACTAGAATTAGTAGAAAAACAAATATCTCCTGAATATATTAAAGTTGCTACTCTGGAGGAAGCTATAAATCAAGGATTCAAAAAAGTAGTAAAAGAAAATTCCAATATCAAATTCATAGGTGATATTTATGACCTTCAACATAATGAGGAAAAAAATTGAAATATTAAAATTAGTTTTAAAATTGATGTTTATCCTCAAGTAGAAGTGTTAAATGAAAACTGGAAAACTTATAAAATGGAACCGATTGAAGATGAACCAACATCTGAAGAAATAGAACAAACCATTAAAACTATTAGACTACAAAATGCTCAATACAAAGACAGTGAAAAAGTTAATCCACAAACAAGTGTGGTAAAATTAGATTTAGAATTCCTGGACAAAGATGGCAAGACTTTAGAAACAGGTAAAACTATTGTAGGTCCTGAAGATTTTGAGGAATTCCCTGTTTTAAAAACTCTGTTTAAGGACAAAAAAATTTGAGATCAAATCGAAGCAGAATATAACCTCAAAGAACTTGGACCATTGTTCAGTGCAAAAAACTCCAAACCACAAAAAGTTAGGGCTAAAATTCAAGAAATCAAAGATAGAGAATTACCTCAACTAACTGATCAAAAAATAAAAGAGTTATTTGGGGAAGAAGTGCAAGGATTAGATGGCCTTAAGGAAAGGATAAAAGAGCTTATGAAAAAAGAAAAAAGAAACCAACTACTAACCAAGGCTATAGAAGATTTTGTATCAAAAGCACAAGAGTCTTTTGAAATTAAACTACCTCAAACAATCATTCAAAGCGAAACTAATGCTAGACTCCAATCTCTAGCTCAAAGATTATGAGGAGAAGAAGGACTAAAAAAGTACTTAGCATCAATGCCACAAGATCAACAGCAGAAAATGATTGAAGAAATTAAGACAGCTGCTCAAGAAAGTCTAAAAAAATTTTTTATCTTGCAAAAAATATTAGAAGAACTAAAAATAGATGCAGACTGGAATAAACCAGGAGATGTTGAAGAAAAACTATATCAAAAATTAGTAAAACAAGATAAATCTAAATAAATTTTTACTATTTAAAAAATCATACAACAATGTTTGGGAATATGGGACAATTAAAAGATATGTTAGTAAAGGCAAAAAAATTACAAGATGTACTAAAAAATACTATTATTAGATCCAAAGAAAATGGAGTCGTGATAGACTTTAGTGCTGATATGAAAGTTAAAGATATAAAAATAGAAGATGAAAGCCTTCTAACCCCTTCTAAAAAGGAAGAGCTGGAAAAAGCATTAAAATACGCACTGGAAAAAGCTCAGAACAAAGCACAAGAAATAGCTAGCCAAAAAACAGAAGAAATATTATGATTTAATCCCAATGATTTAGGAGCATTAATGGGAGGAGCAAAGCTTCCAGGGCTATAAAAAACCAGCAAAATAAAAAAACCTCCTTTTAAAGGAGGTTTTTTATTATTATTTACAATTTTCACATCAAATCTTGAAGTTTCTGCTGCTTTTCTTTTTCATATTCCTGCTCTTTTTGAGATGCTTCCATCTTTTTTAATATATTATCCCATCTTTGTAGTCTTGATTCTCTTTGAGATTCAACAATAGGACGTTCTTTTTCATCTTTCATTAAAACCTGCAATTGCATTTGTTCTTTGATATAAATCTTGATCACATCAAATACCTGGAAACTCATAAGAGATGACACCCTTTGCAAAATATGTCTGTCTCAATGATATACCGAAATAGCTAATTCTGGGAGCTCCTGCTCCTTATTAAATTCTAAAACACCTTCACTACTGAATGACGCCATAACCAATTGCAACAAAAGATCCCAATCATACTTATCTTTGATAACGTTAGGCACCTTATATTTAACAGGCTTAAATTTACCTACATAGTCTTTGTACCATACCTGGTCTTCTAGATTAGATCAGATAGGTCAAAACTCTTTTTCATAATTATCAATTACCTTTTTATCCTCATCACCCCCTTCCTGAATTGCCTTAATAAAATCAACAAAAGCATACATTATTTTTTGGATAAATTAGTTAAAGACCTTTGAATCTTGGAAATCATCTTTTTCAAAGCTTCTACATCAGCTATATTTGAAGAATTTTCCATAACTCATTGCTTAATTTGTTCAAATTGGGACTTCAAAACTTCCAGTCTCTCTTTTAACTTTTGTTGAGTCAAAGAGTCAATTTGAGATTTAAGCTCTTCTATCTTCTCATTTAATGACTCAAGTTGGTTTAAATATTTTTCTTTTAGTTGATCAAATTCTCATTTGTAATCATAAGAGGAAACATCTTGCCAAAAACGAGTATTTAACTGGATTATTTCATTAAAAGCTGTTTTCAATTTTTCCATCCAATCTTTGGATTTATTAAGCTTTTTTTTGAATTTTTCATCTTTGTAATACAAAGCTATTGCTTCTCCTATTAAAGCACCTACAATTAGTGCCTTAATTTTTTTGTTAATATTTTTCATAGCTCAAAGAAAAATAATCTAAAAACAATTACCTATAAAAATATAGGAATCTATTTTAACATTTCAACTAATTAGTAAATCTTTTTTGACTTAATTCAAATTCCCAATATAATTAATTATGAGACTTATTTTAAAATCACAAAATATGCAAAAGAGGGCATTACTAGTATTTGGAATAATAACTTTAACCATATTTGCAGTTTTTGGAGGACTGATATATCTTTTGACAATGCCTACAAAAAAAAATAACTTAAAATCATCAGTAATACAACCTCAGCAATCCCCTTTATCAACCTGACTGCAAAGCATAGCATCAACTAATATCCCTGAAAACTCAAAGCAATTTTCAGGAACTATTTCGATAATTATTCCCAGTGATTTTAAATCTCAATCTCTGCACAAATTCTTTGCTAAGTACAATACAGGCAATTCACATATAAAGATTACTTATCTTACTTCCTCTATCTGGAACATACCAAATTGGGACAATAATAATTGGGATATAGCACTGATCCCTTCTACTGTAGCTCAATCCTTGAAGGAGAACCTTATCAAGGCCCAGTCAAACCCACAAATTAATTCCTTATTTTTTTATCCTGTCCAACAATGGCTTCAGGAACAATGAATGATTATTATACCTTTTTCTATAGACCTTCCTATCTTATATGTAAGTTCAACCTTAAAAAATTTGTACCCTATCTCACATATAAATATCAAGAATTTAAGAGAGATATTGCTCATAACCAAAAAAATCGACAACAAAGGCAATATATCAAATTACCCAGTACTTATATGAATCGATAAATTAACTTATCATTTATTAAAAAGAGGAAAATTTAATCTTTTCCCAAACTACAGTATCTGGCTTTATTTATTTACAAGACAAATTCAAAATCCTCAAGAAAGCTCCTTTATATTTAAATCTGATTATACCAACTGGTCTTATTACAATTTACAAAAAGAACTTAAAATCTGCCAAAGAGTATACAAAATAAACGATCTAAGAGTTTGTCTCTTAAAAAGGAAAAAAACATATATTGTCCCTGGTTTCGTGTATGAACAAAAACTTTTTAAAAATTACAATACCAAAATCTTTCCTATGAACTCTTCAAATGAATACCAAATTTTAATACGAGGTTGGGCAATTAACAAGAATGTTTCAAAAAGCAAACTAACAAAAATACAATCTATATTTAGAGATTACTTACAACAATGATCAAATATGTACTGATGGTGGCCAAATTCGTTGAGTGCATTCCAAAAAGCATTAATTTATCAACAAAATTACTCAAAGTATCAACACCTACAGGTGATTTGGGATTTACTTATACCTACTTACCTAAATTATCCTTGAGATATACAAAAACGACTACAAGATCTAGAGCTTTAATTCCCTATTATCATATAAGTCAGCCAACCAGGAAGTTTTAGCTTCCTAGTAACTTTCTCTCCTACCCTAAACTTACCAACTGTTGAAAGAGTATAAATAGTTTGATAAGGAACAGGAAATTTTGTAGAAGATTTCAAACAAATCATATCTCCTCCAGCTCTAACTAATACCACCAAGAAATTTTTTTCATCTGGATTGTAATTCAAAGCCCCTAATTCAATAGGCATTTCAAAATTGGAATTGTTAACTATGATCTTGTATTTGGATGGATTAAGATACATCTCCTCAATATTTTGCGGAACTAATGCTACAACAACATCTCATGTTGCCAAAATAGATAAACTATCCACACTATCCAAACTTACAAAATCATCATTACTTTGAACTTGCAGTTCTCTTCACCTTTCTCCCCACCAAAAAAGCGGCAAAACAATCCCACTTAATCATCATTCCACACAAATTTCACCTGATCACAATACCATAGCATCTGCCTCCCAATATACTCATTGGTAAGTCAGTTTAATATTTTTCTTAACTGTATCAGACCCACTTGTTATAGTATCCTCAATACCCCATGTATGCTTTTTACTCTTTAAAAGTTCTAACTCTGAAACTCACTTAGTGATATACTTACTAGCTAAATATTGATAAGTCAAAGAAGAATTAGTAATCAAAAATCTAATACTGTTTAGACTTAATAAAGCAAAAATAGAAGCTGCAAAAAGTATTAAAAGTGTTATCAACAAAATAGAAGCTTTATTAGATTTCATTATTTAATAAGAGATCTAAAAGAGACGTCAAAATACCTTTGAAAAACTCCCTGAACATCGAACACCCACGAACCAGAACTATATCTTTCAATCTGTGCATCTATATTTAGTCCAAAACCTAATAATTTATCATCATTTCAAGTTATATAAAAAATATTTAAATCATTTATCCTTACTTCACCTGTAGATGTTAACTCATATAAATTTTTCCCTCCACTCAGCAACAATCTTGAGCCTTCTTGCTTCAAATACAAAAAAGTATCTCCAGACACAAAACCCAATCAATTTGTAGCTTTAACTGGTACCCAGCCTGCATTCAATAAGGTATCAACTTTAAAAAACACAAAATCTACACTTTGTACTAACTGTTTTTCATTGTAGATTCTAGTAGAAATATTCATCAGATTTACGTAAGCTTTAAATAAGACAACGGACAGTATTCCTAAAATCACAAGTGATATTAAAACTTCTACCAAAGTAAATCATTTCAAAGCTTTTTTAAAGATCATATTTTAACGCCAATCTGATATAAATGTTTGAAGTTCGATACTTCCGCTGTAAGCTCACTTTTGCCATCAAGCTACCGAAATAACACTTTTAATTTCTTCCATAGGCAAATATTTCCCATCAGCTTGAGACCAAAAAGGAGAAACCCCCAGATATCTCCAAAAGACACTTCATTTTACCTGTTGAGCACCTTTTGTCCAAAGCCCATCTATTAGACTCATTTGAAATTTTTCCAGATCTCAACTAGTATTACTAATCTCAATGCTATATCAATCATTATTTAGGTAAAAGTTAACGTATCTTGCTCCATCTTTTCAAATCACATTATTACAATCAACATCAACACAATCCCACTGATTACCTAGCTTATAATTAGCCATTCTATGGGTAAATAATAGCTCTAAGTTCTCTTGAGCCAAAAATGTAGCCTGAGCACGTAACCAGACTCTATCTACAAATAAGATATTAGCTCACAAAATTTTTAGAATTACCAAAATACCTGTACCAAATACAATAAGAGCTATTAAAATTTCTATAATAGATAAAGCTTTTAATTTCTGCATTTTAGTACTGTAAGCTTACAAACGTTTAAATCTATATCAGCACAATAATCTCTACCTACCCCAACAAATTTAAAAGAAATCTTGCCTGTATAAACATTACCATCTTCATCTATCAAAGGACAACTAATATTATAAGGCATTTTTATCAAATTAACATCGCCTTTTTGTTCTCAGCTAAAATAGATATCTCTGACCTCAGCTAGCTTAAAATTATATTGCTCCATTTGGATTCCCATCTCATCACCATATCATATACCAAAATGCGTCCCTTCTTTGATTAAAAAATATCAAATCTTATTTCTTCCGTTACTTTGAGGAGTAGAATATACTTTATCCCACACAAAAAAATCATCTTTAAACTTCATAATATCTGTTTTAAATGCCACCTTTTTTTGATATCACAACATCAAAAAAGCAAAAGCCCCCAGAACTATTCAAATGATTAAAATCACCACCAAAAGCTCAACCAATGTAAAAGCCCTTTTCATATTAAAAGCCTTGTAAACTATCCAAAATAGAACCTATAATACCGAATACAGCAAATGCTACTAACCCAACAATACCCCCTATAACCAAGATCATAACTGGTTCTATGACCTTGGAGAAGTTGTCAATCAATTTTTTGAATTCTCCTTCATACAAAACAATTGCATTATCCAAAGCTTTAGGGATAGAAGCAGTTTTTTCACCTACTTTAAGTAAGACAACAATATCTGGAGGTATTATTTGAGGATAATGGGTAAAAACTTCTACAAAATCTCAGCCTTTATTAATTTCAGCCAGGCTTTCATCAAACATATCCTCATAAATGGAATTATTCATAACTCATCTAAGCCCCTTAAAAATATCTTTGTAGTTAAGGCCAGCTTTCAAAAACAAAGAAAAATATCTCATAAACTTTACCAATAAATATCTTTTTTGTAAATCCCCTATTATAGGTAAAGATAACAACGTATTATCCCACCATCTTTTACCTTGAGGAAAAGCAACAAATACTCCTAACAAAAACGCTAAAAATATTGCTCCCACTAAAATTACCCACCCATATCCTCTAAAAAAATCCACCATATTAATTAAAAGCTTGGTAACTCCTCATATTTCAACAGTTCAAAAACTATCCAAAATCCCTACTAAAGAAGGCATAACCACAGCAAATATTATATACACCGCTCAAATTCATGCTACCAATAAAATAAAAGGGTATATTAATGCTCCTACATATTTTTGTCTAACCTCCAATAAAAATTCATATTCATCTGCCAAAAATTTCATTACTTTGATTAGTTCTCAACTCTCCTCCCCTCCACGAATAATAGCAACATCCACATCATTAAAATACTTTTTTAACCTTAACAAGGAACGGTTGAATGCCTCTCAAGAATTTAAAAACTTATAGAGTTGCTCAGTAACCTCTTTTATAGCTATGTTAGAAGTATTTTCATTGATAATATCAATAGCTTCAACTATACCAATACCTCATTCTAGCAAATATGCTAATTCCCTAAAAAAGAACACTTTTTCCTTAATCCCAAATTTCCCCTTAGCAAAAGTGCTATATATCGACAACAATAATTTATCTACTTGATTGTCTAGCTTTTGAAGCAACATTTTATTTTTTTAGAAAATATATATTTCCACGAATTTTAGCTACTTGAGGTTCATTGTACTTTAAAATATCATAACTCAAAGAGTTAATATTAACCACTAAAGGTGTAGCTAGCTTAAAATATTCTTTATCCAAAGTTTCCAAAAAACTTAACAACTGTTTGATATTTTTAACTTCTAGTTGTATCCCAAATCACTTAACCACCAAAGTATCATTTACTTCATTCCATCCCTCATCAAAAGTTAAACTCAGTAGAATCGGTTTGTTTATTCCTACCAAAAGTTCATTGAAAAAGGTTTTTAAAATATATTTGTATTCCTCACCTTCACTGTCCAAAACTGGCAATGCTTCAAAAATATTTTTAACATCCCCTGTTAGAGTGTTTTTGGATCTTAATCTATTTTCAAAACTAGAAATCTTTTTCTCCAGATTTGAGATATTTTGATCCAGTTGCTTAATATGCTCTACATCACTACTAAATTTGTTAAACAAAGCGGCTCAAAAACCATACCACACACTTAGACCCGTTACTAAAAGCAAAAAAGCATATAATTTGAGTTTGGCAGTATATATCTTTTGAGAAATTACAGAATTATTCATTGAAATTTTCATTAAAATCTAAAACTCCCTTGATATAAAACTCATAACCCCCATTTTCCCTTTTTATATTTTTAACATCAAGTTTTTTGACAAAAGATAAAGATCTCAACGTGTCTATCAAACCTCCCTCCATATAAAGAACCTTTGGTAATCTAACAACTCAACCGATATCAAAAGATGTAAGATTAAGCTTGTACTGAGTAATCTTAATACTTCATTTAAATTCATTTAATCTCTGATTTACATCCA
The DNA here is from genome assembly GCA_027046965.1 of Candidatus Altimarinota bacterium. GTDB lineage: Bacteria > Patescibacteriota > Gracilibacteria > Absconditabacterales > Absconditicoccaceae > JALTWR01. Next base: position 33,654 of record JALTWR010000006.1, on the reverse strand, counting down.
GCAAAACTTCCCACAGTTTAGTCAATTTAACGTAAGCATTTTGCTGTTTTTGATCATAGATATATTTAGCTGCTAGCAATTTCTGAGCGTCTGTTGATTCAGACAAAGATTTATACTTTTGATTTAAGTCTGAGTAAATTTTATTTTTTTCAAGTAAAATAGGTCTCAAATAGTATTCATCTCCGATATACAAAGCTACTATCCCTAACATTTCCACTGTCACCAATACAAAGATCAAGTTTTTAATTAAACGCCACTTGTTTGAAAATAGTCTATGGAGTCTTCTTTTGAAAATACTCATATTCAATAAACAATTATTAAATTAAAACAAGATTATGTTAAATTATAGCTATTCCTAACATAAAATCAAAATTTGATTTCCTCAGCCAAATAATTAATATAATCTTGATTTTACTAGCTCCAAAACAAAATGGCTGACAAACTTACAAATGAAATAATTGACGCCAATTATACATCTATTGTACCCAAATGAGGATACCCAAAATTCCAAACCTCTAAAGGCAAAAAAAATAATTTTATAGATAACATCTTAAATCTATTATTTTGACAAGTAGGTAACAAAGACAAAAAACAAAATCAACAAAAATCCAATCTCTCCCCTGAACAAAAAAAGCAACTTCACCAAAAGACAAAAGAACTAATTCAAAAGGACAAAGTTACTTCTAAAGATATTGATCAGCAGATAAGAAAATATCTAATAGAAAGTGAAAAAGAATACAAAGAAGCTGTAGCCACTTACAAAACTTATATAGCCCCATCTTATTGGGAATTTTCACCTGCATATTTTAATCTTTCAGGGCTTTTTGGTAAAACCTATTACGCAAACAGATATCCATCTTATCTAGATATGCTTTGGACTAGAGATTTACTATCCTTACATGGTAAATGGGATACATCTTGGTTTATATATCCATCAGAAAGCGACAAAATAGCCAAAATGTTAAGAGATAGAGCAACCCAGCTAAGACAAGAAATTAACGAGGCTTTAAGAAAATGAATTACCGTAAATACTGAGCTTGAAGTCCAATATAGAGATATCGAGCAAATTAGAGAAAAACTAGCAACTCGTGAAGAAAAATATTTCCAGACCTCTTTTTATTTTACCATTTATCATGAAGACAAAGAAAAACTAAAGGAGGAAGGAAGAAAGTTTGAACAAAAAATGTGAGGATTTTCAATAAATGTAAAACCAGCAATTCATAGAATGGATGAATGACTAATATCTACAGGCCCATTTGGCTTAGATGAGTTATGAATATACAGAAGTATGGTAACAACTTCATTAGGAGGTAGTTTTCCTTTTATTTCGTCAGACATCATAGAAGATAGTGGTATTATGTATGGAATAAATTTACATACCTGAACATTGGTAATTTTTGATAGATTTTCTCGTAAATTACCCAACTACAATAGTGTGGTATTAGCTACCTCAGGTGCTGGTAAATCTTTTGCAGTGAAATTAGAAATTTTGAGGTATTTGATGTTAGGAATTGACGCCATAATTATAGATCCAGAAAATGAATACAAATGATTAATTGAAAAAGTAGGAGGAGTATACATCAATATAAGTGCCAATTCTCATCAACATATTAATCCTTTTGATCTACCACCAAAAATAGAGGATATAGATTACAAACCTGGAGATTTATTAAGGAGCAAAATATTGGACTTAATATGATTAATAGATGTTTTGTTAAAGTGATTGACTCCAAAAGAGGAAGCAATATTGGACAAAGCGTTACAAGAAACCTATAAACTCAAATGAATTACTTTTGAAGATGAAGATGTCACCGACAAAAAAGTTCCTATGATGCAAGATCTTTATTATGTTTTAGAGTCCATGGAAGGATGAGAAAACTTGGCAATTAGACTTAGCAAATATGTAACATGAACTTTTGGCAGTTTATTTAACAAACCAACAAATGTTAATTTAGAAAGTGGGCTAACAGTCTTTAGTATCAGGGATATAGAGGAAAGTCTTAAAACTCCAGCAATGTACAATATTTTAAATTTTATCTGGACCGCCATTAGAGCTAAAAAAAGAAAAAGACTCTTAGTTGTGGATGAAGCTTGGATAATGATGCAACATGATCTAAGTGCTAACTTTTTGTTTTGACTTATCAAAAGAGCTAGAAAATATTGACTCGGAGTTACCACTATTACTCAAGATATCGAAGATTTTGTTAAAAGTCCCTGGTGAAAACCGATCGTTTCAAACTCTGCATTACAACTCTTATTGAGACAATCAACTGTATCTATCAAAGCATTGGCAGAAATATTCTCTCTATCAGAAGCAGAAAAACAAAAGCTAGTAGCATCAGATGTAGGTGAAGGATTGTTTTTTGCTGGTAATCAACATATAGCTATCAAAATATTGGCTTCTCCATATGAAAAAGAATTTATCACTACCGATGTAAAATAAAATGGACTACACCAAAAAACATACATTTTCTCTATTGGCTCTCTGGTTTATGGCCCCATTTATGAACAATATAGATTTAACCAAGGAGGGACTGCAAGAGGAAGAAATAAAATTTGTAAAATGATATATTAAAGCTGGATTTATTGTTTGGGGAGCTATACTAGTAGCTATTATTATATCCATTTTGCTATCTCGCATATCTAATCCCCTAGGAGGAATTATAAGTTCTTTGGTGTGGGCAATCCCTGTCCTAATGTTAATATTTTGGACTTTCAATATATTAAACAATCGACCATTTAGTTTCACAGCACAGCTAGACAAACAAGCCCTCAAACAATTAAATAATCCCGTAAAACAAGATATCGGTCCTCTTAAGTTTATTTATTATTATATCCCACTATACAATCTTTATTTATGGTATACCCAAAGAGACAATCCCAAGGTATATCGGTGGGTAAAAGAATCTATAATTTTTAATATTATCATATTGTTATTACCAACTTCTTTCCTAATGTTTGTATGAATAGTGGGATACATTACAAGAGTAGCTTTTTTGATATGAGGCAAAGATATAATCCCTGATAACACCAAACAAAAACTAGATCAATTATTTGAAATAAATCCAGAAGAAATCTGGGGATATATCAAAGGAGTACTTTTGTATATTTTTAACTCAACCAAAACAGGCCAACTAAAAAAATATATAGACCAAGCCAAAAAGGAATATACTCATTTGGATTATAAATTTGACAAAAAGCTTCTGGCAGAATATATAATCATTTTTTTATTGTTACTGCCTGGCATTTTGACTCCGTATGCACTTTTGTATAGCGGATGGTGGATATGAAGATATGCACTAGCTATATATCTCAAAAAATTACCATATATCCCTCTAATACATGAAGTAGTTGAATTTTTATATTCTATAGCTTCCAAAAAAAATGTTACTAATCCTAAAGCAACTAATTAGATATTTACTACTATCTGTAGTGCTACTGGGAAACATAATGGCCTTTAGCCAAGCTCAACCAACTCAACCTCAAACCAAAGATGATATCATAAACAAGGTACTCAACGAACAAGAGATTACCAAAATTAAAGAAACTGCAAGCAATCAAAACCTAAAATGAGCTATTGGAATTCAACAATTTGGTATTGAAGTATTAACCAACATTTTAAGACCTCTAATAATCTTGGTGGGCCTTATAGTAGCTATTATCTGATTTTATGGACTTATGAGTAGTGAAAAAGCTGAAGATATCACAAAATCATTAAATTATATAATACGAGGTAGTATCGGGGTGGTGGTCTTATTTTTTGCTCCTTTTTTTGTAAATCAATTAGTAGGAGAGACTGGACAAATATGAATTATAGAACAACTAAAAAACATATTATTAGGAGGAAGTGCTGTGACTCTAGGCAATGCTCTTTATACAGTGATATCTCCACTACTAAGATTAGCCTTTTATATCATATGAGGAGTTTTATTTATAATGCTATTGGTAAACGCTATTCAACTCCTCTTCAATCCAAATGACGATATCACGACTAAGGCTAGAGTTATGTTTACTTGGAATGCTATATGAATAGTAATAATAGTACTATCAAAAACCATCGTTGAACGAATATATGGACAAGAAGGTAAAACTATCATTGAAAACCCAGATCTATCATGGTTAGGTGCCATAATTTCCCGGGGAATAGGCTTTTTGGCTTTTATAATGTTGGGTATGATGATCTACATAGGCTTTAGCCTCATAACTAGACCTTTAGATCAAGACAATTTTGCAAGACTAAAAAGAAGCATAATATACCTGGCAATAGGACTTTTGTTGATGTGATGAGCATATTTAGTAGCTAGATTCCTTATTATCCAATAATGAGCAATATAATAATTGTATGAGGTGGTGGAAGCGGAATTTCAGCTATAGCTTTTTTGCTAAAACAACTATGATTTAATAATTTAATAGTAATAGATGCTCATCAGTCTCAAATTACTAAAACTCTATCAAATCAAGGTATAAAAACAGTCATCTGACACTGACTCTATAGACCTTCTGAAAAAGATTTTATTTTGTACTCAGATGCTGCTAAAAATAGCCCAGAAGTTACTCAAAGAGCTGAACTCTCTCATAAAGATCCTAAAATTAAACCTCCCGTCTCTTTTTTTCAATTTTTGGGAATCATATCTCAATTTTTCAAAACAGTCGCAATTAGTGGGACACACGGTAAAAGCACCACAACTGCAATGACAATACGATGAGCTCACAAGTTGTCCAATGATTTTGCTTTGTGAATTCTAGGTGCATTCACCAATTTTGGAACTAATCAAAACTACTTGTTAAATCTTTCTCTAAAAAATCAACTTTATGCCCTTTTCAAATATATAACCACCGGCAAAGGCAGGTATCTTGATACCCAAATCATCAAAAAATATCGATTCGTTGTAGAGGCTGATGAGTTTGACAAACACTTTCTGTGGTTACATCCTTACATAAGCGGTATTACTAATATAGAAATAGATCACACCGATACCTACCCTACTCCACAGCATTATATAACAGCATTTGAAGACGTTGTAAGACGTACTGAAAAAATATCATATATCTTGAATCCTATTCCTCAACAACTATTACATCATAGCAACCTCAAACCAATTAAAAAATTACATCAGTTCAAATTCAAATACATTTTTTGAAAACACAATATTCAGAATGCAAATTTAGCAAGCAAATTGATAAAACATATTTCATCTGCATCTGTTAAAGACATCAAAAATGTTTTGGAAAAATTCCCAGGGCTACGAAGAAGACAAGAATATCTTGGGAAATTTGAGAATAAAAAAATCTTTTCAGACTATGCACACCACCCAACAGAAATTTACCAAACTCTCCAAGCTTTTAGACAAAACTTCCCAAACCAAAAAATAGCTGTAATATTTCAGCCTCATCAAGGAAGAAGAATATTAGAATTTTGGCATCAATTTAAAGCACCCCTCAACCTGGCAGATGAAATATTCATTTATCCTATCTATCATGCCAGAGAAAACTTTGACACACTAAAAAAAGAATTTAAGCTAGTACAACAGTTAAGTGCTGGTTCTTTTGAGGAGCTTAGTCAAAAATTTGGGCAATTCATAGGAGGAAAATATATCCAAGCTGACTGGTCTCCAGCGGAGATTTTAAACATGATCAAATCATCCATTGTAGTAATATTGAGTGCTGGAGATATTGATTGGAAATTTAGACAGTTTTTAAGTTCTTAGCAAAATGCGGTAGCACGTAAGTCCTTGCTGGATTTGCTCCCCAATTAGATAATACATCCACCATAAATTCTGATGGTACAATATGTTTATCTACCCAACGCAACAAAGCATCTCTAATTTTAGAATTCCTCCAAAATTTAGCTTGAGCATACATCTTTTTAAAAAAATTAGGCCTTTTGAGTTTTGATAGAAATTCTTGTTTAGACCATATTCTAGGAATATCCTTCAAATCATATACTTCCCCTGCAAAAGGAGCGAACAAAGTCCAATCATGATACATAGCCCAAACCTCTCATCAAAACTCATCTAATCCTTCGAACACTTTCCATCACCAATATTTACTAACACTATGAAACCAGACAATATCAGGACGAAAAATAGCAATTTCTTTTTTTAAAATCGTAGGTGCTCAAAAATTAAAAAATGATAAAATCAAATAAAAAATCTTTTTAAAAAAATTTATGTGCCCCTCTACTCATATTATTTGAACTTTATAATCATTTTGATCCAATATTTTTTTTAAATCATCCAAGTAAGTCTCTATGCCTCCTATAGACGATTTGAAATCTGTGACTATTAATATCCTTTTTTTGTAAACTTTTACCATCTAACATTAGTTAAGAAGCAAAAACTATACTTTCAAATCTTTTTAGCCAATTAGAAATATCATAATTTTTAGCTATTTCTAGACTTTTCTTTTTCAAAGTAGAGAGTCTAATTTTTCAGTTCAACAAGTTGGACGTCACTTCCCAAAAAATATCTTCCTCTCACTGCCAATTACTCCCTAAATCCAATTGAGGTAATACAAAATTCTCCAACCCTCATTTTGACGGTGCGATTACAGGTACTCCTCTAGCTAAGGATTCCAAAGCACTAAGTCAAAAAGTCTCTAAAAAAATAGAAGGCATCAAAGACACATCTGCTATATCCAGCCACTTGCTAATTACTTCAAAAGGCTGCCACCCAAAATAATAAATTCTTTGATCTTCAAAAATTGGAATCAAATAATACCAAGGCTGAGCAAGATATGTATTTACATCTGAAGTCAATTTTCCAAGCCCTTGTTTTTGCCACAAGCTAGATTCAATCAAAATAATATTGGATTTCCATCTATGATGTATTCCCAAAATTTTATTGTATATTTCTTGTCCATATTTGCTAACAAAGTGATTTTTGTTGTCATCAACTTCAAATCCTAAAACATCAGTATCTGCAAATTCTACAAGTCCTCATTCTTTTTTAAATAAATGAATATTTGTTTTTATCCATTCTATATCTTCCTTAAGTTGAGTAGGAATATCTGCTGTCCTAGAGATAATAAGAGGCGTTTGTAAAATATATTTAACTGGAATATTAAATCTATACAATGCAAAATCCTTTGCTAACTCTCAATCACCAAAAACAAATAAACGAAAATCATCTTCCTTGTACTTATCAATCATCTTCCTTACCAGATTAGCACCTTTTGCTTTTACTAATCTTCAAAAATAAATAAAGTTTTTCATTGTAAATCGCCGAAAATTTAATAGATACGTTAATTATATCTAATCACTTATCTTTTTCAAACAAACTTGAGCTCGCTCAAAATAAAAGTTAAATAATAAGCTCGAAGAATAATAGATGACTCATCTACTATATTCTCTTCATTTTTTAATATTTCATGTACCCGATAATTTTGTAACAAGAGCCATAAATAGCCCCATCCAGGATCCATAAACACCGTACTTTCCTCCGTCAACAATGGATCGTTTTCATCTACGAATCCTATCTCCTGATGAGCCAAGTCTATTTTAAAGACTTTTCCCTTATTGTTTATTATCACAAAAACATGTCCCGGGACAAAAACAAACTTAACATCCTCATCTTTTATACCTTCGGCTCTCAAGAAACTCCATACCAAAAAAGATGCATATCAACAATTACCCATATTTACCTCTTCTGCTGTCCTAGGATCGCTAACAGGAGGAAGTATATGTCCTCACCTGCTATCTATATGTGTTTTCATGGCAACAGGATCTCTCCAAAACCGACTGAGTAAAGCCTGCATGATAGCCTCTAGATTACTTTGTGGAGACTCTCAAATATTTTTAGATACTTTAGCCTGTAAAACAGCTCTCATAGGATATACAATGAACAGATATTCGATTATAAGCAAACCTATAGCATAATATATTATCTCATCTTCATCCAAGATCTCCATTTTTGATAATACAGGATCAGATTTCAACCCTTGATGTATAGCATTAATGTCAAAACTAACACCTATATATTTTCTAAGAAAGTCATCAACACACTTAAAATTTACCTCGTCACAATTACTCCAAAATTCCTTAATTCTTTTTAGTTCATTATTAAATTCTTCTCATAATTTGGCATCTTTCATGTATGTTTCTGATTTTTCAACAAGTTCTATTATCCACCCTTTGATATCATCAAGTGAACCTTCAGAAGGCCTCTCCAAAATAAGATCAGGAAACACAAGAGGCTCTTTTTTTCATTGTGAAGATATATCTTCATCAAGACCAAATTTCAACAAAAAACTCAGAACTACTTCTAAAATCACCTTCAAGTTAGCTAATACCTCTCTTTTGTTACTAAGTAAATCTGCAAGGTTTTTAGTTATAAGTTCTCAAATTTCCTGCCATGTTCTAACAGCCTCTTGAAACTCCTTTAATGTAGGTAAGCTTTCTCACTCTGGTAGCTTCATGTTTAAATATTAAAAAAATATAATATCAAATATATAAACATTAAATTGTACTAAGTCAATACTATTTCTATTTGATCTATCCCAAAAATCAATATAAATAACCGTGTTTAAAAAGTAAGCTTACAGATTATGCAAACACAAATAGTACAAAATAACTGACTAACCATACTTTTGGCTCCCATGCAAGAAGCTAATTCCACCACAGTGCAAATATTAGCACATGCTTGAAGTATTTATGAAACTCGCCAAACTAACTGAATTTCTCATTTTTTGGAACATATGTTTTTTAAATGAGGAATAAAATACAAAACTCCAAAAGAAGTGGCAGCTACTATAGACGCTATTTGAGGCAATTTCAATGCTTTTACCTGAGACTACATAGCATGATATTACGTCAAGTCTGCTCCGGATTATACAAACATAGCATTAGACGTACTTAGTGATATGCTAGTAAATGCTCAATTTCCTCAGGCAGAAATGGAAAGAGAAAAATGAGTTGTGATACAAGAAATCATGATGTACAATGACCTACCTCAAAAACTGGTTTTGGACAAATTTCAAAGATTTTACTACGGTGACAATCCATATGGATGGCCCACTTTAGGAAGTGTAGAAAATATCAAAAGCTTCAACCGTGAGCATCTATTTGCCCACAAACAATGACTTTATACCAAAGACAATCTAATCATTATTGTTGCCTGAAAAATACAAGATCAAGACAAAATTGTTGAACTAATAGGTAAATTATTTAAAGATCTCCCCAACAAAAAAACAATAAATAAACCTCCATTCCCTACCCAAAGACCTTCAAAACACGAAGAGTTTTTTGAAAAATGAACAGAACAAGTCCATCTTGTAATATGAGGACCTGGTTTCAAGATTGACCAAGAACAAAAATATGCTGCTGGACTTTTGAATGTAATATTAGGTGGGAATATGTCCTCCAGGCTATTTCAACAAATAAGAGAAAAAAGATGACTGTGTTATTATATCGGGTCATCTCACTATGCAAGTGTAGATGATGGACTTTTGTTAATAAGAGCAGGATTAGAAAAACAGAGATTTGAATACGGCAAACAAGCCATATTTGAGGAACTAGAAAAAATTAAAAAGTGAGATGTAACAGAAGAAGAGTTCCAAAAAGCACAAGGCTATATTCAATGAAAGACCAAAATAGGTATAGAAACCTCCGATCAGCTAGCAGATTTTGTTTGAGAACAATATTTATTGCAAGGTAAAATCCAAAGCTTAGAAGACATATTAAATCATTACAAAAAAGTATCCCTTGAAGATATCAAAAACATAGCTAAACAACTATTACAAAAAAGTAACCTTTATAGTTATTGGATTCAATAGGCCAGGGTAGCTCAGCTGGTAGAGCAATCCCCTCGTAAGGGATAGGTCGGGGGTTCAAATCCCCTCCCTGGCTAATTTGCAATATAAATCCACATCTATGAAGATCTTAATAAACTGAATAGGAGCATTTTGATTTGCCATTGCATATCATCTTGGTAAAAACAATCCCGAGATTCAATTTGATTGATGGGATATAAACCAAGAAATTCTAAAAAAATTGGAAACTTCTAGACAACATCCTTATTTTTTTGAAAATGCTAAACTGCCACATAACATCAATATATTACATTCTCAACCTAAACGGGATAGCTATGATATTTTACTCAATGTAATACCCGCTCAGTTTATCAAAAATTGGGCCCAACAAGTATGAAACAACATTAAGTCTTGAGCAATCATCGTAAACCTAGCCAAAGGCATAGATAATCAACACTTAAAACTCCCCTTTGAAATTATCAAACAACATATTGGCATCCCTCTTAAATACGGAGCATTGTGAGGAGGAATGATAGCCCAAGAGCTAGTAGAGCAAAAGCCGCTAGGTGCAGATATAGGCATAGCTTCAAAAGATTCATATAAAATTCTAGCTAACCTCTTCGAAAATGAAAATCTCCAAATAAACTACCTACCAGATCCTGCTCAAGTGGAATTAGGATGATCCCTCAAAAATATTATAGCTTTGTGGATAGGATATCGAGAAGGACAAGGATTACAAGCATCAAGTTTAGGTAAATATTTGATTGAAATTATCCTAGAAGTCCAACAGTTGGCAAAGCAATTTTTCAAAGTAGATATTAAATTTGAAAGTTACTCTTTTGGAGGAGATATTGTAGCTACTGCCTTTGGTAATAGCAGAAATAGATTGATGGGGAAACTTGTAGGTGAAGGTAAGAGTTCCTTGCAAGCTATCCAAATTTTAAAATCCCAAAAAAAACATGCTGAAGGATGGGAGACTCTTAAGGGGTTTAAAAAACTTATATATCAAAATAGTCAATTTCCAATATTAAACCAAATGATTAAACTTTTTGAGGTATAAGCTATGAATGATATTTACAATTACTTTTTGCATTCGCAACCTAAATTAAGCAAAACTTCTTTGGCTGGATTCCAAAAATTTGTTGCCAAAGCTGGTAACCCCTTCGAAAATTTTAAAATAATCCATATAGCATGAACCAATGGGAAGGGATCTGTAGCTCAAATGCTATTTTCTATACTCAAAACAGCAGGGTACAACGTTGGTATTTTTACTTCCCCTCACTTAATAGACTTAAGAGAAAGAATAAAAACTTCCAAATGATGCATCAGTTTATATGAACTAGCAAAAATAGTAGAATACCTTAAAAAGATAGACCCTGCCAATCAGCTTGGATTTTTTGAAAAATTGACCTTGGCATCTCAGCTACATTTTGCCAATCAAAAAGTAGATTATGCAATCATAGAAACATGAATGTGAGGGAGATTAGATCCCACCAACGTGATTTCTGATCCGATTATCACCACAATAACTTCGATCTGATGGGATCATACTCATATCCTTGGCAACACCCTCAAAAAAATTGCCTATGAAAAGGCTGGGATAATAAAAGACTCAGTCCCAGTAGTTGTAAACTTTCAAAATCAAATAATAAAGAAAGTTGCTGCCCAAAAAAAGGCTCCACTAATCAGAGTTTATTGAAAAAAAGCAACAAACTTGCATTGAGACCACCAGCAAAAAAATGCTGCTTTAGCGTACAAAATAGGTAGATTAATATGAATAGATAAAAACACCATCAAACACGGATTATTAAGTGTTGCCCATCCTTGAAGATTACAATACCTTTTACCAAATCTGCTAATAGATTGAGCTCATAATCAAAACTGATTCAAAGTACTCAAAAACTATTTAGACCAAATATCAGCCAGATGGTCAAAAACAAACCTTATCATCACCCTCAAACAAACCAAGAACCCGGATATAATTAAGAAAAACTTTGACTCGGTTGATGCAGTACTTAAAATTTATCACCCATTTTTGAACCAGTCTGCACTTGCCAAGAAATTAGATTTACCTTTGATATCTCCTCAACTTTTGTATCAACATGCCCTAAAAAATCCCCAACAACTATTTGTAGTATTTTGAAGCCTATACTGAATATGAGAATTTTTAAAGGAACTTAAAGCTCATCATCTCTATGAACCTTCCACACTTTGCTAAAGAATTTTTGTTCATTTTCCAAAATCTGAATAGGCGTTTTATCAATAATATTTTTAGCCCAATCATCTAAAAGTTTTATAGTTTGTGAATCAAACCTCAGCTTGAGGTAATTATCATAATCTTGAGATGTAAAAATTCTGGTCCCAACAAATGGTTTATTATCTTTAGCTTTGAGTCAAAAGATCTGATACTTGGTTTCATCAGAAACCATCTGTTTTAATTTTTGAGGACTCGCAAGAACAACTTCATCCTTGTTTGTACGAGTTCCTCAAGAAAGTCTAATATTTTTGAAAATAGCATATTTTGTAGCTTCAGCTATACCTATAGCCTTTGCCTCATCATGGCTAAATCATAATTTTTGAGCTCTATGCTTTTGCAAAACCATCATTTTAGGAAATCTTGAAATTTTCATAAGTTTTACTAAGTATTATCTAAACTTATCCCATATCACTTCAGCTTTTGTTTTAACTTCTCGTATCCCTCACCTAATTCTAATATAGCTTCTATCTTTTTCTTATCAGTTAGCTTCTTATCCTCCAATACTCATTTTATTTTTTCTGCTATCCTTTTCCTTTTGATCTCTAATATCCATCTTAGAACTTCTTCTACTTTACTCTTAACTTTACTATCCCTTATTTTATCAATTCTATCTCCATAGGTTTCCTTTAACTTTTTAAAACCTCTTTCTAAATTACCACCCAGTACCACTTCAAATATTTCCACAGTATTACTTACATATAATTCTTCCACGATTAACTCTTTTCCTTTCCTCCTCTTCCATGCCTCTAACTGTATTTCTATTCCTGCTCTCCTTAAATCCAATACTCACGGTATAATTATCATATCTAATAACTTCTTTATATTATCTACATCTCATCAAAAATATATATCATCTTCTACTTGCAATTCTCAATTATTTATCTTCCTTATCACTTCTAATTGGACATCCACACTCGTTCATCTCAAATCCAATTCTCATCATACCTCTTACAACTTTCATAAATCCTTTAAGGTACCTACTCAGGTCAAATACAAATCTCATCACACACTCTTCAATTTTCACAAAGTACTTATACTTGTTCATCTCAAATACAATTCTCCTTCCCGATATATTCACTCTACTTTTTTATCCTTTACTACCGTATATTCCTTCAACTTATCCCAGCTTATCTTTCCTCTACTTTCTTCCACCAATCTCTTCAACATCAAAAAGTCTTCTGAGTCCTTTCATAGTTTCATCTCAAAATATTCCACGGAGGCAGTTCTCTCATAATGTTCTAGACCTAAACCATCCATTATCTCTCTTTATAGTCTTATAAAACTTGCCGTCATAAATTGCTCCAGATGCCCTTTCACTTGGCCAACCAAATTATAGTAATTCTCTACATTAAATCATCTACTACGCTTATTATCTGCTTCTTGCATCCTATACTCAATCACTGTAGGTACCTTTCATCTTTTCATTTTATCAATTAATTTTGAAACCGCATCTTCTCCTATACCATATCATACCACATACAAATTTTCATTTTGTCTCAAAATCTCCTTACTCTCTTCACTAAAGAACGCTGTACGTGTTGCACTGTCTCCATCTGATATTACAAATACTACTCATTTTTGCGTATCTTTAATAGCCTCAATTGCTTTTTCTATCCCCACAGTGTTTGCCTTATTTCATCTCTGAGAAACATTTTCAAATTGCTTTAAAATCTCTTCTGGATTTCCTTCTACAATATCATCCGAAAACAAAACTACTCTTTCAAAATTTATATTCAGTGCTTTTGATACCACATACAGTAATACCACTGACAAATATGCATTATCAAGTTTAGTTCAGTTTCTCCAATTACCTGTCAAACTCTCCATAGACCCACTTACATCTATAGCTATTGATATATCTTCCAGTCTTGTATCTATATCTTCATTTGGTTCATTTTTCATCTTAATTGGTCTCTCAAATATGTTAGGATCTCATACTGCCAAACGGGATATGCTATTTGGAGTCACTTTTAATTTTCAAAATGGCTGTCATTGCTTCTTTCTTTTTGGGACTCATCTCAACTCTTGTCTATCTGAACTTCACTGTCTTGTATCCAACAATTTTTTTATATATTTAATTATTGCCTCCGCGTCTCCTCTAACATATTCTAATGCTGAGCGGAAATATTTACTTTCTATATTTGGTATTTGATCCAAAACATTGGCTATCTCTTTTTTTGGTAGTTTAATCTCAAAATCTTTTACTTCTTCTTGACCTTCTGGTTCTATCATATTATCTTCTATTATTTGTTCTATCATATTATCCATATCACCATCATCATTGTCTTTTTCATCAGTATTTACAGGAGTAGCATCTACTCTTATCCATTGTCAATTTACTAATATCTCACTCCAAGCATGTCACTGACTTTTAGATACATATGTTTTTCCGTCTTTTATATAAGTTTGGTATCATACTACCAATCTCGATGGATATCACAATGATCTTACCAATGCTGTAAACAATATATTTGCAGGTAAACAATCCATTTCTTGAGCTTCAAACAAATTTTCTATATATTTATTAACGTCAGGGCCATGGAATTGTCTTTGAGATACGTTTCCATATTTTTTTGATTTAATATATCTTAATAGTTGTTTCCAATCACCAAATTGATCCAAATTTATATTATAACCGCTATAAATTGCGTTTTTGGATTCCGCTGTTCAAAAATTATTTTGCTCAGTAGCATATCAAATTCATACTTCTGTTTCTCAATTCTTCAAAAATCTTATATAGTATACACCATATTCATCTTGATATACTGTAACCTCATCTGAATTATATCTAACTAACTTCAAGTCTTTTGACAAAGGCAATACATATTCTTTTAATTTTTTCCCTGCAATTTTATAATTTGAATATATTTGTTCATATAGAAAAGGAGAAAGTGGTTTTTTCTCAGCCTTAACACGATAAAATTTTTGACTAGCTGTATCAAACTTTTCTAATATAGCCTCTACAAAATATGTTTTTCTAATAGCTGGTTCCAAAACTCATATTACACCATTATCCTCTCACTCTATAGATTCAAAATTTTCTCAACTATGTTCATAATAACTGTCTTGTTGTTCTAATAATTCACCTTCATCTCAATCTGATAAACTACATTCTTCACATTGGCTTTGTAAATAAGCTCACTTAAATTCCAAATACTCATCTATCAAGGTTTCTATATCACTCACGGGTTCAACTTCCATCAATTTTTGTTTGATAAATTCCCACAATGGTCATTGATATGTTATGTTTCTTGATAAATATTCAAAAAATTTTTTTATCTTCTCTTTTTTATCAAAAAGTATACTAGATTTTGTCTCTCAATACGCTCTTAAATAATTAAAAAGTTTCAGTAACTCCCTTTTTTCTACACTATCCAAATTATCATTGTCTATTTCTTTCGTATATTCCTTCTTCTCAAAAAGAAAAATTATTAATCACAATAACATATCTTCTTCTAAATTCAAAAACAATCCCTTGGGTATTATTATTTGTTTATTTTCCTTATCTATGGATAACCTATCTCAAAAGATTACCTGATATTCAGGAAAAAACAATTTTATTAAATCTACTCACATTTTCTCCATTTTTTCCCTTATTTTACTTATCTAAACTTATCCCATATCACTTCAGCTTTTGTTTTAACTCCTCGTATTTTCTATTTAATTCTGATATAGCTTTTATCTTTTCTTCCTCACTTAAACCTTCTTCTCCGATTATCTCTGCTATCTCTTTGGTTAACTCCCTTTTCTTATATCATAACCACCAAGTCAAAATTTCTATTATTATACCTTTTATCTCTTCATCTCCTATGTTGTCTACGTTATTTCAATATTTACTTTCTAAATTTCCAAAATTTATTTCTCAATCGTCACCTATTAACTCCTCAAAATATTCTCCATAATGACAAAGGAACTTTCATTCTACTATTAATTTTCACTCCTTTATTTTCTTCCATGCCTCCAATTGTACTTCTATTCTTGTTCATCGCAACTCCAAATTTCATCACACTCTCTTCAATTCTCACAAACTTTCTATACTTGTCCAACCCAAATCCAAATCTCATCATACCTCTTCTAACTTTCATAAATCCCTCAATGTCTTTACTCAGGACAAATTCAGGTATCATCACACTCTCTTCAATTTTCACAAATTTTCTATACTTGTTCAACTCAAATCCAAATCTCATCATACCTCTTCCAACTCTCATAAATCCCTCAATGTCTTTACTCATTCCAAATACAAATTTCATGGAATATTCCCTTCCTCCAATAATCTCTCTATACCATCTATATCTCATCAAAAATATATCTTACCTTCCACCCTCAATTCTCATCTATTTATCTTCCTTATTGCTTCTAATTGGACATCCACACTCGTTCATCTCAAATTCAAATCTCATCACACTTCCTCCAACTTTCATAAATCCTCCAAGGTCTCTACTCATTCCAAATCCAATTTTCATCACACTCTCTTAAGCTTTCACAAACTTCTTATTCTTGTTCAACCCAAATACAAATATCATCATACCTCTTCCAACTCTCATAAATCCTCCAAGGTCTTTACTCATCCCACATGCAATTTTCATCACACTCTCTTAAGCTTTCACAAATTTTCTATACTTGTTCAACTCAAATCCAAATCTCATCATACCTCTTCCAACTCTCATAAATCCTTTAAGGTTCCTACTAATCTCAAATTCAATTCTCATCATACTCTCTTAAGCTTTCACAAACTTCTTATTCTTGTTCAATTCAAATACAAATATCATCATACCTCTTCCAACTCTCATAAATCCTCCAAGGTCTCTACTCAGAACAAACTCAATTTTCATGGAATATTCCCTTCCTCCAATAATCTCTCTATACCATCTATATCTCATCAAAAATATATCTTACCTTCCACTTGCAATTCTCAATTATTTATCTTCCTTATCACTTCTAATTGGACATCCACACTCGTTCATCTCAAATCCAAATATCATCATACCTCTTCCAACTCTCATAAATCCTCCAATGTCTTTACTCAGAACAAACTCAATTTTCATCTCACTATCTTCAATTTTCACAAAGTACTTATACTTGTTCAACTCAAATCCAATTCTCCTTCCCGATATATTCACTCTACTTTTTTATCCTTTACTACCGTATATTCCTTCAACTTATCCCAGCTTATCTTTCCTCTACTTTCTTCCACCAATCTCTTCAACATCAAAAAGTCTTTTGAGTTTTCTAATAAAACCTCTTTAAAATATTCTTCTGGCTCCAAGCTATCTACTCCTAAATTTTCATTTTCCATTGTTATAGCTTTAGCAAACTAATTATATCATAACAAATCCTTGATTACCACTCTTATATCCTCTGGCAATAATTCCACTTTCTCTTTATCCATTGAAAAATGTTGTCTCACAAAATTCTTGATATCCTCTATACTCTTCGCTGTTTTTATCCATCTTATCATAATGTCTATCGTTACATTTTTCTCTGCCAATATCTTTAATGCTTCATCTGTTCACATAGTCTGAGTTTTCATCAATTCTTTTATTTTATTCCTTATAGGAATAACCACCAAATTTAATATCTCATCAATTACCTCTTCTAATCATTCCTTCAAAAGCTTCTCCTTAAACTCTTTTGCTATATTTATCAAAACTTCCTTTTCTTCTTCTTTATCTAAATAAGTTAAATTAACTACTCTAAATCTTGCTTGTACTGCCAAATTTAATGGTTTAGTTCACGGATATATTCTGTTATCAAATGGATTCATAGTAGCCACCAAATGAAAGTTAGGATGTCTTCTGTACACTCTATCTCCTATTCTTATTTGTCAATTCTCATCCAAAAAATTATTCAAGAATGTTAAAACTGGGGCCATATTTAATTCTTTCAACTCTACTACTCAACCATTTATCCAATAATCCAAAAATGGAGTGAACACATTTTCTATTTCTCATTCATTCCATGCTAGTTTAGTTTGTAAATCACCTTCTTGTAAATTTTCAGTAATTTGCAAATCAATATACGGTAATCCTAACCTTTCGGCCAACTCCCTGACAACAGATGATTTTCAAACACCTGATGGTCAAATAAGCAAAAGATCTTCTCATGACTCGAGATATTTTTTTAGTTCATTAAGCAATTTCTCTATAGAACCAGGAATAATATCAAAAGCTTCAGATAATTTTTGTTCTACTGCTCTCTGTAGAGGATATGCTCTTCCATACACAGGAGCAACTATTCAAGTCTCTGCCATTTCTTCTACTCAATTATGTAAATTCAATTTATCTACATGTGCAAATCTTTGCCTTATTTCAGCCTCTAAATTCTCATCTTTTATTCCTTGTAAAACCCTTACACTTGCACTTTTATCAAGCCTTTTTCTCAATTCAGAAATTGTAATAAATTCTATTTTATCATTATCATTCAAAATTAACACATGGTGACCTTCTTTCTTTTCGTTTCCATTTAATAATTGCTGAATTTCATTTTCATTTAGAACTTTATAAGTCCTTAATAATAAATCATTTACTTTGCTTTGGGGAATATAAAATTTTCAACTTTCTTCTCATACATATCTTATATCTCTTATTTCACCTCTAAATCACAAAAATACTATTTTGTCTCCATAATCTATCATCTTGGAAAATCTTCTAATCTCCAATGATTTTGGTGGAGCAAAAACATTTTCAAAAACTTCATCTTCATAAACTATCTCTAAGTCATCATTACCAAATATTTTTTCTAAAACATCTTTTTCCGTTTCAATAGATCTTAAATCAAATTCCTGTCAATCTTTAACTTTAAAAATTATTGGCTCTTTGTTTATTTCTACTATCAAAATAGGTCAATAAATGTCATGCTCCCTGTATTCTATATTTCAAATAACTTTCTTTCTATGTGTATCTACCAATCTTTCATACATATATTGAGCAATTTGTGCTATTCCCTCCGTTCTTCTTAGTCTTTCTCAATAAGACTTGACTTCATTTGATAAAACTTTTTTTAATAAATTAGGATTTATTCATCCACGTGTAAATCACAATTTTTGCCTTGTTTTTTTTCTTTCCTGCTCTTTCTCCACCAGAGAAAAATCTATTAATTTTTGTGCTTCTTCCAATAATTCGAGATCGTAATTTAATAATTCTAAAACTTCTTCTGCCAAATCAGGGTCTAATTTTACCTTATCATCTTTTTCTCTTCTCTCTAATCCTATAAAATAATCTTTTGGAAACCACTCAGAAATTAAACTTTTTAATTTTTCAATATCATTAATATGATCTATATATTCTCACTTAGATCCCCATCAAACTATTTTTTCCTGCAAATATGAAACAAATAAATCAACAGCCAATTTTTTAAAATTAATTACAGTATCTCCTGAAATCAAAATATCTTTGAGTAATTTCTCATAGAATCTAATATACAAAAAATGCCATGCATCATTTAAGTCTTGTGACAAAAATTTTTGTTTTAAGCTCACTCCATAATTATATTCTCTCAATTTCTCTCTAAAAGATCTTACAAACTTTGCTACTTTTTTTAAATCCTCATCAGAAATTTCTACATCAAATGAAATTTCATTCATTATTTTTTCATAAATAGTCTTTACTACTTTTTCTTCTCATTCTAAACTAGGCTCATAATCAAAGTTCACTATTCATCATGCCTTCCTTATTACAGCAGCATTATATGGGTTAGTTCAAGCATAATCTTGATTTGACGTAAATATTAATGCAAAATTCGGATGAACTAAATATTTTTTTGTTCATACTATCACAAATCCACTTTCCAACATATTTGCCAATGCTACTTGAATATCTGGTGATAGTGTGTTTGCCTCATTTATCAAAAATATTCCTCACTGAGTGATAGCTTTTATCAAAATGCCTGGAAGCTCCTTGACTTGCAAAGTATTTCATTTTTTAAATGTTTTTATTTCCTTCGCAAAATCATCTATAGCTTTTTCTGCATCAGCTCCCACTTCATATACAGGCAATTGCATCTCATATCCTATAGTCTTAACAATAGTTGTTTTTCAAGTACCTGTAGGTCATTGGACAATAGCGAATTTCTTCGTTAAAATTCTATTTATAATTTCCTGCTTTATCTTCATATAATAGTCTGATTGATTCTCCCCAGGTATTATCTCTTTTTTGGAAGGAATATCGCTTAAATAAAACGCTCTCTTTTTTAAGATTTTTTCTAGTGCTTCATCTGATACTGTTTGAATATCCACATTTATTTCCCCGTATCCAGGGACATGAAAGCCTCTCTCTCTTTTTCATAATCACAAAGGGTTATCAGCCCATACCACAGGTTTTACCTCAAATTCTCCATCCGAGGTCTTGATAGCTGTCTCAATTGCCATCTTTTTATGAATTTAATATTTAATTAAAGCAAAGTTTATCCTAATTATATTATATTTTCAAAATTTGGTTTTGTCAAAAATCAACATTTTTCCCAAAAATAAAAAATGGGCCCGCTGGGGATCGAACCCAGGACCACCGGCTTAAGAGGCCGTTGCTCTGCCGACTGAGCTACGGGCCCATTTAAATTTAGCTATTAAACATAATCCAGGGGCGGCAGGATTTGAACCCGCGACACGCGGCTTTGGAGACCGCTGCTCTACCAACTGAGCTACGCCCCTACAAAGCAAACCAGATAATAATAAATTTTAAGAGAAATTCAATATTATCATTCAATAAAATCCCTCAAATCTGCTCTATAAACACCTTTTTGAGTAACTATATACAATCTTACAGCATCTCATTCTTCAGACACTCCTATAGCCTTCACCTTTTCCTGAGCTTTGAACAAAAGTGCTCCTTGATAAACCAATTCCATCCTATCCAACTGCCCTTTTTCCCTATATATTACGACAATTTCACTAACTGGATCAAACAAAACTACATATTTACTTTGATTGGCTTGATCATAAAATCCTTTTAATACTACTTCCTTACCTAACTTATCTATCACCTCCTCATCTCATCATACTTTAGGCAGTACCTTCCATTGCAAACTATCAGAGAGGGGATCATTCCTCCACATCAAAACTACCTCCTTAAGAGCTCTTGACCAAGTCAAAAAATTTCCATCAATATACATATCTGCAAATCACTCTTTTGCCACATCTACAAACTTATCAAGATTGACTATTTTATAAGTAGTTTGATAAACTATCTCCTGCAAAGCTCAGACATCTTTCATTTTAAATTTATCTATCAAAGAAGCGTCACCCTCTGCTAAATGCTCCTTCATTGTATAAAAATATTTTTTTAGATAGGTATCTATACCACCCACAGAATAATCTATGTTACTTCCATTAACCCCAACTAATGAATATGTCCCATTGGCAAAAGAATAAAAGTTGTTTTTGTTAGAAACACAGACCAGTCCATTATTATTTGGTTGAGAAACACACTTTTTCAGGCTCTCATCTTCAGGCAGTCCAGACACAATAGTAGGCTGTAAATCAGGCAAAATTCCGGCTATTACTCACGAGGAATAAGCAACCCATATTCCATTCTTTTCATTGGATACATAAAAGGCACTTTTAGCCAATTCAGAGATATCTTGATCAAACTTATAAAGAGGTTGTATTCATCCTCCCTCCAAAGTGGCTATCACACTTATCTTGTAAACATCATAATAAGCTATCTCCAAATCATTTTTAAGTTTTTCAACATCCTTTACATAAAGGCCTCTTTTTTCGAGTTGATTTAATTCATTCAATATTTTGTTGTAAAGTTGTTTACGAGCATCCTTCGAAAGGTCATTAGTGTTTACAAAATCATTTATCTGCTGCTTAATTTTATCTATAGAAATGTTTGAAGAATAGTTAACTCACTTTTGCATAGTTACATTAACGTGATATACTGCATAGATAAACAAAAATACCACACCAAGCAACAAAGCAAATATAACAGAATATTTGTTTTCTATCACAAATTTTTTCAAAGATGATGGATCTATTTTAAGTACCTCTAAATATCTCAAAGGAATCTTAAATTTCAATTTTTTGGATGAGGTAATATCTTTTGAAACCAATGGGAAGTTAAACTCAAAATAATATACAAAATGGATTTTGTCTTTTTCTGTTTTTTGAGACAACAAATCCTCTATCAAATCTAAGAAGCTCTCACCTGTAGAAAAAGAGATATTAACTGCCTCTATGAGCTCATCTTTGGACAAATAATTTAAAATATTTAATCCTACAAATACTACTTGATCTTCATTTTCGATATTACCCTCTATAACTTCTGAAAAAAGATCTATCTTTCGATTAGGATCTATTTCATTTGGTATAACAGAATTTATTTTTCTCTCTCTAAAAATGATCACACTCACATCTCCTATCAAAGAAGCCAAATAATTATCCTCATACACAATCTGTGCAAATCATCTAATTTCAAACTTTCCTTCTTCTTGGACCTTATCTGCAAAAAGTGTTAGCTTATTATTTAAGGACTTCAAAGCAGATTCAAAAAATTCTTTGATATCATAAAATGTTATATCCTCCTCTCATTCATAAAAATTTATAAGATCTGCTACAAACTCTTCTACCAAACTTTTTTGGTATTCCACAAACTTATCTGCAAGAATATGTACTCCTATATCTACAAAAAATTCATCCCCTAGTTGCTTTGAAAAATCAAAATAAGCCCCTTCCTTTGAAAAAATTTTTTCTAATCTAGTTACAGTCATCTTTTAAAAACTTTTATTTAAACCTTATTCAATCAAATCCTCTACTACACTCCACTGAGCTGGAGGAATTCATTTGTGTTTTTTTATAGCGTTTTGAGTTACCACGAGAGGGAATACCACTGATCTTTTTCTCCTATCGGACACCTCTATCCCTCTCTCCTTGAAAAAATCAAAACTCCAATTTAATACTTCATCAATATTTTTGCCAACTATCTCTTCTGCCAATATAGAAGCTCCGACCACAGTAGTAATTTTGGGCTCTCCATCCCATCAAAAATCCACTATGATATCATTATTATCTATTTTTAGATAAATATCAATACTATCCCCGCAAATAGCATTACCTTCGCTGTGCTTAATAGTAGGATTCTCTATGATTTTTTTCCCCACAGGCTGAGAAGCATAAGCTTTTATTAGTTCATCCAACATTTTGTGAAGTTAAATTTTAAAAAATAATTCTATTAGATACACTACTATTTCAAAAGCTATAAGCAATATTATAATCCGTTCCAAAAAGTGATCTTTGCGAGAAGATAATCGCTCTTGTACAAAACTAACGACTTCATTTACAAAATCAATCTTGTACTCCAAAGCTTCAAATCTTTCTTGAATATCATAAAGATAAACTAATCTCTCATAGAGTCCCTTCAACATAGGGCTATCCCACACTATATCTGGTTTATCTATTATATAAAGTTGATTCAAAATATTTCTCTTTATTTCTAATACTTGAGCCCATATTTTGAGCATTTGATAAGTTTTGAATTTAACTCTACGAGTTTGTAAGAATTCTTGATGAAAGTTTACACTATCCAATATTTTTTCAACTTGCTCCTCAAAATATTCTAAACTTACAGACATAGATAACACTAGAGCCAAAACTTCTATAGCTTCTAGACTAAACTTAGAAAAGACAACTTTACCATCTTTGACATTAAAAAACCTATCTTGCGAATGGTTAATCTCTATTAGATACCTTTCAATAACCAAAACCGGTCCAATACGTTTAAACAACTTTTCATATTCCAAATCTCCAAATCATACTAAGACAATGCTTCCGTCCTCAAAAGCAAAAACATATTTTTTATTTTCAACCTCCCATCAATATCAATTTTCTATTTTAAATTCCTTTTTAATACTCAAATCATCTTTTAATCTAGCTAGCTGGTCCAAGTTTTTTAGCTTTAATGCCCAAACCTCCAACTTTTTCATTACAAATTATTTTGGAAGTAATTCATAAGCTCCTGCTCTAACTGTTGGGTATCATCTAATCCCTCAAAAAATTTATGGATATATCAATCTATAAGTAACAATTGGGCTTGCTTTTTGCTCAATCCTTTTGATCTAAGATAAAACATTTTGAGCTCATCAAGCTTTTCTATCTTAGCTCAGTGGGAAGCAGCAACATCATTGCTACGCACATCCAATCTGGGTAAAGAAGTTATTTTTATATTCTCACCTAGTATGATATTTTCTTCCAACAAATGTCATTCTACTTTTGCCACACCCGGTGGAATAAAAATTCCTCCATCCAAAATAAGCTCGCCATCTAGCACCAATGCTATTATATGAAGATTTATCTTGGAATGAGAACTGTTTAATATTGCCTGTATATTAACTTTTTGAGTTTTGCTATTATCAGTTACAATCAAGACTCTTAAATCTACGTCAGCGTCAGGATAAGTCTTATATCTTAAATTATATTCTCATTCTCACCTTATCAGGTTGGCAACAATCAAATTACCTTCCAATTCAATTTCCTTTGACACATCTCACTCCCATTGAATAAAAGTATTTTTAGTTAATTTATCCATCTTAACTTAAACTAGTATTTAAATTTTTATCCAACGCTTCATTCCATTTCCATTTCAATCAATCTGTTAAGCTCTCCTGCATACTCCAAAGGAAGTTTTTTAACAACTGGAGAAATAAAACCATTTACAATCATAGCCATAGCATGCTCCTCATCCAATCACCTAGACATCATATAAAAAAGCTTATCCTCGTCAACCTTTCAAGCACTTGCCTCATGAGCCACTACACCTGTTGGATTAAATACCTTAATATTAGGTATAGTATCACTTACAGACTTATCATCCAATAATAATGCATCACATTCAGTACTATTAATTGCTCCTTGAGCACTAGAACGAATTTCTACAAGTCCCCTGTAAACACTTATCCCTCAATCTTTAGAGATTGATTTGGAAACTATTGTTGAAGATGTATTTTTACCTATATGAATCACTTTAGAACCTACATCTTGATACTGATCTTTGGTAGCTACTGCAACTCATATATGATCAGCTTTTGAATTATCTCATTTCAAAATAGAAGCCGGATAAAGCATCGTCACACCTGATCCTAAGTTACCTCATATCCACTCCATATAAGAGTTTTCTTCTACTAAAGCCCTCTTAGTATTGAGATTATAGGTGTTCCTAGACCAATTTTCCACTGATGAATATCTCATATGGGAATTTTTACCAACATATATTTCCACTCATCAAGCATGAATAGATATTTGACGATAAATAGGAGCAGAACATCCTTCTATATAATCTCCTCTTGTATCATCTTCCAAAATTATCAATGTATGCTCAAATTGTCCTCATCAGGCAATATTCATCCTAAAATAAGCCTGAAGAGGTTGATCAACCTTAACCCCCTTAGGAATATATATAAAAGTACCTCAAGACCAAACTGCTCAATGTAAAGCAGCAAATTTATGATCTGAGGGAGGAATTAATTTCATAAAATATTTTTTTACAAGCTCAGGATATTTTTTAACAGCCTCATTCATATCTTCAAATATCACTCCTTTATCAGCCCGTCTCTGCTGGATTCTATGATATACCATCTCTGCATCAAACTGTCACCCTGCTCCAGCTAAATACTTGGCTTCAGCCTCTGGAATTCACAGTTTTTCGTAAGTCTTTTTGATCTCTTCTGGTACTTCTTCCCAACTTGTCTTGTATTTGTCAATATCCTTAACTTTGGCAAAATAGACTATATCATCAAAATTAATTTTACTTAAGTCTGGTCCCCATTTGGGCATAGGTAATTCCAAAAATATTTTATAGCTTCTTAATCTATGTTCCAACATTCGAGATGGCTCCTCAAGATACGAGGAAATCTTTTTTATATTCTCTTCAGATAATCATTTTATTATTATATCGTACTCCACCTGATCAGGAGTGTCCATCTCCTGTCTTAGAGTTGATAGATTAGTATCCATATTTAAGTTTGACTTAATAATAAATTTTAAGGTTTAACTTAATACTTTGAAACCCTGATTTCTAATTTGATCTGCTAATTCCTTAGCTCCTTCTTTGGCAACCTTGCCATCTTCGAAAACATACACCCGATCCACCGCGATATAATCTAATATAGTGAAATAATGAGTGATTATCACAAATGTATTTTGGTCAGAGTCTAAACTTTGGAGCAAATTAGCTACTTGCTTGAAGGCATCTACATCAAGCCCAGAATCTACTTCGTCCAAGATAATATATTTAGGATTTAACAATTTTAACTGTAAAATCTCGATTTTCCTTCTTTCTCAACCACTAAAACCGACATTCAAATCACGCCAAAGAAACTCCTTAGGAATATCTAATTCTTGCAACAAAGGCTCGATTATTTTTTTAAAGCTCAAAAAAGTTTCATTTGTGCCCTTCCAAGAGTTATAAACAGTCCTTAAAAATTCAAAAAGCTTTACACCTGGAATTTCAGGAATATTTTGAAAAGCCAAGAATATTCACTTTTTTGCTCTCTCATCTGGACTTAAATCTAACAAAGATTCCCCATCCAAAAGTATATCTCACTTAGTAATTTCATACTTTGGATGTCACATCAAAGCATATGCAAAAGAAGATTTACCACTACCATTTTTACCCAAAATAGTATAATTTTTACCTAGCTCAAATCTAACATTTACTCAACTAAGGACCTCCTTGTCCTCCACCTTAACATAAAGATCTTTGGCCTCTAAACTCATATTATAAGATTGCTTAATATCTAAATTTAGGCTTTTAGGTTATATTGATTTAAAAAAATTTTGCAACTACCTAAATTGCAATTAAATACAAGATAAGAAATCACAAAAGAACCAATTAAAACTTAATTATTCCAGCCCACAAAAGCCCTCACACCACCAAAAATATAATAAAAAACACAAAAAGGATATTTACAATTTTGAGATATACCACATTGTCCTCTAGCTGTTTTTTTTCAAGTTCTAGTTTTTCTTTTTCTTTAAGAAGTTTTTCTTTTTCCTTGGTATAGTCCGGCAAGGCTATCATATTGGATAATTTATTTTCTAGTTCTCATATCTGACGATTCAACATAAAAATTACTTTATTTTTTTCTTCCAGTTGTTTATCTTTTTCTTTTAAAATATCCACAAACTCTCTTAACGTTTTTGAAATAGCATCTTTTGGTAAAATAGATGTCTGCTCTGCAGGATCCTGCGTCACTTCTGCTTTCTCGGTCTTTTTAGAAGGTTTTACCACTTCAGGTTCTAAGACAACGTCCATTGAGTCTTCTTGTTCCATTTTTTCTCTAAACTCTAGCACCTCCTCTTCTGAAAGTAAAACTCTTTTTCATTTTTTAGTATATGACAAAAGTCCCTTGCGAATATATCTATCCAAGGTTCTAGTAGAAACTCCCAGCAAAAAAGCTGCCCTATCCCTGGAGATATTATAAGTCAAAGTCATCGCCTCAATAATTGTTTTGTAAAATAGATTTAAAGAGAAGGATTCCAAATATTCCTGTTGCAATTCATGTTAGGTAAGTAATCACCAAGACCAATGTAGCTGAAATAGTAGAAGACAAAAAATAAAAATAATAAGAACTAGCCATAACAACATTAGAAGCAAAAATGATTATAAACACAACCAAGGAAGCCAAAAATGCAAAACCATAAAATACCTTAAGCATATCTTAGATCTTTTTAAAAAATAAATTTATGATAGAAACCAACAAAGACAAAGCAAATGCCGCAAATAAACTAGGAACAAGTATTTCAACTCAAAGTTTCAAACTGTTAACCACATATACAAACCCATAAATAGCCAAGACATTAATTATGAGCGATATCAATCAAAGAGTTAACCATATCAAAGGCAGTGAGAAGAATCTCACGATAGCTTTTGCCACATCATTTACTAACCAAAATACAAACCCTACAATCAATACCAACTCTGGAGTAAAAGCCTCTGGCGAAGGTTTAATTGTCAAAAGAGAAGGCAAATATTTGCCAATAAAATAAACAATATATCCATTTATAAGCACTAAAGCCAAAATTCTGCTCAATATCTTCATTTTTAAAAAATAATTTGATAAATTTATCTTAATTTCATTTTTATTCTAGCTATCTCCTCCTCTATTGCAATGATTTTAGATTGCACCTCCTCCATTTTTTTCTTTTTTTGCTCAATAACTTCAGGTTTTGCGTTTTGTAAAAATGCCGGATTTGCCAAAATATTTCTTAGATTTTGCAAAAATTCATTTTCCTTGCTCAATTGTTCCTGCAATTGTACTAACTGCTCTTTTAAATTTCATAAATTTCCATCAATCTTTATACCAATTACCATATCCTCAACAACATCTGTGACAAAATCTTCTGGCAAGGATTGAGAAGAAGCAATCAAATGAGTTCCTTTAACCAAAAATTTTATTAATTGCTCATACTTTTTAACTAGTTTTAAAATTTCATCTCTTCCAGAAATCCCTATTTCAACTGGCTTAGCTGCTACGTTGTTTTCTACTTTTAAGGCCCTAAGTCACTTTATCAAATCTAGCAACAAGTTGACCTTGTAATTTTTTTCAAATATATCATATTTGCGTGGATAGCTACTAACCATAACAAATCAATCAAATCCTAATTTCTCCCAGAGTTTTTCAGTCACAAAGGGCAAGAAGGGATGCAAAAGTTTCAAAACTGTCCCCATAGCATATATCAAAACCTTATTAGTCTGCTCTGAGAATTCTTTTTTTGATATCTCTATATACCAGTCACACAAATCTGACCAAGCAAATTGAACAATACTATTTAAAGCCTCTCCCAGCATAAATTTATCAAAATACTTATGCACTTCTTTAACTGTTTTTTGAAGATGATACAATATCCATTTATCAAAATCGTTCAATTTATCTATATTTCAAAGGATATCTTCTTCTAACAAATGATAATCAAATTTAATATCTTCTGGAAGCTTAGAATAAATATACCTACTAGCATTCCATATCTTGTTAATAAATCTCCATCAATATTCTACTTTTT
Organism: Candidatus Altimarinota bacterium; assembly: GCA_027046965.1. Lineage (GTDB taxonomy): Bacteria > Patescibacteriota > Gracilibacteria > Absconditabacterales > Absconditicoccaceae > JALTWR01. The sequence goes on along the minus strand of JALTWR010000006.1, from coordinate 4,660 downwards.
CCTCAGAAAATCTAATATCATTTCCAGGTGTAATACCATACAGCAATGCAAATCTCAAAGAATCTGCACCGTACTTCTCAATAATTTCAAGAGGATCAACTACGTTCCCTTTGGACTTTGACATTTTTTGACCATTTTCATCCCTAACCAATCAATGCAAATATATATGATAAAATGGTGTTTGCTGCATATTTTCAAACCCCATCATCATCATCCTAGCCACTCGGAAAAACAAGATATCATAACCTGTTTCCAAGACATCGTTTGGATAATATTCTTTTAGATCTTGAGTATTTTCTGGCCATCCCAAGATACTAAATGGCCACAATGCGCTACTAAACCATGTATCAAGTACATCCTCATCATGATGCAAGTTTTTATCCCCACATTCCTGACAAGTATACTCAAACCTATATAGATCTCCTTCTTTTTTTATCAAATAAGCGTCTTCTAGCAAATCAACAAGCCTTTCTACTCATTTAACCAAATTTTTGATATCTCCTGATTGTTCAAGTTCTGATAAAGCTTGTATCTCCTTCAAAAATACTGAATCATCTTTGAACTTCTCTTGGTATATATTTAGATATGCCCTCAATACACTTCATTGATGTGCCAGCAAAGAATTGGAAAACAAAACCTTTACTAATTCTTCTACATTAAATGGATTTTTTAAACGTGAATCTGCTATCAAGTTGAATATAATTAAAGACAAAATTATATGCTTTTTAGATTTTGAATGATTGTATTGCTCCAAAAAGACATCCTCATCAAAAACATTTATATGGCCTTGAGAACAATACCAAACTGGCAATCTATGCCCTCGCCAAAGTTGACGGGAAATACACCATGGTTGAATATTTTCAAGCCAATTATAAAAGACTTTATTAAACCTTGAAGGGTGAATAGTAGTATCCCCTTGTTTTACAGCTTCAATTGACTTCTTCGCAGCTTCAGACACATTAACAAACCATTGTGTTGAAACCATTGGCTGAATTCTGGTACCACATCTATCACACTCAGGAACAGAATGAGTATGTTTTTCTACTTTTTCCAAGTTTCATATTTCTTCAAGCATTGTAAGGAAGTTCTCAAATACCTCATCTACTGGCTTACCTGCAAATTCACCTGCCATTTCAGTAAATTTCCCATTCTTATCAATAGCAAAAACGTCTAGTGGAAGTTCATGTCTAAGGCCTATCTGATAATCATCAGGATCATGAGCAGGAGTAATCTTCAAAACACCTGTACCAAAAGTAGGATCAACATGTTCATCGGCAATGATAGGAATAGGTCTATTAACAATAGGTATCAAGGCAGTTTTCCCTATATATTTTTTGTATCTCCTATCCCTAGGATTTACCGCCAGCGCAACATCTGCAAAAATTGTTTCAGGGCGAGTAGTTGCTACTGTTAACGCATCTCATTTTTTATTTATAAAATATTTCACATAATACAGTCTATCCTCTCTATCCGTATATTTAACTTCTATATCAGATACTACAGTTTGACACCTAGGACACCAGTTTACTATGTAAGATCATCTATAAATTTTACCCTTTTTATGCAAGTTAGAGAAGGATTTTCTCACTGCACGGGAAAGGTGCTCAGAAACAGTAAATTGTTCTCTATCCCAATCAGCTGAACTACCCATCCTTTTTACCTGAGACACTATAGTGCTTCTTGAAAATTTAACCCAATCCCAAATTTTTGCCAAAAATTTCTCCCTTCAAAAATCATGTCTAGTTTTACCTTCTTCCTTTAGCACTTTTTTTTCAACAACTACCTGAGTAGCAATTCAAGCATGATCTGTACCTGGTATCCACAAAGTCTTTTTACCAAGCATACGATTGTATCTAACCAAGGCGTCTTCTATTGCAAGCATCATAGCATGACCCAAATGCAAAACTCCTGTTACATTAGGAGGAGGCATTGGAATCATAAATCTTTCATCTGTTGGTTCTCATCCTTGTTTTTTATAATACTCTTGAGCAACCTCGGGAGCAAACAAACGATAAGACTCCCATTTTTCATAAATTTGTGGTTCAATTTCATGAGAATACTTTTTTGGGAAATTCTCTAAGCTCATTTGTGTTTTTATGTTAATATTAGGCCAAAATAAAACTAAGCATTTTTAAATGTAATGTTTTGCTCTTATTTTTCAACTTCAATATCTTTTGAAGAGTTCATATATGCCCTTAACGCCTTGTAATGGAACCAAAATATAATCAAAAATATCAAAGCGACAGGCAAAGAATTAATTAAAGTTTTTTTGAACTCTAGCTGCCTTTGTAATTTTAATTCTTTTTCATTTTGTTTTCTACATTCCTCATCAACTTTTACAGGTTCAGCCACCTTACCCGTTACAACTGTAGGAGTAGGAAAAGAGCCTTTACAAGGCTGATCCAAATACCATCTGTTTGAAACCTTATATTCTTCCCAAGAAACAAAAAAATAATCCATCGTCTTGCTAACTACTATTGAGAAACTAACAGCAAAAATTATCAAAGAAGCAGCAGAAACTAAAGCCAGGTAGACTTCCAAAACAGCGTTTTTTCTCATTGCCAAAAAAAAGTTAATTTGTAAAATAACAATACCAATATACATTTTTAACAACTAATGTAAAATGAATATCTCTAGCATATTTTTGGAAAAATTAAATCAAGATTTGCTGCTAATAGTTGGGATAACATTAACAACAGCTATAATTACATGGCTTTTTGCTTCTATCTACTGGTATCAAAAATCAAAAAAAGCTCAAAATCAGGCGATAAAAAAGTCAAGATCTGTAATAATAGGGCAGATAACAGAACAAATAGCTCCTCTACTTAAAAATTTTCCATTTAATCCCAAAGATATGGTATTTTTGGGCAAATGAGTAGATTATATAATAATAAAAGACCTTCACAAAGGTAATCCATCCAAGATAATATTTTTGGAAATCAAAACAGGACAAAGCCAACTCAATCAAAATGAGCTCAAAATAAAAAGACTAGTTGATACAAAAAAAATAGAATACAGACTAATAAGACTGTAGTTTGTACACTTGATACTTAACCCAAAATAAGTATATTTGCTAGGCTATTTTTGATATACAGATATTTTTACCAATGAATTTACCCAAAAAACCACAAACTTTTAGAATTTTAGTTCTAACGCTGCTTGCTATTTTAGCAATTAATATTTTTGCACAAAATCTAAAAATAGCTTTAGCAAATTATCAACCATACGAGCAACCCGATCAACAATCTCAGCAAAACAAATTACAAAAAATTAAAAACCTTATCAATGTGTATTACCTCAAAAACAGAGATTCAAGAGAAGAACTCTACAAAATTTTAAAAAATCTAACCTCTTACTCATCATCAGACCCCAAAAAAGAAAAGATAAAAAGATGGATTATCAACCAAATTAAAAAAAGCAAATACGACAACTTATCAACTATGTTAAAATTGGACCAACAAGACCTATCTCCTCCTCCCTCCAGATGTATGAGATATTTTAATCAGTTAGATGAACTAGGCATCGCTCAAAACTTCCCTCCAGAATTAATAATTGCAACTTGGTATAGAGAAAATTCCTGCAAACCTACTAACCCTTTGAACAATCATTTTGGAATATTTCAAATAAACAACGGTAAATATTATACACCTGGTAAATATCTTACTACAGGAGAGATTATCCAACAAGCTCAAGATTTCATTAACTTTTCCAAGCACAAACGAAATTATTATGCCCGCCTTAAAAAATTACACTCTGATTTTGGTAAAGACAATATTGATATTTCATATCTGCATTACTCTATTTTAGATTTACAATTACATGCTATAACTTACAACGGAATTACCAAATGAACTCATCCTACCACTAATTTATATGCAAATGCCAATTTACACCCTGACAAAAAACAGGCCAAAGACTGAGTTGTAACAATGACTCTAAAAATATTAAAATATCTCAAAAATCCCTCTTAAAATTCTTAGTATTTTTAGAATCTTTGAAAAACAATTCCCAAAACCTTCTCCTCAAATCATATCAAAAAATTTACAAATTTTGCCAATATATCTTCATTTTTAAAAACTAGCTCAACTCACAAAAGTGCCACTACCATCCCAGCCAATATATCTGTAGGCCAATGAACTCAAGCTCCGATCCTAGCTAACCCCATCAAAACCGCCAGTATCAAAAATATGTATCAACTTATCTTAAGCCACTTATTTTTGAGCTTAGATCAACTCCGAATAATGCCAAAAGCCATAGCAAAACCAACTGTGGCATGGTCTGATGGAAAACTTATAGAGGGGAAATGCTTTAGCACGAGCATATCTTGATTCAAAAAATTTTCAGGACGAGCTTTATCTACAAATTGCTGAATAAACAATGTAATCAAAATCGAGGCTATGACTCCCAAAAAAGTTAAAATAGCATATTTTTTATGGCTTTTTTGGACAATATATCCCCCCAAAAGATACCACAACACTAAAAACACAGGATACAAAAAAACAACTCCATCTGCAAAAATAGGAATCAAAGGTTTTATGGTATCGTTATTAGCGATTAGGTTGAGATTTACTAAAAGGGACTCTCCTCGGGACGACTCTTCAAGCAAAATTTTCATCAAGTAATCTTAATTATCCAAAACTATTCTAACAAATTTCTACCA
>JALTWR010000005.1 GCA_027046965.1 Candidatus Altimarinota bacterium | reverse complement strand
TTACATAAAATGGTGTTTCATATCTCACCAAAGTGTTGTTGGAGTTATAAAAAAGTTGAATTTCATAATCTCTGATCTTTAATGAATAATTATAGTTGTTTTTTTTGTTAACTTCTATGTTTGTTGTTTTTATTGTTTGCTGATCCAAGGCAGTTATATCTATTGTTTTAAAAATATATGTTTGTCATTGTTTTATATTTAAATATGGAATTAGATACGGTAAAAATATATCAAACTGATATTCTTGAAGATCTCGTACCTTAGAATATATGGGATTGGGATCGTTTATTTGTTTGATGCTTAATCTTAGTTTATTTCAAGTTTCTATCTCTCATTGTATAATGAATTCTTTTCAGATAAGGATATTGAGGTTTTTAATGTTTTGTGAATCAAAGTTAATTTCTCATTTGGCCGTAGGTTGCAAAGGTATGGTTAATTGTGAGGGTGTTAAAAATTTGTATTCAAATAGATATTTTCAACCGCTAGCATCAAATATTTCTTTTTTGTATCATAACGTAGTTAATCATCTAAATGATTTAGTAAGTCTGATCTCCCAAAAACCTGTAAACGATTTTATCTTGGATATTTGGTTAATTTGAGTATCTTTATTAAAAGTTTCTAGTCATTGGGTTGCCAATACTCCTTTTAGAGTTAACAACCATATAGCTAATAAAAAGACGATCCTCTTCATATTGTGATGCTGGTTAATGTCTTAATAATATGTTAATTATTATACTTTATTTTTAAAAATAATCAATTTAGCTTCTATATTTTTAATATGAGACTAGATAAATATCTATATCAAAAATATGGCTACTCTCGTAATTTTTTGCAACATTTGATCAGGAATGGGGCTGTAGAAGTAAATAATAAGGTTGTGACTAAAAAGTCTTTTGAAGTGAGAGAAGGTGATATAGTTGAGATTAAGCATCCTGAAAAATTCTTTGATGAATCTATTTTGGATGAAGCTGCTTGGGTGGAGCTTCCTATTTTGGAAGAAAAAAAAGAATGGGTTGTAATATATAAACCAGGAGGTGTTTTGTCTCATCCAGGTAGCAGTTGGGATCTAAAAACACCCTCTGTTGCTGCATGGGCTCGGAATAAATACCATCCTAAAGTTGATTATAGCAAAAAGGGTAATAATTGGGAGTTTTTAAAGGCTGGATTAGTTCATAGATTGGATAAAGATACCTCTTGAATAATGTTGATTGCAAAAACTCAGAGAGCATTGGAGTACTTTCAAATGCTTTTTAAGCAAAAAAGTGAGCAAAAATCAGATAAGGTGCTTGCTAAACATTATAAAGCTTTGGTATGGTCTGATGCAAGATGAAAATTATTCTTAAATTCTATCACTAAAACTCCGTATATGATTGATGAAATAGTTAAGCCCAAAAACTTGCCTATTAAAGAATTTAAAAAATGAATAACACTTATAAAATCTTTTGAATCAGTAGGAGATAATTTGTATTTGATAGATATACAGCTTATAACTGGACGCACTCATCAGATAAGATATCATCTTTTTAGCAAAGGTTTGAAAATTATAGGTGATCCTCTGTATGGTATTAGGAAAGATATAAACTTAGCTCCACATTTTTCGTCTCTTTTCAAAGGTGATATGGCACTTGAAGCTTATAGTTTAAGATTTGAAGATATGGATTGAAACCAAATAAAAATTAGTGTTTAAACACTTTTAATAAACAAAAAAATTGGTAAAATACATAGATGTTTAATAATTTATTTTAATCTAAAAATGAAAAAGCTAGTAATAGGGTTAATAGGATTGGCAGTAGTATTGATATGAGGGTGTATCAGCAAGCCAACATCTCAACCCTCTCAAAATGTTGTGCCAGAGGAATCGCAAACATGAACTGTTGTAAAACAGCAGACGGGCTCTACAAATGAAAGTTCTACTTGAGAACAGCAATCTTCTCAGACTGTAGGTGATGACTCTTCGAGTTCATCTGTAAGTCCAGAAGAAGAAAAGTTAATAGAGGATATATTAAATTCTATATTTGAGAATTAAATCAATGAAGGATAGTATTGTTTTAAAGGGAGTGTCAACTCACAATCTTAAGGGTATTGATATAAAAATTCCTAAAAACAAGATAACTACTATTACTGGCGTATCCGGATCAGGTAAATCTTCTTTGGCTTTTGATACTTTGTACAAAGAAGGGCAATTTCGCTATATAGAATCTTTATCTTCTTATTTAAGACAATTTTTTAATTTAGGGACTAGGCCGGAGCTAGAATATAGTGAAGGTCTTTCTCCAGCTATTGCAATCGAACAAAATAAAAGGGTGGGTAACATCCGTTCTATGGTAGGGACTCTAACTGAAATAGATGACTATATTAGACTGTTGTTCGCTAAGTTAGGTACGCCTTTTTGTTATAGCTGTGGTGAAGAAATTAAGGTTTGGACTTCTGAGCAGATTTTGGAGGATATAAACAAAAAATTCAAATGAGAAAAAATTTATTTTATCAAAGAACTTCAAAAATATACTGATCAGGATGTTTTTCAAAAATATTGGCTTAAAAATAGACGTAGGGTAGATAGATGATGAGGGTTCATTCGTTTTTTAATAAAGTTAAACAATTGAGATTTTGTAGAATATTTTTATTTGGAGGAGCCTAATATACCTGAAAAATTTTTTCCTATAGAAATTTTTGGAATATATGATCGTATCAGTATTAATAAATCAAATTCTAGCAGAGTCCACGAAAACATTGTAAAAATATTAAGTGAAGATCTTAAGTTTGGGGTGGTGAGAATACAAAAACAGGATTGAGGACATATTAAAAAGGAAGATATTTATTGGTATACTGATAAGAATTTTTGTGCTCAATGTAATATTGCATATCCAGAGTTTCAGCCTCAACATTTTTCTCCAAATAGAGCAGAAGGGGCTTGTGAGGTGTGCTTATGAATAGGAGAGACTCTACAAGTAAATATGGATCTGGCTATTGATGAAAACGCACCTTTGTATGAAGCTATTTTACCATGGCGTGAGAGTAACTTAGGAAAAGCTATTTTGGACAAGCTAACAAAAAAATATGGAATATCTGAAGATATTAAGCGAAAATCTCTACCTGATTGGTTCAAAGATATAGTTTTAAACTGAGATGATGAGCTATTAAGGCTTTCTTATGGTGGCAAATATATTTCTATACGTTATAGAGGTATAGAGGATGTGCTCCGCCAGCAGTATCAAAAAGGATTTTTAACAGTGGAATTCCAATCCCTTTTTTCAATAAAAACTTGTCCAGCATGTGGAGGGGCAAGGCTCAAAAAAGAATCTTTGAATGTGTTTTTGCTAGACAATGATAACAAAAAGTACAATATTTGGGATTTGCAAAATATGCACTTAGAAGCTCTTTTGCATTTTTTAAAAAATTTCAAATCCCAAACTAATGCTCCCAAACAATTACTAGATAGAATACTTAACCCTCTAATATATAGGCTCGAGATATTGGTTGATTTATGACTTTGATATTTAACTTCTTCGAGGAGAATTGACACTCTTTCATGATGAGAAATTCAAAGACTGCGCTTAGCAAAACAGCTGGGTAATCGTTTAAGTGGCATTGTTTATGTATTGGACGAACCAACAATTGGTCTCTCTCCTATTGAAATAAAAAAAGTTATAGAAGCTATTAAAGAACTAGCTGCCTTGGGTAATACTATTGTAGTTGTAGAACACAATGAGGATTTTATAGTTTCATCAGATTGGATAATAGAAATTGGACCCGGGGCTTGAGATTTTGGCGGAGAAGTAGTTTTTGAGGGCAGTTTAAAAGAATTTTTAAAAACTGATACTTTGACAGCTCAATACCTTAGAGGAGATAAACAAATAGATGTTAACTTTGCTCATAAGCCTACATCTCATAAAATAAGTATTAGAGGGGCTAAAATTCATAATCTTCAAAATATAAATATTGATTTCCCTGTAGGGGGCTTTACGATTATCACTGGCCCATCTGGTGCTGGAAAAACTAGTCTTATGTATGATACATTATTTAGATTTGTTAATGACAAGGAAAAATACATTCAGTCTTTTATTAGGTTAAGTTTACTTAAAAAAGGGTATTCTCTGGGAGAAATTCTGGAATGAATAAATATTCCTCCTGCCGAGTATGAACATTTATCAAATATTGCTATTCAAAGTTTTTTGGAGGAATTAAAAGTTGATTATATCGGAGGCTTGGAAAATATCAAGAATGTTGTGTATATAGATCAATCTAGTATTGGTAAAACCCCTAGGAGTTGCCCAGCTACTTTTATATGAGTTTTTGATGAGATTCGTAAACTTTTTGCTGCTAGTGAATCAGCTAAAATGTTTGGTTTTACTTCCTCATTTTTTAGCTTTAACTCTTCCAAGTGAGCTTGTAGTGCTTGTAATGGTTATGGATACAAAAAAGTAGAATTGCAATTTTTGCCTGATACCTATGTTCCTTGTGAGGTATGTCATGGCAAAAGATACAAATCTGAAGTTTTACAAGTAAAATGGCAAGGTAAGACTATAGCAGATATTTTGGAAATGTATGTGGATGATGCATATGAACTTTTTAAAGATATCCCTAGCATAGAAGAAAAATTGAGATTAATGATAGATATAGGACTTGGTTATCTTAAGATGGGGCAACCTGCTCATACACTTTCATGATGAGAATCTCAAAGATTAAAGTTAGTTAAAAATTTATTAAAAAAGTTTAGAGGTAAAACGCTTTATTTTTTAGACGAACCTACAGTTGGTCTTCATCCTGCCGATATTGAAAAATTACTGAAGATATTAGCTGAGTTTCTTAAGCGTGGTGATACCATTTTAATGATTGAGCATGATAAAAATCTTTTGAAATATGCAGATCAAGTAATTTGGCTTGAAAATGGAAAAATAGTTGATATTAAATCTAACAGTAAAGTTTAATTAGTTATAAGATTTTATAATGAAAAATTCTTTTTTAGAAACACAGCAACAATTTATTGATGACTTACTAAAGTTCTTACCTCAAAGCATAAAAGGAAGCATAGTAATGTGATTGTCTTATTTGGTAATTTTATTTTTGATTGTTGGAGTAGGGTGGGCAGTACTCAGATTTGGCCTTTTGCAAAAAGTATTGAGACTGATAGGTAAGCTTTTTGATCAAATAACTATTTTTGTGAAAAAATGAATTAAATTTTTAATAATCAAGATATTTG
>JALTWR010000004.1 GCA_027046965.1 Candidatus Altimarinota bacterium | reverse complement strand
ACAACAAACATAGAAGTTAACAAAAAAAACAACTATAATTATTCATTAAAGATCAGAGATTATGAAATTCAACTTTTTTATAACTCCAACAACACTTTGGTGAGATATGAAACACCATTTTATGTAGCTCAACTTATTTCGGATCCTGCAAAACAAAAACAAATAGAAGATCAGATAAATACCAAACCCGTCTCCAAAACAAAAAAACCAGAACAAAGTCAGCAAAAATCTATAACTTGAAAGTCAAATCTTTCAATAAGTTCAAAGAACTTCTGAAATGCTGTATCATGAAATAAGCTTTTTTGAAATAAACTCTCTGGATTTAATAGATACAACAATAATAGGCCTCAGACAAATAATTTTACTGATCTAAAAAACTTAAATATAAAAAAAGAAATTGAAAAAGCCTCGAGAAGATATAAGCCCAAACTTTGTCCTTTAATCAACAAATAAAACTAAAATGTTATACATCAAAAATGTTACTAAAAAATTTGGGAAGTTCACTGCAGTGAAAAATCTTAACCTTCAGATTAAAACAGGGGAAGTTTTTGGATTGCTTGGTAGAAATTGAGCAGGAAAAACTACAACTATAAAAATGCTTACAGGTATCCTTAAACCTACCGAATGAGAAATTTTATTTGATGATAAAACCATTTTTAATAATCCAATTGAAGTTAAGAAACAAATAGCCTATATCCCTGATACACCATTTGTATATGAAAAACTTACAGGAATAGAATTCTTACTTTTCATAGGAAATTTGCGAGGTATATCAGCTGCAGAAGTACAAAAAAGAGCTGAGCCGTTAATAAAATTATTTGATCTTACCAGTATAATCAGCAAAAAAACAGAAGAATTTTCTCATTGAATGAGGCAAAAATTAGTTTTCATAGCAGCTATAATACATAGACCTAGATACCTTATAGTAGATGAACCTATGGTCTGACTAGATCCGCAATCTGCAAGAGCCGTCAAAGATATGTTTAAGCTCTTAGCTCGCCAAAAAGAAACAACTATAATACTGACCACTCACCAATTAAATGTTGCCCAAGAAGTGTGTGATAGAGTATGAATTATTCATCAATGAGAGTTAAAATATCTTTTTGAAAATAAAAAGGATTTTGAAAAAGACTTAGAAGATAAATTCTTACAAATAACAGGAGCATATGATAAAAATCTACTTTTACAAGCAATATAAACCACAAGTATGATCTTGCTTAAAAATTTTTTGAAGATTTTAAAAAATACATCTAAATATTTACGAGAAGATAAAAAAATTTTTGTAGCAAGCGGAATCTTTCTTATTTTAGTCTTTATGATATTGATAGGAATATTGTTCTATAGCTTCTTTACCTATCTTGTTAATTATATCCCAGGAGGATACGTTTTTGCTCCTAAAATGCTAGGAGTGATTATGACCTTGGTATTTTCTTTTATAATATTACTAAGTTTTATAGCTACTATTCCTACTATGTTCAAAAACAAAGAACTACCATTTTTACAAGTATTGCCCCTTCATTATCATCAAATTTTTTCCTATAATTTTGCAAAGGTGATATATTATTCTTTATATGGAAGTTTATTTTTGCTAATACCTACTTTGATAGCCTATTGACTGGCTCTAGAAGCAAATATATTGGATGCTATAGTTATTATAATATCCATTCTTTTACTAACTCTTTTGGCAGCGTCAATATGAGTTTGAGTCTTCTGGGTTATATCATTAACAATCTTAGCATTACCATCAAATTTTCAAAAAATATTATTATTGGCTATCATATTAGGCTTTATATATAGCCTAAAAATGATATTACCCTATATTAGTATATCCTCCGATCCAACCAATATAATAGAAAATTATGTATTTACCTACAATTACCAAAACCTACTCCTTCCTTCAAATCGATTTACACAGATGATAATTTTGGCCCAGCAACAACAACGAATCAAACTAATCGCTATGTTGAGCTTTAGCATAGCTACTATAACTTTAATTTATGAATCATTAAGAATAATATCCCAAAAATTTTACTTACAAGCTATTCAAAACATAAATAACTTTCATATATTCGATCCCAAAAGGAACATATCTTTTAACAAAAAAAGTTTTACTCTACATCCCTACTTGTCTTTATTTATGAAAGATCTCTTGATACATTTGAGGGACCCTAGCCAGTGGACCCAATTTTTGGTATTTGGAGCCTTACTTTTTGTATACATAGCAACTATTAAATGAACAACCATAAACAATTTACAAGATCCTACTTTAGTAAGTATTCTTACTCTAGGAAATCTCTGAGTAGTAACATTCTTTTTGGGAGGTATCGCCCTCAGGTTCGTTTTCCCAAATATTTCTCTAGAAGGGAGAGCTTTTTGGATATTAAAACTACTCCCTATCAATATTGATAAAATTTATATAATTAAGTTTATATTTTTCTTCCTCGGTATCATAACTACAAGTCTTTTACTTAGCTACTTTTATTTAAATATATTGGGCATATTACCCAGTATCCAAGTTTATATTTATCTAATGACAATAGCTGCCAGCTATTTTACAACAGCCGTATTTTTTTCTTTTGGTAGTGCTTTCCCAAGCTTTGAAGAGTCAAATCCTTCAAAAATAGCAACTTCATACTGATGACTACTAGCAATTTTTGTGTCGAATATTGTGATATTAGCAATTTTGGCAATATTGTTTCATCCTTTTCTAAATCTTTACAAAGCCCAATTGTTTTGCCAAAGTTGGCCTAATTTATGGCCTTGGATAATAATTACACAAATATTCCTGTATGGATTAGGGTATATATTTTTGAAACTAGGACAAAAAGCATTCAAAAAATTAGAGATATAAAAGCATCCTCTTGATACTATGTTAATTTTCTTTAAACTTCCATAAGTTTTAGATAAGTTTTAAATAACTCATGAAGCTCGAAGTAGATAAAGCTCAAAGATATGCAAAAATGCGTGCTCATACTGCAGTTCATATCCTAAATGCACTTATTAGCCAAATTTTTCCCGATACCCGTCAGGAATGATCTCTGGTTGATGAAGATCTAGGTAGACTGGATTTTAGTGCTCCTAGAAATTTAACTTTGGAAGAGTTAAAAAACATAGAAACTACTGCTAATCAAATCATATATCAGGCAAGACCTGTAATCAAAAAAGAGATGAATATACAAGAAGCAAAAAAACTAGGAGCAAAAGCTTTTTTCCAAGAAAAATATTGAGAAATTGTAAGAGTAGTTATAATCCCTGATGAAGGCAAACAAAACCAAATTTTTTCCGCAGAGCTTTGTTGATGAACACATGTGGATAATACTCGTGAGATTGGAGCCTTTAAAATAATTAGTTACGAATCTATAGCCTCTGGAATCAAAAGGATAACTATCCACACAGGTCCTAAAGTCGGTAAAACAGCACAAGATTTAGAAAGTTTTCTTTTAAGAGTACAGCAACTTCTGGAAGTAAATTCAATTGCCCATATAGAAGCTAAGTTACAAAAAACACTTCAACAATTGCAAGAAGCCCAAGACAAGATCCAGTCTCTGGCTACTATGATATTAAAAGAATTGGCAAAACAAGCTCATCCATCAAAAATAGAAGAAGTTCACGGATATATAATCCTTCCTCAACCTCTTCAAAACCACTTAAATTTTAAACAAATAGTAAGTCTTTTAAAAGGAGAATTTCTAGAAAAGGAAAAAACAATAATCCTGCTAACTCCACAAGGTCAATTTGCAATAATAGGATGATCCACAGATGCTGCAAAATTAGGGAAAAAACTTGGTCTTAAAGGATGAGGAAATCAATATTTATTCCAAGGCAAAGATCCAAAAATTTTAGAAATGGTCTAAAATAGATCAAACTTTGGCATCTTGGATTCTATAACTTTTTTAAAAACTTTGCTAAACTCACTACGAGTTTGCGGTCAAAAATATCCATGTAAATAAGAAGGGCTATTAACATCTAATATCCCTGTATCCAGCTGAAACTTAAAAACAGCATCCATTGTTGCCTGAGTATATTTACCATTAATAGCTCAATTGTAATATCACAACAACTTTAATCCAAGCTGTAATACCTTTATTTCACTAGCTTTCTCATTTAATTTGTAGGGCTTTGTAAATTGTGTATTGGCCACTTTTTGAAGCTTTTCTTTATCCTTTAAATATTTATCCCACCGATATTTTACCCTCTCATTTAGCTTCTTCCTAGTAGAAGGTCACATGTAACCCCTTAGAGCCAAAGCGGCATTATCATCCAAGATTCAATATCTTTTTTGAAATTCAAATAATGCATCTATAGTATATTTATCAAAAACTCCGGTCACTTCCTTTTTAAATATTCCTTCCTTTTTCAAAAGCCTTTGAAGAGTCTTGATATCTTCTCATCTATCTCCCTTTTTAAAAGGCCTATCAAATACAATCTTTACATCTGTTAAAACAGAAACATTGCCTGCAAATGCAACCAGAGGCATAGAACTGGAAAGTTTTAAATCTGGGATTAAAGATTCTCCTTTGGTTAACAATGCAAACTTTAATGCTCAACGAGTCCTAGGTCCAAAATAACCACATCGAGGACTATCACTTGAGACTACTCTATAATCTTGCTGAAATTTGCACACAGCTTGTTTCGTTTTTGAACCAAAATAACCGGTTATATCATTAGATGACAAATATCCCAAAGAAGTGAGGTGTTTTTGCAAAACAGTCACCCACGGATCTTTTCTACCAGCATAAAGAGGAACTATCCAAAAAGTCTTCTCAAAAAATCTGTCATATACTTTAATCTTACTTAAATCAAAGCCCAATTTCACTTCTTTATCCTCAGAACATACATATCCTACTAATTTTTTCTTACCAAAAGAAATAGCTTTTATTAAGGCAGATTCTCATTTTCAAAACCAAAGGTCCAATCTATCATATTTTTCTCACCTCTGTCCAGCTGCCACTATTGCTCCTCCTCTATCTGCCACCTCTCACCATCCTAACCCTGGTAAATATATCTTTGTCCCAAATTTATATTTACTTGGAGCAGCTATCATGCCATTAAAAACTTTTTTCCCTGAAGCTCCAACTACTCCTTGGCCATTAAGCTTTGTTTCTTTTAAAAAATCTCATTTAATAAAAAATTTTTGGTCAGGCAAAGGTGAATAATAAGCTGTCACCGAAAAAATAGTTTTTTTACATTCAGAAAGATCTACATCATTTGCAGAGACACTCAAAGCTACTATATTTAACAATACTGTGATCCCCAGTGCTAATATAAATTTATTCATAATTTAATATCCAGTGTTTTAAAATCATCTCTATAACAAATTATACATCTCAAGACAAAATATGTCAATATTTTGTAATAAAAAAAGGAGGGGCTCCCCCCCCTTTTCGAATATACTATTTACACTAAAACAAGGACTTAGTTTCCTTGCAACTGCTGAATTCTCAACTCAAAAGAATAATAAAGATAATCTAATAAGGCCTTTTTCTTGGCACTTCTCTTATATTTGGGCATAAGCCTTTTAATTTTTTTGTTTATCTTGTTCAAAATTTCTATTTGTTGATAAGTAGGTTTGGTTTTAATCTTATCATATAATCTCCTTTGTAAAATCCTATCTACTTGTTTTGTTATATCTGCTCCCAGTATCAATTTAGCTTCCTGAAGCTGTTTTACAGTAAAAGAAGCGCCATTATTTTCTTTAGTTGAATCTCATCTAGCCTCATATCAAGATTGTTCTTCACTTTTTTCATTATCTTGTATCGAAATTCAGTTATCTACAACACTACCAGTTTGGCTAGATCAAATTGCTCATATATCCATCAACCCTGTTCATACCCTAATTTTCTTACCTTCCATTGTCAAATCTATACTTCCAACCCACTTGAATTTTGGCAAAACCAGACCAGTGCTAGATTGAGAGCTGTCTTCTCAAGTATCTGAATCATCTATTTTTCATCTTAATCTAGAATTTTCTTGATCATCGGATTGAGTGTCTTTGGCAAAAGTTTCAGGGCATTCATAAATATTTTTACTTCCCAAACTCTTCTCAAGAGAAGTAAATTCGTTTAAAAGCATATCACCACACATTACATTTTTACCCATCTGAATACATGCACATAATGCAGGTTGAGCGATAAATTGCTTGATAGGATAATACTTCCCTGCATTTTTAAAGTTAATAGATTTAGCCGTACCTGGATGAAGTCTAAACTGTCATTGATAAAGGTTAAGTTCTGGTATATCAGTATCTGAAGAAAGTGTAAATACCAAAGAAAACAAATCTAATTTAGGGGATGAGTATGTTTTATCTTTCCACTTAGTATGAATTTTTATTTTTAACTTACCCCACAATGTTAATACCAATGCAGGTTCATAGGTCCATCAACTTATAAATGCTCAATACTGATAATAATCTCCTAAATAATTTTCTTTCTTATCATTTGCCCATGGTACTACATACAAGTCTATATCAAAATCAGTATCTCCTTGATCTATTTTGTATTCAACCTCATGAGCTCCGTTTTTAGACAGATTATGCAAATTTAAAGTCAATCAAACTTTTGTACCTGCTAGTCCAACATCCGCCCCTAATTCCGCTAGTAATTTAATATATTTACCTGCTTCAGCTATCCGAGATGGTAAAGAAACTATCTTCGACGCTGCCTTAGGGAATATTTCTCCTTCAACTATACCAGTATTGTAAAGTACAACTCTTTCCCATCAAGTAGGCAAAGCCCAATAATCATTATCATATAGACCTTCAAAATCTCAATATTCGTCTGAGGTTTTACGACCAACTGGTGTTTTAAAATCTTTGGATATATTTATTTTATCTTCTTTTAAAACTTTGTTAACATTAACTCCCATTTCCTCTAACAACCATTTGTACAAAGGTATAAGATTAATATCTATCTCCTCATCAAGCAACTCTTCTCCTAAAATCCTCAAAGATTTAAAAACTAGGTAATTATCCGCCTGTAATACGAATTCCTTCCCACTGAAAACCAAATTTTGAGGAATGCCTAATTTTTTATAATCATCACCAGATAGATTCACGCCAGATACTTTAATAGTGATATCAACATTTTTATCTGCACCTTCCTTGATTTTATCCATTTCATAGCCAACCTTGACAGGTAACCTTAAACCTACACCATAACCAGCCAAAAACTGTATTGCAAAATTATAAATCTCTCCCACATAATCAATACTCCATGAATCTTGCAAAGTGTAGCTCCATTGTTGACCTATAGTAAATCAAAACACCAAAATGTCTTCTCCTGTAAATTTTCATCTCTCCAGTCTTTCTCTAGCCTGTACAATACACTTGGCGATAGCATTATCAAATCCAGAATAAACCGATTTACACCATTCACTAGCATTATCTTCATTCATAACCTGTGGAAGCTTTAATTTTAGATCAGGATTAACCAATAAATTTGTAATTTGTATACTTTTTTTAGTATTGTTTCGTTGATTAATAAATTGCTTTTTAAATAAAAATTTATTTTGAGGAGAATCCAAAAGCAAAGAGTTTTTGAGGGTGGCCTTGAGCCCTGTAAGACCGTAATACACTTGTGGTAACAGACTATATTCTATTTTCTCAGTTATCGTAATAGTTTTGGCAATATTTGGGTCATTTAATTTCTCTATCACTTGTTCAACTTTTTCATCAGACAAATTAGCACATATACCTTGAGATGAATTTTCACATCTTTTAGTAATAATATCCTTAGCAAACTTTTCAAACTGATCTGGTCCAATTGTAAACTTAATCTCAGGGAAGTACTTTACCACATTTTCTAATTGCTCGATTTGTGTAAACTTAACCTTGGTCGGCATAATAACTTGTACTCTGTCTGGGAAGATTTTCATTTGAGTATCTAAAAATTGCATATTGGGCAAATTCAGTGAGTCCTTGTATATACTGTATTTTAACTTTTCAAGATTTCTTCTGTCTATAATTTCTTTAATCCTCTCAGTATTTAAGTTCAAAACCAATCCATTAGGCAAAATTATAAACTTTTTAAAATTGTTTAAATTAGAAGTTTGAAATAAAGGCTGGCTTAAATCAATTTGAGAAATATTGCTAGAATTCACGTAATTTTTTAGCACAAAATTCTGGTTGATGTTAAGGTTAAGAGGAGGAGGTGTTAATGTACTAAAATTAGGGACAAAATTCACATTTGTAACAGAAGGACTAACAAACTGTGCTTGAGAAGTCCCCATAACTAAAAATAGTAGGAGAACATATCTTATCCCCTTTGCTCAAAGCATTTTGTTATAAGTTAAGGTTTAAAAATTATCCTTTCAAATAATTAATCTTTGAAAATTCTTTTTCAAGGCTAATTTCTTTGAATGTCAACCTGAATTTCTACCTCTTTGCCTTGAAATTTTATCTTAACAGGATAAATCCCTACACTTTCAAGTTTATGAGGAATTTTTATATCAGACTTTGTTAAATTGAGTCAATAAAGATGATTTATGGTTTTAGCTATCTCTCTCTCATCCACTTTATCATAAAGATTTCCAGCATCAGTAGCTTTCTTTTTGATTATCAATCAAGCTTGCAATTCTCTTATCATTTTGTCAAAAGCTTGTCTTTGTTTTTCTTGTTCCTGTTGCTTTTGTTGTTGTCTTTGAGCCAGTTGATCTAAAGTAGCTTTATCTGCTATTTTCGCCAATCATTGTTTTTGCAAAACATTTTTGAAATAAGGAGGGCTAACCTCTACGACATCATAAGCATTTCCTAAATTCCTTACAGGTTTTAACAAAACTACTTTTATTTTTTTTGCCATTTTTAATATTTAATTAAGTAAATTTTCATCTTAACCTCATAGCATCAACAATCTTTTTAATAGCTAATACATAGGCAGAATCTCTTAAACTTGCTCAATGTTGTTTAGCAAAATTAACTATCTCACGAGTAGACTTTTTCATCTTTTTTTCTAGCCTTGCAAAAACTTCTTCTTTTTCCCAATAATAATTCATCTTGTTTTGCACCTGTTCAAAATAACTAACAGTAACTCATCCCGCATTTGCCAATATATCAGGTAAAACTACAATCCCTCTACTAGCCAAAATTTTATCACCATCAATATCTACTGGTCAATTAGCAAGTTCCAAGACAATCTTAGATTTTAATCTATCTGCATTTTTTCAAGTAACTTGATTTTCAAGTGCTGCTAATACCAATACATCAGCTTCAAGTTGTAAGATATCTTGATTAGTAAGCTTTTCACAATCTGGATATTCTATTAATTTTCCTCTAGATGCCTTTAATTTTTCTATTTCATCAACATCCATGCAATTAATTCCATATATAGCACCAGAAGAATCAGAAATAGCAATCACCCTGCCTCCTGCCCTAACAGCTAACTTCGCAAAGTTCAATCCCGCATTTCAAGCTCATTGGATCACAAAAGTTTTTCCCTTAACACTATCTCAATTCAATGCCAAATACTCTTCCAACACATACAATCATCCCAAGGCTGTGGCAATATCTCTTCATTTGGAGCCTCATAAATTGACAGGCTTACCAGTAAAAGTTCAAGGAGCATAGTATCACACTAATTTATTGTATTCATCCATCATCCAGGCCATTATTTGAGCATTAGTATTAACATCAGGCGCAGGAACATCCATATCAGGTCCAAGATATTTGTAGATACTACGAACATATTCGCGAGAAAGTCTTTCAAGTTCAGTCTGAGACAACTGTTTAGGATCTACTACAACCCCTCATTTTCCCCCTCCCAAAGGCAAATCAACTGCTGCAGTCTTAATAGACATCCATAACGAAAGAGCCATAACTTCTTCTTTAGTAACATCTTGATGAAACCTTATACCACCTTTATAGGGTCCACGAGCATTATTATGTTGACTACGATAAGCTCTAAAATACCTTACACTTCCATCATCCATTTTTACTCTAAGGGTAGTTTCTATCACACGATCAGGATATAGCAACGGTTGTATTTCCCTTTCGTCAAAAATAAGTTTAGCAAAATCCTTTTGAGCAAGTTCTTTTAATCTCTGTTGAGCAATATGGAACACCATATTTAACAATTTTAAAATATAAATTTACAACTCTTTTAATCTGCTTTTGGCTTCTTGTAATATATCTTTAGGGATAGGTTTTGCAACCTTAACTTTTGGATAATTTTTGGCAGCTAAAAAGTAACCACGTTTAGATTTTTTTACCACTAATTCTTCTCAACTTTCCGGATCTTTTAACATTCACTTTTGATCTAAAATTTCTTCTAGGGCCTCCTGCATCGGATCAGGAATAGAAGCTACCCGTTTAACTTTAGGATACTCTGATGAAGTCAAAAATGGGCCGAATCTCCCCATTTTAACCACTATAGTTCATCCTTCAGGACAAGGCTTTCATTCATATTTTTCTTTAAGATATTCAAGATAATTTTTTTCCTCATCTGTTTGACGCTTATAATCACATTTTGGATAATTTTCACAAGCAATAAATTTACCATATTTGCCATATTTAAACACCAACTCTCATCAACACTTAGGACACTTTTCACCTATATATTGAACTTGTTTTTCTCATTTTTGTGCTTTATCTAAGTATTTTTCAAAATCCCCCCAAAAATCCTTTAACATTTTCAAATATGTAAGCTTTCCTTGTGCTATCTTATCTAATTTCGTCTCCATCTCAGCAGTAAAGCCATAATCCATAAGTTCTTCAAAATACTTCTGGAGATAATCTGTAACCAAAAATGCTATCTCAGTAGGCACCAAATACTTATCATTTTTTTGGACATATCCCCTCTCCTGAATAGTAGCAATAATAGGAGCATACGTAGATGGTCTTCAGATACCCAATGACTCTAATTTTTTAACCAAGCTTGCTTCAGTATAACGGGCTGGAGGCTTTGACCATTTTTGACTCGCAACTATTTGCTTGGAAGATAATATTTCTTCTTTTTTTAGCAATGGCAAAGATTCTTTTTGAATATCTGCAGTGGGATAAACGCTTAGCCATCCCAAAAAATCTATAACTTCTCATTTAGCTATCCAAACTTGTTCCATATCAGTTAATGGAGAAAAATAATATGTAGTAACTTTAACTTTTGCATCAGCCATTTGTGAAGCAAGAGTCCTTAAACGAATCAAATCATATAGTTTAGCCTCCATTCAAGTTAATCAAAGCTCAGACGAATCTTTAAAAATATTTGTAGGTCTTATTGCCTCATGTGCTTCTTGAGCTCAAGAAGATTTCGCCTTAAAATTACGCCCTTGGTAATAATCTTTTCACAGTTTTTGGATAATATATTTTTTGATAGCAGCTAAAGCTTCAGAAGACAAAGTAGGAGAATCTGTCCTCATATAGGTTATAAATCAATTTTCATAGAGCTTTTGTGCTACTCTCATTACTTGCCTTACTCACCGTCAAAACTTACGAGAAGCTTCAGCTTGAAGAGTAGAAGTAATAAAAGGAGTGGGAGCTCATTTTTTAGTATGTTGTATTTTTATATCTACCAATTTAAAGTCAATTTTAGATGAAGATTTTAATACTTCTACAGATTTACTTATACGTTTAACTGGATCCAGGATTTGATCCTGATGTTGAGATTCTAAATTATCAGCCCCCAACTTAGATAGGATCTCCCTAACTTTTTTAGAACTAGATATAGTTACTTTTTTACCTTTTATCTTTTCCAAAGTCGCCTTAAATTTTACTTTCTGTTTCTCAAAAAAAGCTTCTATAGTCCAGCTTTGAGATGGTTTAAAATTTTGGATCTCTCTTTCTCTCTCTACCAATAATCTTACAGCCACCGACTGTACTCTTCAAGCACTTAGTCCCCTTTTTATTTTTTGCCACAAAATAGGTGAAATTTTGTATCAGACTATTCTGTCCAAAATTCTCCTTCCTTGTTGAGAATCTACCAAATTCATATCTATACTCCTAGGATTCTTAACAGCTTTTTGCAATGCTTCTTTGGTGATCTCATGGAAAGTAATTCTTGGAGTATCTTTAGGTAGCTTTAAAAGACTGGAAAGATGCCATGCTATAGCTTCTCCTTCACGGTCCTCATCTGTAGCTAACCATATCCTGTCATATTTTTTCACAAGTTTTTTAAGATCATCTATTAGTTTTTTCTTGCCTTTTATTGTCTCATACTGAGGCTTAAAATTATTTTTGATATCAACTCAAAATTTACTGGCAGGCAAATCTCTGATATGCCCCATACTAGCTACCACATCCCATTCTTTCCCAAGGTATTTTTTAATAGTTTTGGCTTTAGCTGGAGATTCTACTATTACCAAATTTTTTGAGCTCATTCTGATTTGATTTCAAAAAATAACCTCTTAAGACTAGCCAATTTATTTACAAAATCAAGAATCAATACAAATTAAAATTGAAATCATTAAAATTTTTAAAAGTTTATCATCCTATTCTTGTACCTCATGGCATCCAGAACTAATAAAATGGGAATCTTGAAGAAAAAAAGACAACTACAAAAGCAAAAATCTTTGGTTGGTAAAAAAAGAGAAATAATAGTGGGGAAAAAGTCTTATACCAATCCCAAAGGCAATGAATATCAACGGTTTTTTCGCTCCGGTAAATGGATAAATGATAATACTGGTTGTAGAGAAGATCCAGATTGATACAGGATCATTCGCAAACCAAATTCAGGAGAAGTCCATTGGAAACACTTTCCAAACAGCTGGTGCATTAGACACCGAGCTAGAAAACAAAAGCTAATGAAAAGTAAGTAAAACTATATAACCTAGACTACTTTAGAGATTATTTATAATTTGTAGTCAAATTTTCGAGTGAATATAAGTAAGGAGTTCTTGAAGCACTTTGTAATTTTTGTATTTATCTTGTTTTCTGATGGTTTCGATATGATTATAAAGCTTTTTCAAGCGATCTAAATCATCTATAGTTACAATTTTTCCATCTACCTGCTTTATCCAGGTCTTTCACTTTGTATATTTCAAAAGTCACCTACGAGCTTTAAGCATCTCTCTAGTTAACCATAATTTATTCGCTAATAATTCATCTTCAAAAGATTGGGTTGTTAACAAATCTAACGTTTTACCTGTTTTAGGATCACATTGTCCTTTCCAAACATAAATAGCCTTTTTAGAAATCTTATTGTCTTCTGTCATCTCATAGCCTTCCAACACAATATCTTTACCGTTTATATCCCAATACCAAGTTCGAGGTTCCATTAACTTAAAGTTTCCTTTAGAAAAATCTAAAATTGCATTATCACCTCTTATTAGCAAGCTCTTTTCTTTGTTTGTTAAAAATCTATCAGTCTGATCCTTTACTAAACCAATATATGCAAAAGTATCATCTAAAGGGGACTTTTTTAGATATACTTGATCAAACCACATATTCACCTTCCCATCTACAGCTACACCCTCTCTTCTTCAATAGCGTCAAAGCTTACTTAACTTTGCCAAAAAGTGCTTTGAGTTATTAATATACCCCCAATTATAAACAATTAAAGAATCCTTAGTAGAATTAAGTTCATTTAAATTGATTATCCTGTCTCAATCCTCTCAAAACCGCAAAGCCCCATCTTCTTCATACAAGTACCCCAACCTTCCATCCATAGAGAACTCGGGGAAAATTGGAGATATTTTGCATCGTTTATTCTTTCACTTAACTTTTAACACATTGTTATCTCAGTTTTTAAACAAATAAAACTCATCTTTATCGCAAGTAACAACTGCTTGTTGCTTTGGCTGTTTGCCAAATTTGAAAGCAGTAAATTTTCATTTTAGCTCTTGCGATCAATATTCACTACTAACAACAAAAGTTTTATTTGAGGTAATATCACAAGCTGCAATAAATTTATCTATTATCCTATTCTGGTTATTTTCATCTTCCATAAATACTTGCGGTATAGATTTACATCTATGAATTTTACCATCTCACAAAAGAAAATATGAGTCATCCTTAGACAAATCTAAAGAACCATTATCAGATAATATCTTACCATCGACTCACACCATTGCAAAGTGTTTCTTATAGGGTTGAAAAGCATAACCTATATAATAATTACCCATATTTGGTAAAATGTAATCAACGTATCCTATAATTTCTCCATAATTTTTAAAAAACTCAATATTTTTAGCTAAATAAGTAAAATACCAACCATTAAATTTTTGTACTTCCTTAGCTCATATAGCAAAAATATCATCACTTCCCTCTAGTGCAAAAACTTTAGCTTTTGAATACTCTCCAACTTCCTTACCATCTAACACAACGACCCATTGCTTCTCTTTTCTAGCAACAAAAGCAAAATGTCCTCCCTTATCACTAAATACAACAGGAGGGATTCGTTCATAAACTCCATTGTAAGTGGCAATTGATATCCCCCCATTAGGTACCTCATAAAAAAGATTCAATATCTCATCATACTTTGGGGAAACCCAGCCTTGAGTAGTTCAGACCCGCATTTTTTTAGCATCCCCAGCAATATATATTATCTCACTATCATCTGGGAAATATTTTGCATAATATATCAAACCATCTACATCAGCTACTACCTTTGTCTTATCTTTTATAAGTAGTGATTTGTAATTATCATCTTCTTTTATCACCTTCACAAAAGCAAAACTTTTTCAGCTACTATCAAATATCAATGATCCTATTCATTGAGCAACATCGCTTTCCCAGTCTATGGAAACTAATTTAAATTGAGTTTTGTTTCAAATTTTCCTTTTTAGGACCCAAAAGGGAGTATTTTTAGGATCATAAATTATTTTGCTTATTTCCAATCCATCACTGTAATCATAAGATTTTATAACTTTTCCATCTTCAAAAATCTTTATTTTACTTCAATCTAATGCAGCCCATAATAATTTTTTACCATCAGGAGAATAAGACAATCAAAAAACATTTTTATAAGGACCATATCTAAGGTCTAGATCTTTAAAGACGACAAACTTATCTCATATCCTTCCAACTAAACTCAATCACTCACCTGTTGGAGATAACAATTTAGTGATAATTTCATCAACAGTAAACTTTTTTCTGTTTGCATATATTAGGTATTTAGTTGGTCAGCCAGAATTCAAAAGAACTGGATCTGGCTTTATAATCACTACTCCATTTAAAAATTTTACAATTGCTTCATTCCATTCCCAATCATAAACTTTTTTAATACATTTATTATTCTCAAAAGATTGAATATTCAATGCAGAACCTCCTAAAGGCATCAGAAAAAAAACAATTCCCAAAAAATAAAATAAGATTCTTTTGATTTTTGTTTCCATTTTTTAACTATGATAATCAAGTAAATTCTACACCAACTAAATAAATTTTTATACTAAAATCAATCTAAAACCATATCTACAATATCTCTAATCACTTTACTTGCTTCAACAACCCCCTTTTTGGGTACATAAGGCATATTATCTATCCAAGGACTCTTTATTACTGGAGCAAAAATTTCTTTAACTTTGACTCAATATTTTTTAAACTCTTTTTCAATGATTCACAATGCACGTGACAAGGCAGCCTTAAAGCTAGCATAAGCCACTCACTGAGGATAATTATTTAGGGCAGAAGTGGAATTCAAATTAATTATCAAAAGTTCATCTACTCCTTCTATCTTTTTAATCTTTTTAAGTGCGATTTGAATTATCTGTAAAGGGACCTTGAAATTACACCTATAGCCTTCATCAATTTGTTCCCAACTAAGTTCATCAAAAGTTCAAAAGACTCAACAACCAACAAAATTCACAATTACTAATTTCTGATCTTGCTCAACCCAGTCTTCAAAAAATTTCTGATAAAAACTTTCCTCCTCCCTTGAACTCAAAAGTTCTACTTCAATTCAGTGTTTTTGAATTTCTTCAAAAGTGAGATTTGCCAAAAAAGAGTTTTTACCCAAAAGCAAAATTTTCATCTATATCAATACTGCTTCTAAAATAGCAAAAGTGGCCCCTCCTCCCAAAGCCAAAAGCAAATAAACAATTTTTTGAGATGGAGTAGCATGATGGCTAAGTTCTGGCAATACATCACTCAAGGCTATATAGAGCAGCCCTCAGCTTATCATAGCCAACACTGCAGATTTGTACATCAAGATATCCTGAGCAAAAGGAACCATAACAATAGCACCTAAGATTGTTGCTCCTATCGCAATCCATACATATTTAAAATTTTTATGATTCATCAAAAAGTTAGCCAAATTTTGAGGTATTGCATGTAAAGCTACAGCTAAAGTTGTGGCGATTCAAACCTGCAGACCGGAAGCAAAAGCACCTAAAATGACAACTCAATGCACCAGGTTGTGAAAAAAAGTGCCTAAACTCATCAAGGCACCGCTTGTATGCTCTTGGATATGATGAGAACACAGGCTCCCATCTTCGTGAATATCTTTACAATGGTGCCAATGAAAAAGCACCTCTAAAATATAAAAAATTACTATACCAATTAGCATCCAAATTCCCAAACTACCAATGGCGAAGCTAGATTCAGAAAGCTCTGGTACAAATCACAAAAAAACTATTCCCAACAGTAATCATCAGGTAAAAGCACTTACAAAATTCATATATTTAACAATTCTCTCTAATACTGGTTGTAATATCAAAATAACAATGGCAATCATACTTGCAACAAAAACACTTCCAATTACCGCTTGCAAAACAATCTCCTTCATATTCATAAGAACTTATAAATAACTAAAACCTGAATGGTTATAACTTAAATTTTAAAAAAATCAACATTTAAAAGTCTAACATCTCCTCCTGTTTCCAAAAATTCTTCAAATGCTTTTGCAAAATTTGGATCTGTGTATGAATTAATTTGAAGCTCGTCAATCTCTGACATTAGTAAAAACCATACACTTGCCTTATGCCCCTGTTTTAACGCTTTTAGCAATTCCCTTAAGTGTTTTGCTCATCTTGCAGTTGGTGCGTCAGGGAAAAGCCCAACTCGTTTGCTTCAGCGCTGTTCAAATAATGAACATCCTTTGACTTCAACAAATCTATCCTCATCTGGTAAATAAAAATCAATTCTACTCGATCAAAGGTTAACTTCTTTTTGATATTTGATACCTTCCGAATGCAAAAACTCTTCTACCAGATATGAATGATAACTCGAATTCAAAAACATCATTTTGCCTTTTAATCCTTTAACACCAATAAGAGAATAATTTGTCTTTCTTTTTTTACCATAGACTTTTTGAAGCCATATTTTGTTACCCTCTATCAAAAGTTCCTTCAATCTTCCACTGTCAGCGATATGAAAAAATACTTCCTCTCAACTAGCTAATCTCCCCTTACCCAAAAATCTATTTATCCTTTGAAGAAAGCTTGCTTCAACCACTTGATCAATTATCATTAAAAAGTGAGTATTGAATATAAATTTTTTTCATAGTAGAGGCCTGCTTTGCTTTATCAATCAAAATTTTTAAATTATTAATTGTTTCATCAAATTCTTGTGGCCAAGGCTTATAAGGCGTTCCATCTTTACCTCCATGAGTAAATGAAAACCTTGCAGGGTCCTCCCAATCCGGCTTATCTCACCAAATAAGCTGTGAAGTTTGAACAAGATTAAAAATGGCTTTAGGTCAAATTCCTTGAATTCCAATTAGATCCTTGAGAGAATCAAGATTTTGCCTTACATTAACAAGTGTATTTATTAGTTTTTTTAAATTAAAATCTGTAGATTGTATCCAATGATGTTCTGGCATCTTATGTTTTGTTTGGATGTATCTGACAAGCTCCAAAATATGTTGATTAGTTGCTTGAGATTTAACAGACAATAAGTTTAAGACTTTACTTTCTTTTTTACTTCTAGCTATCTTAAAATCTTCAATATTTAATCATTTTCCTCCTTGTAACAAACCAAACAACTTTTTACCTATTTTCCAATTCCGGTGATAACGTCTAGCCCATTTATGTTTCTTACCTTGCTGAACGACAGTCCATCTACCTTTAAGATCAAAAAAGATAATATGATAATACAGATCAAACCCATCTTGCAAAAGATATCTATCTACCCTAGCTACAATCCTAGAAGCTCTTTTGTATTTATCTGCTCAAAAGATCTTATATCTCTCAGCTATATAATCAATTTTGTGAGGAGTGTTTATTCAAGCTATTCATTTACCTCAAGCCACAAAAATTCAAATATCAGGTCAAACCTTTTTCAATGATTGTGCAAGTACTCAACCCACCACTGTAGTAAGACCTGAAGAATGCCAATCAAAACCCAAATAGTTTCCCAAAGCTTGAAACCATAAAGGATCAGATAATCTAATAAATAGCTCTTCAGGTCCTTTTTCTTTAATATACAAAATCAAGAATGTCTCAGCAAGATTAGTCATTTTTTCAAAAAGCCACGGAGGACAATGCCCACCATGAAGAGGCAAATCTATATGCATTATGTATTAATTAATATTTTTACTATTACCTTTTGATTTTTAATATTGATATTGACTGGGAATCAAAGTATTTTAGAAATTTTCTGCACTATATAAAGCCCTATTCCATCTCAAGGCTTATCTTGATCTCATCTTTTAAAAAGTTCGAACCAGTCTTGGGGG
The DNA here is from genome assembly GCA_027046965.1 of Candidatus Altimarinota bacterium. GTDB lineage: Bacteria > Patescibacteriota > Gracilibacteria > Absconditabacterales > Absconditicoccaceae > JALTWR01. The sequence goes on along the minus strand of JALTWR010000004.1, from coordinate 4,929 downwards.
TTTTGATCTTGTTCAACCCTAGCATCATTTTGAATCTCTATTTTTTGACAATTTCAAATTATCTTAATAGTACTTCCTGGAGGAGAATATTTAAATGCATTTTCCAACAAATTTTTTAACAGCAACAAAAACATTTCTCTGTTTGTTTTAAGCTTACAATTAGTATCAATATTTAATTCCAAATTTACATTTTTATCTTTGTACACTTTCAAAATCTCTTTAATAAGCTTAGTAATAGATCTATCCAAATATATTTCCTGCATATCAATTGAATCCTTAGAATTTAACTTTGTCAACAGAATAAATATATCCAGCAATCTGTTCAATTTATTTACTTGAAAACGAATTCTATCGAGATGTTCATCAGATCCCTTTTTAAGACCCATATATTCTAATTCAGATGCTATCACCATAAGTGGTGTTTTAAATTCATGCGCCACTTGAGAATTAAAAGACTTTAAAGATTCATTTACCTTTTTAATTTTTGCCAGCATTTTCTCAATACTTTGGGCGATATCCTTAATTGGTTGTTGGTATATCTGCATTGATAAACCAGTTTCAGTAATATTATCTACATCTATTTTAGCTAATCTATTAGATAGCAAAAGTGCATCTTTCAATAAAAATTTTGCGAGAGCAATATTAGATATCAAAAATGTTAAAAGAGTAAACAGCAATACTAATACAGCACTTACTATCAAAAGCTTTTGTTGATTATGCACGAATAATGTAATGTCATATATTAGCACTTGATTAGTTTGTGGAGAATGAGAAATCAAGAACCAGTTATTTCAATTTTTATAGATATCCCCCCAGATATGTTTATATTCCTCAGATAGTATTTGTGCTGGTATAACCCCTAAAGACTGTTGAAATTGGCTAGTCTTATTATTTTTACCTTCAAAACCTAATTCATCAAATACTTCCTCAAATATGTCTTCATATACATCATATACAAATGTTATCCTTTGAATATCAGACTTTTGTTCTTGATACCATCCTCGAAAAGCAAAAATATTCAAAACAGCTGTCAAAAACACCAATACAACAAAAACAAATACAGTGACAACTAAGGATATCCTCCAAAATATTAATTTAGACTTCATTACAACTTTTTAAAATTCAAAAAAGGGAGGCATATACCTCCCTTGTTTTATATATTAAAATTTTTATTGCAATACTTCGTTAACTATATCCTCTGCAGTTGTTGTTCCAGTAAGCTCAGCCATATAATTTTCAATTTGTTCTTTCAAATATTCCAAAACCTCTTTTTTAATTTCATCTCTAGTAGTCAAATTAGTTTTAGCATCTAGTTCAGCTAACATTGTGTTAACTTTATCCAAAACTCTATTTAAAACTGTTTCCTGTTGATCTACAGGTAGATCTGATATTCTATCAAACAATTTTACCTTTATGATACCATCAACTTTATCTTTCACAGATCCCTTTATGTACTTGTATTGATATCTATGTACACTCCTCATTTGATTAGCTGTTCCAGACATATCACCTGACATCATTCTAGCTCCTTGGCGATATTCGTATCTATCATCATCCATATATCTTTCTCCAGAATATTCCCTATTGTATTCATAGCGATATTCGTATCTGTCATCATCATCTTCACGATCATAATATTCATAACGATGTTCATAGCGATTTTCATAATGATCATCATCATAATCTCTTTCATAATCACTAGCAAAAGTAAAGCTTCCTAGTATTAAAGCCACAGGAAGTAAAGCTAATAATTTTTTCATTTTTGCCATTTGTTTAAGATATAAATTTTATTTTGGCACAAGTATTATAAACAAATCACCTTAACGCAACCTTAACTAATTTTGAAAATTTTATTAAGTCTTGTTAATTGTATATCAAAAGCCTTTTATAGTTCTTATCACATCCTTGCCCAACTTTTTCCTTAAAGAAGAAATATATACATCTAATTTGCTATCATCTCAAAATATTGCCTCTTCTCACCATATACTATCTAGCAGATCTGTCCTTGAAACAGTCTCATGTTTTATTAAATACTCAAGAATTTGAAATTCTTTTAATTTTAACTTTACTTCTTTTCACTCTTTTAAAACCTTTTTATTTTTGATATCAACCTCTATATTTCCAGGTAATCTTTCAGACTGAGATGGATTAAAGCGCCTCCAGACAGCCTTGATTCTAGCATAAAGTTCTCTGACCTTAAAAGGCTTAACTATATAGTCATCTGCACCAATTTCTAGTCACAGAATTTTATCCTCATCTTCTCATTTTGCACTTATAATAATAATTGGTATTTTTGACTTTTGTCTAATTTTTTTAGCAATGCTAATACCATCTTCTCAAGGAAGCATCAAATCAAGTAGGAGCATATCAAAATCTCAACTATCAAAGACCTTTAGTGCTTCATCTCAACGATATACAGGAATCACCTCTAAGCTATCATCATAAGCTTGAAGCAATCTAATAATATTTTGGGAAATCTCCTTATTGTCTTCTACAAGTAGTATTTTCATGAATGCATAAAATACAAGATATATTTTTATATTAATAAACTAAAGTAATTTTTAAAGAAAAATCAACCATAACATTTAACTTTTCCTTATACCTAAATAAGAATCTAGAATCCCATAATATTTACTAATATCATTCTTCTTGAGTATCTCAACTATTTCTATCATGCTATTTAGCTCTTGTTTCTTTTCATCAACTAATTTATTTAACTTATTTTTAATTAAAGAAGTAGAAAGTTTTTTAATCAAATTATCAAGTTGAGAATCGACAATTAATTGATATTTAGTAAAAAAAGCAACTATAGCATGAGTAATTTTAAAAGCATTCTTCTCATGTAAGTACCACAAAAAATCTCTAATATCCTTATCTGTTATATATTTTATATCTATATTATTGTTTTCCTGCTTCGCAATAGCTTCTTTTAATCTGCCAATACTTATTATTTTTTTATTAATCCATAGAATTCTATTAGTAGTTCAATTATATACCCTTGTATCCCCAATATAGTCTAAAAAAACTTTTAATAAAAAATTAAATTTGGAGTTGCCCTTGAGTTTATATTTTAAATTTTCTAGCTCTTCCCAATATACCTCCCCCAACATATCAACATCCTTTTCTATCTTAGATACTACATTATATTTTATCAAGCAACTGATGGCCATCTCAAATTGCTTATCAGAAATATCACCTTCAATTTTTACATTCAATCATCTTTTTTCATCTTCAATATTTAAAAGATCCAAAGATCTTCTTTTTTCAATCATATGCCTTGCTATAGCCTTTATTAGATTCTTGGGCACTCAGAAACACTTTTCTTGATTTTCTATTTCCTTATACAACTCATTTAAATTTATTTTTTCATTTATCTTATTAGCAATTATATATGTCTGATTATAACGTCTTTTCAAAATTCCCTCGTTTTCCCAAAACCAGATAATAAAATCAATAATAGTCTTAACATCTTTTCATCTTAAATATCATAAATTAGCCATTTTTTTTATTTCTTTTTGGGACAACAATACTTTTTGTCGACCTCATTTTTGGGAATCAATCTTTAGAGCTAATTTTCTGATAAAAGCTATCAAACTATCTGGAGACAACTTATACCTACTAATTAATTTGTCTATTTCTTTGTAATCATTATCAGTAACCAAAATTATATTTTTAGCCTTTTGTCATAGCCTTCAAGCTCTCCCTATTTCTTGGACGTAATCAGACAAACTTTGGGGTAAATTAAAATGTATCACTAAATCAACCTCTCTATCGTCCACTCCCATACCAAAAGCCTTAGTAGCCACAATTATCTTTATGTCCCTATTTCTAAACTTTTTCTCAATCTCTCTTTTACGATCAGGACTCAAGCCAGCATAATACCTTTCTATCTTAAACATCTCATTAAGCTTATTTACTATGAAATCAGCTGTCTCAGTTTTTCTAACAAATACTATAGCTTTAGAATATTTTTCAGCCTCTAAAATTATCCTTAATTTTTCCAAACTCTTATTTTCTTCATCCACTTCAATGACTCTAGGAAGTATGTTTCTTTTAACTACATCTCATCATGATATAATTTTAATATCTTTTCATTGAAAGTATTTTTTAATCTGACCTAAAACATCGTTAGGTACGGTAGCACTTAATAAAGTCAAATTAATTTTATTATTTAATCATACACTTTCCAAATCTTTTATAAACTCTCTAACAAAAAAATAATCAAACCTAAATTCTTTACCCCAATTAATCAAAGTATGAGCTTCATCCAATACAAACCTATCAACATATCTTCAACTCAAAAGTTTTAAAAAGCTTTCGCTTCTAAGTTTCTCCGGAGATACTAACAAAAGTTTTGTCTTACCAGATTTTATATTTTCCTTTACTTTATCCTCTTCCAATGGAGATAAGTCTCAGATAAGCACCTCTACATCATGCCATCATCTATCTCTTAAAGAAGAAAAATGATCTTTAATTAAAGCCTTTAGTGGACTAATAACCACTGTTAAATACCCTAATTTATCACCTAATATTTTAGCCGGAAGCTGATAGATTAAAGATTTACCTCATCAAGTAGGCATTAAAACCAAAAAATCCATAGATTCAAGAGTTTTAACAATTCATTCCTTTTGAATTTTAGATTTAAACTCAGCGAAGCCAAAATATGTTTTTAAGTTATTATTAATATTTCTAATCTCATGATACCTTATATTTCTTTCATAAAATAAACCTAGGTTTTTATAATTAACATTCAAAAAATCTCTGACCTTATTTTTAAAGTTTGATATATCATCATTATCATCCATTTCTTCGAAGAACCAAGCAGGTAATATAGATTTTTTATATTTTCTAAATAAAAAGGTATAAGCTAATCATACGCTTTCTTCACTAGATAAATCGTCCATCCTTCAAATTTCTATACTTTTAGCT
>JALTWR010000003.1 GCA_027046965.1 Candidatus Altimarinota bacterium | reverse complement strand
ACATATTCCAATCAACCAGATTTTGGTAATTTATAATCATAAAAAGTCATATATCTAAATAAGTTTGAAAAGAAATTTGCTTGTTAAAAGCCTGTTTTTTAAGCTGATAAAATACTCCTAAATCTCTGATAAATTGACCATAAAGTTCTGTATCCAATTTGCGTATATCAATGTTTCTTACATACTTGATAAACTCGTTAAAGGCTTCTTGAATCAAAAAACCTCTAAAAAAAGTTCAGTCCAAGTCCGATACAAAATAATTACCGCGAGGCAAATTAGATACAAATTCTGAAATCTTTCTAAATGATTGCCAGTCCGTGGTATATTCTATATCTAAGTAATCTAAAATATCCTTCTCTCTTGATATAAAATCGTTACTATTTAATATTTCTTGTAGATTCATTGTGTTGTAGAAAAAATAAAGCTTTATAAGAATATTTAATTTGCTTAGAAGTTCAATGAAAAAGCCATACGACCATTTACCTAACCAGCCTTGAGTATATATTTTTAAAACATCTTGAGATAAGGTTTTATATATAGGCAAAGCTAAGGATTTGAAAAAGAGAGTAAAACAATATTTTGAAGGCTCACCCGGTGTTTGGAAAGAAGATATGATAGCCCGTTTTGGCAAGATTGATTATATCACAACTCGCAGTGAAGAAGAAGCCATTTTGTTAGAAAACAATCTAATCAAACAATATCAACCACCATTCAATAGTCTTTTGAAAGGCGATACGTGATATGTCTATATTAAAATTTGATGAGGAGGTGCTCAAAATAAGTTTACCAAAGCCTTTCCTAGGATTTATCTAACAAGATACAAAGAATCAGATTGAGCAATTTATATTGGTCCTAAACCTTGGAAAAAAGATCTAACCAAGACATTGCAATTTTTAAGGCAAATTTTGCAGTTTAGAAGTTGTTCAAATACTGTTTTTAATCGTGGTAAGTTATGCATTGATCATGATTTTGACCTTTGTAAAGGCTGGTGTGTATACGGTAAAAAGGAATTTAATAAACTTAGCAGCGAATACGACCATATAATTAAAACTATCAAAGATTTTTTTGGGGGTAATGTTACCCCGATTCAGGATTTATTACTTCAAAAAATTGATGAGGCAGTTAAAGCACAAAATTTTGAACGAGCTGCAAGACTAAGAGATATTCTTTTTTATATCCAAAGGCTAGGAGAATCCTATCAAACTGTAGTAAATAATAGTCCGATTAGTTGACGAGTCTTTTTGGTTGAGGTGATTCCTACACAACTAACAAATTTTATACTTTTAGCTGGTATTAGGCTTTTTGAAGGTAAAATTATTGATGTTTTAAAACTAAAAAGACAGGAGGATAGTTTAGATGAGATTGTAAAACAACTTGAAAGAGAATTTGGTAGATTAAAACCCAATAGAATTAATGATAACAGACTAATTTTAAGTACTCCAGATATTAAATCTATACCGGAAGAGTTGATAGATTTTTTAGAAACTCAAATTAATCAGATTATAGCAAGTTCAGCTTTTGAAAAACAAAATGTAATGAATATTGTATTAAAAGATTTACAATCAAAACTAGGGCTTAAAAATTTCCCATACAATATTGAGGCAATTGATATATCCCATTTGAGTTGAGATTGGGTTTCTGGAGCACTTATAAAACTTCAGAGTGGGATACCAATTAAAAAACTTTATAGGAGATACAAAATTCATACACCTTGAGGAGATGATATTAAATCTATCAGAGAAATAATTGTTAGAAGATTTTTGTTGAGTAAAAACACAAATTTACCAGATCTTTTTTTAATAGATGGAGGTAGAGCACAATTAAATGAGATTGTTAAAATTGTAGGAGATTATCCAGAATTTGAAAAGATTTTGCAAAAGGTTGATTTTATAGCTTTGGCCAAAGGTAAAGCTAGGAAAGTGAGTTGAAGGCATCAGTGAGCTAGCGAAAAAGTCCTAGTTTTGAGCCCAAAATGAGAAATCAAAGAATTTAAAGTAGATCAAAATCAATATTTCAAAATCTTGCAAAAAGCTAGAGATGAGGCCCATAGATTTGCTAATGCTTATCGTAAAACCAGAATGAAAAATGAATGGAAATAAAATAACAACTAATCCTTTCAATTTTGTATTTCCCAGGTTTGGATAATTATATCAACTATATATTTATATCCTAATACTATAAATAAAACTCAAATTATTCCTATTATATATCTTGATGAGACAGCTTCTACAAATAAGGCATTTAACATCACTAATAATGCTGTTCACCAAGATAGAGCCATAGCAATAAATGTCTTTTTTTGGTTTAACAATCATGCTTTCAAAAATAAATAATATACTCCAATTCAACTAAAAACAAGAATAATTATGCTAATTCGTAAATTGCTTAATAGTGGATTCGATATATCTCCTAAAAATCTATAATTTTTGCTAATCATAGCTATATAAAGGGGAAGAAGAAACCCAGAAAGCACCATTAAACTTTTTGTAACTTTATTGGAATACAAAAGATACAATATTAATCCTCCAAAAATGGACAACAATGATACTATTCCCGGCTTGGTAATTCCTCAGAAAAATAGCAATACTGGTTTATAAAAAGTCCATAAATTCGACTCATAAAAGGAAGAAGGATTAAACACTCTGTCAGGCATAAATCCACTAAATCACATTATTATAGATGTTTGCATAGAATATATAAGCTCCCATATTTTAGGATTGTAAAAGAACAGAAGTAATCCAGTTACTATTAATGTAAAACTTATGAATGAAACAGCTTGAGAGTGGCTAGAGTTAGGTTCACTAGGTTTTTTGTCTTCTTTCATAGTAGCTATCCAAGCTAATAAGATAAGCATCAATATTATTAGAATGATAGGGAATGGGATAAAATAAGCGAAAAGGTTTAAAATAGTAATTATAAATGATATAAAGAATAAAATTAATGATAAAGCTTCCATACCAAAGAAAATTACCCCTGCCCCCATGCTCAGCAAAAACAACACAGATAATATATTTAAACAACTAGCAGCTGAAGGATCATCTGCCATTATTTTTCACAATCATTTTCTAAGTAAAGGTAGAGTTACAGAAAAAAAGATAATTGATCACTGGATTCACATTACCATAGAATTAGACGGATTAGGCTTAATCCCTAATACAAAAAATATACTTCCTATAAAAAAATAAGTTCATATCAACCCTAGCAATACTAATATGATAGCTGTCAAACATTTTAATATAAATTGCTTTTGCATATTTACTATAAAATAAATTGATAAAAACCTATTAAATATCTTCTAGAACCATCTTTTAAAATGCATCAATGATTTTTTCAGTTTTTTTGAGTGTATTTAATTTATAACCAACAGCAACTTAATATTATTATTATTATATCTTACATCGACAATTAACGCAAATTGTGAGTTTCAGAATACTATGTCTGTTTTAACCACTCAACCACTTCTTCAATAAACTTTTTAGGGGTGCTTGCTCAACCTGTAACACCTATATGGCTATACTTGCCCCAATCTATTCATAAACCTTTTAATTCTTCCAGGCTTTCTACATGCCAACTATCTATTCCTGCTTTTTTACCTATCAAATACAATTGCTTCGTATTGGAAGAATTTTTACCTCATATTACCACAAGTCAATCTATATGCGGCAACATCTCAATAACTGCTTCTTGCCTTTCAAAAGTTGCATGACAAATATCCTCAATGGGTGGTAGAAATAAATTTTTAAATTTTACTCTTAATTTAGATATGAGTTCTCCTACTTCCTTATGATTGAGCGTAGTTTGAGATACTACTGCAATATTATCTTCTGATTTAAAATGAATAAAGTCAATAGAATTCCCTACCTCCAACAAAAAAACATCAAAACCGAGTTTTTTTGCATAACTTATTAAATTTCTTGCTTCTTGATGTCATTTTTTACCAATGTAAATTAATTTTTTAATACCTCTTTGCTCAAAACTTTTAACCTCTCTATATACTTTGGTTACAAGTGGACATTCAAGATTATAAACTTTCCAAAAACGCTTTTGGGCTTTTTCCAATACAAACTTATCTATCCCATGGGCACTAAAAACTACTACAACATCATGATATGAAACTTCATCAATACTTTCAACGAATTTAACCCCTTTGGCTTCAAAATCAGCTTTAACAAATGGGTTATGGACCAACTCATGGATTGCAAAAATAGGTTTATCAGGATGTTCTTGCACAATCTTGTTAAGTAGCTTTATTGCTCTCTCAACTCACATACAAAAACTAGATGGGCGAATGTAAGTTACTTTCATCAAAATTTATTATTTTTAAATTAATTTGTTTACCTCTTTGCAAGAGCCACATCCATTTTTTTTCTCTAAGTAAGAAATCTACTCTACCATTAGCTAAAACTTCAACATTATAATTTTTTTTAGGAACATCTTTGGCAAGCTTATGAAACTCTATTTCGACATCTTTTAATCAATGGAATTTGATTCTTTTCCCCAATTTAGATTTAATAGCCTTTTCAAACGCAAAAACATCCCAAGTTAAAGGAACCAGAGTATCTACTTTTGCATCTTTAAAGTATCTTAAATCAAACTTGATTATTTTGCGTACCATCCAATCTCTAAAACTTAGCTTAAGCAAAAAATACTTTCGCAAAGTAACTTCCTTGAACCAGATATATGGTGGTCGTTGAAAACCCTTAGTTTGTTTTTGTCTATCATTTGGAGTATAAGTTTGGAATAGCTCTTTTTGAATTTTTTCAAACATTTCTAAACTAGCAAAATCCCCTACTAAACCAAGCCTACCAACTATAGAATACGGCAAAACTTGGTTATATATATAGTTGTGCCATAGAGGGATTATATTTTTAAATTTTGAAGATAAGGCTTTTTCTGCCATCGGAGGTACAATCCAAAAAACATTTTGGTAATTTTTAACAGCAAACTCAACTCTTTGCAATAGACTTTGCGATCATTTATCACCAATAGGTCGCCAATTCCAATCCCAAAAAATCATAAATTCAAAATCATATTTATTGAGAAACTTAAACAATATCAAATTTTCCATTCACGATGTCCAAACTCCTATTTTCATTGATGTTTTTTAAATGCCAAATAGGCCAATGCCAAAGCATCAGCTGCATCATCAAATTGAGGGATCTCTTTTAAAGCGAACACTTTTTTGATCATTTGCTGCATTAAAAGTTTATTTGCTTTACCTGTGCCTGTAATGTATTTTTTTATTTGAGTAGGAGTGTACTCCCAAATTTGCATATTTTGTGCCAAAAAATATACTATTCCTCTAACCCCAAAGACAAACTCTGCATTTGCTTGATTTTGGTGTGAAAAAAATACTTTTTCTATTCCTATAGATTTTGGGGGGAACTTATTCATTAAATCTTGGATAAAATTTGTGGTTTTGAGCATCCTTTTGATCTGACTCTGTCTATCTTTTTCTAGATTATGAACAACTATTCATGCTTCAATAATATCTAAATCATAATTAATAATAGCATATCCTAATTTTCTATATCAAGGATCTATCCCCCAAAAAAACATTTTATTTTACTTCTAAGACCCAAATTAAAGATTGAATATTTCTAGGTATCAAATAGTTTTGAACCTTGTTTTGAATTTGAGCTGGATCAGCAATAAAATCTAAAAATCTTAGAAGGACAAACACCTCATCTGGAGTTAATCATTTAATATTTTCAAGACTATAATTTTGTTTATCTACTATATTTACCACCACAGCTTTTAATTTATCTAAATTTATTACCTTCCCATTGACGTCTGCTATATCTTGTAAAAAGTCCAAAGTTCCTACTCTTTCTAAGGCTAATTCTCACATAAGATTTAACAAGGTAGTTAAGTCTTCCTGAGGTATACAATAATTAGATGTAAATCTTCCCATAAAGCAATATGGTAATATGACCGCATTTGATCTTATTTGTATTTCATCATAAATGCTACCACTAAAAGCTTTCTCAAGTTTTTGAGAAGGTAAAAGCCAAGCATACTTAATAGGCAAACTATTGGAATATATAGTTTGAACTTTATTAGCCATTATAAGCCTAGCCAGCATAGTGACAACTCAATCTTCAATTAATTTCCTATTTTTAAAATCTACTTGACCATAAAATCTATCAAACAAAGATTTATTACCCCATCCTTGAACCACTGTTCCAATATTTGGATCGATTACAATATATTTAATGTATCTACCTTCAAATCATTTCCTATTTTTATCTTTTAATCTTAAGTATGACTTTTGTAGATTACCATCTGAAAACCAATACCACAGCTTTCTCAAAAAGTGATCATACAACACTCCTCTCTGAGAATTTATAAAATATCTAGCGTACGTTCATCAAATAAAAATTCACTCGTCAGGCTTTCTATTGTTAGCTAACTCTAAAAACTTTTTGTAATTGGAAAATTGTAGCTCCAAAATGCTCTTCCGAGAGTACGGTATCTCCAAAAAATATCTGGATAAATCTTTATAAGCTATAGATAAAGTCCTACGTATAGTTTCGATTTTTTGTTTTTGAAGTTGATTATCAGTCTTTTCAAGTTGTTTGTTGAGCTGCTCCAAAGTCTTTTTATAGCTAGAAAATTGCTGATAGTAATTGGCTACCACTCTTAGATACTGTATATTACCTGTTGAGATTCCATAAACCTGAGGAGCTATCTTATCCTTTTTGGATATTTCAAAAATGTTTTCAGGAGTAAAAGCTTTAATAGCTGAATATCATATAGATTCTTTGTACCATAAAAATGGACTTCCTGGTTGTTGAGAGGCAATTCTAATATAATTTAACACATATTGAGGTAAAAATACAGCCAAAATCACAATTAAAAATACTACTACAGGCTTATTAGTAGAACTAGAACATTTGATTTGAAGGTCTTTGACAATATAACTTATAAACAACGAGAATGCCAAAATAGACCATATTAAAAGTCCTATTCAATACCACAAAATTCATCCTCAAATAATTATCCAAAACAGCCATCAACCTAAAGTAGCTAACAATAGTGATGATAACTTATTTTCTTTTTTGAACAAGGCATATACAAATCCTACAAAGATAATAATTAGGACTATAAGCCATATATACCCTATATCTGTATAATAACTACTTAAATTTTGCAAAGACCAGTTAAAAGTTATGTTCAAAGGTACAATATATTTATAAGGTATTCCTATTGCCTTAGATTTTACAATTCCCTTTGATTTTATAGACTTATTGTAATAAGGAAAGTAATACTCTCCTATTTTACCATTGTAATCTCCAGGATAATAAAGATAAGCATCAACTATTTTAATAGAGTTAGATTGGTAATACTGACTAATTTGGTTCAAAAATGAATATTTATCTCCTAAGTTATCAGATTCATTAAATTGGTTTATTAAATTTTTGAGATACAAGTTAGAATTTACTTTGTCAAATAGTTGTTGTAACTGCTGAACAACAGCAGGATTATCTAAATTTTGTAAAGCTGAAGATATTTTTTCATGATTCAAGCACAAATATTTAATATCTTTGTCCAAAGAAAAACAATTTGGAATATTATCGGCTAATTGAGACCATCATTTGCCATAAAAGAATCTCCACCCAAATCCTATATATCTTCCTACATCTTCAGTGTAAGAATTTCATTTGGGAGATTTTAACCCATCATATAAACCTTGATTGGATTGGGGCGTAGAGGAATTTTGTGCTAATATAAGATATGGGTTATAATCAGCGGTTGATTGATCAGCATATTGAGATTTATTATCCTGTGCCAAAAAAGTCCTCTTGATTAAATTTGCAGGGTCAACAGGCCTACCTAAAAATATATTGGAAGCCACAATATAAGGGACCTTTAATACTAACAAGGTTACTATAAGACCTCATATCCAAAATAAAGCCGGTTTAATAATTCATCATATTTTTTGCCAGCTTTTGTTTACTAGCAATCATAAGGCAGTTAAGATAACACCTATTACAGAAAACTTTTTACCTCAAGTAGTGTTAATATAAAGCTCTGCTCTCAAAGGCATACCTATTGCTAAAATTCATACTATCAGAATTATCAATCACAGGGATACTAGTAAATTTAATATTACTCCTGAACTAAAGACACCAAATATTGCTGCATCTAGCATAGCTGTGGGTTTTGCCATAACGGCTGTTGCAAAAAATATTCCTGAAAGTAAGGCATATTTCCAGATCTCCTTTTCTTTTTTAAAAAATTGATGAAGCATAATTAATCAAGAAAATATTGCAACAGCAGCCAGACTCATAACCCCCAAGTCAGTTTTATTGTCTACAAATACTAAAAATGCTCCCATTCAAGAAAACAACCATCAAAGCATCAAAAACCATCATAAAAACAAATTTAACCCTGTATGATATTTTTTGCTTCAAAAAAATTGATTTGCCACATTAATGATTCCTATAAAAAACCACAAAACAAATAATCAAGACAAAAAGTTCATAAATGTTGCTATTCCATCAGGGCTAATAGTAAAACTATTCCATACTGGAGCAAATAAAGAAAACCAAAAAGTTATATACATTAACCACAGAAATGGAGAGGTTGCCATACCTGGCTCTCACCAATAATATCAATGGTGCAAAGCCCACATCTTTGGATAAAAAAGATATGCATGATTAGCATCCCACGCGGTAGGATAAGGAATAATACTATAAAGACCTCATATCATAAAATAGGAAATACTCAATACCACTAAAAAACCATACAAAAATGCCCAAAAACTAGGAGTCTTAAAATAATTCTGAGCTTGTTTTATTAGCTTGTTAAATAGTTCTAATAATTCATTCTTGTATTCTTTAATAGAAATAACTATCATAACTACAAAAAGCAGCCAATTCACCAGCGGATATGCAATATTTAATAATACTATCACATATTCAACAATTAAAAATATTATTAATCACAATGCTAGATTTAAAATAAGGTCAAATACTCCTTCAGCTGGTTTATTAAATATCTTTTTTCTTTTAAAGTTTCCCAGTCCTATCAAAGAACCTACAAAAATTATAGCTAGGACAAAAAGAAGGGCCAAATTAAAAAACAACAAAAACCACCCTCCTTTATCTATTAATGGATCTATACCAGCAGCGCTATTTTTGACAAATATTAAAAGTAAACTAGCCAAAAACCAACTTACAAATATTGCTCCTAAAAATTTAAATATATTGATCTTTTTGCAAGCTATCAAAAACACCAACGGCAATATAGATAAGATCAGAACTATCACGGTAATAGACAAGTTAACATTATTAGACAACATAGAATAATAATACCTATGCTGGAGCATATATTCTGGGAAAAAAATGCCAAACATCAAAATTAAGGATAAGAGGATCAATACTCCAAACCAATTTTTTTTGAGCATTTGTTAAAAATTAATAATAAATCTTAATCTTTTGAAGCTAGCAAATCATCTAGTAACAATTTAGTAATAGGAACTAGTACAAATAAAGTGATCAAAATATTTAATACAAGCATTGATCCAAATCCTTTAAACACATTTGTTCCTATAAAGAACAACAACAATCAAATTAAAAAGGTTGTGATATTTCAATCTCTGATGGCCGATAAACTTCTTTGATATCAATCTTCTATAGCACTAAACCATGGTTTGTCTTGAGCTTTCTCTTCTCTAACTCTTTCAAATATCAATATATTTGCATCAACAGCCATACCAATACTAAGCACTATCGCCGCTATACCACTCAAAGAAAATACAACCCCTATAAGTTTGGAGATTGCTAGCACAACTGCCAAAAACAAAACCAAGGAAGCCAAAGCAACTCATCCCATTGCTCCTCAATACATAAATATCATGTATATCCCGATCAAAACGAAGGCAACCAATCCTGCAATAAGTGCTCATTTTAAGGCATTTTCTCCCAATGTAGGAGATATTTTTTCCTCACTTACTAATATCAATTGTGCTGGCATAGCTCATTCATTAAGATCTTGCGTCATTTTTTTAGCTTCTTCCTCTCAAAAGTTTCAGCTTATTTGAGCAGTTCCTCAGCATATAGGTTCTCTTATTACTGGTGCTGTGACTATTTTACCTCAAACGGCTATGGCCATTTGCTTATTTACATACTTTGTGGAGATATTACAAAAAATCTCCTTCCCTTTTTCATCAAAATGAACTAACACTACTGGTTCTCCTATTTGATTTCTCCCATATTCAGCAAATCTAAAATAAGCTGCATTCAAGATTTCTCATGTTTTAGGATCCTTAGCTGGTACTCGTTGGGGCCTAGAAGCTATAAATATAAACTCTATATTGTAAGCCTTAGCATTTTGCAATTTTTTGATCAAATCATCTTTACTAACCCCTTCGGGTAATTCAAACTTAGTAATTAAATAAAGATATTGATCTTGAGGTTTGACAGCTTCTACATCTAACACGATCAACGTATCTCACTGAATAAACTCATAAGTTCCTGTAGAACTAATAGATAAGCTCTTTCAAGTACCTATTAGCTTATCCAATGTATATTGATCAATCCATCCTATTTGCCCTGAAAGAGGATAAATCACCTCTCCCCCTGAAATAGTATAAACAGATTCCCAACCTTGTGATTTAACCTTATTTTGTATCTCTTCCCTGGCAGCAGTTATTTTTGTTATATCTCCTCCTACTTGAAACTTAGGTAACGGTATTGTTGCTATTTTCACCTTATATGCACCTATATTTTTGGGAATATCTTGCCCAATATACCATAGTTCGTTTCAATGAGATATTAAACTTCACAGCCTATATTGCGTTCCGGTTATTACAAAATCTGAAGTATATTCCACTCATAGCTCACTTAAAGTTTTATATACAACAGAAGGCAGATATTCTCCAGACAAACTTAATTTCTGTTCTCCATTGTATTTAACAACAAACCATCAGGTCAAAACATCGCCTTGATCTGAAACAATTAATTCTCCAGTAATCAACTGTGGATATACCTTTCCTGTTCAAACCTTTTTTATATTGTCAATTTCATTTTGAATTCCTTGAGGAAGTCAATCTAAAGGAGCTACTAGACTTGAATAAAAAATCGCATCTGCCTGCTGACCTGTCCCTATCTGAGCAAACTTATCGGGAGTATTTATTGCAGAATTCAATAAAGTTTGAGCACGGGTTAACCTTGTCTTTATTAGTTCGGCATCTACTTCCTCAGCAGGCAACTTAAACTCTAATTTCACAACTTTACCAATCAATCTTTTAGCAGCCTCTAAATCATGAAATCCTCATATCTCTACCACCAAATAGTCTTCTCAATTTAATGTTTGAATATAAGAGTTGTAATCACTCACTCACAACTTGGATATTCTATTATCAATATTATGTTGTATTATAGTTTCTATTCTTTTTTTAACACGTTCAAATTCAATTGGATCAGTATATACTTCTTTGTATTGAGAAAAGTCAATCTTATAAGTTAGTCTAACTCCACCAGCCAAGTCTAATCCTGCTTTAAACCCTCAAACTTTCCCTTTAGAAAGATTTGACAACGAATTGCCATAAAATAAAATTACTGCCAATGATGCTATTAGAGCAAACAAAAAAACCCTCAATCCATAACCTTTTCTTCTCTTCATTTTAACAAATAATTTATTTTATAAATATATATTTAAATCCAAATCATTTAAAGAAGGATCTACTGAAGATTCCATCTGTTTTAACTTCTCCTCATTAGATTTTTGTCTTTGAGCTACAATTTTTTCTATTTCTTTTTTGATATGAGGATGTGAGTTTAAAAACTCCAAAAACTTCTCCCTTCCTATTTGCCATATTTCAGAGTCTGTTTTTACAACAACTGAAGCTACAGCGGGTTTACCTGTTAACAGGGACATTTCACCAACAATACTACCAGGACCAAGAGTTCCTAAGATCACCTTTTTAAGCCCAAATCATTTTCTAACTTCTCAGCTCCCACTCTTAAAAATAAAAATATTGGGTGCTATTTCTCCTTCTTTAATCAACACGGTTGAAGAAGGAACATACTCCAATTTAAAATCTTTTGCAATGTCTAAAATTTCCTCATCTGAAAAAGAAGAAAACAAGTAAATACTTTTAATCATTTTAATCAACATTTCTTCCACTTTAGAAATCATTTTTATTTATTGATAATTCATGTAAAAATATTTGAGATGATATTTAAACCTTTATCTAAGCCTCTTTTAAAGGTATTAACAATTTTAAGCAACTTGAGCACCACAATAATTAAGACTATAACCAGTATATTAGCTATAATCACCAATAGTGTCCCTCATACAATCAGCACGATTTCAAAGAATTTTATAATACTATTTGAGTCCATTTTTTTTGAAAAGACGATTTAAAAAATAAAAAGTTTTCTCAACTCCCATTTTAGTGATTTTAATATTCCAAACAGCGACTTGGATACTATTACTTACTTTCACTATTTTAAAATAAAGAATCACACTATAAACCAAAAGTAAAAAGAAAATAATAACCAATACTCATCAGCCAACAATCAAAATAGTTTTTAAAATATCTAACATTTTTGATACTTAAAGATTCAATGTAAGTTTTACCTTTTTGAAAGGTAGCTATTTATCTTTTTTTTTCAAGATTAAATCTAATATTTGCTTTTTGTAATAATTTTTCAAAGAATTATTGGAGGCAGCCACTACAGCTTTTAAATAGAATTGCTTAGCTTTTTGGACATCCTTGTCCTTCCATCGATTTCCCAATCGAGCAAGCAGATTGTCTGATGGATAATAGTCAACAAATTGTTCCAAATATTTAGCCGCCTGATCTGGATGCCCCTGGGAAAGCATTAATCAAGCCTGACCTAGATCACAAATTCTTTTTTCTCTTGCATCTTGATAACAACTATTTACCACTTTGGACAAAAGTACCTGTTGCTGTGGGGTAAGTTCTCTTAATGCTCGATCTTCCAAAAATAAGTATTTAAACAAAATCCAATATTCCTGATCTGTCAATTTACCTTCTAAAGATAAAGGATAATAAACTTTTAGCGTTTCATCAATGTCTCATTTTTTTACCAAGGAAGCTATCAAAAAATGATAAGACAAGTCAAAATTTTTGGCCATATGCAAATAGCTAATAGCAGAAGAATAATCTTGCAAATAAAAATAAGTTATACCTAGCAAAAGAGCATAAAAGTCTTTGTTATCTTGATCTATTCTCAAAAGATTTTTAAGATATTTTTGAGCCTTTTGTCGTTGTCACTGCAAAAAATAGGAATAGGCCAATATCTGATTAGGCAAAATATAGGATGGTTTAGAAGCATAAACACTAAATGCCATTTTTTGAGCCAGTCATATATATCCAATCTTAAAAAGTTCATAGGCAATTAATGCATCTTTATAATAGCTAGGAACATCTCTAAAAGACTCATATTTGTTAAGCTGTTTTTCAACATTTTGTCTAAATTGATAATATGGACTATCTTGTGGTATACGAATAAAAAAATATTCAAAATCCTCAAAATGACCTTTGTAAAGAGCTGTAAGCCCTTTATAAAATGTCCACTCTCCAGTTGTAATCAAAGATTGAGCTTTTAATGTATCAAGATACGCAGAGAAAGCATTTATATCTGTATCCAACAAATTCAATTGGGACTTTAAATACAATCTTAAAAATAGTCCTGTTAAATTATCATTTCAGCTTAGAAGCTCTTTTATTTTGTCAAATTTGTAAGTCTTTTCATACAAACTTAAAAGTTTTTTATCAAATTGTCAGTCTGTATTAATTTTTTGAATAATTTTTATAGCTTTTTCTAAATCTCCAAGTTTTTGAAGCTGAACTGCTAACTGTTGTAATTCATCAACAGATTTATTTTTAAAGAGATTTTCTATCTGTACCAGCTCACCTGTTGAAAAAATACTATCTGAGTCTTCAGGTTCAACAGCAAACTCTGAAGTTTTACCAGAAAAATATACAACCTTATCTAGTTCTTCTAAATTTGTATTAGTATTTTGCTGAGAATAAAAAAAATATCGCAAATAGATTCCCAACAAAAAGAAGGCAGTTAATGTATATACCAATAATTTTTTGTTCATTGATTTTGTTTTTGATTTATGCTGTTAAACTTAATGGTCCTCTTCCCTGTCAACTACAATTTCTCATACAGACTTAAGCTGGGCAATATCAATGGCATCAGCATTATCTCAACTTATACTGATGCTTGTGGGTATTTTAAATACGCCTTGATTCATAGTTATCCCTCCCAATTTTTTTCAATCTAACTCACGAGTATGCACAGTTGCTAGGTTAACATTTATAGCTCCTGCATTTCACAGAAGATTTTTAGTGACCATACCTGTTGAAGAATATATAAAACTTAAAGGTCTTATCTTTACGTCTTGATAATCAAAGATATTATCAACTATCATAGGATATCTTGTTTGAAGTTCAAAAGCATAAGCTTGATTTACAGCAGCTAATTCCGGCGAGATTTCAAAAAAGGCTACGATCTCATAAGATACTGGAAAACGATAAATAGAGTATCAATAATATCTTCCATCAGATGGGTCCTTGGGAGCCTTAAGAACATCTTTCATCTGACTGGTAACCTCTTCATTAAATATTCATTCCAAGCCCAATAAATTTCAGTCTGTATCATAAATAGGTACAAAATCTCCTGGGAGTGGATATTGATATCCTGAATCATTTAACGCCCTTTTAGTATAATAATAACTTTCTAGAGCTCCTTTAATATCCTGAATATCAACCAGCCTTCTACTATTCCTAGCCTTTAAAAACCAGCTAGATAGAACCACAAAACTTGTAACAGATAAAATAGCCAAAATAGCTATCACTACAATGAGTTCTATAAGAGTAAATCCCTTAGAAAATTTTGAGCTAAACATATTATAAGTTTAAAGATCTAAAGCCTTGCATAATTCAAACTACTCATACCATTGCAGCGTTATCAGTAGAATAGATACTTTTTTTTGGAAAATAAAATGGAATCTCATGCTTTTGGGAAAGTTTTGCTACTTTTTGTTGTAATCTCAAATTAGCACTAACTCATCATACTACCGCTACACCCTTTGCTTTGTATTTTAAAAAAGCTTTCTCTAATTTTCAAGTCAAAATATCAGTAACTGCTTCTTGGAATTCTCGCGCTATTCATCTTATTAATTCCTCACTTAAAAAACTCTGATCTTTTATCAAGTACCAAACTTGAGATTTCATCCCAGAAAAACTAAAATCAAAATTATCTCTATCTAAAAAAACTCTTTTAAAAGGTTTTATATCTTTTTTAGGAGTTTCCAAAGATTTCTGATATATCCAAGGTCATCCAGGATAAGGTCCTCCTAACATCCTAGCCACCTTATCAAAACTCTCACCAGCTGCATCATCAATAGTTTGCCCTAATTTTTTAATATAAAACGATAACTTATCTGATCATATCTTCTCAAAATCTCATTCAATCGCTTCCTTGCTAATCAAATATAAATCATTATGCCCCCCTGAAACACTCAACACTACTAGAGGGGAAATTATTTCATCCACATTTCTATCCAAAAATATTGAAAAAAGATGAGCATAGATATGATTTACTTCTAGTGCTGGAATATTTAAATAACTAGACAAAAAATTAGCTGTGCTTATCCCTACCAACAAAGATCAAGGCAAACCAGGACTAGATGTATAAGAGATCAAATCAACTTCTCCAATTAAATCTTTACCCAACTCATTTAAGACATCTATAATTTTTTCTCAATGCAATCTAGAGGCTATTTCGGGGACGACTCCGCCATATTTTTGATGTTGTTTTACTTGAGAAAAAGAAGTAAGTTTAACAACCTCGAATTTCCCACCATCAAATCTGACAACTCCAACAGAAGTGTCATCACAACTGGTTTCAATAGCCAAGGTTTTTATCATTTTAATAAAAACGAAAATAATCCTTTAATTTTTAAAGGTTTTAATGGGGTTTTCAAGATATAAATTTTATTGTCCAAAAAAGTAAGTATAGATATCAACTCAAATACCAGGGATTTTATCTCTAAGCTTACCAAGCAATAGATCTAATGCCTCTCAAAGCTTAATATTAAAATCGTTTACATCTTTAATATTTTTTATCTCAATTGAGGTAGGACGCCCTGTCATAATTATAGAAGTCAAACTTATCGATCTTGGTCAACTCTTGTGCAAAAACAAAGCATATTCTGCACCTCAACGTCTATAAGATAGCGCTATCTCATCAGGTGCTTCTTTTTTTAAGACTATACTGCTTTTTGAAATCCGCAAGTCATTAACAAACTCTTCAATAGATGGTTCTATCAAATTTCTTATCTTATTAAGCTCCTGATTGTCGGAAATTATCTCATCTGTTAACTGAGTTGCCACACTTTTCGGAGAGGAAAGATCCAATTTATCGACATCTAACTTTAATTTAACAACATACGATTGAGACCTAATTTCTCAATCCTCTTTTTTAGATTCAGGTATAGCAAAAAATGTAATTTCAAAATATTGGCTCTTATCCCTAGATTCAAAACTCATTCACCCTCCTTTGTAACTTATTTCCAAACCTGCTTTACCTTTTTTGAAATGAAAAAGTGGGGCTCCAAAAATTTTGGTTAAGACCTTGTTCCAAAACGATGCTTTCCCTTCTCTTCGGAGAACAACCATTCTTCATCAAACACGTCCCACCCCTTTATAGATTTCAAAAGGCTGCACCTCAGATTTCAATTTTTTCAACTCCTCCCTAGTGGCTTGTTCTGGTCCCCTTGGAGTCTCAAGATTTTTAGCCTTGCTCATATTTTAAAAGATAAATGTTAAACATATTTTTAATTATAATTCCTAATTTTCCAAAAGTCAATCTAGGCTCTATCTAAAATCAAATTCTTTTAAAAAAGGAAAATAAAACATACTCAAGTCTTTTGCCCTATTTATGGTTTGTGCATCTGCATTAGTATGATGATACAAGAGATATCATTCCAAAATAGCATCAGGCCTTCATCTTAAAATATCCAAAAGCATATCAAAATTCTTGTTTGAAACTTTTGTCAAAAAATTAATAAAAGCTAAAATCCCCTGTCATCCTGGAGAGATCTCTAATAATTTATTATTTACATTTGATGGAAACTCAGAAGCCCTAGATGTATTCATCAAAATATCATATATCTCATCACCTATAAGAGCTTTGATGCTATTATAAGCCTGTTTGTCAGTCTCCTTCAAAAAGCTCATAGCTTGATATAATCTATTAACAGCAACTTGAAAAGAAGAAGGAGCCCACTCTCCATCCTCCCAGACGCCATTATCAGTTAAAATTTGAAAATATCACTTGGCACTACTTTTAGAATTGTACTTTACATTTTTAAAATCACTTTCTAGATGAGCGAAATAATAAAGACTAATTTTAAGATTATTGTATATAAGAGTGAAGTTGTCCATAAGATCCTCAAATTTTATTCCTTTGGAGTTGAATTTATCAGAATAAGCATAATACAAATATTCCATTATACCTTTAAAAGCATTTTCCAAATCTGCTTCATCTTTTTCAATAGAGTCGTTAAACCTTAAAAAATTGCTTTTGAATTTTTGTAAATCCTCATCTGTCAGAGGAAATATTTTTTTCAAACTATCAAAAATACTAGGATCTCCAAAAGAAGTGTTAGAGACAAATTCAGGATTATAACTGGAATATTTTAACTTCCAACTATCCCATATTGCTAATACAACTTCTCTAGCATTTTGACGAGGGATACCAATATTTTCGTTTAGAACTTTCCCCAATTCAATGGCAAAGCCATTTATTCATTTATCAAAGTTAATATCTGTAATTTTACGATTGTTAATAAAAATTATCGCTTTGGTTAGCTTATTTTGCAGCCTTACAACATAATTAGTCTGTCATCTCTTAAAAACAACCTCAGCCTTATCTGAGTTAATAGACACTTTTTTTAATTTTGCATATAGTATTTTTTCCCATAACTTGTGTTTTATTTCTTCTTTTAGATTCTCAGGCATTTTTAAGTTCCATTGCTCCAGCACTTTCCCAAAATTATACCAAAAGGAATCAAAATTATCAGTTAATAAAACATGTTCTCTAGCTCCTCTTAATGCCCATCTTGACTTATGATAAATCATTACAAAAGATTTCTCCCCAAATTTACTTTCGCGCCAAAGCAAGGATATCCTTTGGCTTTTGCCGTTGTAATCCCATTCAATAATATATTTATTTCTGGACCATTTTATATCAATATTTTCCCTATCATCTTGAGAGGCTTCAGGTTCTTCCCAAGTTTCTCAATTTATTTCTTCAAAAGAAAGCCCTTCCTCTTTTGGAGGTAGTTTAGCACCAACTGTCATAGATCTCTGAGGATAAAGACTTTCAAAGGTTGTTTTTATTTTGAAGCTAAATTTAGGATGATCTGGCGGAGGAAAAGACTCATCAGGAAACATATGTTCAAAAGCTTTATGCAACACTTCATAAAGATCTTTTGAATTCCTGACATTGGATACTTCAAATTGCTGAGTTTTCCTTCTACCAGTTAAAGTCAACAAAAGCTTCGTAGGAGAAAGTTTTGTAAATTCAGCTCTATAATTCACCCCATTCCAAACTCGCTCCAGATAAACTGGTTTGTTTTTTTCTTTTTGTTCATTAATATTGGGTGGAGACAATCTCTCTTTGGAGGGCATTAAAAAAACTTAAAAATAAACTCATTTTAATTATATACTTTTAAGTTTTCTCCGTCAAAAATTGCAATAGTTTTTGCCTCCATTTTTGTTTATTTGCCAAAGTATAATAATCCAAAGCCGCTACTTGAAATAAATCTTGAGAGTCCAATAAAAAAGCAGTTAAATAACCACCATATACACACCCTGTATCAATACCAATCACATTTTGTGTCTTTATAAGTCCCTGAGCAGCATCATGTCAGAAAATTACTGTCTTAGTGCCTTGATAAGTTTTTCGCCATCCTCTAATATTAACTAAAATATGCGGATCCTGACCATCTAGAGGTTTTCACGGCTCGAATCCTGCATGGACTAAAACAAATTTTTCATCTTCAATCCAAAATGGAAGTTTTCTAAACCATTGTAAAGCCTCTTGATTGGATGCAAAAAACTCTAAGATGGCTTTATCTCCTTTAAAATTCTCCTGTGAAATTTTACCATCTATCACATCCCACAAAAATAAATCATGATTTCATTGAACTCAATACACCTTGGCCTTACAATTTAAAATTATTTTTGCCACTTCTACAGGTTTGGGGCCTTTTGTAAAATAATCTCAAGTGAAATAAAGTTCATCATCTTCCTTAACATCCAAGTATTTTAACAAGGCCCTAAGCTCATCAGCACAACCATGAATATCTCCTATGAAAATTCTTCTTGCCATTGTTTAAAAAATAACAATATAAAATCCCAGCAATTCAAATAGTTATCCATATATCTGCTAAATTATTTGTAAAAATTCACCAATTCAACCAATCCCTAACTCACTCGTACAATAACCTGTCCATAGTATTACCTATAATCCCCGCTATTAAAAAAATAGACGGAAGTATTGGGAGTTTTTTTTGTATAGTCCAATAAATTACCAAAGACCCAACAATTAATCCCAATACTATTAAAGCCTGATTACTAAACCAGCTAATTCCAAAAGAACTCCCATAATTAAATTGTGTAGTAAACCACATTTTCGTAAGAATATCTACTAGTATCAAAAAGATCAATATCCCAAAAAACTCTAAAAAATGATTAAAAGGAAATTGTTTAATATATTTTTTCAACAACCAATAAAGCTCATCCAAATTTCTCATATGTCCCAATCTCTTGGCCTGAGAGACAGTTATAACTCACTGTGAAATCAAAAATTGCATTAATCATCTAAGATTAGCTCAAGATTTATCAAAAAGATGTCATCTTTCAAAGTCAATTACCCAAATTTTGCCAGTTGAATCTACCAGGAAATTTTTAAAGGGACGAGAAATTTCTCAATGAACAACTCAAGCTTGATCCAACTTATAAGCTATATCCACGAGTTGGGACAAAAATTTCCTTTTTTGAGTTAAATCTACCTTAGGATAAATCTTTTGTAAAGCCTGACCTTCAATGAATTGTTGCTCAAATCGATCTTCTCAAGAAGATAAAATTCTAGGGACAAAATCAATATTTTGTTTAGCAATAAACTTTAAAATCTGAGATTCTTTATAAATAGCTCCCTTGTGAATAGGATATCTAGCCTGTTTTTTTATTATTTTTACTCAATTTTTTTCTAGTAAATAGATCTTTCCACGCCATCAACTTGCAAAAAGCTTCTCATTCATATCTAAAAGCTGAGATCACTAAAAAACATATCAAATATATACTTAAACTCTATAAAAAAACAATCAAATCACACTATAGATATTGACTTATTTAAAATTAAAGTTATTATTAATTGCTGTGCTGATTACATTTGTTAAATAAATCTCAATGGTAGAAAGATTAAGTGATACCTCAGAACATAGAGAAAATAAAGAATCAGAACCTATCAGATCCGCTAAAGCTATAACTTTAGTATATAATCCAGAAAAAAAGCAATGGGAGCTTGTAATTTTTAAAGTAAATTATGAAAAAAAATCACCTTTTTTAGAAAAACCAGAATCAACAGATTCTAAGTACTCAAGACCTAAAAATCCTAAATGATTTTTTTGATTAGCTTGATGAAAAATAAAAGGAGAAGAAGATCCAAGATCCGCCATATTAAGAGAAGTAAATGAAGAAATAGGAGCTAAAAATCCAATCGTGATGCATCTAGGGAATATACTATTTGAATGATATCAAAAAGGTCAAAGAAGTGTAGATTTATTTTTGGTTATTATCATCGAAAAAAATGAAGAAAATTTCAGCCTTGTATTCAGTGAAGATCCTGATGAAGAATTCAATGGAGCAATCAGAATACCATTGGGAAAAGACGAGGAAGAAATATTAAAAAATCTCAATTATATTTTAACTTTAGGCGGAACAGACTTTGGTTTAAAATTGTGAAACGCTAAGAAACTCATCATCGAGCAAGTCATCAAAGATAATTTAATGGAAGTCCTTACTTATGCCCCAAATCCTAAATCAAGTAAAGAAGATGAAAGCAAACAAACCTCACAAATAGCTAAAGCACCTAATGATCCAAAAATTATCCAAAAGATTGCAAAACAGATCTCACTATTTAACCACATACTAGACTCTATTAACAGCTGGTCTATGGAAGGAATAAAAGAAATTACCTTATCTGAATGGCCTGCTAAAATAATAATTCCTACAAGCCTACAAGATAATTTTACCATGATATTAGACCTGGAATCCAATGAATGAATATTTGAAAATATTTCTTTTGCAGACAAATTTAAATTTTCTTTACTTCTAGCTGAAGAGGTATTCCGTAAAGCCAAAGAAAAAGGCAAACTAACTAACATCCATTTGATAAAGATCCCTCGCGAACAATGGTCCAATTTGCGGAGTAAGCATCGTAAAGAAGCTGAAGAAATAAAAGAGGTATTTGAACAAACAATAAAAAGATGGAAAAAAGAATGATACATTACTAATGGATTTATAGCTCCCTCCGAAAAAGGTAGAAACCATAAACGTTTTGTTTTAATAGAAACTTGAGAACAATTACCAGAAGAGGTGCCAGAGATTAATTTTAACTTATTTGAAGAGCCCATTACATTCCCGTCTAATAAATTTACACTTCCTCTCATCGAAGAAAGGCAATTTGAAGGAGAATGGAAAAATTGGTTAAAACAAGTTTTAAACTCTTATTCCCCTGACGACCCCCAAGAATATAATTTCCCAGAAAAAAATAAATTTGAATGATCTTTTTTGGACTTGCCTAGACCTCGTAAATTATTTCAGGGGACACTAAGCGAAATCCTTGCGGTCCTGTTTTGAATAATAGACAATGAACAAGAAAACTTCCAAAAGTTATCAACTTTGTTTAGCTATGCTTTAAAATTTCACAGATATACTTTGGGAAGCAAAGTTCCTTCGTTATTTTCATGAAGTAATTACAGGCGATTTAATGAGGGCACAAGCTCATTTAAATTTTCAAGCTTAAAAGAGTTCACAGACTTTTTAAATTACGGTTGAGATGAACAAAAAGTATTTAAATGGACATTGCTAAAAATAGCCTATGTTATTTTATATTATTCCAACCATATTCATCCATTTCAAGAAAAGTTAAAAAATAACTTAAGATTAAAAACAGGACCTAATTTTGATATTAATGAACATTTACCACAATGAATAGCCCAATTACTCACTAATAATGAAAGCGTAACCGCAAAATGGAGAATCAAAGATCCTCAAAAAATAATTTTAAAACTATTAAGAAGGAGAGAAGCTTCATTTAAGGAAGCAACTAAAGATCTTCTATGAGTTTCTATCCTTGTAAAATCACCAAAAGAAGTCCCATTAACAGTAGAATCTATAATAACTGATCCAAATTTTGAGAACGAAATTGATAAAGAATACTGAATAAAAATAGAAATAAAAGGAGATGCAGACCCAGGATTGCTTAGTAACCTATCCGATAATGAAAAAACAAGCTTAAATATTAAAGAATTAAAGTTATCTCCTGAATCTCCTATTTCCGCAATAACCATACAGTTCAAAAACGAATCAGGATTGCCTATTGAAATAATGATATCAACCTCTCAAGACCACGAAATTGGAGAATCAGGACTATCCACTCATTCACTTTATGATTTGGTAAAAGTGTTTGAAACATTAACCAGGCTTTATTGATGGCTAGAAGAAGAAAAAATAATTACAATAATACGTCATTATTTGATAAAAAACCCCAAAAATATCTATGGTAATAGTATAATAGAAGAACTATTTGGCAAAGATATCAAGCACATTATAAAGCAACTCCAGCAATATCAAGAAAGTTATATAGAAAAAGTTGGCGATAAGATTAGTCAAAATTTAGAGCAATTATTCAATAGCTTCAGTAATGATGGCAATCAAAACTTTTCTCAATTTTGGGAGCAAATATCTCAAGATCATAAACCTTTAGTTGAGTTGTTTATTAACGAATTGGCAGACCAAGTACTTGGAAGTCTTATTGCTCAAAGAAGGATAAAAGCAAGAGCTTCAGCGAGTGGCAAAATTTACTACTCATTTGGATATAATTGTGAACAGATGAAACAACGATACAAAGATATGGGTAAAAATACACCTAATTGTATAAACTTAAATCCATCTTAACTAACATCAACTCTATTAACTTGATTTACATACACTACCTGCGTTGGATAGGCAAATTCTATTCATTCCTGCTCAAAAATCTCCATTAAACGAAAATTAATATACTCTTGTACTTTAAGATAATCTTCATAATCAGAGCTTAATACATAATAAACAACCTCCCAATTTAGTGAGAAATCGGCCAGTTGAGTAAAGTATATCCTTTCAAACCTTACAATTTCTTTAATATCTTTTTCATCAAAAATTTTGGGCACTAGTTTTTTTATTTTCTTTAATTTTTTCAGAGGAGTTTCATACACTACTCAAAAGATAAATGCAACTCTCCTTTCTTTTAATTTTCAAAAATTATGAACATTGGCACCTGTTAATCATTTGTTGGGTACCACTAATTCATCTCCAGTTAAAGTCTGTATACGAGTAGATTTAATCCCTACATTTTTAATAGTCCCACTTTCTCAGCCAAAACTGACATAATCTCCAATCCTAAAAGGCTTATCAAAATATATACTAAAAAAGGCAAAAATGTCCTCTAGTATGTTTTGAAAGGCAAAACTTATGGCCAATCCAGCAATACCAAATCAAGCTAATAACGGAGTAATCTGGATGCCTAAATTAGTCAGCAAAAAAAACAATCCCAAAGCCCAATAGGTTATTCTCAAAAAGAACACCAAAAGTCTAAAGGTGGTTTTGGTATCTTTGTCTTTTTTCGTAAAAACATACTTTTGCAAAAAATAGATGGTTATTTTGAGTGCCAGTTGAATTACCTCATAAAATATCACTATCAACAGTACACTATTAACCACTTTTGCCAAGAACCCCAAGCTTCATCCTCACAGGATATTAAAAAATAAGAAAATATACAAACTATACCAAAAAGACCTGCTTACTTGATCTACCCAATTCAAGAA
>JALTWR010000002.1 GCA_027046965.1 Candidatus Altimarinota bacterium | reverse complement strand
CTTCACCTGGAGCTCATGAAATCAAAATTCCTTGGGCTTTGTTTTGAAATAGATCTATTACTTTTTCATCTAGATTGTAGTCCGGGAGAGATAATTTTTTAACAGGCTTCACTGCAGTTATCTCCACTCCATCAGATAAGGGAGGAAGCACAATAACAATCCTATATGGTCCGATTTGAAGTACCTTTGAAAAGTTCTTATCGATCTCTAAAAAAGCGTCCTTTCTGTTTTCTACTTCTTTGAAAAGGGTGTTTATTAGATTTGTTAAAAAATTTTTTGTTGGGAGGTTGTCTTTTATCTTTTCGCTAACCCATCATCCAGGGTGTCCTTTTTTTCTAAGTATATGAGTATTTTCTTTGAAATGAACAGACATGGTGTTCTCATCAAAAAATTTATCCAGTATACTATTTCACTTTATGCTTTCCATACTCAATGGGAAAATGCTAATTGGTAAAAACTAATCGACCGTTTATATTGATTTTTTCTATATTTTCAATATAAAGAAAGTCAAGTTTATAAAACAAAAGATTTGCAAATGCTTTTTGCAGTTAAATGATTGCTTCCGGTGAATGGGCAACAACAAAAAGTAAATTTCATTTTTGAGGATGAAGAAGAAACGTCGTTAAAGACAAAGCTTAAAAATATAGGATTAGTAGTATTAGATATCACCAATTTGGAATCTCTCCCAGGAGAATTTGATACTTATTTTGTTTTTGAAACCAAAGATTGAGAGTTAAAGGGATATATAGATAAAAAATTAAAAGAAGCTTTTAAGTACTTATTTGAAGAGCTTCATCTTAAGGGAATAGCTCAAATAAATTCTCTTTCTGCTCCTGTGGATCAAGAAAAGATCCAGAAATTATTAGATTATTTCAACAGCAGGGTCTTAAGTGGGGATAGTGGATGAGAGGCGGTGAAAACTGATGATAAAAGGTTGCTTCAGCTTAGGGAGGTGGCTTCCAAAACTGTAGATGAGGCTTTGGAGCTTCTGGAGAGGCTAAAAGGGAAGGTGCCTTCTACCTATTTAACACAGATTAAAACTAAATCGGATGAACTTATAAAACTTAAGTTAAGTGCTAATGTAGAAAGAATTTTGGATCTGATTGAAGACTTGCTGAAGCTGATGGAGGAAGCAGAATTGTATTATTATTCAGAATTAGAAAAACAAGAGGAAGATCAGTGGAAAAAGGGAGTCATATCCGACCTCGAAATCTTGATAGAGTTGGAAAAAGCTAAAAAAGCTAAGGCTTTGAAAGATGTTGGGGTAAAAAATCTATCTTCGGATATGAAGCTATATGGAATCTTAGGGACAAAAGGCGTTTATGTGAAGCTACTAGTTAGGGAATTTTTAAAAAGATTGCAATCTCTGGATAGTATATTTCTTTATCTTATTGATTTTGTGATATTATTTTCCTTTTTTTATATAATGTTGGCTATGGCCAAAGCTTTTTATTTGTATTTAAGCTCTACCAAAGATTTTTTCCGAAATGATATTTATTATATTTTGGTCTTGGGAGTAATTGGTTTTAGTTTTAGTTTATTTAAAACATTTACTAAAAAGGGTGAGTTTTTAAGGAATCTTATGGTTTTTGTGGTCTCTATCCTTGTCAGTGGGCTATTGATATTTTTAATAAAAGCTAACTTTGCCCTATAACTATGCTGATATGGCTTTTTATTGTTAATTTGCTTTATAGTTTTTTGATCTGGATGCTCTTTCCATCCTTGGTTTATCTCTGGATCTCTCCGATTGTTGTAAGCTTGATTTTGATTGGATTAAGCCTAGATTTGCAAGAGCAAATACCACTTTTAATAGTCTTTAAAGGGGTTCAGCCATATGCTATAACTTTTTTGTGGTTTTTGATTTTGATATGATTGGGGATATTGCTTTATTCACTGTGATTTGGAATATATTCACTGATTGTATTACTTATTTTGAATGTAGCTTTATTTCTAGTATCTTTTTTGATCGGTTATAATGAAGGTAAACAGGTATTTTTTAGATGATTGATAGCTTCGTTAATAGCATTATGATTTTTATGGGTTAGGGAAGGAGGCGGTGTAATCCCTTTTTTGATTATGGGCTTTTGATTGATAGTTTGAGTATTGAGTTTTGTATTTTTTGTAGTAAGAAATTGGGTAGATGTGGAAGACATATACAAGTGGTATCTAATTACCTCGGTAGTGGTCTTAGGATTTTGGGATATTTTGTACTTGAGAGAGTGAGAGGCTGCCTCTTTGATATTTGTAGGACTAGCATCCCAGATTTACATACTGGTAATATTGGTTAGCTTTTGGATACTTAGAAAAAATTATGACGCGAGTGTTCATGAAGATGAGAGTGTTGACAAACCAGATTTGGAGGAAGTCATAAAAACGGAGGGAGTAGCGCCATTTTTTAAATTCAAAAAAAAGCTACCCCAAAAGAAGGGACAAAGATGGATATATAGTGTTTTAGATTTATGGATTAATCTGCCTGAGTGGGTTAAAACCCTGATATGAATAACTAACTTTTTATGATTTAGTATAGTCTTGGCAGTAGAAGCATATCTGCTAATTAAAACATCAATGCATGGTAGTATATGGCCCTATTTGTTGAGCTTGCTATTATTTGTGGTTAACCTCTTTTTGTTGTTTGTGTTGTGATTTTATAGGTGGCGATATAGATTTTTGCTCGCATTTTTATTGAATGCAATGGGGTACGTGATAATCTATTATTTTTTAAATCAAAATATGTCTTTGTTAAGCGCGAGCCTGATAGCTTGGAGTTTCGCAGTTCTTGGTTTTTACCGATTTTTATGGACAAGGCATTCTGAATGGAATATATTTAGAGAAGATATATTGGTTGGTATAATTTTTAATACGTTTTTTGTGACAATCAATGTGATTACTATAGCTTTGATAACCTCATTTCCATTGCTTCAAAAAATATGATTGATTTTGACGTATATTTGAATTTACGGTTTGTGGATTTATTATCTATGGAAGATATCTCTTGTGGAAGAGGAGGTGATACTTTCAGAAGTTCAAGACAGTTTTTAACTCATATTTTTAATTGATCTGATATGGATAAATCTAATCTAACACTGGCTAAGATTTTTGAAGAGATGGCAGAATTAATTCAGTTTAAAGGAGAAAAAGACCCTGCAGATCCGTTCCGTATTAGGGCATACTTAAAAACTGCACAAATAATAAAAAATTATCCACAGGAGCTACACAAGCTATGGGAGGAAGGCAAGTTTCCTACTAAAATCCCTGGTATTGGTGAAAAATCCATGGAAAAAATAAAAGAGTTTTTTGAGACAGGCACTATCAAGGCTCGGGAAAAATACAAATCAGGGATTAATACAGATGCCCTTTCATTGATGAGTATTCCTTGAGTTGGGCCAAAGTTGGCTAAGCAGCTTTATGAACAGCTTTGAATAAATACTCCTGTCAAACTCAAAGAAATGATAGAGCAAGACCCTCAAAAACTATTGTCTTTACCAAGGATGGGAGAGGGGAAAATTAATCAAATAAGGCAAGGTCTAAAAATCTTTTTTTCAGCCCAAGGGCGCAAGCTTTTGGGACATATTTATAGTTTTGCTCAAAGGCTTCAACAAGACATTTTATCTTTGCCTAATGTTAAAAAAGCTGAAATTACGGGCTCATTCCGTAGGATGAAGGAAACAGTTGGAGATATTGATATTTTGGTAGTTTCTGAAGAGCCACTTGAGACCATTGACAAGATTGCAAAATTTGAATATATAGAATATGTGATAGCAAAATGAACTACTAAAATAAGTGTATTCGTGTGATGAGCTAACATTCAGGTAGACGTAAGAGTAGTAGAAAAGGAGAATCGATGAGCAGCATTACAGTATTTTACTTGATCAAAACAACATAATATTCATCTTAGGAAGATAGCAAAAACTAAGAATTTAAAGATCAATGAATATTGAGTTTTTGATGAAACAACTTCTCAAAAGATAGGAGGAGAGAATGAGGAGGAGGTGTACAAGCTCCTTTGATTGCCCTGGATACCTCCTGAGCTTAGAGAAGATAGAGGCGAGATTGAAGCTGCAAGGGAAGGTAGATTGCCTAAGCTTGTAAAATATTGATCTTTAAAATGAGATTTTCATGTGCATTCTACATGGTCTGATGGGAACGCCACCATTGAGCAAATGGTAAAATGAGCTATACAAAAGGGATATGAATTTATATGAATATCTGATCACAGTCAATCTTTGGCAGTTGCAGGTTGACTTAAACCTGATGATTTGGATAAAAAAATTGAAGAAATACAAGCTTTAAGGAGAAAATATCCACAGATTAAAATACTTGTTGGCTCAGAGATTGAGATTCTTAAAGATTGAAAACTTGATTATGAGGATGAAGTTTTAAAGAAGTTGGATGTTGTAATAGGTGCTATCCATATGAATACCAAAGGGGATCAAACACAAAGATATCTGATAGCAATGAATAATCCTTATTTAAAAATAATAGCTCATCCTAGTTGAAGGCTAATAGGGCAAAGAGATGAGATGCAGGTTGATCGAGATTTAGTTTTTAAAAAGGCTATTGATAAAGGCATATGGCTTGAAGTAAATTCACAGCCTGCTAGGCTTGATCTAAAGGACGTACATATAAGGAAATTTTTGCAAATGTGAGGTAAGATAGTTATTAATACTGACGCTCATAGTGTTAAGGAATTAATAGAATTTGATAAATTTGGAATAGGAACTGCAAGAAGATGATGGGCTCAATCTGATGATGTAGTAAATGCACATGGGTGGGAAGTCGTTAAACTTTTATTTTCCTATTGACAAAATTTGTAACTTGTTTATTGTTTTGAGTGCTTCTAAAAGACTTATTTTAAGATAAAATGATGCAATATAGACCTTTTAACGAGCCTGAAGTGCTCTCTAGTCCTTTTGAATGTGAAGAATGTGATGTTAGTATAGTAATACCTACATATTATAAAGAACGATCTTTCCCTCATGTAGTAGACTCTATTAGCAAGCAACTGACTAATGTTTTAACTGAGAATGGGCCTTTGAAGGCAGAAATTATAATAGTGGTTAATTGAGATGAATGAGAGGAGGACGCATCAGCTGTGAAAATAGCTCAAGGGTTGCTTGAAAAATATAGAGAAAGTGCCATTAAATTTGATTATCCTGAAGATTCAGCTCACACTTGACAAACATCAAAGCTTTGACCTGATGCCCTAGCCTCACTCACTCCATTAAAAGTAGTAAGATACTCTCCGAGACTCGGTAAGATGGCGGCTATGCAAAAATGAGCTGAAATAGCTAAATGAAATGTGGTAGCATTTGTTGATGCTGATTTAACTTTTCCTGATTATAGACCTTATTTGTTGGCAGAATTGGTTAATCCAGTTTATAATAGTAAGGTCCAGATGACAATAGCTAGTTTATGAGCTAATATGGGCAATGCAGGAATGCTTGCAAAACGGCTTTCTGGCCAACGTGCTTTAAATCGTAAACAATTCCTGGGTATAACTCAATGGCTTCAAGAAAACTGAATATGATGATATTGAATTGAAACAGCACTTACTTTAGTAATAGAAAAACTCTTTGGGAAGGGAAAGATCAAGATAGTTGATTGGGAAGGAGTAGGACAACTTACGAAAGTCTATAAGGATCCTTTAGCTGCTCCTATAGGTTATATAAAAATGTGGGCTAATGTTTTGAAGACCTTAGTTAAGGTTAGGCGTTTACTTAATGATCCTCAAAAACCAAAAGAGTTGAAAACAAAAGTTATGAATGATGACTATTGTTGAAATAGATCTTCTGAAGTGAATAATTTATAAGTTGTTATCTCTTTGATAGGAACAGGAGATAGCTTTTGTAGAGTTGTATTGTATTTAAGACTTGCTTTTAAAATAGGCCATAGTTTTATTTCCCAAGTTCCGTTTTGATATATATATTTTCATCTTTTTGTATTTTGGTATTTGTAACTAACATTGATCCTTACTTTGTCTTCTCCAAAATCTAAATTTGGTAGCGAGTTTATATATCAATTGAGACTTAAATATCATTTCTTCTCCCTCAAGAGTCCGTTAAGATTTATATTTGCCATTGTGGAAGTTTCATCTTCTGTTAAAAAACTTCCTTTTATTTTTTTGTTTGATAATGTATATTGAATATATCATTGAACCTTATAAGGTTTAGCAATCCCTCTAACAGCAACAATTAAGTCTTGTTTAGATATTCCCAGATAAAGATTCAAATTTTCGTAGATGTTTTTCACAACTATTTCCAATTTTTCTTTGTTGAAATCCCATGTAGCAGTATAGTTAACTTTGGTATTTCAATCGACAGTTATTGAGCCTTTGACACCGATATACTTGCCCAATTTACCAAAGACTTTTCATGATATCTCTGAAATACGTATCTGTCAAATATAATTGCCATTTTGAGTATCAATTTTGATTGATAGGTTATTTTCTGGTATTGATAAATTTGCCTTTAACTTTTTTGTGATATCATCATATTTAAATAAATTTTGGTTGTTGTTAAAACGTAATCTTATTATTTTTCCTGTTTTGGTTATGAATACTTCAAATTCTTCTTTATCTTTTGAGGTTAAATAGAGCTTATAGTTGTTTTGATCAAGACGGGAAATATAAACCTTTTTATCAGCAGAGATATAAGTTTTTATGGCTTTTTGGTATTCTTCATTATCACAGGCTGTGCCTAAATCTAGTAAGTGGGATAAATCACATAAATATTTGGATGGAATTAGGAGCCATGTATTATCGTTAATTTTTTTGTAAGGAATCATTAACAATTTTTTGTCTAGTTGAGATAGGTGTTTTGCACTTTTGCTTAGTTTTTTTAGAAGGTCCTTTTGAAGATTGTAAATATCTATATCGCTTTGTGATTGAGGCTTTAGTGCGATGTATTCATATTTTTGGGAATAGTCTTTAATATTTTCCAACATATCTTTTAGTCATTGAAGTGTTCCTTCCTTGAAACTTCATGTAGCATCTAGCTGGTAATCTTTTAACTTCAAAAAAGTCATGGAGGGTTTACTAATTATTTCTCAATCTAGTTTGATTTTTATATCTCAGCTTAAATTGGGTTGTCATTTATCCTCTGTGTTTCAGTCTATTTTTATATGAGAGAGAATTTGCATTTTTCACCTTATTTGTTGGCTATCTTCGTAGTAGTTTGTGTAAGCATCTTTTATCTCAATAGATGTGCTATATTGTGTAGTGGGGACCATCATAAGTGACATAGCTATTTGGATTTTGTTTTCAGGGATATAAAACGCTCAATCTTGATTTATGAGAGATTGAATATATTTTGATAAGATTGAGCTTGCAGGGGCTAGTTTATTTTTTTGAAAATTAAATAATACCCATTTGACTTCTTCCTTCGTGAATAGTTTTTTTTGATGAGTTTTATCTTTTTGATTAGTAAACTGATCTCAAAGAGAATGAGTTAGCTGTTTTATTAAGAGTAGCTTTTCCAAGTCTTCTAAAATTTTTATTTGCTTTTGAAGTTGGTATTTTTTGGAAGTATTGTTGAGAATTCTATCTTGCAATTGTTGCTTTTTTTGTTTTATCTTGCTTTTTAGATTAGCTAGTCGTTTTACTTTGTCCTTTATGCTTTTTTGTTTTTTGAGATATCCTTCTATTTTTTTATCGATAGTAGGCACTAAATAGGGATAGTTATAAGCATAAGAAATACCTAATGCTAAGCTGCCTGTACCGACCAATAAAAATAGCTTCACTAATTTTGCTTTAATCATGGCTGTTAACTAAATATTTAAATTATATTTATGGAATTATATAAAGAAGCAGTTTAGTAAATCAACTTTATTTTGTTTTGAAAAATGGGCATAATTTGCTATACTCGCAAATGTATTTTGTACACATTTTAGTAGGGTAACATTAATTTATCTAATGGCCAATCTAAAAGCTATAAAAACAAAGATTAATTCAATAAAAAATCTGAAAAAGATTACTACGGCATTGGAAATTGTATCTACTGTGAAGCTTCAAAAAGTAAAAGCAAAAACAGAACATCTAAAAAGTTATTTTTTGGATCTTTATTATATCCTTTCTCACATAGGCGACCCTCAAATAATATTTGGTCAAGAGGAGGTTGGTACATCTGCAGAACGTGGCTTGGTGGTTCTAATATCTACTGATAGGTGATTGGCTTGAGCTCTTAACCATAAATTATTTAAAAAACTATTTGATGAACTCAAAGAGGAATGGGATTCATTGGATTTTTTTGTTATCGGTAAAAAATGATTGGAGTTTGTGAATAGGAGTTGAGGGAATGTAGTAGGTTTTTTGGAAATTCCTGATCTTATTAGTGAGGAGCATTTTTTACCTTTGATGGAATACATTTATGATAGTATTAAGCAAAATAAATATCAAAAAATTATTTCTTATTTCAATTTTTTTAAAAATGTTGTTGTTCAGATTCCCACTTCGTTAAGTGTTTATCCTTTGGATCTTAAAGCTTTTGAGGATCTGCAAATTGATTTATCACTAGATTCAAAAGAAAAGGAGGTTGCTAAAAAGGACTTTTTAATAGAACCGGACTTATCCACAGTTATAAAAGAGTTCAAGAGACAAGTTGTTAACTACCTTATTATGACTTCTATCTTGCAAAATAAAACTGGGGAGTTTGCCTCTAGAATGTTAGCAATGAAAAATGCTAAGGATAATTCTACGGCTATGATAAAGGACCTTACATTAATATTTAACAAAGAGAGGCAATCTAAGATCACCCAAGAAGTGTCAGAAATTGTAAGCGCAAAAGAAGCTATAGAATGATAATATTTTACTAAGATATAACTTTAATGCCTATTCTTATCATATGAGTTTTGTTGGTGTTGTACGGACTGATAGCTGTTTATAGCGTTAGTATTTTTGAGTCCTTCCAACTTTCCTTAAAACTTTTACATAAATGAGTGTTAGATAACCCCACAAATTATTTTTATTTTTTGCGTCATCTTCAAAATTTATTGATAGCCTTGGTTATATGATGGGGTATATATAAGATTCCTTTGGAATCTTTGAAAAAATGGAGAGTGCATATTTTTTTAGGGGCTTTGTTTTTGCAGCTTTTAGTTTTTACCCCTCTGGGGACAACGTTTCAGTGATCTAGGGGATGGCTATATCTGGCTCCTTTTGGTACTTTGCAGCCTATAGAAATCTTTAAATTAGCTTGGATATTGTTTTTATCGTGATGGTTAATTAAAAAGAAAAAACTTCTTAATACTCTAGAAGGCCTGATAATGTTTTATATATTGTTAGGAATTTTTGGAGTTATTTATCTTTTTTTACCCGACCTGTGAGCTTTGTTGATACTGACTTTAGTTTCACTGATTTTGTTCCGGTATGCCTGAGGTTCTTTTAGGCAGCTTGTGATTTCTATTTTGATATTATCTGTGGTGGGTATAGGTATAGGTCTAAAATTTTGATATATTCAACAAAGGTTTGGATATTTTTTAAATCCTCAAATTGATGCGTTGGAAAGGGGAGTTGGCTGGCAGGTAGAACAAGGTATAATTGCTATTGGGGCAGGATGATGGATCGGTAGAGGATATGGTAAGGGATTGCAAAAATTTGGTTATATTCCTGAGGCTCAGTCAGATTTTATTTTTGCGGCCTTTTCTGAAGAAGTTGGCTTTATTTGAGATATAATATTACTTGGGTTATATTTTAGTCTGGCATGGATAGTGTTAACTCGTCTTAGGCATGTAAAGGATGAGTACCGACGTAATGTAGCTGTTGGTATCGTAGTATTGATCTTAATTCAAGCTTGGGTTAATATAGCCGTTAATCTTAGACTTTTACCAGTTACAGGTTTGACCTTACCATTTATTAGTTATGGTGGAACATCTTTGATGATGTCTATAGTAGAAATAATTTTGTTGTACAAGATAGTTTATGAGTTACCATCTCGTTTATCATTTGAAACTAAACAAAAATTTTTATTTTTTAGAAAAAGGAAGATTTAAACCTTATACAATGTATATATACTTCAATTAGTCAAATCATTTTGCTGAGCCTTTTAGGTAAGGGCTTTTTAAATCTAGCAAGCTGATTATAATTTAAAGTAGGAATATTTATGCCTTTGTTATAAATTA
Organism: Candidatus Altimarinota bacterium; assembly: GCA_027046965.1. Lineage (GTDB taxonomy): Bacteria > Patescibacteriota > Gracilibacteria > Absconditabacterales > Absconditicoccaceae > JALTWR01. Next base: position 75,241 of record JALTWR010000002.1, on the reverse strand, counting down.
TGAGATTCATATCTGTACTAAGGGTTAGTGTTGCTATAGTTGTTGTACTTAATTATTTTTTGTTGTTATCTTTGGTTAGGGCTGCAACAAATATTAAATACTGGGATTTTTCTAATGCAACTAACTATACATTTTCTGATTCTACAAAAATACATATTGCAAATTGAAAAGCAAAGCTTACTCCTTTGTTTCAGATACTTACTATTGTAAATAACGGAGATCAAGGAACCTTATTAAATTGATCTATAAGAACTATTACTTTGTGAAAAAGGTATGCATTTGTCACATCTTATCTTGATGATGCATTAAATATTATAGATATTTCAGATCCAGCTAATCCCATCGTGGTTAAAGTAGTACAAGATGGAGATATCTTATGACTTCAACCAATATATTTAAATGGAGCCCACGATATGGCAATCACATGAAATTATCTTTTTGTTGCCTCTAGAGTATCAGATTATTTAAATGTTGTAGATATTTCAGATCCAACCAATCCGCTTATGGTTAGGGCTATAAGAAGATCTACTGTATACAAATTTAATGGTATTCAATGACTTTTCCTCTCTTGAAACTATCTTTATGTAGCTTCCACAGTAGATGATGCTTTTCAGATATTAGATATTTCTGACCCAACCAATCCTCAGCCATTATGATTTTATCAAGATGCGACTTTATTAAATTATGCAGGTAGTGTATATGTAAAATGAAATTATGCTTATGTAACAGCTGAAAGATGAGATTCTTTAGTTATTATAGATATTTCAGATCCAAACAACCCTACTTTGGTAGCTTCACTTACTAATGATGCTACAAACTGACCATTTTTGGATGGTTCTTACAATGTGATAATTAGTTGAACAAAAGCATTTGTTACAGCATACAATTCTGATGCTCTGAATCTAATAGATATTTCCAAGCCTGCCAATCCATTATTTATCACTTGATTAATAAATGATAACAGTACTATTAGATTAAATTCTGCTAGACAACAAGCTTTAGATTTAACAGATGTGGATTACCTTTATGTATCTGCAAGAATTTCAGATTCTATTCAAGCCTTCGATATATCTGAAAATTGAAAAATTATTCCTTTAACAATTTTAAGGGACAATGCCCTATTAAATGGTGCTCAAGGAATCTACAGTCTTTGAAGATATATTTATGTAAATGGATACAATGCAGACAATTGGTCTATAATTGAAAGATATTATGACAATACAACGCCATATATCCAACCTGCTAATCCACGAAATTATGCAGGTAAATTGTATTCTTTTGAAGAAATACTATGACCTCACAATGAATGAACTGTTAAATATCAAATTTCTAATGATTGATGAAATACATGGTATTGGTGGAATGGTAGTAGCTGGGTTTCTACCACTGATATTACAGCAACTGAAGCTAATACTGCATCTGAAATTAATTTAAACATATCTTCCTTCAACAATATAACGGGGACTTACCAATTTACTTTTAGAGCATTCTTTATATCAAATTGACAACAAGAAGTAGAACTTGATAGAGTTATAGTAAAAGCTGATCCTATTCCTCCTGAGATGCCAAATAAAATATTACATTTAGATGCAGAAAATACAGATGGAGATTGATATGATGAAAATGAACCTTTATCTGGAGATTTGGTCTCTACATGGGTTGATTTAACTACCAATGGACATGATGCTTATGAAACAACTGCTTGAAATGGAGCTATTTATCAAACCTGAGCTATCAATTGAAAGCCAGCTTTGTATTTTGACTGAACAAAACGATATGAAATAGCAAACTCTACAGATATAAATACAAATACAGCTTGATATCCAACCAGAGCTATCTGAATAGTTTTCAAAACATCTGATGATATTACTACAAGACAATTTATATATGAAGAATGATGATCAGTTAATTGATGGGGAATAATGATAAAAAACTGAAGACTTTATGCTTGAGGCTGGTCTGAATCCAATTGGATGAAAGAAGAAAAACGACAATGAATAGATCTATGACCTATAAATCCAAATACTACTTATTCTATTTTGATAGTTCATAACGGTACAAATACTGATTTACAACAAAACTGGCAAGCTGTATATTTTAATGGAAAATTAGTTTCTACTAAAAACTTTATTGAAGAATTAAATTATCATCCAGGAAAAATTTGACTATGAGGAATAAATAATGCCACTATTGATCTAGAAACAAATGCAGATATTTGACTAGCAAATTGAGATAATTTCAAATGATGGATAGGTGAATTTGTAATGTGGAATAGTGTATTGTCTAGTTGATATATCCAAGATTTAAATGATTATTGGAAAATTAAATGGTGACTAGATTATATAAATTATCCAGAGATTACTGCTCCTTTTGCAAATCGGACTTGAGTATTTACATGAACTCAAAATATTAGTTTTTCTTATTCAGATAATATTTGAATAGATACTACATCCGCTGATATCAAAATTCAAAAACGATGATGAGTATATTGGAATATAGACAAAACTACAAACATTGTTTGAACCAATATTACTAGCACTTGAGCTGATTATCAAATAAATTTTGATGAAGAGTGATTGTACAAAATAACCTTTTCTATAGCAAATTTATCTTGACATAGGTCAACCAAAGAAGTTGTATTTTTTGCAAATCCTTGGGCAATATCTTTTCCTATTTTTCATCGAGATTGACAAAACATAGATTGAGATTATAGTGCTGCCAATGAACCAGCAGATGGTTCACTTTTGAGCCAAGTTGCTGATATATACTTTGTTCATACAGCCACCCAATCTACTACAGCTAGTCAACCTACATATTATCAAAATTGAATAAATACCCATCCTGCAATTTATTTTGATTGAGTAGATGATTGGCTAGCAGTATCAGATCACCGGAAAATAAATACTACTACCAATGTATATGACCAAAAATCTTTTGCATTTGTTTTCAAAACCTCATGAGATATCAACTCACAACAAGTAATATATGAACAATGATGATGAGCTAGATGATATTGACTTACTATACAAGGAGGTCATTTATGGGCTTGAATATGGAATACAATTGAATGGCCAGCTTGAGAACAGATTAAATATATAGATTTAGGCCCAATCCAACCTTTTGAAACATATTATGTAGTCTTATCTCAAGATGCCACAAATGTAGATGTTAATCAAAACACTTGGAAGGCTTGGCTAAACGGGAATTTAATATGAACACTATCTCCTTTGTATCCTCAGTATCCACACGGTTGAGATGTTGGTTTTGGTTGGATGAAAGATTGAATGATACTTCAAGATTGAACAGCTGTAGGAGGGAATAATTACAATTTCAATGGATGGATATGAGAAATCATTAGTTTCAATCAAAAATTAACAGATATTGATGTTTCAAATATATTTAATTATTTTATAAATCGTTGGTCTCCGGTAGATGTTACTCCACCTACAATAACTTCCATATTTCCACTTTCAGGACAACTTTTGCCAATATGAAATTTGGATATAAAAATATCTTACATTGATACCTGAGCTTGAATTGATATATGATCAGCAACATTGACTTTGGAAAAATGGGATGCTACCGGTTGAGTATGGACTGATATTAGTTTAACTGGTATATCTTGATCAAATATAACCACCACTTGAGCTTCTTATACTATGAATAATCTATCTTATGGAAAATATAGGTTTAACTTTTCAATTTCAGATTTGTTAGGCAACAGTTCATCCACAGGAGCAATTTATTATATAGATTCTCCTAGTTTTGAGATCAGTACTGGAGAGATATTTATTGGGGATCTAATAAGCGGTAATATAACTTATTCTACAGATGTGATTATTACTATTAAGAGCGTGGGATCTCCTTTTGAATTAGATATTTTTAAGCAATCCAATTTAGTGTTTGATGTATATCAGATTAACGAACGAAACTCTCTAACGTGATGGGGTTATGATATTACTCCTTATGATGGAATATTGGAACCACTTCTCACAGGATGAACTACTATATATACAGGTTGAGGAACTATAAACGGTGATGGACTTTTAAATGTCTATACTTATCTTATAAGGATATGAGCAAAAGTTGACGGTAGCATTCCTGCTTGAGAATATGTTGGTAATATTTGATTTGGAGTGAAATTTTCTTATTAATTAAGCTGGTAATAGTTGCAAATCTATCATTCTAAGTGTAACCATGAAAATTCTGCTGGTGGAAGATGATAAAAAAATAGCTACTAATATTAAAAGATTTTTGCAATTTTCAGAAAATTGGACAGTAGATACAGCTGCTACATTACAAGAAGCTGAAAAAAAATTGGAAAAAAATAAATATGATTTTGTGATATTAGATGTGATGTTACCTGATTGAGAAAGTTATCATTTAGCAAGACAGATAAAAAAAAGAGATTTACTTTTACCTATAATTTTTTTAACTGCCAAAGGGGAGCTAGAAGACAAACTTTCATGATTTGATAGTGGAGGTGATGATTATATTACGAAACCGTTTGAAATGGCCGAGTTGGTAGCTAGAGTTAAGGCTATTTTAAGCAGATATGGGGTCAGGGACAATATTGTATTAGCCAACGGTAGAACTTTGGATTTGACACAAAATAAGGTTATTAGTGACCATTGAGCATTCTCTCTAAATAAGACTCAATCAGCTATATTAAAATATATGCTTTCTCAAGCTGGGAAAATAGCCAATAGGACAGATTTAATTGAATATGTATGGGGAGAAGATGCCATATGGGATCAGAAGTCTGATCAAAAATTAGATGTATATATGGCCAACCTGAGAAAAATACTGGGTGAATGAGCCATAGAAACAATTAAGGGGGTATGATATAAAATATTACTAAAGTAAATCTTTCAACAAAATGAGTACAGCTAGCAAAGTAATTATTAAGTTTCAACTGTTTTCACTATTAATTTTGGCACTTTGATTAACTATTGTCAATTATGGCTTTTGGCAGCTATGACTGTCTCAATATTATGGCAAGGTGCAAAAATTAAAAACCACCTATCAAAATCTTAAGGGTAAATGATGACCTTATAGGAGTTGGCAATTCCTCGACGGAGAATGTTTTGAAATGTATGAACAAAAGTATTGTCTAGATTCTATGCAACAAATTAAAAAAGGGGTTTATAAATCATCGGATAAATATTTCCTTATAGACAACAATATAGCGTTTGATATTACAGATTTTTTTGAGCTTCATCTTTTATTGGTTAAACTATCCTTTTATATAGTATTGTTTTATTTAATAGTATCATATCCTTTAGGGCGTTGGTTCTTGGCTAGCATATATAGTAAACTTTTTGAGGCTATTAGATTTTTAAAAAATGGGCAACTAATTGATATGAACAAATTGGGGATATCAAAGGATGATGAGCTCTATTTTTTGTTTCAATCTATAAATAATCAGTTTGATGCTATTTCTTCTTTTAATAGATATCTTTCCCATGAGATCAAAACTCCGTTAATGAACCTTCTGTCCTCATTGGAAATATTGTATGCTCAGTGAAAAATAAATAAGGAGGATTTTGAAGAATTTAAAAAAGAGATTTTTCATATAAAAAGTGTTATTGATATGTTTGGTAGACTTATGATATTGGAGAGGTGAAATCTAAAAATTGGAAAAGAATCTATAGATATTTGCAATTTTATAAAATCTATGATAACCAAGCAACAAATAAAAGTAAACATAAATTGTGAAGGCAAGCCTAAAATACCTGCCAATGAAGACTTATTAAAGACAGTATTGTTTAATCTTTTTTCTAATATTAAAAAATATTCAAAAGGAGGAGCGAGTATTTATGTAGATAAAGATGGGATACTTATCCAAAATAAGTCACAAAAAATAAAAAATATTTCCAAACTTACGCAAAAATTTTACAAAGAAGGAAACAAATCTTGAATGGGAATAGGGCTTTATCTTGTTAAAAAAGCGGTTGAATTATTAGGCTGGACCATGGATATTTCTTTTGATGATGGCATATTTAAAATTTACTTGAAATTTTAAGGTTTTTTTAAGGTTGATGAGTATATTTTGAGTGCCTTAAAATTTATATCCTAACTAAAAAGGCAATGAACAACAAAAAATTAATACTTGGTGCTATCTTGGCAGTATTAGCTTGAGGAACAACTTTAGCTTATGGTCAAGGTAATGGACTATGACAAGTCATAACTGCTGAAGAAAGGGCAAAATTACAATCTTTATCTCCTGAAGAGAGGATGGAGTATGCTCAGCAATTAAGAGAAAAATATGGTATTACTCAAGGAGGGCAGCAAAGAGCTAGTCACTCTCATTCACCAGAGGATATTATAGCGAACATTCCAGTATCTGATTTAACTGATGAAGAGAAGCAATTATTGATAGATCAGTATTGAGAAGAAAAGTTGGCTCACGATCTATATGTGTATGCTTATGAAAAATATGGGTTGGATGTATTCAAAAACATTGCTGATTCTGAAACTCAACATCAAGAGGCCTTACAGGTTTTGTTTGATAGATATGGACTAACCCCACCTTCAGATTATGCAAGGTATACTGATGTGGCAGATGATTTAAAATCCCAAATAGATGAGAGTTTAGAAAGTGCTCTTAATGTAGGGGTGCAAGCAGAAATAGATGATATTGAAGCTATCTATAATGATATTTTGAAAACAGATAATGAGGATGTTAGGGCTATCTTAACTAGAATTGGAGGTGCATCTTACAATCATTTGAGGGGATTTGCTAATGCTTTGGAGCAAAACTGATATGATGTTCCAGATGTTGTATATAACTATCTTAGTGAAGATGAGCTAACTCAAAAATGATCTTTGGTTTATAAATTGGCAGAGAGACTAGAAAGTGAAGGTATCGAGTTGCCAGAGGTAGCTACATCAGCATATATCAAAAATAATTGTGCCAATCAAGGAGCTCAAACAGGTGCGAAAGCGCAAAGATGGTCTCAGATGGCCACACAAAGGGGGGTTCAAGGAAGATCTACGGCAGCAAGAGGTAAATATGTAAATAATACCAAAGTAAATAGATATAGAGGATTAATAAAAAATAAGTACCAAAATAGAATAAACCAATATTCAAGAGATGGATTAGTAAATCTTGTAGCAAAAATAGATGCTTTAGAGACTAAGATAATGGAGTCTGATAACTATTCTGATACTAAAAAAGAAACTTATATTAGTGTATTGGAAGCATTAAAGCTTGTTATACAAGAAAGATTGATGGAATTGGACGGATTACAGACTGATTTGATAGACTCCTTGTTTAGTAATTAATATTTGGATATACGACATCAATCAAAAGGCCTCCGGAAGGAGGCTTTTTACTTTTTTATTGAATCCCAAAGAGAATTGGCTAAATTATAAAGGTATTTAACTTTTTTGAAGTTTCAAAAATGAGAGAATATGATCCTGGTTTCATTGAGCCCAAATGGGAAGAATGGTGGGAAAAGCACAAAGTTTTTAAGGTGCCTCTGCCTCAGGAGTTTGATGGAAAAACGGCTGATTATCTCAGATGGCTTTCAAAAAAGCCCAAATACTATGTATTGGATATGTTTCCATATCCATCTGGAGCAGGATTGCATGTAGGACATCCAAAATGATATACAGCCAATGATATTGTAGCCAGGTATAAAAATGCTAAGTGATACCGTGTTCTTCATCCTATGGGACGGGATGCTTTTGGATTGCCTGCCGAAAACTATGCTATAAAAACTTGAACCCATCCTAAGGTGACAACTCAAAAAAATATAGAAACCTTCAAAAAACAAATACAAAGGCTGGGTTTTAGTTATGACCGAGATAGAGAGATTGATACTACAGATCCAGCTTATTACAGGTGGACTCAATGGATATTTTTGAAGATGTGGGAGCGTAGCTTGGCATATGAGCAAAACAAACCTATTAACTATTGTCCAAAATGTAAAACAGGTTTGGCAAACGAAGAAGTATTGAAGGATGGAACTTGTGAGAGATGTTGAACTAAGGTTGTAAAAAAGCCTATACGTCAATGGATGTTGGCTATTACCAAGTATGCAGATAGACTAGCTTCAGATGTAGATAAACTTGACTGGCCAGAGGGCATCAAGGAAATGCAAAGGAATTGGATTTGAAAAAGCGAGGGGACACAGTTCAAAATGGATGTTGTAGATGCCAAAGGAAATAAAATTGGTGATATTGAGGTTTATACTACTAGGATAGATACCGTTTATTGAATGAGTTATGCAGTGGTTGCTCCAGAGCATTCAGTTGCGCAAAAAATCATGGAACTAAACCCAGATGAAAATATAGCAAGTTATATTTATGAAGCAAAAAACAAATCTGAATTAGCAAGAATTGCAGAAGATAGACAAAAAACATGAGTATTTAGCGGTTTTTTTGCGATCAACCCATTTACTAATCAAAAAGTTCCATTATGGATAGCTGATTATGTGTTGTGAGATTACGGAACTGGGGCTGTTATGGCAGTGCCAGCTCATGATGAAAGGGATTTTGAATTCGCTCAAAGATACAATTTACCAATAGTGCCAGTGGTTGCTCCAGATGAAACGATTAAAGATGAGTCTAAATATTGGGAAAGAATAGGAGAGAGGGCTTATACTCAAAAATGAGTGCTTTTTAATTCTTGAGAGTTCTCTTGACTTAGTAGCGAAGAGGCAAAGCAAAAAATGACTCAATGGCTTCAATCAAAGTGATTAGGTAAGAAACAGATCAATTATAAACTTAGGGATTGGATATTTTCCAGACAGAGATATTGGGGAGAGCCTATACCTCTAATCCATATTAATTTAGATGATTATGAAACATTGCCTCGTATTAATTCATTGGAACAAGTAGGAGATCCTAATATTGCATATGTTCTTGAGGTAAGTGATGAGTTACCTGTTAAAAAAGATGATTTACCTTATTTGTTTGCTCTTTATAGTGATTTTATTGTTCCTAGTATTAGATATGGTGAGGAGATTGAATTTTTGAAGCTTAAAAGGTGAGAATACTTGGTAATAGGTTCAAAAATTTTTTCTCCAATAAAAGATTGATTAGAAACAAAAATTGTAGCTGATTATCGCCTTCCTTTGGAGTTGCCTCAGGTTGAAAAATACGAACCGGCATGAGACTGACTTTCTCCACTAGCTTCGATAGACAGCTTTGTTAATGTGAAACTAGCAGATAATCTACAAGGCAAGAGGGAAACAAATACTATGCCTCAGTGGGGAGGTAGTTGTTGGTATTATCTCAGATTTATGGATCCCAAAAATGATGAAATACTTGTAAACCCTGATGTTGGGCATCGGTGGAATGCTGTGGATAGTTATGTATGATGAGCAGAACACGCAGTTTTGCACTTACTTTATGCTAGATTTTGGCACAAGTTTTTGTTTGATATAGGTGTTGTGGATCGAGATGAGCCATTTTGGAGATTAAGAAACCAAGGATTAATTTTAGCTCATGCATTTGAGCGTAAAGATGGATGATTAGTTGCTATAGATCAAGTTGAGGAGCGTGATGGTAGATATTTTGATAAGCAAAGTTGAGAAGAAGTTTTTAAAGTCGTGGCTAAGATGAGTAAATCTCTAAAAAATGTGGTAAACCCAGATGATATAGTTAGGCAATACGGTGCTGATGCATTTAGGCTTTATGAGATGTATATGGCTGATTTTAAAGATGCTGCTCCATGGGATGCTCAAGGTATTATAGGTGTTAGGAGATTTTTGGATAGAGTGTGGAAGCATTTTTTTATCTCTCCTAAGAAAGCTTCCGACGATCAGGATGCGTTAAGATTGTTGCATAAGTCTGTCAAAAAAATAGAAGAGGATATTGAGCAGTACAAGTTTAATACAGCTATTGCTCAACTTATGATATTATTGAATGAGTGAGAGCCAACTGATGATAAGCTAAAAAATATTTGGCAAAACTGGTATGCTAGGCTCTTGCATCCATTTGCTCCACATTTGGCTGAGGAAATATGGCATTATATCAAATGATGGGAAATGGTTGATCGGGAGTTTGATACAACGGATGAAAAATTCAAAAGCGTTTATTTTGCACCATGGCCCAAATATGATCCGGAATTGGTAAAGGACGCAACAGTCGTAATCGGCATCCAGGTAAATGGTAAAATTAGGTGAGAGGTTCAGTTAGCGGTAGATGAGTCTCGTGAAAGTGCTTTGCAAAAGGCTAGGCAAAAAGTTGCGAAGTACCTAGAAGGGAAAGAAATTATCAAAGAAATATACATACCATCAAAGATTGTTAATATAGTAGTTAAATAGTGTTTTACAATTTTAAAGTTTTGTTATGTCAGCTAAAGGGGAAGAAGCAAAAAAGGGAGGTGGGTTATCCAGCGGTGAGTCAAAAAGAACGAGTAAAAATGAAGATTGTAACAAAAAGCTTAGGGAGCAAGAAGATAAATTCTTGAAACTTCAGGCTCAATATAGACAGCTTTATGATGAATATGCTCTTTTTAGACAAAGGGCGCAAAATCGTGAAAAAGAAGCTTTTATGGATTGATTTGACAAACTAGCCAAAGTGATGATTAAGATGATTGAAGATCTTCATAAAGCTATGGTTCAGATGCCTCAGGATATCAAAAACAGTAACTGGGGTAAGGGATTAGAAACTTTAATTAAGCAATTCGAGGATATGATAAAAAAAATGGATATCTATATTGAAGATGCATTAGGTAAACAAGTGGATCATATCTATCATGAGCCTATATGAGTAGAACAAGTTGATGATAAATCACAAAAGGGTAAAGTCATCAAGCAGTATGAAAGGTGATATATTTATAAAAAATGAACTAGCGAAGAAAAGGTATTACAACCTGCTAAAGTAATTGTCTGACAATAAAAATGCATATTACTTTTTATTGATTGTCTTATCTTATAACTTTTTTGCTAGGATATCTGTTTATTTATTGGATTTCCCAATCTTCTTTTTTGGATAAATTTCCTCGTCTTCAGTTAGCGTTGAAAACTAAATTGGAAGATTTAGGGTTGTTAGTGTTAATTTGAGTGCTTGTGGGAGGTAGAGTTTGATATTTTATTCCTTTAGGACGAGATTATTTAATCGCACATTGGATGGATTTGTTCAAGATATGGCAAGGAGGAATGGCTTTTGTTGGGGGAGCAATTGGAGCCCCACTTGGTGTTTTGCTATTTGTAAAGCTTAATAAACTTTCTTTGATAGAATTTTTGGTATTAATGGATTTGATAGTGTTGATTGTGCCTGTTGGGATTTTTCTGGGTAGATTAGGCAATTTTTTCAATCAAGAAATTGTTGGTATCCCTCTCAAAAATATTTCTGGTATAGCCAAAGAGATATTGGAGAATCTTGGTTTAACTTATACTTATTCAGGATGGGGAGCTGCTCCAAGAGTAAACATTAATTTTTTAGAGGCATTGTGAGAAGGGGTTATAGTCGGGATAATATTGTATTTGACATTTTTTAAAAAATACAAATCGGCCCCTTATCCTTGAATGCTAGCAGCTTTATTTTTGATATTTTATGGTATTGTTAGATTTTTTTTGGAATTTTGGAAATATTATGAGTCTAAATTTTTTGGAGATTTATCTTTGGCACAGGTATTTATGATATGATTTGTAATACTGTGAGTTGTACTTTATAGATTATCTTATAAATATGAAAAAGCCTCTTAAAATATATATTGATGGATCCAGTTTGGGGAATCCTTGACCTTGATGATGGGCGGTAGTTGTTTCAGATTGAGATCAAGTTTTGGAAGTTATTAGTGGTGGGAAGTCCAAGGCTACAAACTCAGAAATGGAACTTGTTGCACTATGGCAATGAGTTAACAGAGCACCTAAAGACACCAAAACATACATATATAGTGATTCAAGCTATATTGTAAATTGAGCAACTAAGCGACTTCCAAACTGGAAAAAGAAACTTGGTAAAAAAGCTAATTGATCTCCAGTGGCTTACTGGCCATTGTGGCAAAAAATAGAGAAGGCTTTGAAGAGTAAAAATATTGAAATTTCTTGGATAAAATGACACTCAGGGGATAAACTAAATGAGCTGGCTGATAAATATGCAAGGCAGCAGGCTTTGAAATATAAATAATTTTTGACAAAGCTTACAATCAGCAGTATAATTTAAGAGATTTAAAATTATCTATTTTGGATGAACAAGGCTGATTGTAAGTTGGTATTGAAACAAACTATCCAAGGGCTGGGAGATCAGGTTAAAAGTTTGGATACAAAAGAGATATTAACTACTGCCTGGCAGCACAACTATTCCCAATGTCTTGATTTAATAGGAGGAGAGACAAAAGCCACCCAACTTATTGCCCAATATGGACAAATGGTTAGACCTGGATATACTCATCAGGCAGCTACATCTCAACCGTCTTTTTATGAGACAATATGAGCACAACTTGCTGCAGGATTTCATAACTTTTTGACTATAGGTGGTCTTTCACTGCTTGCTATTTTTATATTTTTGATTGTTCGTTTTTTGTTTAGGTTTTTATATGATGTGTTCAATGAACATAGATTAATTTACTTAAGAATTATCCAACCTAGAAGTGATACTAAACAAGACCGTGAAAGAGAAAAAGATATAGCCAAAGATATGAAAGAAAAAATCGCTCGTATGTCACAGGTGTATAGAGCTTTACACAAATTAGGTGAAAGGTCTGTTATAGATTGATTGATGGACTTACTTTTTAAAAAAGCTAAGGTATCTTTTTTACTTCATTATGATCAAGGTAAAGTAGATTTTGTGGTCGCTACTTATCCAGAATATAAAAAAGTTGTAGAGGCAGCTATAGCAGCTCAATATCCAGATGCTTCCATTGAAACTATTTCTAAACCAAAAATATTCAAGCACAAATATACTGATGTGATCCCTTTACAACCCGTAAAAGATCCTGTATTCCCAATAAGGGTTTTTAAACAATTGGAGGACGACCCTTTGAACAATATTTTAGATAGTATTGGGAAGGTGAGAAGAGAAGATACATTTTCTATGATGTTAATTACAAAACCTCAAGGAGATAGGTTTAATGCTCGTGCCAAAAAATTTGCAGAAGCTTTGTACAAAAAAGATAAAAGAGCTCTCAAAAGACGGCCATTGCGAAAAAAGATATTATTTTTTCCCAAGTATATATTGGATTATTTAGTGATGGGGCCATCTGAAGAACTTATCAAAAGATTTCATCCTGGAGCTCATCAAGGTGATCCATTTATCCGTATGCCCAAAGCAGAAGAAGATGCTCTTAATGTAATAGCTGAAGAGGCTTGAAAGCCAGCTTTTAATACTGGGTTACTTTTGATTTCCTCATCTCCAGCTAAAGAAAGACCTCAGGAAAATATTCGTAATGTGCTTTCTGCATTCACCGTGTTTAAAGACGAATACAACAATGAATTGGATCAACCAGAATGGGCAGCTGATATGTTTGGATTCTTTTTTAAACCTTTGTGGAAAATGGCAGCTAGATTTCACTTGGTATGGTTCTTTTTCAAAAGGAATATTTTTACAGTTAACGAATTAACTTCTTTATTTCATTTTCCTGATGCGGTATATAACCGTTCTCCTATAATCAGATGGATGGATTACAAGCAATTACCTCCACCTGATAAGGTGCCAGTTCTTAAGGATGAGAATCCAAAATATCTAATAGATGGTAAGATAGCAGAGGCTTACAAAGATGGTATTATTCATAAGATTTTTGAAAAAAGCAAGCATCGGGCGGTTGGAGAAAAAGACCTAAAAACACAAGATTGAGGTAAACGTAGGGTCAAGGCATTGAAAACATTTAATGATGGTCTCCTGCTAGGTATAAATGTCTATAGAAACAGATTTACTCCTATATATTTTAAAAAGAAAGACAGGACCAGGCATCATTACATTATCTGAAAATCTGGTACTGGTAAGTCGGCTTTTATTTCCTTTTTGGCCAGGCAGGATATTTGGTCTGGTAATGGACTAGCTGTGATAGATCCTCATGGGGATCTAGTGGAGGATATCTTAAATTATGTTCCTAAAAATAGAGCCAGAGATATAATCTATTTTGATGCAGGCAATGATGAACGTCCAATGGGGTTAAACCTTTATGAAATTGATGATATATCTCAGGCAGATAGAGTAGTAAATGATGCTACAGCCATATTCCTTAAAATGTTTGGCCCTGAGATATTTGGTCCTAGGATTCAGGAATATTTTAAGTATGGTTCTTTGACTTTGTTGGAAGATCTAGAGGAATGAGCTACCTTGATTGATGTCCCTAGACTTTTCACTGATGAGATTTTTAGGGAATACAAGGTGAGGAAAGTAAAAAATCCTGTAGTCAGGAACTTTTGGGAGAGAACCTATGCAGCTATGGGAGATAGGGAAAAGGAAGAGATAATACCTTATTTTACTTCTAAATTTGTATCATTTATCACCAATAGGTTAATTAGAAATATTATTGGCCAAACTAAATCCGCATTTAGGTTTAGAGAGGTTATGGATGAAGGCAAAATTTTGCTTGTTAATCTGTCAAAATGAAAGATTGGAGAGTTAAATGCTCAATTGCTTGGTATGATACTTGTGACTCAAATTTACAATGCTGCTATGTCTAGAGCAAATATTCCTGAAGATCAAAGACGTGATTTTTATCTTTATGTTGATGAGTTCCAAAACTTTGTTACTGATACTTTTGCTGATATCTTATCTGAAGCTAGAAAATACAAACTTGCTCTGATAATGGCCCATCAATATATTGCTCAGCTTGAATCGAGTGCAGGGTATAACATATGAGAAAACAAAAGATCTTCAGTAAAAGATGCAGTATTTGGTAATGTGGGAACAATGATGTCTTTTAAAGTAGGTGCTCCGGATGCGGAAGTATTAGAAAAAGAATATGCTCCGGTGCTTTCACCTGCTGATATTATAGGGATTTCAAATTACAAGGCTTATATCAAGCTAAATGTGGACAATACCACTTCAAGGGTATTTTCTCTGGATACTATTTGGTCTACAGATTACAAAAACCCCAAAGTGCCACCAATCCTAAAGGAATATAGTGCCAAAAAATATGGTAGAAAAAGAGAGTTTGTAGAAGCCGAGATAGCTGCTAGAATTTGAATCTTGGATGATGAAACGACTACACCTGAAATTAAAGAGATAATTTCTCAAGCTTCGACTTCTTCTCCATCCCAGACTTGAAAGTAAAGCAAAATAATTTATATTTGGTTTGTTAGATTTTCAACTTTGTGCAATGAAAAAGTTAACTTTATGAACTTGGACAGTGTTTTTTGTGGTATTTGTTGGTGTCTTGGTAGGTTTTGTTTTTTATAGGCAAGGTTATATGGCTAAACCTTCTCAAAGCTCTGATTTATCAGTTGAGAAGGTTTTGAGCTGACAGCAAGAGGAAAAAATGCAGCCTTCAGAGGATGAGGTTGTTAAAGGGGAGCTCAAGCGTTTTGTTATCAATGGTATGTCTATGTATCCTTTGATGAAACCTTGAGATATAGTTACAGGTGTAATATTTGAAGATGAAAAACCGATAAAAAGATATGATATAGTGGTGGTTAAATTCAAAACCATAGATACTCCCTTAATCAAGAGGGTTGTTTGAATTCCAGGGGATACTATAACTTTTAGTGGTTGAAAGCTTTTTATCAATGGTAAGCCAGAAAACTCAAAATATATCTATCCTTGAGGATATCTTTATATGCCTAGTGATATTAAACTTTTGCAAATACAGTTAAGAAATTTTGGGGGTAAAATTCCTGATGGTATGTATCTTTTGTTATGAGATAATAAAGCTGATAGTAAAGATTCAAGAAAATTCTGATTAGTTGATCAAAAACAAATAATAGGCAAAATTGTTGCATATTAGGATGTTTTTTTTAATGTTGTCAACCTGAAAATAGCTGAGCTTAAAGGGCGGGGTGGACACCCCGCCCTTTTGAGATTATAATAATTGTGAAAAGTTTAATTTTTAATTGTTTTAGTGATGAAAATCAGATTCAAAAATGTAATCTCCACTTTGGGATTGTCAGTGGTAATATTGATGGGGATTTTGGGTAATATGGGGTTGGTATTTTCTTTGACTGTGGATAAAAACATTTTGGATGTAGTGGCCTATATACAAAAAATGGTTTTGACTACCAATGGGTTACCATCAGGGACAGTTGGGGTTCAATTGGATGGAAGGCAGGGAAGTATATGGGTTCGCAACAAGATTGAAACTCCTGGTAGCATTGAAGCCCGTGATATGAATACCACTTTTTTGACAGCTACTATTGTAAGGATTAATCCAGGTGGAAGGATAGATATTCCAGTTGATGCTCTCAGGGATAAAACTGTCACAACCAATGATTTGGTAACTTGAGCTGTAACTACAGATATATTGGCAGATGGAAGTGTTACTGCCCAGAAGCTGGCAAGTTGATTGGACCTTGGAAGTAAATATTGGAAGGAAACTACAGGAGGGATAACTTATACCTGATGAGATGTTTTTGTGGGTAATACTCAGATATCTGCAAGCTGACTTTCTCAAAATCTAAATTCTGATATGGTAGATGGCTTCCATGCTACAGATATATTGGCTATGTGATCAACAGCTGGTTGAGGGGAGTTTATAACTTTGTATCGGTATCCACTAGATTCTCCCGAATATTCAGATCCATGAGTAGTAAATTGTCCTATAGGATATACACTTGTTTATAGAGGTGGGTATAAATATTATAATAATTTAAATGGTGCGAGCTTTTCACCCAATGGTGGCTGTGTAAAAGGTATAACTCCTAGTTATTATAGCAACGGAGGGACTCTAGGCTGTAAACTATGCAAAAAAACAAATGCTCCTTCTCAAATTACAGTATTTTGGAAAACAAAAAATAGATACAATGGTAATTTGGGAGGTAGAACATGAGCAGATGCAAAATGTCAATCACAAATTCCTGCCTATTTGCAATGAAAGGTTACCAATGTTCATGCTGTTGTAAATGTAACCGAAGATGATGAAATCATAGATTATCTAGATGCTGATCCTGACGGTGACGGAATAGCCAGAGCTGAATTTCCAGTTGAAGCTCCTATTTATTATTTTGACCCAGGTTGGAGTAAGTTTGAGCATATATATGTTAATTGGAAGGCCGCTATAAGTGATGTGGGTATCTCTAATTTGAATTATTCTTCATTGATTGGAAAAGCTTGAGAAAATAGAAGGGGAGAGTGAGTTGTTTGATTTCAAAATTATAGTTATAATTGTTGAAATTGGACTAAAGCAACTGATGGTTCTTATTTACAATATTATTATGATTGAAGTTGGTCTACTTGTGGTCAAAATCTTCCTCTTGTTTGTATGTGAGTGATGCCAGGCCAATTTATTAAATGGTAGGGACCTATTTTCCTGCTTTGAGTTTTGCTAGTATCAATGGTTTGTATTGGATAATATATTGTACCACTCCAAAAAGCGTGGAAGTTAGGATATAAAGCCCTATTGCAGATGGGGTAGAATAAACAAACATTGCTATCATAAGCACCAAAAACATATTCATAATTTTCATAAATCAGCTCATATCCGGCATTTCTTGTCCATTTGGCAATTTTTGTTTAGTCTTTTGAGGTTGTCCGCTAACCATAGTTGTTAGTTGCAGTTGGGCAAACATCAACAAAGCAGCAACTACGGTTAGGACTATATCTCATTTTTCAAACAAATTGATGCCAAAAAAGGTGGGCTGGATGTTGCTTATCCATATGGTAGGATCCCCTATAAAATGTCTCAAAAAGCTATAAATTTGATCCGCCATTACAGCGTGATTTTGGTATCCTGATATATCTCTGACTACATAAAAAAGACCAAAAAATACTGGTATTTGCAATAACATTACCAAACATCCTTTAAGTGGTCAACCTCCAGTTTCCTTCATAAGTTTCATAGTCTCTTGGGAAAGTTTCTCAGGATCATCTTTGTATTTTTCTTGAATTTCTTTTAGTCTAGGCTGAATGTCAACCATTTGTTTTTGATACTTGTTGGCTCCCAATGTGGGCTTAAGCATCAAAAATCTAAGTATTAGAGTTAGCAATATAATACTAAAACCTAAGTTGCCTCCCGTTATTATTAACAATACAACTAATAGATTTAATATCGGGCGATAAATAATTTCATTCAACACTATGGAAATTAAACTTGGACTCGCTGTTTTTTGGGTGGCTACTACTGCAGCTTTAATAGTTTCTCCGCTCATTAAAATCCCGGTGATTAATTAAAATTTTTTATTTTTTGCTATCTTCATATGCTTTTATAACTTCATCAATGGTTCCTTTGTAGAGGAAGAATTCTTCTGGAATATCATCAACTTCTCAATTAATTAGTTTTTCAAAGCTTCTAATTGTGTCTTCTAGTTTTACATACTTGCCTGGTATACCTGTAAATTGCTCTGCAACAAAAAATGGCTGAGACAAAAATTTTTCAATTTTTCTAGCTCTGTATACTAATTGCTTATCCTCATAGCTTAACTCTTCCATACCCAAGATTGCTATAATATCTTGTAATTCTTTGTATCTTTGCAAAATTCTCTGGACTTCTCTTGCTACATGATAGTGCCTTTCACCTACTACATCTGGAGTTAATACTGTAGAAGTACTATCTAAAGGATCAACTGCTGGATAAATACCTTTTTCGGCAATAGCTCTGTTTAACACTATAGTAGAATCTAGATGGGTAAATGTGGTTGCTGGAGCAGGATCTGTAAGGTCATCAGCTGGGACATATACTGCTTGTACAGATGTAATTGATCAATCTTTGGTAGAAGTAATCCTTTCTTGCAATTCGCCCATCTCAGATGCTAGGGTAGGCTGATAACCTACGGCAGATGGAATCCTACCCATAAGAGCAGAAACCTCTGCACCAGCTTGGGTAAAGCGGAAAATATTATCAATAAACAACAATACATCTTTGCCTTCAACATCTCTAAAATATTCAGCCATTGTTAAACCAGTCAACGCAACTCTAAGTCTTGGTCCAGGAGGTTCATTCATCTGTCCATATACCATCACTGTTTGATTCAAAACTCCAGATTCTTTCATTTCATTGTAAAGGTCATTTCATTCCCTTGTTCTTTCACCTACACCTGCGACAACAGATACTCAGCTATGCTCAGTTGCAATATTATGAATCAATTCTTGCATTATAACTGTCTTACCAACACCGGCTCATCAAAATAGACCAACCTTACCACCTTTTAGCATTGGAGCCAGGAGATCAATTACTTTGATACCAGTTTCAAGAACTGTAGCTTTGGTACTTAAGTCAGTGAATTTTGGAGCTTCTCTGTGTATAGGCCATTTATCTTTACCTTTGGTCTGAGGTGTTTCGTCTATGTTTTGTCACAGTACATTGTAAATATGGCCTAGTACTTCTTCTCCAACAGGTACTCTTATAGGTCAACCAGTATTAATAACTTCATCTCATCTTTTGAGGCCATCAGTTGAAGTCATAGCAATCCCTCTAACTACTCAATCTTCTAGCTGTTGCAAAGTTTCAATTACAACTTTGGTTCCATTTGAGTTTTCAATTGTAGTCTCTAATGCATCATAGATGTTTGGAATTTCTTCTTGTGGGAATCTAACATCTACTACGATTCATCTAATTGCTTCAATCTTTCCTTTGGACATAATATTTTTATTTTAAGAACTAAATTTCTGATTCTGGATCAGATCTTTGATTAGAATCCAGATATTCCTTGACTACTTCTCCCAGAGCTTCTATCAATATTTCCATTTTTTGTTGGCTCTGTTCTCAGGAGAGAGGAGAAGTATATTTTTTTTTGGTAAGCAATATGGTCTGACTATTTTCTCTAGGATTAGGGACATTATTGAACTTTTCTTCTCCGTTTATATGTATTAAGGAAATATCACCAAATTTAAAGAGATTTTCTATCAATCAGTTTTGGGTATATGATACGCTTTCTAATCAATCCCGACTTATCATAGATTGGGAATTTTGAAGCAATCCTCACCGTCTATGGATATATATACCCTCAGGAGTAAGTATGATTGTATCCAGGTAGAGGTCAAAAAACCTAATCAAAAAATTAAGATACGCCAAGATTGCTATTGCTAGTATTACAAATTTTACAATATCTGGTTTTATATAAAAAAGGTTTCAGGTCTGTTGGACATACAGCCACGTCATTATAAGTCCTATACCTACAAGTGTAGTGAAGAAGATAATTTTGATATAAACAAAAGGAGAATGGGATATCAAAGCTTCAATGTCCCCAAAATGTTTTTTAAAAAGCTTTTTTTTGAGCCCCATTCTCTTTGTTTTAAGTTAGTACAATGTTTAATTTTGTCCTATTTTTTACCTTGCTGCTTTTGAAGTTCTTCGATTTTCTTTTGTTTTTCTAAGAACTTCTCCATCCTACCTTTTACTACAGTAGTTGTCCTTTCTCAGGTATATGCTGGATGGCATGCTGGACAAGATTCAACTTTGATAGGTCCAGGTACAGCTGCATTTACGGTGAATTTGTTACCGCATATACAAATTACTTCAACATCTTCGTAATAAGTTGGGTGAATTCCTTTTTTCATCTTAAGTATAGTAAATATATTTAAACTTATTCATAAAGCATATCTTCGTCGATTCTTTTGTATGAGTATATCTCAGAATCATTGAAGAATCTAGCTATCTCTTGTTTGGCTATTTCATAATTTTCTGATGCATGTATGACATTTTTAGGGATGTCAATTGCAAAATCTCCTCTAATTGTCCCTGGTTGAGCTTGCCTTGGGTTAGTTACTCCAGCCATAAGCCTTACTACACTTGTAGCCTCTTTGCCCTCCCATACTTGAACTATTACTGGAGCACTAGTCATATATTCTACTAATCCACCAAAAAATGGTTTGTCTACAAGATGAGAGTAGTGTTGTTTTAGTACTTCTTCATTGAGCATCATCATTTTGGATGCTACAAGTTTAAGTCCTTTGGATTCTAATCTATCGATTACTTTACCTGTTATGCCTCTTACAAGAGCATCTGGTTTTAAAATCACCAGCGTTTGTTCTATCATTTTTTTGACTAAAAAAATAAACTGCAAGGCAAACTATATAAATTTAATCATCCAAATCAAGTATATGTTTTTTGCTTTTTTTTGAAAGGGAAATTGTTAAACTGATAGGTGTTTAGCTTAGATTTGTTTTGATGGATGAAAAATAGCTTATTAAAAATGATTTTTAGTCTAGTTGGCAAGTTCGCCAGTAGGTATATTTCCAAAAAAAAAGTAACAGTAATAGGGGTTACTTGATCTGTGGGTAAAACTTCTGCTAGGATGGCAATATACGCTTCGCTTAAAGAGGTACTCAAGGACAAAAAAATTTATACTCCTTTTAAAAATTATAATTGAGAACTAGGACTTCCTTTGGCAGTACTACAACTAGAAGATTATACACCCACTATGGCAGGAGTATCTAAGATGTTGTTTAAAGCTTTTGTTAAGGCAGTATTTGGCAAACCTTCTTATGATATTGTTGTTTTGGAATATGGGA
This sequence comes from Candidatus Altimarinota bacterium, assembly GCA_027046965.1. Taxonomy (GTDB): domain Bacteria; phylum Patescibacteriota; class Gracilibacteria; order Absconditabacterales; family Absconditicoccaceae; genus JALTWR01. Next base: position 53,734 of record JALTWR010000002.1, on the reverse strand, counting down.
TTGATCATATTGGAGAGATGGATTTTATGTTAAAGGTAGTAAAACCAGATTTTGGTGTTTTGACATTAATAGATAAAGTTCATGCTCAATATCTTTCAGATCCTGATACAATAGCTGATGAAAAGTACAAGATGATATTTGCTACAAAGCAGGCTGTATTTTTAAATCGGGAGGACCCCTATGCTCATAGTGCTAATGTAAAAGTAAATAAATTTTGGTTTCTGGCTAGGTCTCAAGAATTGGTCGGTTCAAAGGAAGTAGATATTTGTTTTGAAGATTATAAACTACAGTCGGATTTTAAGGCAACTGCTAGGGTGTGCATTAAAAAATCAAAAATTAGACTATTAACTGATGTTGTTGCACCTGAAATATTCGCATATATAGGAATAGGTTTAACTATAGGAGATATCTTGCATTACAAGTATACAAAACAGCAGTTGATAAATTCAACTCTAAAAGAATTGGATTTGTCTATCCCTTTGTTAGGAGGAAGAAGCACAATTTTGAAGGGTATTAATCAATCTATAGTGATAGATTCCAGTTATAATGCAGCTCCTGCTAGTATGAAAAAAATGCTTCAAATGGTTAATTTTTTAAAGGTAAATTTTTTGCAGGATAAAAAAGTATTGCTTTTGTTGGGAGATATGAGAGAGTTAGGAGATTTTGAGGAGGCTGAACATAGACAACTAGCTTGAATGATCTCACAGATAGCTGATGTCGTAGTATTGGTTGGCCCTAAAATGAAAAAATATTTGGTGGATGAATTAAAAAAAGTTGATTTTATCTCTGATGATTCTCAGGCTGAAATTCCTATAGTGAAATGGTTTTGTTCTGCTCCTAAGGCAGGAGAGTGGATTAGGCGGTTTTTGATGAGTTCTAAAGACAGATGGCTTATGTTGGTAAAAGGTAGCCAAAATACTATATTTTTGGAAGAAGCTTTGAAATATTTTGTAGAACCAAAAGAGAAAAATAAGCTTGTTAGAAGAGATAAGCATTGGTTAAGGATTAAGCAGGATTATTTTAAAAATTTAGATAATTGCTAGTATGCTTTATATTTTATTGTTTGTTTTAGGGTTAATTTTTTGATCTTTTGGATCGGTATTAGTTAGTAGATTACAAGGAGAAATTAATTGGCAGACATGGTCGGGAATTTTTAAAGGACGTTCTAAATGCCCCTATTGTAAGCATACTTTAGCACCCAAAGATCTCATCCCTGTGGTTTCATTTTTGCTCACAAGAGGTAAATGCAGGTATTGTGGTAAGAATATTTGATGGCTTTATCCTATTTTAGAGCTGGTCAGTGGTTTAATTTTTGTAATTAGCTGATGGTGGGTAAATACTTATTTTGGTGGTGATAAGATTAGTCTGGTTTTTTGGATTGTTGCAAATCGACTACTGTTTTTGATACTTGTAGGGGATATTATTTCTTATCATCTTAATATCCGGTTGTGGATAGGGTTGGTATTTTGGATAATTTGATGATGGTTTATGGAAGCTTTGGGGTGGAGTTATAGTATTAAATGGTGAATATTGTTTTTTGTTTTGTTTAGTGTTTTGTGGTTTGGAGCTAAGCTGTATGTTCAGCTAAGATATAAAATCAAAGATATGGAATGAATCGGAAGTGGAGATATATTTGTTGCTTTTACAATAGGACTTTTGATGTGATGAATTTTTCCTTTTAAGGAAGACTTGATAATTTTTGTACCTTTGATATATTTAATTTTTGCAGCTGGAGTTAGCTTAATATATGCATTGGTAGCTGCTATTTTAAAAAGTTTTAATATGGGCAAAAGTATCCCTTTTTTGCCAGGTATGATAGTAGCTTTTTGGATAATGATGATATGGTGAGATAAAATTATATCTTGGCTGACTTTTTAATGAGAAAGCTTAAAAGGAAAACTGTAAAGGAAAGGAAACAAAGCTCCTGGTTTTACAAAGGTATGAGGTCACTTATACTTTTTTTGATAATATGAGTAGGGATTGCAGCTTATTTATGGTGAGCTCCGAAGCTTTATAATATTGTTGCTGTTTTATCTAATTGGGGCATTAATCGTGTTCTTTCATCTGTTGGGACTCCTCCTCAAAAGGATCAATTTGGAAATATAAATTTTTTGATTGTTGGTTATGGGGGAAGACACCATCAATGAGGTATGTTGGCAGATTCTATTATGCTTGCTAGTTACAATCCTGAGCAAGAAAGTGTGACATTTGTATCTATTCCTAGAGATTTATACGTAAAATATCCTTGGGGATGAGGGGGAAGAATTAATGCTTTATTTGCAAGTGCTTATTATAAATGAGGTAGAGATGTCAATTATGCAGCACAGGTTTTAATGGATAAGGTGGCTAAAATAACAGGCATTAAGCCTGATTATTATGCTTTGATTAGCTTTAAATGATTTGTGGATTTTGTAGATTATATTGGAGGGTTGGATATATACTTAAAGGAACCATTTGTGGACCCTAAATATCCCACTGAGGATGGAGGTTATACTACTTTTTATCTACCGGCTTGAGAAGTACATTTGGATGGAGAGACAGCTTTAAAATTTGCTCGTTCCAGACATTCTACTTCTGATTTTTCCCGTGCTTTGAGACAGCAATTGTTGATTCAAAAGATTTTTGAAAAGATAAAAAAAGATAAAGCTTATCTGAGTCCTTCCAAAATCAAGGAGCTTCGAGGAGAATTTAACAAAATGGTTACAACTAATTTATCACTAAATGAAATGCTTGGTTTTTTGAGATACAAGGATAAGATTAAGTACTTTTTTTCATTTGTATTGAATGCTGAGTGTGAAAGAGACTTTTTTGAAAATCTAACTCCGGGATGTATGATGTATTTCCCACCAAGAGCAGATTTTGGAGGGGCAGCTGTAATTTTGCCCATATGAGCCACAGCTAATAATCCTGAATTTTACAAAAATATTAAGGATTTTGTATTCAATATCACAAACAATGTTGGATTTTTAAAAGAGAGTGCAAGGATAAAGATTTTGAATGGAATAGATAAAAAACTGGTAAGAAAGGAATATGGTTATCTCAAACCTATGGCTAGACCAACAGCATTTTTACTAAAAAATAATTGATTTAATGTGGTCGGTATCGCTAATTCTCCTCAAGTAATAACTGGTACAACTGCAGTTGTTATTTGAAGTTGAGATTTTAAAGCTACATTGGACAATTTGCGTTTATTCTTACCTATTACTAATGTAGTATATTTGACTCAGGATCCCTATGCTTTTGGGTGGTTAAGCTGAGATCTGCTAACAGATGCAGATATTGTTTTGATTTTAGGAAATGATTTTTTACGTTAATATGCAAAGTCGTAGTTTTAGATTTGGAGGGTATTTGATTGTGGTTTTATTTGCTTTATTTGTTTTTGTGATAAATGAAAAGCTTGCTTTGATGGTTGTAGGAGGAGTAGGAATTATTGTTTTGGTTTTGTGAGTAGTCAAGTACACTTTAATCCGCTTTGAAAAAACAAAAAGCGATGAAAGATAAAATCAAAAGAGAACATCATATTTTACCCGATTTCGAAGACTTTTTAAAAGAACTTGCCAAACTTGATTGTGTCAAAAGAGTTATCCCTTGAAGGATTTCTCGCCAACAAAAATGAACATCACAAAAGATGATAAGTATCTCTTACAAGACTATATCAGGGTTTAAGTTGAAGCTTAAAAAATGAGCCACTGCTCAAGAAGTATTTGTGACAGGGCATTGTGAAGAGATGAAGATCAAAAAAATACTAGAAGACAATTTTTAAAATTAATTGAAAAACATATAGAGCTTAGTATACTAATTGTATATTTTATCTTTTAATCTAATATTATTAAATGGAGTCAGTAGCAATAATTATTGGAGTGTTGGGAATTATATTTGTTGTAAAATCTTTGATAAAGATTTCTCCTTATGAAAAAGGTATCAAAGAAAGATTCTCTAGATATGTATGAACCTTGGATTCAGGATGGCATTTTATAGTTCCGTTTATAGATTCTGTAAGAAAGGTTGATATGAGGGAAAGGGTAATCAATACCCAACCCCATGAGATGATTACTAGGGATAATGCGGTGGTGACGGTTGATGCAGTAATTTTTGCTCAGATTTTTGATCCTGTTAAGGCTGTATATGAAATATCAAATCCTTGGATAGCGGTACAAAACTTGGCTATCACTACATTAAGGGCTATAATTGGTACTATGACTCTGGATGAGGTTTTGGGAGAGAGATCAAAGATTAATGCTAAGGTACAAACTGAAATATCTCACGAGACAGCAAAATGGTGAATAAGTATTACCAAAATTGAAATTCAAAGAATTGATCCACCAACAGAACTTATGGAGGCTATGAATAAACAAAAGATTGCACAACAAGAAAAAAGAGCAGCGATACTCAAGGCGGAAGGTCAAAAAGAAGCTGCAATTAGAGAGGCAGAGGGGCAAAAGCAAGCACAAATTTTGAAAGCAGAGGGTGAATGACAGGCTATTGAGAGGATTGCTGAAGCCAAAGCAAAAGCTTTAGAACTAGAAGCTACTGCAGCAATTAAATATTTTAAAGATAACGCTGTACTAAAAGAACAATTTAGAGTCTTGCAGGAGTCTTTGAAGAATAATACAAAATATGTACTTGATTCTGATATCTTAGGTACTATTAAATCTTTCTTTTTAAAGAAATAAAATGAAAGTCTTTGTTCCCCAGCATATAGAATGAAATTTTTTAACATCCTATATTAGGGTGTGACCGTTTGAATTAAGGCTTCGGCAGTTTTTAGTTATATTGGGTGGAGCAACTCTAGGTGGTGTTGTATACTCAAAGTTTGCTCAGGATCCTGCTGGTAAAACTGTTTGAACGCTATTTGGCTGAATCATCTTTTTGATATTTTTGTTTATTGCGTTGTTCAATGTCTCAGAGCTCTCATTGGTGCCTTTTGTGGTTAAAAAAGTGAAAGACAATTTTTTGGATACGGTTAAAAAATATCAAGTTAATTATCCTAAAATTGATGAGATAGATCTTGCTATATCTGAGGCCAAGGTTTTAAAGAAAGATGTTGATAAATCAAAGCCTATAAAAAAGAGCATTGATGAAAATCAAATTTTTGAAAAGATTGATGAGTTAGAATCCAAGCGATAAAATTTATTACAAACTTAAAGTAGTAAAAGTTTATGGAATTTGAATATCTTGTAGACAAGGGAGTGATTTATGTTGTGGTAGCTATATTAATTGGTTATTTACTTTTTTGGATAGGTAAGCCCAATTTTAGTGTCCCATCAACTAGAATAAAAAAGTGATGGGTGACTATAGAATTGTTCATCAGATGATTGTTAGCAATATCTTTGGTTTTATTTACTTTGAATATTTCTTGGGTAAGTGAAAAGAAAATAATTAAAGAACCAGTTTATAATGTTTGAATATTATTTGATGTGTCTTTGTCCATGGCTGCTAAGGATATTTCTCCTTCTAGGTGGGAAGTGGCTAGGAATACATTAATTAAGCTTTTGAAAAAGTTAAAAAAGACAAATGTGTTTGTTGTGGTTTATTCTTGAAGGGCTTTCGTTTGGTCTCCCATTACGGATAATCTAAAAGCTTTAATTGTAAAGCTTCAGCTTATGCGCTTAAGTGACTTTCCACCAACTCCAAATTTTTTGGGTACAGCCATATGAAATGCAATTTTGTTGGGAATAGATAATATATTGAAATTTGCTGATAAAGACCACTTTCCTCCAGGCAGTCTAATACTGATAACAGACGGGGATTCCAATACTGGTCTTGACCCCATACAGGCTGCTCAACTTGCTGCTAAGGCAGGCATTCCTATATTTACCATAGGTATATGAGCAGAGTCATTACCTATATGAAGGACAGCAGCGGGAGATGTGGAATTGGGAGGGCTCAATAAACAATTACTTACTCAGATAGCTCAAATTACCAGCTGAGATTTTGTGCTGGCAAAATCTGAAGCTCAGCTGGATGAATTTTTTGATGAAATCGTAGATTTTTTAAATAAAAATGCTTTTTACAAGGATAAGGTTTATATCAAAAAAAGCTATCTTAACCAGTACTTGGCACCTGTGATTTTGATATTAGCTGCATTTCGAATTGTGATTTTAGCAGTGGGTACTTACAGATTGTTTAGAGCTCGCTCTTTGTAGTTCTTGAAGATAGAAGGTTTGTCAACGAACAATTTTTTACCGCTTTGTGGGCCTACTTCTTTTCGGCTGTCTAGAGGAAATTTTATGGCTGCTAGTGTTCAAGTACTAAAATAGACAAATTTCCCTGTTAGATAATGAAAGGTCTCTTCTAGCATAGGATTGTGTCCTACTATCAGTACCTCCTTGTGAAAATCAGGAAGTTTTTTTACAAACTTTGATAACCATTTTACTCAGTCCATATGATTATCATATAGTTCTCTGACAAGTTCCAATTGGCTTGCTTCAAAATATAGGCTTTTTTCTCGTACTATAAGAGCTGTTTGCTGAGCCCTTTTAGCAGGAGATGAATAAATTTTATCAGGCATTATTTGTCTCTTTTGTACAGCTTCTTTAATAAGATGAGCGTCATGTAGCCCTCTGGGGTTGAGAGGCCTGTCAAAATCATCTAATTGATTGTCTTCTCGGGAGGATTTGGCATGGCGGAGTAAATACAATATTTTGCTCATTTTTTTGTTTTTGAATAAACTACTACAACTTTAAAAAAATTATTTGATAAGTCAAATTGATTTGATAGCGTAAAAAACTATACTTTGAAAGCTTTTATCAAAAGTTTCAAGATTCGATGTCAAAAATTCGTAATTTTTCTATAATTGCTCATATTGACCATTGAAAATCAACTTTGGCAGACAGATTTTTGGAAATTACCTGAACAGTTGACAGAGTCAAGTGAGGACAAGTATTGGATCAGATGGATTTGGAACAAGAAAGATGAATAACAATCAAGCTTACTCCTGTGAGGATGTATTGGAAGGGGTATCAACTAAATTTAATAGACACACCTGGTCATGTAGACTTCCAATATGAAGTAAGCCGTAGTTTGGCAGCAGTAGAAGGGGCTGTTTTGTTGGTGGATGCAACGCAATGAATACAAGCTCAAACGCTTTCTACATTGTATATGGCGCTAGAAAACAATTTAACAATTATACCAGTTTTAAACAAGATTGATTTGCCAGCAGCCCAACCTGAACGTGTGGCTCAAGAGATTGAAAAAATGTTAGGTATCCCATCTCATAAGATTTTAAAAGTAAGTGCCAAGACTTGAGAAAATGTAGAGTCAGTATTAGATGAAGTTATATACCAGATCTTATCACCAGAAGAGTTTAATGAATTTTATCCCCAAAGGATTTGAAAGCCTCTCGGGGCTCCCAGAGCCTTGATTTTTGATAGTGTTTATGACCCTTATAGAGGAGTGGTGGCTTATGTTAAGATGATTGATGGAAATATTAAAGCATGAGATTTTGCTAGGTTTGTACATACATGAGGCAAAATGCAAGTATTAGAAGTAGGATATTTTTCACCATGATATGTCAAAAGTGATATTCTTAGAGAATGAGAGATTTGATATATTGTAACCGGTCTAAAATCTACAAGAGAGGCTAAGGTGTGAGATACTATCGTGTTTGGTAATGTTAAATCTTTATCTAATGAGCAATTAAATGAGGTGGCAATACCTGGATTCAAGGACGTAACTCCATTTGTATATTCTTGAGTGTACCCACTGGATAGTGAGGAATATCCCAAACTTAAAGAGTCTCTAGAAAAACTTGCTTTAAATGATGCTGCTTTGGTGTGGGAACCAGAGAATATCTCTAGTTTTGGGTATTGATTTCGTGTATGATTTCTATGAATGCTCCATATGGATATAGTAAAAGAAAGGTTAAAAAGGGAATTTGATATACAAACAATCTTTACTGTGCCTACAGTAGTTTATCTTGTAAAATCAAAGACAACTTCATTGGATGTTATAAAATCTTGAAAAAATGTACAAGCTCTGATTAATTGAGATTATCGGAAAGAAGTGGTAAAATTTGAAATTAACTCACAGATAGAAGATTTGTCAGAGGACCAAATTAAAAAGAAATATGGAGAAGTTTTAAAACATTGGTTGGTGGTAAGATGAGGTGCTGATATGCCACCTGTAGGTATGGTAGACAAAATATTAGAGCCTTATGCAAATGTTGAGATCGTCGGTCCTAATGAATTTGTATGAAATATAATGGAATTAGTAGAAGAATATAGATGAGAACTAATGGGGATGGAGTATATTGATGCTGATAGGGTTGTGTGGAAGTATAATATGCCTATGTGAGAGATTATAATTGATTTTTATGATAGGTTAAAAGGTGTTACAAAGGGATATGCATCTATGAGCTATGAACTTAATTCTCGACGTGTGTCAGATTTGGTTAAGTTGGATGTTCTAATTAATGGAGAAAAAATTGATGTTTTTTCTTTGATTGTGCATAGAAACAAGGCATACCATAAAGGCAGAGAGATAGTTGAAAAACTCAAGGAATTAATCCCGAAACATTTGTTTCCTATCCCTCTGCAAGCTAGTATAGGAACCAGGGTTATTGCAAGGGAGACGATTCCAGCACTTAAAAAAGATGTCCTAGCCAAGTGTTATGGATGAGATGTCACTAGAAAAAGAAAGCTTCTTCAAAAACAAAAGGAGGGTAAGAAAAGGCTGAAACAAATGGGGAAAGTAAGTGTCCCTAATGATATTTTTATTAAGATGGTGAGTAGAAGTTAATATACTCATATTACACAATTTTTTAAACACAAGGCAAGCGGAAGTTTTGCTTTTTTTATTTTTGCAAAATAAAATTGAAGTAGAGAAAATTTTATTTGTTTATTTTGTATTATCATGTCTACACAAATGCAAGAGGCCCTATCCATGGGGAATGCTAGAAAAGAAGTTGTGAGAGATATATACGAGGAAGAAAAAGAGTTGTTTGAATATCAAATTGAATTAAAGGATGCTTTAAAGGACTGGCTTGATAGTAATTTAGGGGCAGACAATGATTATTTATATGGTTTGATAGATAGGTTCAATGCATCTAGCAGTAAAGCCCCAACGCTGTTAGCAGAGATAGAATCTCATGTTAAAGATCTACCTCTAGATGAGAAAAAAAGACAACAATTGGAGGATTTTTTGAATGCTCTTGGTGTCCTAGTTAAAGCTTTTGAAATTTTGAGGGACTTTGAAATTTCCACAGAAGAAATCCAACAAGAGTTGGCAAATTTGAAGGCAGAAATAGTAAAACCTTTGAGGGTTAAATGAGAAAGCTTAAATGATGTATTGTCAGAATCAAGTAAAGTGACTTTGGAAAGTCTTATGAGCACTAGAGAGTATCAACAATTTAAAAAAAGATTTTTGTCTCTTAGGTGAGTTAAGAATTTTTTGGGGGAGGAAGAGCATGATTTAGATTTTGATAAAAATGAAAGATACAACATAGATGCAGACAAACTAGTAAAAGAGGTGGTTGGATATATGATAGACTTGGGGATAGTATCAAAACCTGAAGATTTAAAAAAAGTTTTTGATGAGATGAAAACAATTGGAGGAGTTTTTGAGTATAAGCAGGTGTGAAACGCCGAGGTTGGTAAAAATGCCTTGTTTGTCAAAGTAGGTGATAAAATAATAACTATTAGATGAAACTATTGAACCACAGACATAAAATGGATGCCATGATTGCTTAAAGCTGGTGTAGATAAAAATTTAAAAGATGCAGCAACTGAATTGTGAGTTTCTCCTCAAAAGCTTAAGGAATTGTTGAATTTTGACGGTAAGTATGGTAAGATTTGAGAAGAGAAGTTGAGCGTGGAAGTTAAGCAAGGAGAAACGATTGAGATTAAAGATACAATTTTGTCGCAAATAAATATTTCTGATGAGGCTAAATTGTTTTTGGAGAGTTTGTTTAAGGGTGAAAGATCTTATAGCCCAGAAAATGGTAAGTATGGTTTGTTTATGGTTGGTAAAGATTGATCACTGTTTATCACAGCACCTTTTGTTAAAGTTATAGAAAATGGAAAAGAACTTGGAAATACAGAAAAAGTTAAATTGTATAGAAGAGGATTAAAAAATAAAAACATTCAATTAGTGGTAGATCCAATATTGAAAAATATAAAAGAACTTGTGATTGATGATTCCGCTGATGGTAAAACTCATATTGAAATATTTTCTTATACTCCTGAGAAGGTGTCTTATGGAGGAGAAAAATTATTTAGGAACTTTGAAAATCTTCCTTCTGAAGCTGTTGAATTTTTGAATGAGCATATGGTAGTTGATGAGAAAAATAAAACTATTGAGATCAAAGGTGAGGAAGTTCCGTTATGAAGTAGGGTTGTTATCTTTAAAAAAGATGGCACAATATCATATACAGTAGAGGAAGGAAGCACCAAAGATATTATTGAATTTGATTATCAGAGCGACACCTCAAAGACTCAAAATAGTTGATTTGAAATATATAAATCACAAGATGAGGCTGACAGTTTGCAGCTCCCAGAAGAACTAAAAAATGGGATAGAGATAACATCTGATGGAGTTGTTATCGATTTAACTAGTCTTTCAAAAGTCTTATGAATAGATGTTAAGTCTGCAGATTTAGATGAAAATTTGAAAATAGTTGATGGTAAGTTGGTCATTCCATCTCATAGATGAGATATCAATGTTTTTAATTGACCAGATTGAATTAAGATAACTTATGAGGTGTGAAGCTATCCATTGCAGCTAGTTTATGTTAATCTGGAGCAAACTGCTTCAGGGGAAGTTATGTCTGACTTTGAGAGGAAATACGAAATACTAGCTCCATCCAAAATTGAGTCTTTAGACAAAGTTAAGGACATTTCAAAATTTGTGGATCAGCACAAGTTAGCTTTGGCGAAATTAAATATGTTTGATGAATACTATAATTTTATTAATGCTTACAAAGAGCAGAATTGGTCAGCTGCAGTTGATAATCTTCAAAAAATGTTAGATAGTCCCAAAGCTAAAGAATTATGAATCAGCTCTACAGATAATATCATGCAAAGGATAAGATCTTTAGATAGAGAAGCTCTAGTTTATGCATTAGCATTATTTGTTAAAGGGACATTGACCGATGAATATTTGCTTGGAGAAGATTTAGAATGAAAACATATAGATCAAAAAACTAAGGAAAGTATAGGTAGGGAGATGCTAGAAATTAAAAAGGAAGGATTTGTTAACCATATAAAGGTAAATTGGGGAGAAGATATAGCAAATAGACTTAGCAATATTGTCAGCTCTATTAATCCTGATAAGATAGATGTATCTTCATCTAATAGAGCATACGATGAAAGTATAGTAGCTTCTTTGGTATATACGAAAAGATCAAAGGAAGAGAGTTTTTCTCTTTTGCCTCATGGATTTGGTGATGTTTTGGAATGAAGGGTTGTTGAGTTGAATGATTTGGTATTGTCTAGAAAAATACTAGAAAAAATGCCTCAAGACTTGCTAAAATCTGTATTAAAAAACTATTGAATTGACCAATATATGGACGTGAACACTTCATCTAAGGAGGAAATTCTTGAGTTATTTATGGGGAAAGAGTTAGTTAGATGAGAGGTAAAATTAAGAATATATGGCAAACCAGTATATTATCTTTATGGTGAGTGTATTAATCCTACGGTTGGTTACCGTGTGGAGAAGGTAGTGATTGCCAAGAAGGAAAATACGATAGGAAAAAGAGATGCTGAGATAAATATTGCCACCAGATGATATAGACTATTGCAAGAATCTACTTTGACAGCTGCTTCAGATGGACAAAGCGCCAGATGATGGGTATATTTTAAAGGAGAACTATCCAAAACTCCATCTACAGTTAAAAGTATAGGGAAAGTGGAAGTTGCTATAGACCAAATTCAGGGAGGTGAACTTAATACGATAGATGTAGTTCCCGATCAATGAATGGATTGGCTTTATGCTATATGAGGTGTGGATTACGAGCGTAAACCACATGAAAGAAGGAAAGAACAGCCTACTACAAAGCCTACTGAGTGACCAACACTTCCTCCGACCCCTTCTCCAACACCTACTCCTCCTTCTCCAGACGTACCTACTACTAAACCTACAGCCGCTCCTTCTCCTCCACCTAGGCCTACGGGTTCTCCAATAGATGAATAACGATTTATTATAGATAATTATGTGATATGATTAGTATTGTTTTACCTATTAGAAATGAAGGTAGATGGGTAGACATCACCTTAGACTCCTTATTTTTAAGAATACCAGATAAATATTTGATTGATGAGATTATACTGGTTTATGATTGAGATAATCAGCATTTACCAATAACTTCATCTTTTGACTGAAGAATAAAAAAACTTGTCATAGATAAATCTAGAGGTCCTGCATATGCCAGAAATCAGGGAGCTAGGTCGGCTAAAGGGGATTATATACTGTTTTTAGATTCACATATTTATTGGGACTTTTGAAAGCTTTCTGAGTTAGTAGATTTGAGTAAGGGAAAACATATAGTGGGGGCAAGTATATCAGATTTAAGAAATCCTGATTATGTAGGTAACATATTAACCATAAAAGATTATGATTTACAATGATGATGGAAATATGTATCTCCTCCTTATTTCTGAGTACCTTCTATATGATGAGCATTTATTTTTACCCCTAAAAGGGTATTTGAACAAATAGGATGATTTAACAAATATTTTATATGATGGTGATTGGAAGATATAGAATTTTGATGGAGGGCCAATATGATGGGATATAAAATTGCTATAAGTTCAGTCAAAATTTCCCACCGTTTTGAAAAATCATTTGAGCGGTTTGAAGTAATATCTGAAGATGTTTTATTTAATAAGTTAGTATTTTGGTATCTCTACTTGAGAACTACGCGTTTTAGCAATGTACTTCTGGATAAACTTATTAAAAACTCAAAAGGGCTTGACATTTTTAAAAGAGTTCTTAAAATCTCTAAAAACTTAAAAAAAGACATTATTTCAAAATTTAGGAGCTCTCCAAGTAAGTTTTTAGATAATAATATTTCGTATCATGAATTCCTCAAACAAAAAGAAAGGGTATAATATATTTTTTGTAGTAATTTTACTAGCTATTATAATATTGATATTGCTTATTGGACTGTCCAAAAAAACTTCTAATGGATATATTTTACAGCAGGTACAAATAAAGCAGAGCGCTGATACCATAAATTCAGGAAAAACATACAAAGAGATTCAAGCATCTGAGATAAAACCTAATTTAAATTTTAAATCTTTACCTCAAACTGATGAGTAAGCTTTATAAATTACTTCTTTTAACTCCTTTTTGGATTTCTTTCACCTTTGCTATTCAAACTACATATACCCAAAACGTATGAGATTTTGAGCAAAATTGTACAGAAGCAAATGTAGATGCTCATTATTATATTGATAGTACTACTAAGACTATTTATCCTATAGATTTGATTTCCAATGTTTCTGACACGCTTTTTATAAGAAACCAGGAAACAAGTGTTACAATTTGGGAAAATGGTACAGATTCTATTATGGGGTGTGGCTACTGGTATAGGGTTTCTAATGTGGTCCCCTCTAAAACGGAAGTAGGTAGCATAAATGATGTGGTAGTAGTATGAAGTGAGGGATGTACACTTTATAAGCAAAAAGGAGTGAATGCTTCATTACCTGATGCACAAATAGTATATAAGATTGCTTACAAGAGAGAAAAAGGTAAACAGCAGTGACAAACAAGTAATTATTATTATTACAGATTTCAAAATGGTAGCTATAAAGAGTATCAATTAGAGGATCAAACTAAAAGAATATGGGGTGATATACAATATTCTCAAAACGAATGTTTTAATATATACATTCATTTTTGTGGAGACTGAAATGTTGATGCCGATAACTGAGAGCAATGTGATGATTGAAATAATGTAAATTGAGATGGTTGTAGCTCTACATGTCAGCTTGAAACACCGACTTGTACATTATCTCCCAATCCACCTTCAGGAACCGTTCCTTTGACGACTACAATAAACGCTACTACTCAAGATTGGGCAAAATATGTGATGGTGGATCTGTGAGATTCCAATATAGTTGATAACCCATCTTTCCCTCTGACTCATACTTATTCTCAAACAGGAAATTTCATATTAAAAGCAACAGTTCAAAACAATATCTCTCCAATAGCCGACTGAGTTGTAAGACCTACTTCAACTTGTACGGCTTCTGTAACAGTATATGATCAAGCTAATCCTGGAGATCAGCCAAGATGTGGACCTGCTAACTGACAAAACTTTGGTTCAGATGTTAGTGACTGGCCTCAAACAGGAACAGGTTATTTTTGTGAAGTAGGTGATCCTAATCCTTATCCTGTGCCATTTCCTCAGCCTGGTCAATCTGTAAGTTGGCAATGTGAGATAGGTGGTAGTGCTACATCATGTAGTGCTTCTAGGAGTGAAGGTGGTGGTTGAGGCTGATGAGGCGGGGAGCCTGCTAGTTGTGAATATCTTAAGGTAGGGGTATCAAAAGATAACTTACAGCAAGTGTCTAGATTAGAACTCGAATGAGATCAGACAGTATATTTTGAATGTAAATGACAGGGGACTCTTAGTGTTGTTAGAGTTTATGAAGCTGATAGTAGTGCTGGTACAGACAAAAGGATATTGGCTGAAAATATTGTAAATTGAACAAGCGAGGATGTTGTATCAGGTAGTTATAATACAGATCTTCCTGATTATATATGGTGTAGTATTAATGCTAGTGCTGATTTGAAGTATACAGACGCTCCTACTCAATGTAGGGTGGAATTAGTTAGGAGAGGCTGAGGTTGATGAGGTTGAGGCTGATGAGGCTATTGTGGAGATGGTATAGTACAAGCCGGAAATGGTGAGGAATGTGATCCGTCAGAAGTTGATGAGAACGGTGAACCTACTAAGAATGCTATATGGTGTACTTCAGATTGTAAACTTGTAAGTGAAAGAGCTCCATTATGTGCATGGGTGGATCCTCCATCAATTATGTCAAATGAATATCTGTTCTTTTGGTGGAAGGTAGACAAAAATACTCTCTGAAATAATATAGCAGATGGAGGATGTAATGAGGATAATTTAGGTAAGTGGGAAAGAAGGAGTCTAAAATGTTATTTTGATATAGTTGATGGTAATGGAGGGATTGTTAAGAGACTGGAAGAGTCCTGCTTTAATGCTGATATGACTAGACTGTCTAGTGCTAACTTACTTAAAGACTTTTTAAATGATTACTGATTGGAGAACTCTTTGTTTTGGATATATAAAGATGGACTGGCTGGAGTTAAATTAAATGGTTTAAGTACATATGGTGAATATAAGATTAAATTTGAAGATATTAAATGAACCAAGGTATGTCAAAAGTATACCGATGAAGATGGTAATGAATATTATGAGTGGGCAACTGCTTCAGCTAACTGGGCTCCTTCTAATGATTATGGAAGGGAATGTTTAATGAATTTTGTAGTAACAAGGCCTTATATGATGCAACTTGGTAGCTTTGTTTCTACTACGGAAAATGAAAAATTCGATGATTTCAAAAAAATAGATTGAACTTCTATGCTATCTACAGAAGAAAAAGACAATATAGAGTTGATAACCGTTGCAAATTATGATGCAAATAAGATCGAAGAATCTATATGAAAACTGAAAACTAAGTATATATTTATTTGATCGGATATTTCACTATGAGGAGTAAGGTGGCAAAAAGCTAGATGAGCAGAAATATATTATACTGCAGAGGATGTGGTCTTTGGAGATGTTAGTTTAGGCCAACCTACAACCTTTATCATTGATGGAAATTTAAAGATTCAATGAGACATTGAGGGTTCCAGTATGTGGTTGGTAAATTGAACCATTGTTTTTGACCCATTAAATACAGATGTATTGCAACAAGTGGAAGGTATATATATTGCAAAGAATGGCTTCCAAAAAACTAGAATTCGCAATGATGACTTAAACAAGAGTTGGTCCAAAAGATGAGATCTAGAAGTGAAAGGTATCCTAATATGAAATGGCATTGTTACTCTTACAGAAAACGGTAGGTCTATCTTGGGAAATATATGGAATTCCACATTTAATGTTTATGAGTTAATAGTAAAAGGTGCATCTTTGAAAGTCATAACTAATCCAAGACTCTGGCTGTTACCGCCTCCTGGAGTGCTAGATCTTTTGGAAGAGGTTCAAAAGCAAAGCTGGTAAAGGTTTAGCTTATAGCCCCTTGTCTTAATCGGCGAGGGGTTTTTTAAAAAATCTCTTGCAATATGGTTTTATTTAAGTAGGCTAGCTATTAGCCTATTAGGCATATTTTATTTGGTTATATTATGGTTATACAAATGGGTAAAAAATTATTTGTTGGGAACTTGCCATGGAGTATTAACTGGCAAGCTCTAAAGGACATTTTTGGTGAATATGGAGAAGTTGTTTTCGCTAGAGTAATTAGAGACAGGGACACAGGTAGGAGTAAAGGTTTCGGATTTGTTGAATTTGCTAATGAAGAAGATGCAGCTAAAGCCAAAGAAGCTCTTAATGAAGCAGAAGTAGATGGAAGGAAAATTAGAGTAGATTATGCAGTTGAAAGACAACCTCAAGAAGAACAAGTTAGTGAAGAATAATAAGATGTCCTTATAATACAAAAATCAAAATGAAATACTCCGTCCTAAGTGGCGGAGTTTTTTGTTGCTATAAGGCATAAAAAAAGTAATATTGCTTAAGTTGTTTACAAATCCAAGCATAGTAATATGTTCGTAGTAATAGAAGGTGTTGACGGTACTTGAAAGGCTACTCAAACTAGGCTATTGGTTAAAAACTTAATCAAAGAGGGTAAAAGTGTAGGAACCTTATCCTTTCCAATGTATGATAGTTGGAGTAGCGAATTTGTTAGGAGGTTTTTAAGAGGTGAGTTTGGGGCTTTGGATGATATTGACCCTTATATTGCTTCAACGTTTTATACCTTGGATAGATTTGCACATAAGTCTAATATATTGGGATTGATAAATTCTAAAGATGTGGTAGTATCAGATAGGTATTCTACTGCAAATTTTGTACATAGGGGGGTGAAATTTTTAATGGAAGGAGAATCAAAAAAACTGCAAGAATTTTTTGATTGGCTTTGGGAATGGGAATTTGAAAGGGCGTGATTGCCTATTCCTGATCTTATAATATTTTTGTCTTTGAGCATGGACAATATTACAAAATTGCTATATTACAAAATGCAGCAAGAGCGTAATTATATAGGTGCTCAACTTGATATAGCTGAATCTGATGTTTTGCATCAAAAGATGGCTATTAAGGTTTGAGAAGAAATTTTACCGTCCTATTTTGCCAATTACGTTATAGTGAAGTGAGAGGATGAGAATGGTAATCTTTTGACACAAGAGGAGATGGCTCAAAAGGTATTTGATGTAGTAAGGTCATATTTAGACAACTCATAGTTTCTTATGGAGCACAAGCTTTTTTGATGTAAAGTTAACAAGTATTTTTTAAATAAATGGCTAAATTATTTTGATTCTAGCCAAGATTGTGATTTACAAAATAGTGTATTGGTTGCTAGCTGTGTAGTTACCGATAGAGCTAAGAAAAAACGAATCAAAGAAATTTTATGATATTTGCAATCCGGTAAAAAGGTGTATCTGACTGGATGCGGAGCTTTTGATAGAGGTGACGCTATGGCTCAAGATGCTTTTTTCAAAATCTATCCAATGCTGGAGAAATGGAAATGACAAATTGTATTGTTGCCTGAGTCACCGCCAGAAGACCTTCTTATTACTAAAAAGCAAAAAAATATTTTTACTAAAAAATTTGTGGTTATTCAGTCAGGTTGTGATACTTGGTGTAGTTTTTGTCTTACTGTATCCAAAAGATGAAAGCATTATTCTAGGCCCGCTGAGCAGATTATTGACGAAATCTTAACTTTTCAAGACCAATGAGGTAGAGAGATTGTTCTTACAGGAGTTAATTTAGCTAGTTGGTGAGCTAGCAGTACACAAAAACCTCAAGAAGCCAAGTTAGGCTCTCTCCTTGAATTAATCATTAAAAGGACCAATATTCCAAGAATCAGGATATCTTCATTGGGGCCAGAGTTCCTGGATGATCATTTTTTTGAGGTCATCGAAGATGAAAGAATTTTACCATATTTTCATATATCTATCCAGAGCTTTTCGGATAATGTCTTATCTAATATGAGAAGACAGTATGACCTTTGACTTCTGGAGAATATCTTTGAAAGATTTGCCAGCCTAAGGAGAGCAGATAAAGATATTATAAGCTTTTGAGCTGATATTATTGTTTGATTCCCTGGAGAAAGTGAAAAAGATTTTGAAATTACTTATCGCAAAGTAAAGGAATTCAATATCTCAAAATTGCATGTATTTCCATTTTCTCCTCATCTCTTTGGAGAAACTGTGCCAGCTTCTAAATTTTCACAACAAATATCCCAACTTGTGAAAAAAAGTAGAGAAAAAAAATTGCTGAAACTTGCTGGTTCCATCAGAGAAAAGTTTATCGGTGACAATATAGGTAAAAAACATTATGTTTTAATTGAAGAAGTAAAAAATAATAAGTCTTTAGGCCGAACTCAAAATTATATAAAAGTGGCCTTAGATGGAGCTTTATCTAGAGGGGAGATACAAGAAATTATTTTGGAAAAAAGTTTTGTGATTTTATAATACAATAATTTTATCAAAGCACAATATTAAAATGCGGTTGATTCACTTTTGAGAAATAGCTTTAAAGGGTAAAAATAGGAGAGATTTTGAAGGGTTATTATTACGCAATCTGATGCAAAAAGCTCCTGAGTTGAAAATTATCAAAAAGGAATATGGTAAGTTGATAGTTGAAGGAGTGAATGAAAAAGTTTTGCAGACCACGTTTGGTATTGCTAATTTTGCTCCTGTCAAAATTGTAGATTTGGATATGGATTTATTGAGTTCTATTATTTTGAAATTGGCTGAAAAGTTAGATAAAAATAAAACTTTTAAGGTGGAAGTTAAAAGATCCAATAAAAGTTTTCCTATCACTAGTCCACAACTTTCTAAAATGCTAGGTGAAGTAATCATCAAAAAATTTGGATTGAAGCCAGACTTGAAAAATCCAGATCAAAAAATCTGGGTTGAGGTAGGCAATAGCAATTTTTTGATTTATACTAAACTTTTGACTTGATTATGAGGGTTGCCAATTGGTAGTAGTGGTAAAGGATTAGCTTTACTTTCTGGAGGTATCGATTCTCCTGTTGCCAGTTGGCTAATGATGAAAAGAGGGCTAAAGGTTGATTTTTTTCATGCTATTAATCCAGCTTTAAGAGATTTTAATGATATAAAACAGAAAATTATTGATCTGAGTAAACAGCTTGCTAACTATCAAGGTGAAGCAAAAATATATTTTTTTTCTTATAAAGATATCAATTCTCTTATAGTTCAAAATGTGGCTCCTAGATTTAGAATGATTGTGTTCAAAAGATCTATTTTTCGTCTTGGAGCTAAATTTGCTCAAAAACATAAACTTGAGGCTATCGTACCTTGAGATAGTTTGGCTCAAGTGGCTTCTCAAACATTGCAAAATATTTATACAATTTGGAGTGCTTCTTGAGTTCCGGTATTGGCTCCTTTGATTTGAATGGACAAAAGGGAAGTAATAAGCTTAGCCCAAAAAATATGAACATATGATATTTCCATAAGGAAGGTGCCAGACTGTTGTTCTTTGATAGCTGATAAGCATCCAGCTACTAAGGCTAGGCTAGATATTGTACAAAAGATTGAAGCCAAAATTGGGATTGAAAAAGTAGAAAATGCTATATTGGAGAATAATAATTTTGAACAGATTATAGTGAAATATTAGATCAGGATTTCCCTTGGTTTAGCTCCTTGTTGTGGTCAGACAATTCCCCTCTCTTCTAAAATATCCATTATTCTTGCTGCACGGGCAAATCATATTCATAGTTTCCTTTGCAAAAGAGTGGCACTGGCTTTGCGAGTTTCCATTATTATTTGTATAGCTTGTTCTACTAGCTGTTCATCTTCTTCATTTCAACTTGTACCTGTAGCTGTTTCTCATCTGTCCTCCAAAATATGAATAATCTCTGGATGATAGACTTGTTCAGATGGTAAATCTTTTAGGTAATTTTGTTTGAGGTGAGCTATAACTCTTTCTATTTCAGGAGTGGTAATTAAAGGGGCTTGCATTCTTATAGGATATTTGATCTCTGGATCTTTGTACAAAAGATCACCTTTTCACAACAAATCCTCTGCTCCTTGACTATTTAATATAGTTCTAGAGTCTATGGCACTAGTGACTCCAAAGGCAATTCTCGTAGGCATATTAGCTTTGATTAATCAAGTTATAACCTTAACTTCTGGTCTTTGAGTTGCTACTATTAGATGGATACCAACAGCTCTAGCCTTTTGAGCTATTCTAGTGATGGCTGTTTCTGTATCTTTTTTGCCGGTAGATGAACTCATCATTAAATCTGCTAGTTCATCTATAACTATTACTATTCTTGGCAATTTCTTTGATTTGTCATTTGTTTTTTGATTGTATTCACTTATATTTCTAGATTTGTGTTCTTTTAGTATATTGTATCTTTCTTCCATATGAGCTACAGCCCATTTTAATACCTTTATTGCTTTCTGGGGATTTGTTATAATTGGAGATAGCAAAAAAGGCAATCCTTCATATAAGCTTAATTCAACTTGTTTTGGATCTATCATTATAAATCTTAGATTGGCGGGGGAGTTTTGATACATAAGAGAAAGTATAAAATTATTTAATCCTACCGACTTTCACGATCCAGTAGCTCATCATACAAGCAAATGAGGCATATCTTCTAAAGGTTTGATGAAGTTTTCTCCAGCGATGGTCTTTCCAATAGGAAGATTCAAAGTAGATTTCTCTATATTTAAACTAAATTCAGGACTTTCTAATAAGTCTTTGAGTCTTACTATTACTGGATGAGGATTGGGGATTTCTATTCCAATGAAATTGGTACCTGGAATAGGGGCTATTATCCTTAGAGATTTTGCTCTTAGAGCCAATGTTAAATCTTTTTTCAAACCTTCTATTTGTGAGACTTTAATACCTGCTTGTGGTTGAATCTTTAGCTGAATTACAGTAGGCCCTATATTAAACCCTTGAATTGTAACATTGATTCAAAATTCTTCTAATTTTTTTTGGACTGCTCTTGCTTTTTTAACTAAATAATCTTCATTGATCAGAGAGGTGTAATCTCATATTCATTCTTCTAGTAAAGTTAAGGGGAAAGTAGGTACCTCTTCTGGGAAGTTAATAGTAATCTTTTGGTGTTGTTTTTGTTTGATTTTATGTTTTATTTTGTCTTTTATAGAAGCTTTTATGATCTCGTTTATTTGTCTTTCTGGTTGAGGAGAAAAGACCTGAGGAGAGGAATTTGATGATTTGTTATGTTTGCTAGAGGAGCTAGGTTTTGGTGATTTTTTCGAAGGTATATTGATTGTTGGCAGATGAAATGAAATCTTAAATACCCAGGCAAGCCATATGATATAGGCTGAAGTTAATATGATAAAAAAAAGTTGTGTGGCGAATATACTTTGGAATATATTTTGAGCAGTTCCCTTGAGTATTCAATATGCCAGAGGTCATCCATATGGAGTAGCCAAGAAAATATCATTTATTTTTTTGGTTAACAAAGGGAAGTTTAGCAAAATACTGATAAGCAATGTCAATATCAAAAGTTTCAAAAAGGGCCTATTTATAGATTGTTTTGGTTGCAAAAGTATGTATCAGTAAATACCTAACAATACAAAAAATACCAATGTCCCTTTTTCTCCAAATATGTATTTGCCAGCTTCTATAACGTATGCTAGTATAGGGGATTGGGGTGCAAAAAAAAGTAAAAAGAAAAAAAAGAAGCTAGCTAATATTGCTAAGAGGCTTGCAGAAGATATTTGATTAGTCTTTTTAGTTTTTCTTCTTCTTTTTTTAGAAGCCATATTGTTGTGAATTTGTTAAACACTTACTTATTGTAGATATTTAAACCCATATTTCAATTTGAAGCCTCATATTTTGACGAGATAATGGTGAACAGTTATAATTAAGATAGGGTAAATTTTATCGTATAGTTTTCGGAGTTATGAGACTAGCTGAGTCCAATTTTGAAGAGTGAATACTTAGTCCCAAGGATTTTTTAGGTAAATCAAAAGATAGGACTGTAGAAGACGACAGTCTTAAGACTGATATTGAAAGACAACTTTTGGATAAAGTAAATAAATACAACAACTTAGTATATTGATTTGGAGATGGTGGTATTAATTGGGAAGATTTTAAAACTAAAATAAATACTTCTCTAAAAAAACTGGAGTGAAAAAAAAGAGATTTGCTTGAGGTGATCTTAAAAAGGATAGACTATAAAAATATGGGTAGTATGTATGAGGGGTTAGATGGTATTGTGTCTTATATTTTAAGATTAAATGATAATGAGATTTCTTCAATTGTGGATAAAATTAGTAAACTAGAAAATATAGGCTGGAAAGAACTAGAAGGAATCTACAAAATGGGTACCGACTATGAATCTATAGGTTCGTCCAAAGAGGATCTTTATGATATTGAAAATTTTGAAGATTTTGAAAAAGAAATAAGGGAGATATTTGATAATCTAGCTATTAAAATAAATTTACCTCCTTATGGAAAGTATTACGATCAATTTTTGAAAGTTGTTTTGGAGGAGTTAAAAACATATTCTCCAGAGCAAAGAAAAGCATTTTTGGAAATATCTAAGGAAGGTATAGCAAATTTTGCAAATACAGCAGATCAAGTCGATGAGATCTCATCATTTTATCGGCAGTCCTCTTTGGGATCTCAGACTCGATTATGGCTTGCCAATGCCAAACACTCTACTGAAAAGCCTACTGGCAATACTAGAGAAACAATTGTTGCAACAGCTGGTGAAGAGGAGGGAAGTTATGATAAACTTGGAGAGGATCTAAGAATATATTGGTACAAGCATTCTATTGTTGGTCAGTTTGGTAATGTGTATGATGGGACAAGCATGATGGAAATTATTGAAAATATTTGAAAGGCACAAGAATTTGAGATTCTTGACTTTTTTGACCCAGTGACTTTAAAATGGTTAGGTGATTTCGAGTTATATCTAAGTAGTATGGAGGGCTATTGGGATAATAGTGAAGACAAAGATGGACTTATGCAGCAACGCATTTTAGGAGCTGTGTATGCAACTTTTCCTATGCAAATGGATAGCAGTTTTATAAAGTTATTTGTTGGCAAACTTAAAAGGGAAGATGATAATTTTAAAAATAGGTTTTTTGCTACATTAAATGATATATCCAATAAAAAAACAGGTATAGTATTAGAACCGCAACAGCTTGAAAGCTATTTGTATCCTTTGCTATCAGGCGGTGATAGCTATAAGTTTGTAACCGACATGGTTGAGATAAGTTGAGGTTTTTCTCCAGAATCTGAAGCTAATAGGGTGGAGCGTAAGTTAGAAGCAGAGAAAAAACAGAGATTCAAAAATATTTATAGATTTTTAGGGGTAGATTTTCTGGCTGAAAAAGATAAGGCTAAAATTGTACAGTTGCTCGATGATATGAATTATGAAGAAATAAAGCAGCTGGACTATTTAATTAAAATGTCTCTGGGGGAAGCACTGTTCGATAGTTTAGAGAGTTGAGGTGATATGGCTGATTGGCTTGCAGACAACATTGTAGATATCCATGAAAGATTCTTTGAGTATTTTGTAGGAAGTTTGGCCAATTCTGAAGGTAATTTAAAAAAACTTTGAGAGATGCTTTTTAAGGATTCTTCTCAAGGTATGTTAAATATTATATTAGATGAGGATTATGTTAGAAGTAACTTTTTGGATTATTTAAAAGATCCAAAGAATCTCAAGGAAATAAAGATACTTATGGCTGCTAAAGCTTTGACTTTAGAAGATTCCCCTACTGTTAGAGCCAATTTTATAAAATTTGCCGAGGATAAAAACAAGCTTACATCCAAAGATATTTTAAAAGCATATATAGAGGCTTTAGTTTGAAAAGGATTGAATTCTGACGAATCATTACTGGTATATGTTATTTCAAACTTAAATCCTGATAGGTCAAACTTAAAGCAGCTTTTTGTAGATTACCGGAGGAGAGCAGATGCTGATCTTAGACATTGGTGAAAGGAGATGGGAGAGGAGGATATTGAAAAATATATTTTTGAGAACCATGGCGAAGAATTTGAGCTTTTGAAAGCAGATATAAGTGCTGTAAATCCAGAATATCTGAAACTATCTAATTCCTCATTGGCATCTAAAATAAATGCTTTTGTCAATAATGAATGGTTTAAAAAGATAAATGAACTTGATGAAATACAACAGGCAGCAGATAAAGTTCAAGCTAATTGGAACTTTTATGTAGAGCGTATTAATGCAACTCAGCTAGAGCATGTCCAACAACTTAAAGAACAGGGAAGAGCTTCAGAAACACTTAATTATTATGAAGATAGTATTCAGGCAAGTATGAAAATAAATAATGAGTGGCCTCAAGATTTTGATGATGTTCCTTTGACAAATATAGATTTAGATTATATCTCTGGTGATTGATGAGTAAAAGTAGTAGTAAAAGATCCTACTAGGAAGGAAACATTAATGATAGCCAAAGGAAGTGATATGAGCGAAGCTAATAAAAATCTATTAGCTCAATGGGCACATAAAATAGTAAATCTTTGAGAAATGGTTTGACGTCCAGATGATTTCGCTCAAAAATTTAAAATAGATTTATCTAATAATAAACTGTCTTCAGAATCATTAAAATGATTTACTGCTAAGTTATCAAGATATGTCGTGGAAGGAATTGATCAAGTTTTAAGTTCTCCTGAAGGAAAAGAGGCCTTTGATAAGCTGCCTTTTGATCAAAAATCTCAATTTGTAAACCTTTATGAAGAAACTATAAGCAATCCCTTTAAAGCAATAGATTTAATAGAGTATATTAATACTATGATATCAAAATACAACAATAAAACTAACTTTTTTTGGAGGGTGAGAGTAGCTTTGCAAACAGAGCCCACAAAAAATGTGATTGATTTAGGTAGAATTGAATTCGGTGATTATTCTAATTACCAGACAAATAAGTTTTTTGAGCGTAAACGTGACAGGTTGGCACAAACTCAAGCGGTAGTATGAACAAATAAGATAGAAACATTTTTTAGATCTTTATCTAATTCATAAAACTTATAGTGATGGATTGTCCTAAAAATTATGAATATCTTAAACAACGCGTCAAATATTCGGTATTTATACCTTCTACACTTAAAAAACATTTATTGCAAGTTGAACGAAATGAGGCAATAGCTAAAAAAGTTGAAAAATTCTTAAATACTTATAATTGGGAAAAACTACCTCCTAGTGTTTGGATAGATATATATGAAATCCTGATAGGAACTTCTGAGTGAGAACAGATCTCTCAAAACATAGATTTAAATCTTGAACAATTATCACAAAATGCCTAATAAAAGTCCAGAAGAACTTAACAACTTTAATAACTCATTGGTGGATTATTTAAAGGAAGGGATTTTGGAGCTAAAATCCGAAGTAGAGATGGGCCCTCTATTGACTGAAATATTAAATCAACTTACTAAGCTTCCTGTTGTTGAAAAAAATTTAACTATCTTGCAAATAAACTCTGTATTGTGAGAAAAGTGAATTGACTTTCAACTAGCTTTGGATGAAGAGGGAAATCCGTATTTTTGGAGTCCTAAAAGTGCGGCAGAGTTAGATGATTTAGAAAATCTTTTAAAAGCTGCTTAAAAAACTTATTAATTTTTTGTAATCATAGATCTTTGAAATTTCTGCCCTTAATTGGGAAGCTTTAGGATGGCCTTTTATATAGCTCATAAAATGTTTCCTAAATTCTATTGTGGCTTTGTTATCATGTGAGATTGGAGAGTGTAAAATACTTTTTAAGCTAGGATTTAAAAAAGGCTTGTTGGCAGGAGACTTTATTGTTGTTTTAAAGTAATCTTGGGTTTTTAACATTAGGTAAAAGTGTTTAATCATAGTGTCCTTTTTTTCTTCAGGAGAGGGCGTATATGGGGTGATTATCCAGGGATTTCCTATAGCCCCTCTTCCTATAGCAATTCAATCCAGATTTTCTTTTTTTGATAGCGCCTGATCATAAGAGGTTATCCCTCAATTTCATATTATGAGAACTTTATTTTTCACTTTTTCTTTAAGAGAATATATGAAATTTCGATCTACGTCTCCTGAATGTCACTGAGAGTATGTTCTTCAATGTATCGTGATCATACTCACAAAAGGTGCTATATTAACTAGAGTGTCGAATCGTTGGCCTTTAGTGGTACTGTTAAATCCTGTCCTAGTTTTTATAGAAAATGGTAAATTTATGCTTTTTGCTAATTGCATAATGATTCTAGCAGCCTTGGAGGGATCCTTCATTAGTGCGGATCATCATCCCAATTTCATAACTTTGGGAGAAGGACAGCCAATGTTTAACTCAATTCAGTTAAATATCTGCATTTTTTGTATATCTTGAGCAGTCTTAATCAAGTTTTCTAGATTCCCTCAGAAAATTTGAGCTATAGTTTGGATGTTAGATTTAGTTTTTATGGTTAATAAATGTTTTTTAACTCCGTGAGGATTTTTAATCCATCCGTCAGAACTCATAAATTCTGTTGTTAAGATGGTCTTATCTGTAGGGCTTCTGTATTTTGAAAAAATTTTGTATATGATATACCTATAAGCTGTATCTGTGATTCAATCCATCGGAGCCACATTAATATACATCAGTAGTTGAAAAGACAGTAGATTTAAATATATTGTTTAAAGTTACAGGCTATTTTATAAATTTAAAACAAAAATTTAAATGAAAGATCCTTTTTTGGAGACCTCATCTCAACCAGAAGGAGAAAGGCCGCAAATCTCAGCTTCAAAAAACCAAAATTTGCAAAAAGCTACCAAAAAGAATGTCCCTTCATCAAAGGTCAAAAAGGGTAAAGGTTTATCAGTTGGTATGGTGGTTGGTGGATGTTTGGGCTTAGGTTTGTTTACAGTGATGATATTGTTTGTTATACTTTTTTCTGTAGTTAATAATCCTGAAAGCTTAAATGCTTTATGACTTTCTCCAGCAGCTGCCAAGTGACTCTTACAAGGTTTCTGATGGACCTTTTTCGGGTTGTTGTTTTTTGTTGCTTTTTTAATGATCGTAGTCAACTTAGTGAAGGTTTTTAGTAGATCCAAAAGAAAGTGAGTTTTTATGATGATGTTGCTTTTGGGCTTTTTACTTTTGATAATAGATATCACAGTTGGATATATAGTGTTAAGTAGAATTGCAAAAATAGATTCTGCTATGTCCAGTGTTAAAGGTATTATAGGTGCTTATTATATATCTTATGAGGACTGAGCCAATAACCCTAAAGCAAAGGAGCTGTGAGATTTTAGTAAGGTTGGGTTGGTTGCTCCATTAAGTATCGGCTTTGCTTACAATCAAAATTACCTTCCCAAAGTACTGAAAAATATAGAATCTCCAAATGAAATAGTTGGTTTCCAGATAGATTGTGGTAATGGTAACAGATTTGAGGTTAATCTAAATCAGTTGCCTCAGGATATGATGTATATTCCCACCTATCAATGTTTTTATGTATCAAAATGAGACTATACTGTTAGAATGAATATGTTGAGATCTAAAAATTGAGAAATAACTGTAGACCCCTATATTGTAACTCAAGATATTTTGTCAATTCCAGCAGATATTTCATTATTTAGGTTAGATAACAAGAAACGTATCCTTTTGAATAATTATGATCATGTAATATCCTGAAAGCCAGTGATAGATATAGGCAAAGTTCCAGCTAAAATATTGTTTTCTCCAGAAAATTTAAAGTTTTTACGTTTGGCAGATGTAAAGCTAGATTGGGATTTTGATGGGGATGGTAGATGGGATAAGATGAATGTTAAATCTCCTCTAACTTGGGAATATAAAGAGGGATTGAAGGTATATCCTGTAAGATTTAAAATAAATTGAACCATTTATTCATTTTTGCTTCAAGGACAAAATGCAGCTAATGGGGAGTGTCAAATCAGAATTTCTAAGCTAGGCGATAAAAGGTATAAGGTAGATATTGATGGTGCAGGTTTTTTAAATGGGGAACTCAAAATTGTAGATGAATCTAATGGGAAATATACTACTAAAAAGTTAGGTAACAAAACTACTACCTTTGTGTTTTTAGCAGAAGGTAAAAAATATGTGTTACAATATGAAGGAGTTGATGAAATATCACAAAAAAAAGTGAATTGTGAATCTGATCCTATTGCTACTTTTGAATGAATCAATGTAAATTTAAGTGTGTACTATCAGCAAAAAAACAAGTTGGTGCCATTGCGTGTAAATGATAATCAAGTGAATCTTAAGTCAATACCTGCTTCATTGGTGTTTCAGATAGAAAATATTATTCCAAATCAGGAATGAGTATTAAGTATAGAGCGTATAAATCCAGATTGAACAACTATTAAACTGGCTACTTTGCTTTATCCAGATGAAAAGGAATTTAAAGATAATATTATTAATCCTGGAGAATATATATACAAATTTAGTTTTGAAGGAGAAGATATTAGAGGAACTCAAGAATTTGTATTAAATGCATTGGCTCCTTCATTAAAAGCTGTATTAAAAGTAAATCCTCAATCTGGAGATTCGCCATTGGAAGTAAAATTGGATGCCACTTCCTCTAAGGTTCTAGATCCTGAGGATAAGATTATTCGTTATTATTGGTATTGGGGAGATAACACCCCAGACTTGGAGGGTACCGCTAGATGAGTTGTATATCACACCTATGTATGGACTCCTGAGACAAAATGAAGATATCAACCTAAAGTGGTTGTAGAGACACAAAAATGACAAAAAGCAGAGGCTAAGGCATTGATATTTGTTCAAAAACCTTTGACTCAAGTTAAAATAACTTCACCTTCTCATCCTTTACAAACTGCTAAAGTTGGAGAAATAGTAGAATTTGCTATTGATACTCAGTGAGATATTCAAAAAATTGAATGGTTTATAAATTGAGAGAAAGTAGCTGAAGGGGAGGGTAGGGAGTATATCAGAGTTTCTCAAGTATTCGATAAACCAGGTAATTATGTGATTGAGGCAAAGGTGTATTTTGCTTGAGAGACTCCATTAAAAGGTAAAATAAATCTAGTAGTAGAATAAATTTTTATAATTTTAAGAAGTAAGATCATGGATTTTGATCCTAATAAAGATTATTATGAAATTTTGGGGGTAGCACCTCAGGCATCTAAAGAGGAAATCAAAAAAGCCTACAAAAAATTAGCTATGAAATACCATCCAGATAGAAACAAGGGAGATAAAAAGGCAGAGGAGAAATTTAAATTGATAAATGAAGCTTATGGGGTTTTAAGTGATGATACCAAAAGAGCCCAATATGATGCTTTTAAAAAATGAGGTTTTGGAGGATTTGATTTTGGCTGATTCAGTGGACCTTGATGATTTGGTTGATTTGATGTTGATAATATTTTTGATGTATTTGGAGATTTTTTCGGAGGAATAGGCTCCAGCAAAACCAAGAAACAAAGAGGTGAAGATATTGTTATCCAACTGCAAGTTCCTTTTGTAGAAGCTTATAAAGGGACTTCTAGAGAAATATCTTTTCAGAGAAAGGTTCCATGTGATATGTGTGGATGAACAGGTGTCGCTCCAGATAGCAAATCTAAAATTTGTCCTGTATGTGAAGGGAAATGAGAAGTTATCCAGGTTCAGGCAACTCCTTTTGGCAGAATTCAAGTTAAAACAACTTGTCCTAAATGCTGAGGGAAGGGTTATATCAATTGGACACCGTGTCCTAAATGCTGAGGGAAATGATGGGTTATGAGGGATGAAACTTTATTAGTAAAAATTCCTGCAGGGATTAAAAGCGGAGAGGTAATAAAATATCCAGGAATGTGACATTGGCCAGCAAAAGATGTTGACCCTGGAGATTTATTTGTTAAAATTGAAGTTGTGGACTGGGGGCCTTACAAGAGAAGGTGAGATGATTTACTACTAGAAATTCCAATTAGTGTATATGATGCAGTATTGGGGTGAGAGATCTTAGTTGAGCATCCAGAAGGCAAATTAAGGATAAAAATTCCTAAAGGATTAAATGAAGGGGAAATCATTAAGGTGCCTGGAAAATGATTTGGAGCAAAAGGTATTTTAGGAAATCACAGGTGAGACCTTCTTATATTGCCACAAATAAAGATTCCAAAGAGGTTAACTCCTCAAGAAGAGAAACTTTGGCAACAATTGCGTAAAATAAATTTGCAAAATCAAGCCAAATAATTAAACTTTAAGTGCTTTTTAATTTATATAATATAATTTAATCTGATGTCTATTAAAAAGACTGCTTTAAGGGTTATGGGAATAGGTTTGATGGGAGCATTGCCTATAGTTACTTATGCACAAAATGCTGGAGGTTTTTTTGGGCAAAACACTACAGCAAATCCTAATTTGCCAGGGTCAGAAACTTTACAATGAGAAGGGCTTTTGAGAGTTATCCAAAATGCTGTTAATTGGATTTTGGCGTTGTTAGGATTTATAGCATTACTTGTTTTGCTTTGGGGTGGATTCCAAATGGTTACTGCAGCTGGTGAAGATGGTAAGTATCAAAATGGATTTAAAATTTTAAAACAAGCTGGTATAGGTTTGATATTGATAGGTGTTAGCTGGTTTGTGATAAGTATTATTTTCTATATTATTGGATTGGCTACTCAGTAAGGGCAGATACTATTATGTATAATTTTTTGAATTTAAAGACCCAGTGCTTGCAAAAGCGTTGGGTCTTTTTGTTTGACAATAAAATGAGAAAAAAGTATAATTTTTTAAGGAAATATTATTAGTTTTTAGATATTTTATTATTTTTTGGATGAGCGAGCAACCCAAAAATCTCGAATCACAGAAAAGCGACAATCCCCAGCATTGATGATTAGATGTGAGTAAACAGCTACTGGAAAGCCTATATTGATGATTCAAAGAGTGGCTTTATAAAAATGATTGTTATTGGGATTTTCAATGATGTTTTAAAAGGTTTTTGGAATATGCTAGGGAGGAAGATAAGTTGAAAAAAATAGTATCCGAATTGGAAAAAATTTTGTGAGTAGATAAACTTTCTATTGAAAACTTCAAGCTTTTTAAAATATGAACTTCCTATGAAGCATTGAATAAGTTGAAGGAAATATTTAAAGATGTAGGAGAGCAAGAACTTCGTAAAAAACTATTTTGGGCTACTGTGGACTCTATTAGGGAAAAGATTGAAGCTAATTGTAATAATTTGGCAGATTTGGACCCTAATCAAAAAGAGGCGATATGCCAAAATATTAAAGGCGTGTTTTCTTTTTATGAAGGTTTAAAAGCTAAAGATTTCAAGGATGGTTATATAGAAGATTTTTTTATCTCTTTAGCTGGTATTAGAGGGTGGTTTAGTGACTCTATTCCTGACGGTATCTGAGATGATCTTAAGAATGTTCTAAACTCTCTTTCCCCTCAGCAACGCAAAAAGGTTTTAGATACCATATTCGACTGATTTCCTACAATAGGGGATATTCTAAATAAAACAGATATTTTATCCCATCGTCTAGATTACTCTATTGGTCAAGCTTTGAAGCAGCAAGAAAATATCATAAAAAAAGAGTTATCTAAATTTGTAGTTAGATTGGGTATTGTTTCAGCTGCTGATATAATAGAGGAGATCAATGAGGCAGAAGAAGGGCTTTTGATAAATTTACAACGTAGTTTGGATCTTCCACAGATCAGTTCAAAATTGGCTAGTATCTCTGAACATTTGAAAAAAAGATATGGTAAAGATATATTAGTTCCCTTTAATGGTAGCTGGGAAGCTTATTTTGGGGACCTAGTGTGACTTGGGAATAAAAAAATAGTAGAAGATATAAGAGAGGAAGTTATAAAAGCTTGTCCAACTAATAATTATGTATGTATCAAAAAAAAGTACTTTGAGCGACAACTTAAATATATACATTCCATAGATGCTGACTTTGCTGACTTTTTGCAAAGGTACTATGAAGGATGAAACGTGGAGGATGAGGTATTATGGGAATTACGGCTAAAGGAAGTAATAGATAGGAAGTTTAATGATATTAATTTTGAAAAGAGAATTAAAGAGATATTTGGGATAGATGATAATCAATATGATCTATTGCATAAGTTTGTTAGGGATATATATGATCCTAATGTGACAGAGATAACAATACCAGGCGTGAATATAAAAGTTGAAATAAAAAAAAGGCATCTTTATACGACAAGTATATCCAAAGAAAAATTTAGGGAAAATTGAGTATGGGCGATAAAAGATGCTAAGGTAGGAGTAGAATTACAGTTGTGATTGGACAATATACTTGAAAATATACTAAAATTAATCTACCCTACAAAGGTTTATTCTCTTCCATCAAATTGAGCAATACAGGATGTAACACTTCGGGATGGGTATAAATTAGAAATAGATTGAAAGGAATATATTTTGAGAGGTGTTGTTGAGCTTCCTTCTGATAATTGAACAATAGATTATGTTTTGATACTTAAGGATCCTAGTAGTACTGATGATAAAGAAATACAAATTGAATGGTCTAAGATACAAAATCTTAATATATTGGAGAAAAAAATATCTTTAGAATGATTTGATTCTTTTTATTGAGACGATATAGATCTGTTTTTAATGGCTATTTTTCTTAGCTTTAAGTCTAATATATCAATAAATGATATACAAGATCTTTTAAGTAGGGTAAGGGGCACAGACTTGCTAGGGGAGTTCCTTTTGAACACCCAAGACGGGCATATATCTCAGTGAGGAGATGGTAAAGAGGAAGAGCAACCATTTTCTGAGGATTCTCAACAACCTTCTCAATGAGATAATGAAACTGAGAGTCAGGATATGGAAAGTGACACTAATTATTTAGAAAGAGCAGAAAGGATTTTATCTGAATTTTCTGGAGAGATTCATGCTAGACTTGAAGATTTAGAAAACTGAGAGGGGATTGTATTGTTTCACTATGCTTGAAGACCAAAATGAAGTTGAAATTCTCTGTTTGAAAAGGCAGGCTTTTTCGATTGGATTAAAATTAATATTGTCAAAATAGATGATAATTCTTATAGGGTTATTATTACTCCTTTTACTGATACTGTGAATGGAGCTTCTAGAGAAGTAGTGGTGGATTCTAGATGATTATTTCTGTGACTTAATAATATCAAAGATAGTATGGGTTCTAGTATATTTAAGATGAGAAAGTTACCCAATTTTGTTGAAAGTGGTAGATATTTAAG
This sequence comes from Candidatus Altimarinota bacterium, assembly GCA_027046965.1. GTDB lineage: Bacteria > Patescibacteriota > Gracilibacteria > Absconditabacterales > Absconditicoccaceae > JALTWR01. The sequence continues at coordinate 20,434 of JALTWR010000002.1, read as the reverse complement.
TGAGTGGGAGGTTAAAAATGATTATAAAAAAATAGGTGAAAAGATTTCTGATTGGTGGAAAAAAATGACAAAATGGGAAAGAGGAAGGGTAACATTTAAGAGCGGAGAGTTTCAAGGAGAAGAGGTAAAATATGTAGGAAGACCTACTAAAAAATGAGGCAAAGACTTTTATCAATTATTTGAGGTTTCCTTTGATAATAATTTTGTTCATATAACTCCAGCTGGGGGACAAAAGGCAACTACTATTAGTATGAGTTATGATTCCTTTTTATTGTGGGTAGGATACAACGGTTTTGAAGGATACACTCAATCTCAATATGAACAGTTTGAGTTATTTCAAAAAATAGAAACTCCTCAAGGCATACATAAGCCTGGGAGAGGAATAATGTGGTTTTCAATATGAGCTATAGGTGGATGATTGAAAAGCATTTGGGATGCCTGGATGGCTCAAATCAAAGAAAGGGAAGAATTTGATGCTACAAAATTTCATTATTTGGCTTTAGAGAATGCTTTTTCTAAGTTTATGGGTAAAGCCTTGGGCTCAGCATTCCAAGATGTACTTGCTGATGCTTTTACTGAGTATGATTCCAAGATTTGGGGGGTTATAAACAAATACAAAGATTTATTATCTCGTGATTGAGGAGTTGACAGTTGAGAAGCGCTAAGAAAAGTAGAGAGAGATTTATTTTTGAAGTATCCCAAAGGGGAAATAAAATCGCTCAGAGAAAAACTGAAAGCAGCCGGATATTTAATGTTTGTAGCAGAAAGTTGATGAGGTGGTAGTTTGTATCCAAAAGCACTTGCCAAATATGCTTCAGAAGGTGTGTGGGTAAGATTAATATTATGAGAAAAACATTGGGAGGCTTTTAAGGCAAAATATAACTCGCAACTGTCACAATTAGCTAACAATCCTGATAATCGTAAATTAATTGAGGATTTAGGGGATTTGGAATCAGTTTATATTTTTGAAAATCTTAAAAAGGATAAAAAATCTAAAAATGTATTTGGTAGTAAATTCCCTAAAGCCTTTATCAAGACATTTGGTGCTTCTCGTAGTTCCTCTAGTGTAGATGAATATTCCAAAAATATTTCTTCAGTATCCTTTGCCGGAATATTTGAAGATGTAAGATGAAATATTGGAGATTTGAAGGTTGCGGAGGCTTTGTGAGGACTTAAGGCATTATTAAGCAAGGCAACTATAGAAGAAGAGGGAGATATCTCTTTAGGTGCATATTTGGCTCCTTTGGTAGTTGGTCTACCGGTGTCTGGTCATTTTTCTCGTGATATTTTGGACGACTATGTGAAGTTATGAAGGACTTTTGGTATTCCTGCTCATTGATTTATTATAGATTATGAGGGTAGTGTTAGGTTTGTCAGGCTTTTGGATGCTATAGCTAAGAATATATGAATCCCGCCTTTTAGTAGTTTTGCTTCTCCTGATTGGAGTCCGGAGAATATTAGTCCTCAAAATTTTTCGAAACACTTCAATAAAATCCTAGGTAAATACCGAGATCGGTGGTTTGAATATGGGAAACAGCTAAAAAGGGTGTTGCTTTTGTCAAATTTGGATGAAGAAAGTTCATTGTTGAAAATAAGGTATAGGTATCAGGAAAGAAAACAAAGAGGGGAGCTTTCGCCACTGGAGGAAGAAGAATTGAGTGCTATAGAGGCTTACTTGCAGCGTGCTAATCAGGCAGAAATATGAAAGAGTATATTTGAAAATCTGATGGATCCAGAATCGCCATTTTTGGAGAATGTTTGGGCTCAGGGACCTTATGTTATGGTTCAGCGGTGATTAGCTATAAATCCTCATACAGGTGCTTTTGCACCTAATAAAGAAAGACAAGCTCACTATATTTGGAAGAGTGTGCAAAAATGATTTGAAGGTGTTAATGATCCAGCTACAGAAGAAAAAGAGACAATGAAGTTTATATTACAAAAGTATGCTCTGTGGTTTGGAGAAAGGGTATATACATCTGATGGGCTAGAAGATCTAGGAGCTGTAATTTATTATTGTTTAGAAAAAAACGGCACTTTTAATTGAGAATGCGACGCTCTTCTTGATAAAGTTACTTTGGGGGTATTCCTCAGGAGATATAATAACAAACTGCCTTGAGAGGTTAAAGATGCTATAGAGGCTTTTAAAAGATTGTTAAGGGATAGATTAAAGAGAGATAAGTTGGGAAATATTGCTGATTTCTTAAAAGATGCTTTGTGAATTGAAATAAGAACCGATGATGAATGGATAAGCCAGAGATTAGAGAAATTGAAACAAGGTAACAATAGAAATAGAGCTAATTATCCATCTCAGTGAGAACAGTCTTTAGCTACTTAAGTAATAAGATGGAAGTTGTAATAGTTTACATTTTAAAAGTTATACTTTCTGTCGTACTATTTTTAATTGGGCGAGGGATGGGTAAAGTTTTATCTTTGAGATTTGGAAAATATTTTCAGGAATGGCTTCGAAACCAATATTCTAAAGTTGATGATTATAGTTGAGATTTTTGGTGGTTGATGTACTATTTACCTTTTGTTTTAACGGTTGTTGTTACCTTTGTTGTAATTTTGGGGTTATGGGGAGGAAGTGTTGCTATATTGTGAGGTACTATAGGACTTTTTTTGGGAATTTTTTTGGATTTACCTTTGAGAAATTTTTTTAGTTTTTTGCGAATTGTTGAAAACACTAATTTTGAAATATGAAATATAGTGGACATACCTACTTTGCAAATACCTGCTACTATCGAAGATTTTACTGTATTTTTTGTGGTGTTAAGGGATTTTGATAACCATAGGATTTTGATCGATAATTTTTCTTTTTTGAAAAATGCAGTGGCAGTATATCAGCAAATTCATAGATATGAGATAGTCATGCCGGTAGAGTATTCTTCTAGAATTGATGAAATTGAGCTTCAATTTAAAAAGATAATTTGTCAACAAAATACTACTAAGGAGTTTATAGACTGTGAGAATGTGTTAGTAAACGTTAAGAGCTTTGAAGCATCTAGTATCCACATAGAGTTAAAAGTCCCTGTATATAGATACTTATTGGTTAAAAGGCAAGTCCCAATATTGATATTTCTCTCTGAGATGAATAAAATATTATATAAGCAGTTAAATCTAATAGCGCCTGTTAAATCATTTAATTGGCTTACTTTTACTCTACAATAAATTAAAAATGTTTAATAAGGTTTTAGCCCAAGCACAGGTGTGAGGTGGACAGCAAGCTAGTGCTGTTCAGGACTATATAACTTTGGTGATTAAGTATGTCTTGGGGTTTGGAGGAGCTATTGTAGTGCTTGTTGTTTTTTATGTGATATGAGTTGTAATATCTAAAAGGATTTCTAGAGCTATCAAATCTAATATTGTGGGAAAGGATGAACACGCTTATAAGGTGGCAGATTTAGTGTGAAATATTGCTTATTATGTTATATTTACTATAGGTTTTGTGATAGCCTTTTCGTTGGTTGGAATAGATTTATCCATATTTTTATGAGGTCTTTCTATAGGTATTTGATTTGCCCTTAAGCAATTGTTAGAAAATTTTGTAGCATGACTTTTGGTACTTACCACTAAAGAGTTCAAAATAGGAGATATTATAGAGATTGTAACACCCAACTATTCATATATGGGAAGGATAGAGGAAATAAACGTGAGATATTCGGTTTTGAAGTTGTTGGATTTGAGAAAAGTGGTTGTTCCAAATATTGATTTGATCACAAATCCTCTAAAAACCTTTTCTTCGGAGGAATTTATTAGACTTACTTCTTCTTTTAGTGTCTCTCACCTAGAAGATATTGATAAAATTGAAAAAATAGTATCGGAAGCTATTAGGAAAGTTCCAGGTCTAATAAAGCTAGAAAATATTGCTGTGTTAGTATCAGCATTTAACGAATTTTGAGTTGTGTTTAAAGTGGTTTACTTTGCTCCTGCTAATTTTGAGGCTGCGGTAGGTATTATACAATCTAGGGTTAACAAAGCTATTAAAAAGGCACTGGATGAACATAATATTTCTATATCTTATCCACATCTCAGTTTAACAGTAGATAAAAATGATCCTACGATAGTAGAATTTTTGAAAAACAAATTAAGTTGATAGCTTATAGGTAGCATTTAGGGCATATTTTATATAAAGCTGTGGCAATAGTCAAATATCATAAATTTAATATCTAAAAAGTTAAGTTGAGCTTTTGTTTATTTTTAAAAGGTGATTAATATATAATCAACGCTAAAGGGATGGTCCACCAGGACGCGGTAGCCTCCCGATGGCGTAAATGGAGGTATTCCTCCTTGCCAAGTAGGTGATCCTGACCTCAGGAGCCGCTTGGACAAGCCGTCGGCACCCAGGGTAATCTTCTTAACTATGAAGGTGGATAAAATACGAACGTCACTTTCATAATTAAGGGGAACACCCCGCCCTGGGTGCCGACGGATCACCCCCGCTCGGTACCCCGGGTGGGGTTTCCTTTTAGTTGAAAAAAAATAATCTTTTGTTATAACTGATACATCTAGTTTTTTACTTGAATAAATTGAATATGGCTGATGTATTTTTCTAGTTGACTTTTAAAAAAATTTATAAGTGTGGATGATTCTCCTCAAAATATTAAAGATCTTCTTACTTTGAAAAGCTGTGAGATAGAGTGATATGAGACTCGTCAGATTCCTACTGGTGTAATAATAGGCAAAGTAATTAAAATAACCAAGCATCCAAATGCAGATAAACTTTGGGTGTGTGAAATAAATATAGGGAGAGAAAGTTTACAAATAATTACAGGTGCTACTAACCTTAGAGAATGAGCATTTGTTCCCGTGGCTGTAGATGGTACTTTTTTGCCTGCGATAGATATCACCATTCAATCAAAGCCTATGAGAGGGATCAGCTCTAATTGAATGATTTGTTCAAAATCAGAGTTAGGTATCCCAGAAGACGAAGAACAAAAATGGATTTGGATTTTAGATGAGGATTTTGACGATATTGATGAGTCTGATATATGAGTTCCTTTGGTTAAAAAATATCCTTGGTTAGAATCTACTGTATTTGAGGTGGATAACAAAACCTTAACACATAGGCCAGACCTTTTTGGACACCTAGGAATAGGAGTAGAGTTAAACGCAATATATCGTTTGCTAGATTCTACTAAAATTAAATTCAATGGATTACCAGGTATTTTTGCGCAATTTAGAGATACTAATCTGATAGAATTATTACATAGTTCTATTGGTTGACCTATTGGAGTGGATGTAAAAACTCCAGATGCCAAAACTTATATTTTGGTTCATATCAAGGATGTTACCATAAAAAAGTCGTCCTTTTTGACTAGATTATCTTTGTACGATCTTAAAGCTATTCCCAAAAATAATTGGGTAGACTTTTCAAATTTATTTATGTTTTTGACTTCTCAGCCGGTGCATTTTTTTGATGCTGATAAAATTGAAGGAAAGGTTATAGTAAGAAATGCTAAAGATGGAGAAGAATTTGTAGATCTTACTGGAGAAAAACATACTTTATCTTCGGAGGATATTGTTATTGCAGATGAAAAAAAGATTTTAGCATTAGCCGGAATTATATGAGGAGAATCCTCCCAAATTACTTCTCAGACAAAAAACATAGCAGTGGAGATTGCCCATTTTGATCCTGTTAAAATTAGAAGAACTTGAGTGAGACTGGGGCTTAGGACAGATGCACAGGTTAGGTTTGAAAAATCCCCTAATCCAAACTTTTCAGCTTATGCTTTAATTTTATTTTTGGACTTATTAAAAACTTATAAAAAAGATTTAGGTAATTATGAATTAAATGGTATTAGCTGGCATCTAGAAGGTTTTAATCCTGAAAAAGTAGTAGATTATTCTAGGGAAGAGATAAACAAACTCCTTTTTGGAGTATCTGAAGGAATACCTTATCCCAAAATGGATTTAATTTTGGAAGCACTAGGATTTGAAATACAAGGGAGTACAGTTAAAGTACCAGTGTTTAGATCTCTTAAGGATATTAATATCTTGCCTGATTTAGCAGAAGAGATAGGGAGAATATGGTGATATGATAAGATTTCAAACCATCTTCCTACCCAGCAAATAAAATATCATCCTATTGATAAAGTATTTGAGCTTGAAAGAGAGCTGGTAGATATCGGCGTTAGAGATTTTCATTTTGATCAGGTTGAAACTTATCCCTGGGTTTCCAAAAAACTGTTGGAAATAGCTAATATAGATTTGGAAGAAGTAATTAAGATAATAAATTCTTTGGATCCAACTTCTACATATTTAAGGCCATTTTTGTTTTTATCACTAATTGAGGTACTACAAAAAAACTTTAGATATTTTGAGCAAATTAGAATTTTGGATATTGGTAGAGCTTGGCAAGATCAAAAAGAATATCGTAAAATAGCTTATTTGTGGTATCAAAAAGATAGCGAAACTTTTAAGGATAGCCCTATTTTGCATCTTAAATCGCTTATTGACTGAATTCTAACTAGGCTAGAGGTTAATAATGCTGATGTGTGATACAAAAAAAGTGATATCTTTAGTAACTTTTTTCATATTAAGCAATTTGGTATGATCACAGTTAATGGCATTGAAATAGGATTTTTAGGTACATTGTCTCCAATAACCCTTTCTAAACTAGGATTTGAGGACTGAGCTCAAGTAGGTATTGTTGAACTTGACATACAAAAAATAGTAGATATATTAAATACTCCTGCACATCCGCAAATCCTTACATTATCTGATAATATATTTTACAAGGATTTGAGTATTGTAATTGATCTTACAGAGGATGAGAAGAAGTTAATAGATTTGTTGCAATCTATGGAACCTATTCAGCAAATTTATCTTAAAGATATTTATGTAGGTAGAGGAGTTCCTGAGGGTAAAAAGAGTATAACGCTAACCCTAAAAATAGTAGCTCCTAAAGATATGAAAAAGGGATTTTTTGAAGATTTTTTTGGGCAGGTGATAGATAGGCTAAGGGCAGAAGGATTTAAGCTAAGATGAGAAAACTAAATTTATTTTTAAAACTGATATAATGGCTGAGATTTCAAAGACAAAACAACTTTTGTGGGAGAAGCTAAAGGACGATATTCAAGATTTACCTGTTAATTTGCAAAAATTTTTACGTAAAGGTTTTGAAACTGGTAAAATAGTAGAAGAGGATCTTATTTCTGAAATCGAAAACATTGATGAACAGATAGAGATTTTGGAAAAATTTTATGATCTTGCAGATAAATTAGGTATTAAGATAGAAACTATAGAGAGTACTTTAGAAAAAGAAGCTAGAGAGCAACAATGAAGGTCATTGGGGAGTATATCTTTGTTTGAAAAAAAATATCATTCTCTAGACTCTCAATATAAGGATTTTGTAAAGCTATATTTTAATGATATTTCAAAAATTCCTTTGTTGACTGCTCAAGAAGAAAAAGAATTGGCAAGGAGAATTCAGGACTGAGATGAGGAAGCAAAAAAGAAAATGATAGAGGCAAACCTTAGGTTGGTTATTTCTATAGCCAAAAGATTCATTGGTTCAAGGCTGTCATTTATGGATTTGGTACAAGAAGGTAATGTAGGCCTTCTAAAAGCTATTGACAAATTTGATCCTGATAAAGACTTTAAATTTTCCACATATGCAACATGGTGGATTAAGCAGTCTATAACTAAGGCTATCGCTGATATGACAAAAAATGTTAGAATCCCTGTTCATTTAATGGATGAGATAAGTGCTTATAATAAGGCTTCTCAAGAATTGTTTCAAAAATTAGGTAGAGAACCTACTGTGAAGGAAATTGCTGAGAAATTGGGAGTATCTGAGAAAAAAATTAAGAGACTACAAGAAGTAATCTTTGGAAACATATCTTTGGATAGTGAGGTAGGCGATGATTGAAAAAATAGTATTGGTGATTTGATCCCTGACACTAAGACTTTTAGGCCGGATCAGCTTTTAGAAAGGGAGGTCATCAAGGAGAACTTAAATAAAATTTTACAAATGCTGGATGATAGAGAAGCTAAAATCATAAAGATGAGATATGGTATAGATGGACCAAGATATACATTAGAGCAAGTAGGGGCAGAATTTAATGTAACTAGGGAGAGAGTAAGGCAGATTGAGCAAAAGGTTCTTCAAAAACTAAAGGAACATGAAGGTTTACGCAAAATGTTGGGTATAAATGTTGATGTTGAAAGGCAAGAACATCTAAAAAAACAAAAAAGTAGCTTATGAGATACTAATTTCTCGCAAAAAGATGACTAATCCGTATGTGTTTTATTATGTTATGAAATATCCTCTTCCTCTAGAGGATGAAAAAAAATTTTTTAAGTTTGATCTAAAGTCACTTCCTGATTTTGCGGATGATAGTTTTGAAAATATAAATCCTAGACGAGATATTTTAGAAGACTTGATTGCACAAATCAAAAAGTATCAACATTTATTAGCTGATATTCCATTTCTCAAGTGAGCTTTTGTGGTGAATTCTATTAGTTTTAGAGGAGTGCATAATAACTCTGATATAGATTTATTTTTAGTAGTCCAAAAAAATAGATTATGGATTGCTAGGTTATATGCTTGGTGGATATTCAGAAAAATCAGGACAACTAAAAGCCATAAGTACAAAAGGTTCTGCTTGAGTTTTTGGGTGGAAGAGGATCAACTTGAGCTTAAAAATATGTCCCTTGCACCTATAGATATTTATTTGATTTATTGGATAGCTCATGCTGTTCCTATATTTAGCAGGGGATGGAATGTTGTTAATTTTTATATAGCCAATAAATGGATAAAGGAATTTTTACCCTGATGGCAACCAAAACAAATTATAGATTTGAATATTCCGTTGTTGGTAAAAAAAGTTAATAAAACAAATAGATTGATAGACAATATATTTGGAAATGTTACAAACAGTATGATATATATTTTATGGCGCCCATTGATGTTAATCAAAGCCTACTGGAATGGAGAGAGTCTAGGCGTTGGCACAATTATCAAAAAAGGAGTTGTTAAAATACACAAGGATATTAGGCAACAAGTGATCAGTGTGATATGGAAGTAATTCTTTGATATAAAATATATATCAGTTTTTTGAGGTTGTCTCTTGAAAAGTTTTTTTGAATTTCTATAACTACATTAGTTTTATTTTATATCCCTTTCAGATGTGAGATCTAAAATTAGTTGTGGATCTGGGAAATGGTTTTTTAAAGTGAACGGTTTTCTTGGAAGATGAGGGAAAGGTTTGAGTGATAGCTAGAGAAGTTCAAAGAACTAAATGATTACGTAAGGGAAAAATTTTGGATGGATGAGAGGTGATAGCTTCTTTATCTCAGTTAATTGAAAAGATAAAAAGAAAAATAGGTGATGATGTGATATCTTCAGTTGTTGTTGGACTTTCTCATCCTTATTTAAAAGTTGAAAGAATCAAAGAACTAACAAGAATATTGAAGCCTCAGGTAGACAATGATAATGTGCAACATCTGCTCAGAATAGTGGAGGACACTGTTTATAGGCCAAATTATGATGTTGTTAAAATAGTTCCAGTATATTGGATAATTGATGAAGAGTTGAAGGTAAAGGACCCAGTTTGATTAGAAGCAAAAAGATTAGAGCTAGTGGCTGATATATTTTTGTTACCAAAGAATTTGCAAGATATAATAGCTGATATTTTTGCAAAAGTTGATCTAGAAGTAATAGATATTGTTCCCAATATTTTAGCTGCTTCTGAGGTAGCACTGGATATTGATTCTAAGGATCTTGGAACACTACTTGTAGATATAGGACATAATCAAACTTCTTTTGTAGTATGGGAGGAGTGATATCCACTGCTATGGTGAGTTATACCGATTTGAGCTGAAGAAGTCACTAAAGATATATCAATAGGTCTTCAAGTTGACTTACAAGAAGCTGAAAAGATTAAGTTGCAAAAGGCAACATTAGGTAACTTATCAAAAAATATTGATGATTCAGATACTTTGGATATGAAATTCCTTAGGGAGATAGTAGAAGCAAGATATGAAGAAATATTTGAAAAAATTAATGAACAGCTAAGAGAAATAGATAAGGAAGGTAGATTGCCTTGAGGAGTATTTTTAATAGGTTGAGGTGCTAAAATTGAATGAATTATAGATTTTGCAAAATCTGTTTTGAAGCTAGCAGTATTTGAGTGAAAAGATAAACAATTGTGATTGTCGGAAATTAGTAATGATATAATGTTTGTTAATAGTATAGGTGTTTATATGTGGTCTCAAAAGTATTGATGAGAGGCAGGAGGGTTTGTGTCTTTTTTTAAGTCTGGTTTGTTTAGCGGTATAGGCGGCTTTTTCAAAAAGCTTTTTAAGAATTTATTTTAATTAAATAATTTATAAAAATGAATTTACAAGAGTTTACACCGGATTTTGTTCCTGGAGCTAGGATTAAGGTTATTTGAGTAGGAGGAGCATGAGTTAATTCTATTAATAGGATGATTCAAGATGGAGTGGAATGAGTAGAATTTGTTGCTATAAATACGGATGCACAGGCTTTGGCCAATTCTCTTGCTCCTACTAAGATTAATATAGGATTAGATCTTACTAACTGATTAGGAGCATGAGCTAATCCGGAGATAGGAAGAAAAGCGGCGGAAGAAAGTATCGAGGATATTAAAAATGTTTTGGAAGATACTGATATGGTCTTTATTACGGCAGGTATGGGATGAGGAACTGGTACTTGAGCTGCTCCTGTAATTTCTCAATTGGCAAAAGAGATGGGGATTTTAACTGTAGGAGTGGTGACAAAGCCGTTTAGTTTTGAGGGTAGGCAAAGACTTCAAAATGCTATTGAAGGATTAGAAAAAATGAAGACTGCTGTAGATTCTTTGATAGTAATTCCAAATGATAAGATCTTTAATATCATAGATAAAAAGACGAAATTTAAGGAGGCGTTCTCTATGATAGATAAAATTTTAATGTTGGGTGTTCAAGGTATTTCAGATCTCATTGTTAAACCAGGTCTTGTTAATGTAGACTTTGCAGACGTAAAAGTAATAATGAAAGATAGTGGTACGGCGTTACTGGGAATCGGATATGGAGAAGGAGAAAATAGAGCAGTTGAAGCAGCTAGGCGTGCTATAGATAATCCATTGTTGGATACTAGACTTGAATGAGCTAAAAGCATACTTTTTGTGGTAACAGGTGGGGAGGATTTAACTCCTATTGAGGTACAAGAGGCTGCAAAAGTTATAGAAGAGATAAAGGATGAAGATGCAAATGTTATCTGGGGTATGTCTTTGGATCCTTCTTATGAGTGAGAAGTTAAGATTACTATTATAGCTACCTGATTCCCTGAATCTACACAGGATGATATTATTAAGGGGGCACCTAAATTTATGATGGGAGGAGCACCAAGAAGGTCAAAATGAGAAGATTTTGTAACAAAAGCTATTTCTACATCAAAATCTACAGAAAGTAACTCTGCACCTAAATTAGAGGATGATTTGGAAACTCCTGCTTTTTTGAGAAAAAAGTTAAAATAAGATATGTTTAAAAATAAAACAATAACATAATGTTTGTTAAGATAACTTCAGCTGATTGAGAAATCTTTAAAGGTGAAGCAAAAAAAGTCACAGTTCCTACTGAGAGTGGACAGATAACTGTGTTGCCAAATCACCAACCTTTAGTTAGTGTAGTGGTTCCTGGGATAGTAAAAGTAGGGGTAGAAGATCAGGAACTTAAGAAAAAATTCTGAATTTCTGAGCAAGAAGAAGACATCTTGTTAAGTGTATCTAAGTGAGTTTTGTATGTTGATGGTGAAAATGTGTATATTTTGACCTCTGCGGCTTCTGTAGATGTCAAACAAAAACTAGAAGTATTGGAAAAGATGAGACAAGATTTGGAAGAAGAATTGCGTAAACTCAAATCTAAAGGTAGTGTAGAAGAAATAGAAAAGGCTTTGATAAATTTGCAAAAAATTAATGCTGATATAAAGCTTTACAAGCTTAAACACGGAAAATATTAAGATTTCATTTTGATTTTTTATTTTAAATTTGTAGGATTTTTAGGCGTTAGTAGTTTATATTGGTTTGTTGTTAATGAAAAAATTCACAATATTGATTTATGGCTGTCAGATGAATTATGCTGACAGTGCTAGGATTAAATCAGTCTTGGAAAACTTAGGTTTTGAATATACTAAAGGTATAGATAGTGCTGATATCATAATATTTGATACTTGCTCAGTCAGACAAAAGTCTGAGGATAAGATTTTTGGTAAACTTAAACAAATTTCACCTGATAAAAAGGTTTGGCTAACAGGGTGTATGGTGCAACATGATCTCTTAGGGCTTTCAAAAATAGATTCTCAACTCATTAAGGCTTACAAAAGGGGAAATTTTGCTCCTGTGGCAAAAGATATGTATCCTTTAATTGTTTGAATTAATCCTCAACAGGAAAAAGAAGATTTTTGGTCTAATCCTAGAGACGTGGTTTATATCAATGCTTCTTTTCAACCTTTGTGGGATAAACTGAAAACCAAATTTAGTAATGTAGAGTTGCTATTTAGGATAGATGATTTGCCCTATTTGCCTCTTATGCTTCAGAAACTGTGATACAATGTAACCTATTCGCCTGAAGTTGTTGATGAATATACTTCTCTTTTGCCTGGCGACTCTAATCAGCTCTTGGATGTTAGGCTTCCTGTAGCTTATATTCCTATCCAGACTGGCTGTTCGCAGTTTTGTGCTTATTGTATAGTTCCCTTTTCTCGTTGACTTGAAAAAAATAGAGCTGTTGAAGATGTGGTGAGAGAAGCAAAACATTACCTTGATCAATGATACAAAGAAATAATGTTGCTTGGGCAGATTGTTAACAAGCACCCAGATTTTGTAAAGATTATTCGTGAGATTCTAAAGCTTCAAGGACTAAAATGGTTAAGATATACTTCTCCATATCCTACCTTTTATTCAGAAGAACTATTGAAGCTTCATGAGCAAGAGCAAAAGCTAGTACCTCATATTCATGCTCCAGTTCAGTCTTGATCTACAAAAGTGTTGAAAAAAATGTTTAGATGATATAGTGCTGAGCAATATAGAGAATTTGTGGATAAAATTAGAGCGCTTAAGAGAGATATTTCTATTACTACTGATATCATAGTTGGTTTTACAGATGAAACTGAAGAGGACTTTTTGCAAACCTTGGAGCTTACAAAATATGCTAGATTTGATATGATATATATCGGTATATATTCAGTTAGGCCTGGGACAATAGCTGCTAGAAAATATCAAGATAATGTTCCAGAAGAAGAAAAAAAGAGGAGATGGCAAGTTTTAAATGATTTGTTACAGGATATCTCGTTTCAAAATAATCAAAACGAAGTCGGTAAGATTTATGATGTCTTAGTCAAAACTGTTTGAGATTCCAATGCAGTTGGATATAATGGACAGATGAAGACAATTATTTTTCCTTTAGCTCAAAATAGTATTAAAGTTGGTGATTTTGTCAAAGTTAAGATTACAAAACCAGATGCTTTAAAATTATGGGGTGAAATTGTTTAGATAAGGGGATGGTGTAACTGGGAACACGGAGGTCTTCGGCACCTCAGTTGTGGGTTCAAATCCCACTCCCCTTGAATGTACGGTCCGGTAGTTCAATGGACAGAACACACCCCTGCGGAGGGTGGAATCCAGGTTCGACTCCTGGCCGGACCGTTTTTTTGGTTAAATCCATTTTTTGATTTTGAACAAGGCAATCATTCCTAATGTGATTATAATAGTAGAAGCCAATATAAACCAAAAAGCCCAAGGATTATCTTGACCTGGAAGAGGGACATTCATTCAGTACCATCCAGCTATTAGGGTGTGTATACCTACAATTGCAGTAAAAATTGTCAAAATGGTGATTATTGTATTAATCTGGATGTTCATTAGGGAGTTATATACTTCTGTGAGGGAATCAATATGAGATGCTAAAATTTTAATTTGATTTTGGATTTTGTCTAGCTTGTATTCTAGATCCTCAAAGTGTACTTCTATTTCTTCTTGAGCTTCAGCATCATTTTCAAAAAACTCAATTAATATGTTCTGAGCTTCTTCTAAGATTTCTGCTTGGGGGATAAAAATATATTTAAGGAAGTTAATATTCCTTTTTTTGATCATCATCCTTTCTAGTAAATCTTTGCTTAATCATTTGCCTGCAAAAAGTTTTTCTTCCATTTCGAGTATATCCTTGTTATTTTTGTGTAACAAGTTAATGGTCTTTTCGTACATTGAATCTATTATAAGATAGAGTATGTAATAAGTAGAAATTTTGTATTCTTCATCATCTTCTATTTGTTGGGATTCTTTTTGATATTTTTCCATCAATTTACGAATATGAGAGCTGCTATGAGATGAAATACTAATTATAAAATTATTACCTAAGATAATTTTAAATTCGTTTAAGATATATCTTTGCAAAGAAGGTCTATATTTTGGGAAATGTAATACCAAAAATATATAATCATCATACGTATCTACCTTATCTTGTATATTAGTTTCAAAAAGATCTTCTTCTATAATTTCGTGAAAATCAAATAACTTAGAAATTTTTTCAATTTCTTCATGTGATGGGGAAAATAGGTGAGTCCAAGTGATATTTCCTACTTTGATTAAATTTCTTTGCATGTTTTTTTGAGTATTTTAAAACACAAAACAGTATAATCAATAAACTTAGCAATGCAAATTATCATTTGAAAAAGAGATTAAAAATAATTATAACCACATTGAAAAATATTTTTAACTTTTAAGGAAATTTCTAATGATCAAATTTTTCAAAAATCTATTTCAAAGAACCAAGGATACCGGTAAGAAGGTCGAATATTTTTCCGTCTATCCGTGAGTTCCTATGGATGAATCATATTTGAGGGGGTTGAATGTCAAAAAGGAAATGCCTATCTTGATCTCCTCTTATCAAAATTATGGAGTACTTTATCCGTTTAATACTTCAGATGGCAGAGAGGGAATTTTGTTCCAGACTACTAGATGAGAGATTTTTCCGGTTATTTTCCCTATAATTTTGGAAGATGAGGGATTTAAATTGTCTTATATTGATAAGGAACCAGTCAACAATATCGTTTTTTACAAGGAATCATCATTAACTGGGGAGGATAAATTTGGAGTTATCAAATTTTTTAATGAAGATGGAAAGCTTTTCGCTTGGGGTACCAAAGCAATATATGATTGAGAAGTAGTGCACAAATATCCTGTAGATGAGGGAGTGGTTATGAGACAATGAACCAATCTAATCAAAGTAGATATTGATAGTGATGGTAATCTTAGACAAGAATTTTTTGAACAAAAAGTTAGCATAAATCCGGAAGTACTCATTATTTTTCCAGGAGAGGCAATATCTAATTCGGTAGAGCAACTAGGAGGTGAAGCACTTATGATAGGCAGAATTGAGATTTCTAAAATCGCTAATTTATTTGCTATGGTGTTTAAAATAGTTAAATCGGATAGAGAAGATCTAGTGGTTGAGATTTTTGAAGATAATACTTCTCGTGGGGTTTTTGAGATAATATCTGGTGTTGAAAAAGTTGATGATCAGTTGATAAAGGATATAGCTTTTTGGCGAAGGGGAGCTAAAATGGGAATTGTTAAGTTTTTTGTAGGAGCAAATGAACTAAAAGGAGTTATTATACCACCAGTTTATGAAGGCAAAGAGATTGTCGGTAAAAACTGTTATGTAAGTCGTGGGGGAGCTAAATACAGATTAAATATATCTCCTGAATGAAATATTGAAGAAATCAAAGTTTAATAAAAATCCCAGGCACCTAAGGCCTGGGATTTTTTGATTATCTTTTTTGTTTTTAGAAGTTACCGCTTACGGTGAAGGTTATAAAGTCATCATAGTCACCTGCAGGAGTTTCATCTGTAACAGTTGCTTCTACTGTAAATGTAACATCATCAACGTTTTGGGTCTTTTCTGGCTTATTAGTTGTCATTACTACATGATCTGTGGTAGTATCGTTTACTTCTACATTAAGGTTTGCAGTCTTGGTGTAAGTTGAGAAGCTTGAATCATTTGGCCCAGGACTAGATAAGAACTTATAACTTTCAGCAATACCATCTGTGGTAAGATTGTTGATATAGCTGTTTGCTCCCGTGTTGTATAGGCCACCTCTTTGAGATCTAGCTGTTACAGTTACACCACCTGCAGCATTTGTTCCAACTTCTATTTGTAAACTTCATTGAGAAGCTACGTTTGGAACAAGCACTCCAAGGTCAATTAATCCGGTAGAGATTTGCATATTAAGTGAAGGGTACACTCTAGCGATCACTTTGATGTTTGATACACTACCTGAAGCATTAGCTGTCCCTCCAAATGTTTCATCCCAAAGTATAGGACTATCAAATGCCCCTGTTCCAACTACAGAACCTGTACCTATTTGTACAGCCGCAAATAGTGATCCAAATGCCAGTCCACTAAGACCAGTTCCAATAAGCAACTTTTTAATGTTCATTATCTTTTGTTTTTTGATATAAATATTTAAATATACTTAATTATAGTAGTTAGGTATTAAGTTGTCAAATTTTTTCCGTTAATTTTTGTTGAATGTTGGTATTAAATATATAACTTTAGGTGGAGATTTAATATCATAAACTTAATAGAATTGATGAAGGTATTTCACAAAATTTTAGCTATCTTGCTAGGAGGGATATTTGGGGCTGGGGTGTTGTTCGCACAGGTAGTGATATCCATTGTCCCTCTCAAATATGAGCTTGATGTAGACCCAGGAGATATAATCACAAAAACGGCTACTGTTAGAAATACAACCAATAGAACTTTGATTTATGATCTGGAAGCTCGTAGTTTTGTTCCTAATAATGTAAATGGAGCTCCTAATTGGATTTTCCCTGGGGAAACAGTTCCACCACCTTATGACCAATATATCTTGACAGATTGGATAAGTTTTGGTACTTCTTCAGTGGTTGTTCCTCCAAATAGTCAAAAAATAGTTCCATTTACTATAAATGTGCCAGCTAATGCTGTGCCAGGGACATATTATTGATGAGTCATTTTTAGAGAACGCAACTATGTAAGTTGAGATGTTACTAGCGGTGCTTATGTAGGTGTTAGAGGGGAATGAGCTATTATTTTGATAGTAAAGGTTACTTGAGATGTAGTGATATCTTGATGAGTAGAAGATATAAAAGTCTATGGAGGACTTTATAAACCTCCTTTGGAACAAGAGGAAGTCCCGGTTGTGAGCGGAAATGATGAGGATATTGTCCCACCATTGCCTATTTCAGGTGACAACAATTTTACTCAGGAAGTGAATTTTGAGATAGACTTTAAAAACGAAGGTAATGTTCATATAAAACCCAAGGGTAAAATAGAAATTATAGATGAAAATGGTCAACGTCTTCAAGATATAGGTAAAGAGATGATCGTTAATAAGCAGTGAGTTAAAATATGAGAAAAAATAGTAGATTATATTCCTATAAATGATGAAGGCGGTAATGTTTTGCCTCAATCAAAAAGAAAATTTCAAGCAAAATGGAAATGATTTTTGTATAGAGATCCATTGGGGAATATCAAATATAGAGCACCAGGTGAATATTATACTTTGCAAAATATAGGATGAGAATACAGATACTTATATTTTTGGCAAACTATTAAAGAAAGGCAAAGAGATAGAAAAATGCATGCTGTAGTATCCTTGGTTTATACTTGAGCTGATTGAAAACTTTATACCTACCAGACTGGATTTGATTTTAATGTGGTCTATACGGAAAAATATGTTGCTTTAAATGATAAGGTTGTACGGGTTTTAGCAGTTCTCAGCTTGATTTTGTGATATATATTGTGTAGGTTTTGGATATGACCATTATTTAGAAAAAGAAAGAAAAAAGATCTTGAAAAACAATCTAAAAAAAAATATTTTAAGGTTAAGAGATAAGCAAATTTATTAAAACATATAATATATAATGAAATCCTCAAAACTACTATTATTAGCTGCATTAATTTCATCATCTGGTTTGGCATACGCGAGTATAAATGTTAATCAACCTATAGAGTCACTAGTAACATATGTTAAAGGTCTTGTTTTTACCGATAATTGATTGCCAGATGGTGAAATAAAAGCGATTTTAAGTGCTAATCCTGCAAGGGATATTTCCTTTGAGGTTAGTGGTGAATCTTATGTAGAAAATCAGCTTTTGATCGGTGATTATTGTAAGGATAATTATTTGGATAATGGTAGCTTTAAACTATGTATTGCTTGATGATTTAGTGTAGGAGATTTGATCTTTAAGGGGGAGAGTATTCAAAATAACACACAATTAAACATTAAAATATGAAGAAGCCTTAATATAAAATCAGATCAGTCACCCCCTTTAATGGTAGTAGATAAAGCTAATAGAAGTGTTGTGATTGATCCAACTGGGCTTACCGTAATGAGCAATGGTGTATATGTAGCTTGACCTGCTTATATCAATGGTTCTTCAACGGTATGATGTAGTGCAGCTACACTATGAGCTATTAAAAAGGTTGGATCAGATTGGCAGGTATGCGAACCAGCTAGGGATAAAAATTGAAATCCAACAGGATGATATGCATTCAAGACTATAATTAGATGGGATGGTACTTGACTGCCTACAGCGTTGCCAACAACTCAGGTTCCATCTTCTACTACAACACCTGCTCCTATTCCTTGAGGTACAGTCATTCCATTACCTACAGATCCAACTTTGCCTAGTGATGGCGGTTCTGCTATTCCATTGCCTACAGATCCTACTATTCCTGAGACTTCAACTTCTCCAAGTGCGGGTACAATTCCTTCCTCTCCTACTTTACCGCCAATAAATACTTCCCCATCTACCCAACCAGTAATATTTTATTAATTTTAAATAAATCATGAAACGTCTGATACAAAACTTGATGTTCGTAGTTTGATTAAGCTGAGGTGTAGTGATATGAGCATTTATTAATAGCTGAGTAATAGATTTTGAGAGTTATTTGATGCAGTTAAAAGTAGGAAATAAGGTGGTTATTGATGCTTCATCTCCAGTGGTTGTTAGTGTTCAAAATAAGCTAATTTCTCATTATAATATGTGAATTAATCAACCTCCTAATAGTGACGTTTCATTAGGGTTAAGTGGAGAAATAAATCTGAATGACAAAATTTTTGTAAATAAATCTGAAATACAACTGGTAAATGCTGCAGATAACGTATTTACTAAGGGAGGGAATATAAATTATCGGTTAGGTAATGTTATTGTTTCAAATCAATGATGAGCTCATGTTAGTATATGACCAGGGTGAGCTTCATTGTTAAATATTAATAATGGGACGTTGAGAGTTTATTCAGCTGTAAACAGACCAGGATGTACGGCTAGTTCGGTAGGGTTGGTAGTGTGGGATAGTAGTGGAAAACTTTTGGTATGTGAGGCAAAGACAGATTTTTATGGTAGACCTATAAATGGTCAGTATGAATGGCATCAGGTTGCACGTTAATATTTAAAATATTAGATATCTTTAGATGAAAAAAGTCTATTTAAAACCTCTTTTAGGTTGATTGGGTGTTGGGATAGTTAGCTATTTTACCTTTTGAGTTTTTGCACAGCAAGTTGATGTGCAGACTACATTTTCGCAAGCTGCTTGATTTGTGGCTAAGCTTATAATTTCCTCTGAATCTAATCAAAATGGAGTTAAATACATAGGGGTTAATGAAAATGATAATGGTAATGTAGAAGTTTATACTGGGTATACACAAATTCAAAAAGTAGGCGTATGAGATGCTTTTGTGCAACAACTGGGTATAAGAGGGGGAACATTTTTGAGATATGGAGCCAATCATGCATCTAGTGCTGATGAGGAAATATTTTTGAAATATGATGCTTTGGAACCAGGTATTAAATGGATTTGAGCGAATTACGATAATGCATTGGTATCTATCAATTTGGGCAAGGATGTGAACTTGGATGATGTATTAGTAGTTAAGAATTCTAAAGTGGGGGTTAATAATGTAGATCCTCAAGTAGCATTGGATATCAAAGGAGCTCTTAAAATAGGTAGGCTAGGTAGTTACAATTGAAATTTTTATGTAGGCTGAGATAATCTAGTTTATTTGGATGGCAACCCTATAGTTCCATTTTATTGTGGCAATAGTTATGTGGATAGTAATTATGTGAATCCAATATGAGCTCCAGATAATGTAGACTTGGAAGAATGCGATAATTGACCTGCAAATGGAGATGGTTGTAATAATCAATGTCAACTTGAAACCCCAAGTGTAACTGTAAGTGCTTCTCCCAGCTATAGTAATAATGGGAGCTTAACAACTACAATTAGTGCTAGTACTAACAGCTGGTCTAAACTTACGCGTATTAATTATGGTAATGGGACGGCTAGTTTAGATCCCCCTGAAAGGACTAGCTTTCAGGTAACGAGAACTTATAGTACTTCTTCTCCCGATGCTAGTTGGACTATTACAGTTTATGCTAGGAACAATCTG
>JALTWR010000001.1 GCA_027046965.1 Candidatus Altimarinota bacterium | reverse complement strand
CATTGGAGCTCCATTAGTGTTTCATGCCCAGAACACGGCAACTTTATAAGGAGTGTATGCTACAAACCATCAATCTCTAGGTAATTTTTTCTTTTCGGTATTTGTGGTCCCACTTTTGGTGGCTGTGAGAATACCAGGAAATGAAAAGGAATATCTCCAAGAAGGTGGAAAGTTTTCCTTATTGGATAGTATTTCCCAGATTATATATGCAACTCATGGGGGTATTATTTGATCAACGCTTTTAGTTTTTTTGGAATAAAGGAGGCTTCCATCAGGTCATCTTATTTCTAATATCGGATCTATTGGAGCAGGTTTTCAAGAAGCACTAAGATGGGTATAGGCAGTTGCAAGTTCTAACATTGGGACTTCAGCTGCTCAAATTGCCAACGGATATCCATAGTGTTTATTGGGGTCTATAGATTTCATACCAAGGTCTCTAAAAAATTTTTTGACTTGAGTTTCTCCTCAATTTCGCAACAGCATCTTAATGGCAGGAATATTTCTACTACCTGCCAAAGCTTGGGCTATGCTTACCCATCCCCAAAACTTACCATCAAAATTATTAGGCTCATCCTTGCCTAGTTTTAAAGGAATGTCATATATTGGAGATTGAGGGGTAATTGAGTGTTTCATAAATCCTAAGGCATATACTAGGGGTTTTACAGTCGATCAGGGTTGCCTTAGCGCACGTACCATATCTACATTTCAATCTATTTCCTCATCAAAATAATCTTTGGATCCTACATAAGCTATAATATCTCATTTGTGGGAATCTATAAAAACCATAGCAGCATTGCTAGCTCCATGATTTTTTAATAAATTGTAATTTTCTTCTATACTTTGTTGAGCTAATTCCTGCACTCTTAAATCAAGAGTTGTTTTTATAGTTAGACCTCATTTACGAAGTTTGTCTTCACCATATTGTTTTTTTAGTATATCAATAACATAAAATACAAAATGAGGTGCTTTAATGTCTAATTTTTTAGGCAATATTTTTATTGTTAGTCAATCCAAAAAAGCTTGAGTAAATTCTTGCTGAGAGATATATCAATCTTCCAGCATTCTTGCTAGTACTAAATCTTTTCTTCAGATTTGATATGAAATCTGATAGGTTTCGGAGTTAATATTTGCGGTGAAGTTGGTTTTGGAGTGTAATATTTTGATGATTTTTTCTGAAGATAGGCCTTCTAAAAAGGCATCATCTAATCTTTGTCTTATTAAATTTTTGACCTCAGTTATTATGGCTCAGCTGGTTATCTCGTCGTTATCTTGATTTTTTATTACTAGTTTGCCTAACGTAAGCTCCGGGTTTGAAATTGGATTGTATTTTGAAGGAGCTTTGGGAATTGAGGCAAGAATAGCAGATTGAAGCACAGAAAGATCTTTGGAAGGAGTATCAAAATAATATTTAGAAGCTGTTTGTATTCAATAATTGTTGTTCCCTAAAAATATATAGTTGAGATATAATTCTAATATTTTTTCTTTTACTTTTTTTTGCAGTTCTTTTCCAGATAAATTTGGATATTGTTTTTTTATTTTGTCCTCTAAATAAGAGTTGATCTTGAGGGCTAGAGTTATTTCTTTTAGTTTTCTTTCTATTTTCCTATCACTATCTAATAGTAGATTTTTTATTAATTGTTGAGTAAGTGTTGATCATCATTGTAAAGCTTTTCTGTGAACAAGATCATTAATTGCTGCTCTGATGATCCCATAGATATCTATTCAAGGATTTGACCAAAAGTTTTTGTCTTCTATGGCAATTATAGCATTTATCATATTTGGAGAAATTTGGTCGAGAGGTACATATTCTCTATTTTCTTCAAATATTCTATACAATACTTCTCCATTTCTATCTGTTATTACGCTGGCTTGCGATAGAGAAATTTTCTCTATATGTGAAATGTCAGGCAGATTGTCCAGTATATTTTTTTTGAATCGAATAGCTCATATCAAGCTTATTATCAACAAAAATATACCAAAAACACTCAAAATCTTTTTGATGAGTTCTTTTCTTTTTTTAAGACGTCTTGTAGAATATTTCCTTTTAGTTTTTTTCCTAAAAATGTTTTTAACTAATGCAGCTAGTTTTTTTTTAAGACTTTTTTTGGCCATTATTTGTTAAGATTGTAGTATATATAACCAATTATTTTGTTGTCCATGGGGATCCGGCGTCGAGTCACTATAAATCTTCATTTGGCATTCATCTCTTCTATTAACAATTTTTTATTTTTCCAGTCTATATCACGAACAATTCACACATGACCATAATTGTAATAATAGTTTGGAGCACCATATCTAATAACGACAATGGAGCCTATTTTAGGGGTTTGACCGACAGGATATCCTGCTGCAGCTGCATTATCATACCAATTTTTTGCATTTCAATGCCAAAGCTTTTTTTGCTTGGTATCTGTTATGTATGGGAATTTTTTGATAGCGACAAACCGAGTACAGTGACCTGGAGCAAATCAGTTGTATATTCAAGGATTTCGGTAATAAGATTTAACGACCTTTGATCATCTGGATGATGAAGATACTGGGGTACGTTGAGAAGTGGAAGTTGTAACAGTCACACTTCTCTGAGGTTGTGTATATGTAGGCCTTGGCTTAGGTTTTGGCTTTGGTAGTAGCCCTTTTTCGATTGCTTCTTTTTGAGTTAAAGGCAAAAATATTTCATCTCATTTTTGTAATATTTGGTCTTCGTCAGATACGTAATTTAAAGAAAGTAATTGCTTAAGATCCAATTTGTATTTTTGAGCAAAATCTTTCCAACTAGTGTCTTCTTTTACCTGATAGTAGATTCCAGGCTGGGAGCGTATTATAAGTTTTTGTCCTGGTCTTAAAACATCACTTTTAAGATTGTTTATTTGCTTTATTTGATTTATGGTAGTCCCAAATTTGTAAGCTATTGAGGATAAGTTGTCTCAAGGCTTAACTATGTATATAATCCCATCAAGTTTTTCGTCAAAACTTAATATATTTTCTAAGGACAAGCCTTGAGTATTATCTGATCTATTAGCTATTTGGAAATCTTGGGCGAAAATAGTGTTAGAAGTAAGTGTGTTTTTCATGGGAGGAGCTATTATAGCTCGTGCTAGCCCAACTGTGGTTACAATGCTTAATAAGAAATGAGGGAAAAATTTTTTTGATATATAAGATACTCTCATTCGTTATCTTAGTTTTAAATGGCGGAGAGGGCGGGATTCGAACCCGCGGTCCGCTTGCGCGGACAACTGCTTTCAAGGCAGCCGGTTTCAACCACTCACCCACCTCTCCTTGTACTCTGATTTGCAATTGCAAATAATAATAAACTTTGAAAAAAAATCAACTCCAACGGGGCCAAAATATGTTGTAAAAACTTTGATGATTGTTAAATTTTAAAGATATAGATTTAAACTTTTCAATTTAACTGTTGAATGGGGAGTGAAAAAGCAGGTAATAATGATATAAAGCTTGAAAGTTGATGGAAGAAGGTCTTGCAGGAAGAGTTTAAAAAGCCTTATATGTTGCAATTGAAAGAATTTTTAAAATCAGAACTTAAAAAATGAAAAGTTATTTATCCACCTCCTAAGTTAATTTTCAATGCTTTAAATCAAACTCCTTGGGATAAGGTAAAAGTTATTATATTAGGACAAGATCCTTACCATAATCCTTGACAGGCTCATTGATTGGCTTTTTCGGTGCCAGATGGGGTTCCTCCCCCTCCATCATTACAAAATATTTTTAAAGAGTTGCATGAGGATTTAGGGATTCCTATCCCTCAAACAGGCAACCTTACCAAGTGGGCTAAACAATGAGTACTATTGTTAAACCCAATTTTAACTGTGGAAGCTCATAAACCTGCATCTCATAGATGAAAATGATGGGAACAATTCACTGATGCTATAATCAAAAAACTTTCTGATCTCAAAGAGGGCTTGGTTTTTGTCCTCTGGGGTAACTATGCAAAAGAAAAAGAACATTTGATAGATGATACAAAGCATTTGATAATAAAATGAGCACATCCTTCTCCGTTGTCAGCATCCAGGGGATTTTTTGGCACGCGCCCCTTTAGCAAAATAAATCTTTATTTAATTTCTCAAGGGAAGGAGCCTATAGATTGGCAACTTTAATGGTACATATTTTATATTGACTTTTTATATAACTTTTATAATTTAAAGTTGACAAGTGTTTTAATGTTTAATTAAAATTTCAATGCCCAAATATAGTTATGAGGATTTAGAAGGAGACATAGGTAATCTGGAGGATACCAAATGTTGTAATATGTCTATAAAAGATTTACGGAATATTTTTGGATTAGCCATAATTTCTAAAAAGCCGTTAAATGAAAGATATGAGATATGAGGAGAAAGAAGGACTATTGGATTTTGGTTAATAAAAATTTGAGAAGAAATTGGATATAGTTTTACAAAAGAAAAGAATAAGAGGGTTGTAATAACTGAATGAGATATTTTTTCTATAATGGATGTAGTATTGGCTAAATTAGGAGAAGATTTAATATTGAAATTTTTGAAGTCAATAAGTAAGGATATAGATGAGATGTGAAAGGAAAAGTTGGCTATGCTTAAGTGTATGTTAAATGCCTGTAATCAGGCACGTGATGCTTTTTGAAGATTTGGGGAAGTTGTTAGAGAGATCTCAGAAAATCCAGATATTATAAGAGATTGGATTGCAAATTCCCTAAAAAATCCATTAAATGATATATTAAAAATATGAAGGAAACACTATAATATTGCTGAATGGTTTTTATTTTTATTGCACTTAGCTGGCTTTAAAACACATTTGAGCGGTTTGTGGAAAACTATGAAAGATAATGGAGAAGAAGCGATTAAAAGGCTAAATGAGATTTTTAAGGAGATTTATGGGAATAGAGTGTCTGGGGTTAAGGAAGAAACAGCTGCAAAAATAAAAGAAACTTTAACAGATGGATGATCAGCAAAAACAGAGAAAAACAACACAAGTAAGACTTGAAGTAAAAAGAGAAATAAAGTTCTTCCTCCTAGATTAGTTACACCATTGATAGGGCCTGATCCAATGTTGCATTTCGAAGAAATATCAAATGAATGAGTGGAATTACTGGTTGCAGATTCAGGCGGTGGTAATATTGAAAGATTTCCTGTGGATGAGTTAGGAGAAGGAGCAGTTTTGATTAAGAAAGTTGCATGATTTTTACCTTGGAATGTAAAAGAATGAGGTGATGAGTTTTGGTTGTTAAAATGAGTAAAAGGTACGGAAGTTAATAGGAGATTAATAAAGCAGATGTTGGAAGCAGGTTATGCTAAAATTAATATAGGAGTTGAGGGTAAATGGAAATTTGTATGGGAGGAGTATTTGGAGGATGTGGAAAGATATTTTAATTTTGCTTCTGGGTGGAATGAATTTTTAGGAGAAATGATGGAATGATTGACGTTGTGGAGGAGATATTTGGTATTTGCTAATTTATACTGGATATGGGTTTTGTGGGGGCAAATATCGCCATCTCAGATGGATAGTAAGACGAAAGGGAGAATAATTAAATTTTTAAAGATGTGGGTTTCTTTGAGAATATGAGAGGGAATAGTAACTTTGATGGGATTATGATTTGAACCAAAAGAGATTGATGTAATACGGCAAAATGGCACTTTCATCATGGCCTCGGGAAAAAATATAGAGGAAGTATATAATTTTTTGAAGACGGAATTATGAGAAGAGTGAGCAAAGGAATCTATAAAAAAATTTCCTAGTTTGTTGAGTCGTTCAGAGGAGAGATTAAAAGAAGTAATGAAATTCTTGGAAGAGATATTGTGAGAAGAAGAAGCAAAGGAATCTATAAAAAAATTTCCTAGTTTGTTTGGTCGTTCAGAGGAGAGATTAAAAGAAGTAATGAAATTCTTGGAAGAGATATTATGAGAAGAGGAAGCAAAAAGATTTGTAAGTGAATATCCTTTATTGCTGAAGATTAGTATTGAGATGTTAGAAAGTTGTAAAGAAGAAGAAAACTCTGAAAGATGTTTGAAAGAAATAGTATATAGTATTATTAATTCTACTAAGACTAAACCAGAATGATTAATTAATTAACTTTTTAATTTCCTCTAAGATTTGCAAGGCTTGTAGAGGAGTGATATTGTTGATATCAATTGATTGTAATTTTTGCTTGATTTTTTGTAATTTAGGATCATGGGATGAGGAGGCATTAAACAGTGGTAATTGCACTCATCAAAGTTGAGATGCCTTGGTTTCCAATTTTTGTAAAATTTCTTTGGAACGGTTTATAATTTTAGGAGGCAAACCTGCTAAGCGAGCTACTTCGATACCATAACTTTTGTTTGCTTTACCTGGAACAATCTTTTTCAAAAATACAATTTCATTACCACTTTCGTATACAGCAGCAGAATAGTTTTTTATATTAGGATATTTTTGTTCTAGTTGAGTTAATTCGTGATAATGGGTAGCAAAGAGAGTTTTTGCTTGTAGGTTAATAGCAATGTATTCTACAATGGCTTGAGCTATAGCTAGTCAATCATAAGTTGAGGTACCACGTCCAAGTTCATCTAGTATTATAAAGGAGTTTTTATCAGCATTGTTTAGGATATTGGATACTTCTAACATTTCTGTCATAAAAGTAGATTGATTTTGGGCTAATGCATCACCGGCTCACACTCTTGCAAAAATTCAGCTTACTAAAGGTATCTGAGCTTGTTTTGCAGGTACTCGCAATCAAGTATGAGCTAGAAGAATTGCGATAGCATTTTGCCTTAAAAAAGTCGATTTTCATCACATATTAGGTCAGGTGATGATATGGATAATTCCATGTTTTTGGCCCATTTGTATATCATTTGCTACGAAATTTTGTTCAGGAGGGAGGTTTGCTTCTACTACTGGATGACGTCATTGTAAAATGTTTAGAGGTAGATCTTTGTCTATTTGTGGCTGAGTTCGACTATTGTTGGAGGCAAATATTGCGTGAGAGACAAATATATCTATCCATCAGATCTTTTGTGCAAGTTCAACAAGATATGGAGATATAGACTCTAAATAGT